>CAZFER010000180.1:0-1547 GCA_964517495.1 uncultured bacterium | reverse complement strand
TATTCAATATGCAGAACGAATGTACCCCCATTCCCCTCCCAAGCCTGGGAGGGGCAGGGGAGGGTTGAAGAATAGTAACACTAAATCAATTAACCCGAAAGCGAATCTGTAGTATAATATCAATAAACCGGTTTGACCCAAGGCAAGGAGACAATAAATGACTATCTATCACCCACCATCATCGCGCTTTATGACCCACATCGTGCTCATATGTCTTCTTACCCTATCGCTCTCATGCGATCAAATGGAGGATGTAAAACCGCCTCCCCAAACCACACCGCCAACCCCCACACCCAGCCGCATGGATCGCTTGACTCACTTCCAAAGCGAAATCGAACGGAAAATCCAGGAAGCCCAGGAACAATTGCGATCACTTCAGCAAAATAACGCATCCATCATTCCAACTCAACTCGAACAAACACGCCATTCCATTTTGAAGAACCTTGAAATACTCAAGGAATTAAAGCAATCAACCACCCAATACAACGAAATCAAAAAAGTGGTGGTTGCCTTTGGCCGCTTTTACGATTGGCTGGAAAAGAAACAGAAGGAAAACATCATACTCGTTAAAAATACCAACAGCACCATTGTGATTTGCAAAAGCAAATTGGATTATCTCAACAATGTCATCGATACCTTTAAAAAATTTGGCAACGACATTGATGAATCGATCCTTAAGGATGCACAAGATTTGCTCAAAAATCTTGATGAAATCACCTCGGCCAGTCAACAATTTTTTGAAGAATTTAAAAAGAATGTTCCCACCACCCAAAGCGTCGATAGCGCAGCTGATCAGCAATATTTCGAAGCCTTGATTGAACGCTTTAAAATAAAAAACACACCGACACCCAAACCAAATCCCACCACTGAAAATACGATTGTTAACACACCAATCCCCTCAATAAGCGGCACGGAAAAACTGATCACCTTTCAAAAAGAAAATGAAAAACTTGGAAAAACTCTGCAAAACCAACTTAAAACTCTGAATGATGCCAAAAACTCATTGGAACAAAACGCATCGCAGTATTATTCCAAACTAATAGAAAATATCTCGGAAATGAACCATACCGATAATGGCGAAGCCCGATATAAAGATGTCATCATCTCCTTTGGAGAGCGTTTGGATGCTTCAAAAAATAGAATCTCTGAACTGGAAACCTATATTAAACGAACCCAAAGCACGTTAACCGTTTATAACGAAACAGAAAAATACATCGCATCCATGCTTTCCAGTTTTAAAGATCTGGGAAAAGACGTGGAACCTTCAGTGCTCCTTATTGTCGTACGTGATTTAAAACAGCTAAATGCACAAGCCCAATCCAACCAACAGTTCATTAAGCATATTCAACAGACCAAGCCCCAAATAACCATCAATAACCGGGATCAATATTTCACCACCCTTGTTAAAGAGTATGAATCGAAAGGCATTGGCCAACCCGGCGAAACCATTACGGTCGATCTTTCCAATCTCCCCTCAGGGGCCACTAAACTCGAGATGGTCTACCTCGAACCCGGCACCTTCATGATGGGCAGCCCGAGTAGTGAAC
>CAZFER010000179.1:0-1602 GCA_964517495.1 uncultured bacterium | reverse complement strand
TCCCTGGCGGGTTGCGCTCCCGCAGAGCCCGCTTCCGTTTCACCGGATACGCTTACCCTCTTAAACGAATGGCACCGCGTCAAGAGAACTGGTCGTTTGAGGTCTGACTTTTCTCCTCTTTTCCCGCGCTTCCTGTAATTTGCGATCTCGTTCGGCGAAGATTTCTTTTTCTCGTCCTTCCAATTTGTCCTGCGGGGTGATGTAGCCAATCGCACTGTGAAGGCGAACGGTGTTGTATCGAATCACGTATTGCTTCACAATCCGCCGGGCATCCTCCAAACAGAGAGGCGTTCCCTTGCGAATGCATTCGGATTTCAGGGACTGATGCCAACGCTCGATTTTCCCGTTGCTTTGCGGATAATAGGGCGAGGTCTTGACGTGAGTCATGCCACTGATGCGAATGAACTCTTTGAAATCCCGCGCCAGGAACTGCGGTCCATTTGTCACCCGCCGCGATAGACTGACCCACCTGGAGTCACCCGGTTTGACCCATGTTGGCCGATGCCTCTGGAAAGAAAAGCTGGAGTGGTCAAAGCTTCCCTATCATTGATGGGGAGGGAAGAAAATTCCTACGCGATTTCAGATGATGGCACCCGCATTGCTGCGGCTTTTTTTGATAAAAATGCGCATGAATCAAAGATTGTTGTAATGAATGCCGCCACAGGTGAGCAAATGTCAACACAAATTTAATTTAATTTTATATCTTTTGTGTAGACAAAATACCTACTGATACGTTATAATTAATAATTGGTTATTAATATATTGTTATCGTTTACCCTGCTTAATCATAAATGGTTGGAATCCCGTAACTTATATCACCTTATGGGGGAAGTGAATCATGCCAGGTAGTTTGGAATCCACTACTAAAATTTACAATGTTTTATTTGTCGACGACCGGCGGGATATCCTCAACACGCTCGAACTGATGGGTTTGGAGCACTATGAATTTCATTATGCTCCCAGTGGTAGAATAGCCTTGAATATGTTGGAGGAACAGTATATTGATCTTTGCATTGTCGATTACAAAATGCCCGGGATGGATGGACTTACGTTGATCAAAGCGATTAAAAAGGAATATTCTCATATGCCCATTATCCTGCTTACTGCCTATCCCAGTAATGAACTATATAAAAAAGTGACAACGCGTGACTGTATGACGGATTATGTCATGGAAAAATCAGAGGATGTGTTTTCACAATTGCTCAAGAATATGGATGATTGTTTACGCCATGGAGGTATTCATAAGCATTACAATGGGATAAACCATTATCAAAAATATAAGAGAATGCATGGAATTGAACCTGATACCAGCAAACATGAAGAGCGGGAAAAACGCTTATTGAATATTCTGGAAGATATCAGAATCCGGCCCCATTTTTGGACTAGTGCTGGTTTATCTAAAAAATATGGTAAATGCAGGCAGCGAATTATCCAGGATATAGAGGTATTGCGAAAAAGGGGACATGATATCCAATCTAATGGTAAAAAAGGTGGATTTTGGCTCTTGGGGTAAATTTCTGACTAGTACTGTCCATTACAAACCGCATTTTTTTGAAAATTGCTATTGCCAGCCACCCCATTTTGTGCTTATCTTAAAAATGT
>CAZFER010000178.1:0-1662 GCA_964517495.1 uncultured bacterium | reverse complement strand
GAAAACGCGATGCCGCGCAGCCGCCCACAAACCGGCCCCACAGCACCATGTCGCCGCCATCAGGGGTGCGGGTGTAATCTTTTGAAGTGACCAACGGTTTTATTGTCCCGGCCTCATTCATGGCCTGCCGGTATTTGAAAATGCGTCTTCCTCCCTCGATGGCTTGCTGTTGGGGAGACCCTAGCCCATGCCCAGAAACCGCTTGGGCAATATCCACATAATCGTATCGCTCATCGGTTGCAAGGGTTATCGGGCTTAAATCCGTGTCGCATTGTCCATTATCATTATCCCGGCGGGTCGATGGCATTTCGCCAATCATCATTTCCACAGACCGTTCTTCGCGAATATACTCCGCCCAATAGCGGCTCCATTCAACATGAGCCCGGCTCTCGTTGGAAACGTTGATCATGACATTGGGATAATCAGCGGCGATGGCCAGCAAATGATCGACATAGTGCTTTTGCAATTCAAGAACGGGTTTGATATTCTCTCTCGCGGGGATGGTGCTGTAAAAAGGGGCGTTGCATTTGCGTGTGGCTGCCGGCAGCACGGATTCATCATAATTAACGTTGTTTTTCGGATTGAACGGATGGGCGTTCCAACCAGCGTTTTCGCCGGGGTCATAAGCCCCGCCAATGCCTCGCGTGATCGACCAGTCGTCCCACACTTCAAGCGAAACCACAAATTCGTGTTCTAAAGCGGTTTGCAGGTAATCGCGCAGGCGTTCTTCCCATTCTGGCGAAAACCGGGTTAAGTCGTAACGGCCATCTTCGGTTTTGACCCAGGGCTGAATAACCTTGCCAATATCACCATCATGTATCCCGTTTGGATCATAGGGCAGACAGCGCACAAAGCCTTTAACATGGGGGCTGTCAATCTCATTGATCACTTGCGCCAACCGGTTGAATTGTGCATGAAAATCTACTGTTTCTACGCGACTAATTGGTGTCCAACTTTGGTAACCTGTTGCGCCTAAAGCGAAAATAGGCGTGCCATCCCAGGCGAGATAGTGAGGGTTTTCTGTATAAGGCTGAATAAGGTTGCCTTGTTCAGCGAAGGCAAATACACCAATTCCCAACACTGTTAAGAGGGTAACCATCTTTCCAACAGTTTGAAGAATGCATGACCAATATAGAAACATAATTTGACTTTCCTTTCGAAAATTTTGTTACATCATACACCTTCTAAATCTCTTTCTGAACTTCCGTCGTCACTCGGTGCCAATCAAGTACATCAATTCGACAGCAAACCGGAATCTTGAAACGCAATACTTAACTTGGCCAGAGTTTGGAAAGGCAATCAGGTCGAATACCAATGGGGCCGCGAATCGGGCTGTGGGTGCGCTTGCTCAACCACGCGGTCCCCAGTGATATATATATATATATAACGTTCTTGGCGTAGGCGTTGTCTTCTACACGCGCGCCGTACCGATCAAGAGGAAGACAATCCGAATCATAAGGCCGTCACTGGCAATGGCGGCTAGTGGTCCACGAAAGTTTAGTTGATAAAAACCTTCTTTTTTATTATATTATTAATGATTTGGGCAGATTGTTGGAGTGTGAAATCAGGGGTATGTGTTTTGTCGTCGAGGGCTGGCAAACAAATTGGTAACCGTTCACGGCTAATATGCGCGTAAATCGCAAGATTTAACGGGAAACTTGC
>CAZFER010000177.1:0-1747 GCA_964517495.1 uncultured bacterium | reverse complement strand
GTTAGATTCACATTTAAAACCGATTTTTGAGTACAACTTTTGGGGTTAACTTCCCAACAACAACGAATCCTGATGTGAGTTTTATTGAAGAGAATTCTTATTTGATTTATTCTATTCACCATCCAGTTCCGGGAACTTGGACAATTATTACAAATCGAAGCTCTCGCAGTATTTTTGGCATAACTGAACCAGAAAATTTAGATTTAATTGATATAACAGTGACTTCTGAAGGACCTTCGATGCTATTTATTCCTGCATTGGTCAAAGATAATCATTTCCAAGTAGAGTCAAATATAAATACACCACCTTCTGTTCCTAGGAATCCTAATCCACCAAATAATGCTATAGAACAGCCAAGGGATTGGGTTGCGCTCAGTTGGGAAACACAAGATATTGACAATGATCCCTTGATTTATGAAATATATTTTGGTACCACAAGTCCACCTCCTAAAATTGAGACATCAATTAATGCACCTTTCTATTACCAGAGTTTTCTACAGGAAAGTACGGTATATTATTGGCGGGTGATTGCTATTGATTCGCACGGTGCCCGGAGTGAGAGTCCAATTTGGCAATTTGATACGTCCAGATTAGAACCTACTCCCACAATAACACCAACGACGACAGCCACTTTGCCTACTTTACCGCCTACTATTGAATATTTGGGACCAAATCTCAATAATGGCGGATTTGAATCAGGAAATATGTCTGGTTGGACTCAACAAAACGGTACTGTGGATGTCACCAATGAGGAACCTCATTCTGGCAACTATTGTGTGCATGGAACATCTGGTGGCGATGAAAGCGAAGGACAAAGTCCGGTAAGTTTTTATAGAGAGTTTTCTCTGAGAGAGTATCAGGTATGGATTGATGCTGGTTATGGCATTGCTTACTATGATGCATGGCTACATAATGGTAACAGCGAATATTATCAATACCATTTCAAATTCTTCAATGATTTTGATCAATTGCTTTATTCATATGATACTGGTTGGATAAGAAATTCTGGCGGAGGGTATCGCCAACATGGAGAGCAGCATGTGATTCCAATTGGGACAGCCTATGTGCGTATTATAGCAGAAATGAAACGTTACTCAGGAAGTTATACCGATGTGGACATTGATGATTTTCGGTTTAAAATTTGGTTTGAGTATCCATAAAATATGGTAGTGTCTTGTCAAGTGATGTTAATTGCATTTTGTACTTCAAGTTCCAATAATTCGTCAACAAGCTGAAAACGTTGCTCAGAAGACGCATCAAGCTGAGGATTGAGGAGCTTTTGGATTCCTTCTTGAGCCATATATCGCCGGCTGCCACGCCAGTTTTCGTCCATATCCATCAATAACCCCTGTTCAGGCGCTGCGCTGGGCTGGACGCTTCCATCATTTTAAGCGCCCCTCAGTCTGGGGCGAGTGCCGCAGTCTCAGATTGCCGCAAGACGGTGTTCAGGCCGTCAACAAGGCGGGGATGCCAACCCTCCGCCGTACATATTTTCGCCTTCCAGGCGAACCTCCCGGTGACAGGTTCGCAGCCTCCGGCTCCCTACAGATCTCGTTCCCCCACAATCTGGAAGAGGATTTTCAGGTGCCTGGCGGCCAGCTCCGGGGGCATGGCCGGGGCGGCTTTTCCCTCGATGCAATCCAGGAAATTGGCCACCAGGGGCAGGTTGTCATGGCTGGCGTGGCTTTTCATGGAGACCGTGAGAGTCTTCTGCCGCGGTTCCGCATCCCCAACGAAATACCGGATC
>CAZFER010000176.1:0-1855 GCA_964517495.1 uncultured bacterium | reverse complement strand
AACAGCCGGCCGGCTTCCTCCGGAATCGGTGGCCGATTTCAGCGGAATACGCAATTTTCTGATTATTGAACGGAATTTTGGTTAAAAGATGTTGAACGGGCTCTTCAGCGGGTACGGTCTTTTGCGATCCGCTGAAGAGCAAGGTTATGTATATAGTTCGATATACTATGATGCAATTTACTTTTGATTTTCTCGGTTGTGGTATAGCTAAATGGATTGAACTTGCCATCTTACTAATTATCCTTTATGCATTTACCCCATTTCTCGATAATATTGTCTACCCTGTACCAAAGGGAACTGTTCGCATATGATCCTGGAGATAGCCCGACTATTAAGAAGCCGTCTTCTTCATTGTCGGAGTGTCTCGGTATCTCGACAATCTCGTATCCGGCCACCGAATAGGGTACCGATTTAGGAATATCCCTAATCATTCCTTCTAATGGATCACCGTCTTCATATTCCACTGAAGTGAATACCGAGCCATGGGTGGGAGGTGGCCTGAATACTTCATGGAATATGGGCAGAATGAAGTCCCTAATGATATTATCGAGGTCCTTATAGAAGCCCTCCGACGCGATTGGCGGCTTATAAATGACCTCGATGATGACCGGAATATAGAGCGGTTGCAGGATGTCATAATGGTTCCGGAATCCCATCATGTATTTCCTTATCTGTTCCTTGTATTGATTCCTTTGGCCATCTTTCGTCGGCAAACTTGGGAACTGCATTCTGATTGGCGACTCTGTTACCCATCCCGCCATTATTTCTGACAGTTTTTTCAGATGTACATTGTTTTGGAAGATCTCGGACGTGGTGAAGACATTATACAGGTCATTTATGGATAGTTTGGACATATTGAGAAGAGCTTCTTGCGCGTGCATTTTGCTCATGAAATGCATTGAGTTATATGCTTTTTTGCTGAAATGCTTCACGATGATTTCCCTATCTGCTTCGTGCCTTCTTAAGTTTTCCATCGCGTCTGAAAAACTGTGGTCTTCACGGTATTTGCTGAATTCCTCCATTTCCCTCTCGAACTCATACCTATCAATGTGGTCATCGTAGCGGCCTGAAAAGATTTCATACGCCAGCTTTAGGTTTTCGACAAAATGTCTGAATGGAGCAAACTTGGCAAATATCCCTCTCTCCCCACTTTCGAGATTATAACGGACTGACAGATAAGATATCTGGTTGTCATTTTGATAGATGAGACCTTTCCTGTTGATGCCTGATTCTGGCAAGGGCTGTTCAAAGATGTCCAGTAATTTTTTCATTGCCGTGTGGATGTGGGGCGGATTCAGCACGGATGGATCAAGCCGAATTTCAGCAACTATTTTTGACCTATATGCTCTCCTGTTATACTTTTTCATCTCCTCCAGGATTTCTTTCTGGAATTCTGCTTTTTTAGCGTTATTCGTTCCTTGTCCAGGGGGCTCTCTTTCAAAAATGTAATAACTGTATCCCAGCATTCTTCTCCATTGGTAGCGACTGTATTGGCCTTGAGGAGTTTTAAAGTATTCTAAATTTGTCATTGGATACGGCGACATTATTTCTCGACCATCAGGCATGTATTGAATGGCAACGTTTATTGATTAACAGGCATAACAATATATTCAAAGGTTTACGAACTTTATACCACATTGTCTACAAAGTGAAAACATATCTACACAAAAATGCAACAGAATTTGGCTGTTATTTGTTAAAGGCGAGGAAAAAGGCAAAGAAAAAACGTATCGTGTCGCGTACTTTAATAAAAGAAAATATTAATGAGTATTCTTCTCCCAAGAATCTTGGAATTGAAGCCTGAATCAGTGATTCCGCTTGGATTCCAAGATTCTTATCAATAGATGGAATGACC
>CAZFER010000175.1:0-1907 GCA_964517495.1 uncultured bacterium | reverse complement strand
CCTGGTGGGTTACGCCGTAAACGACACGGCTTTTAACCCACCCTACCGTTAAAACACCATGAGCAAGGTAGGGTGGGTTAAAAGCGGAATCCGCCCAAGCGGATGAAGCGTAACCCACCAATACGCTATCCGTTGATATTTTTAGTTGACAAATTTAAAATGGAGTCTTACTATAAGGCTCACATCATCCGATTGCAAAAAAATTATCAACTTTGAGGTAATCATGAAACATTTATCACCCTTGACTGTCTTTATTCTTTCCGTATTTTGTTTTCTATTTTCTTACATTTTGTCCACGGCTGAGCAGATTGATCACCTTACCTTGCGTGCTTGTCAACCTGAACACTCCCAACCTCCCCTGCCTTTGGCCAAGGTTGAGCGGCCAGAACACGTCCGAAACTTTCAACTTCAGCAGACGAGTATTTATACAGAAGACTTTAATGATGGTGTTGCGAATGGCTGGCAGCCAAAATCGCATTGGGTTGTAAAAGGTGGTATTTTTGAAGGGACCGGTCAGGGTGATTTGAATCCAGATGATGATAAATTTAACCTTTGGACAAATACCTATCATGAACACAACTTTGATGATTTCACCTTTTCGTGCAGTATAAAGCACATCCAGAGTTCAGATACAGGGCACTTTGGTGTTATTTTTCGATCGCGAGAGGGAAATAGTTATATCCTGGCATTTTCTGATGAAGGACATTGGAAATTCAGCAAAATCGTTGATGGTGTAGAATATGAAATTCGTGGATGGTCCATCCTCAATTCCATGCGGGCAAATGATTGGAATCAAATCGAACTATCAGCGGCCTCTTCCTCTTTTTCCGTTTATATCAATGGATCGTATATTTCTTCTATCCACGAGGCATCGCTTACTTGTGGGCTTATCGGCGTTTTTGTGGGGAATGACACCGTCGCTCAGTTTGATGATGTTCGAATTGCTTATTCTTCTGTGTGTGACACACCCACGCCAACCCACACGCAAACACCGACGAATCGACCTACACCGATCCCCACTCAAACTCCTACTGTAACCCAAACATTCACTTCAACACCAACTCCTACAAAAACTCCCACAACTACTCCACCCCCTACTGTTCCGGCACCACAGGAACTCTATCATTTTTTTGATACTAACCACAATTTTAAAATTGATGATGACGAAATACTGGTGCTGATCAACTATTGGTCAGAAAATCGAACCTTGCCACCTGTTATTGAATTTACGCCTACGCCTCAAGCCACCCCAACCCCTGTTGCCAATGAGAAGGAAATAATTGTAGATTTACCCAACCTGCCCTTTGGTGCCACTCAACTCGAGATGGTCTACCTCGAACCCGGCACCTTCATGATGGGCAGCCCGAGTGATGAACGAGGCCGTGATAGTGACGAAGGACCTGTTCACCAAGTCACCTTAACCAAAGGCTTTTATATGGGGAAGTATGAGGTAACCGTGGGCCAATATGCCGCCTTTTTAAAAGCCACTGGCAAAGAATCCGGTGTGGATTGGAATGATAGTGATTGTCCATTAACGAGAAGCGGTGGAAATTATTCATTGGATGGTAATAAATTCAGTCAGTCATGGGATCAGCCAATGGTGGAGGTTTCATGGTATGGAGCAGCGATGTTTAGTAATTACCTGAGCGAAAAAGAAGGCCTGCAACCGGTTTATACGGAAAACGGAGATTGGCCGGCCAACCTGGATGCCAATGGATATCGCTTGCCGACCGAAGCAGAGTGGGAATATGCCTGCCGTGCGGGAACGCAGACGCGGTTTTATTGGGGAGACGATCCGAATGAAACACAGATTGATGATTATGCATGGTATAGCGGCAATAACAGTCCTTCTGGCACCAAGGAAGTCGGCCTAAAGTTACCGAACGCATGGGGGCTTTATGACATGA
>CAZFER010000174.1:0-1944 GCA_964517495.1 uncultured bacterium | reverse complement strand
AGATGAAATATCAGGCCAATCATGGAAAATTTTCTATGATGAGAAATCTTTAAATTTTAAAAAAAAAGAACCATGTGATCCAAAAAAAATCAATAAATTCCCTTATGATCGTCTTAGTGGATCTGGTGCAGTAGAGATAAGACTTACAATGATATTAGATCCAGATAAACAAGGTTCATCCGAGTAATGCGTACTTTAAATTGATGTATCCCATTAGCTATTACTTTTTAGCCCAATTACGTATTGCACGTTTTATCTTTACCGCCAATGATACAAAAGACACGGTGAATTCTATATTTGATGAAGATGGAGTAACCATTCATAGCAGCGTTAGATGCCTTACCAGGTTTTCGAATATTTACTTCTCCATTTAGAATTACTGAAACAACTCTCGATGTCATGGAAGATTTAGATGACATTAAAGGAGCTCTTGGGGAAACAGAAAATTTAAAATATACTCCTAATGGACCCAAAAAGCAAACGGGGCCAGAAGATATAAGGCCGAAGCCATTAACTCCCGCCTGTGAAGGTGAATGGGTGGAGGTTGCAAGAGCATGGCATGGGTTAGAGCATCAATCTATTATGGCACAAAAACAAATTCATGTAAGAAATGGTAAAACATATATTGAGGAATACCGTTTAAATGGGGTATACTTTGATAACTTTAAAGATGGAATATTATATGATTACAAAGAATATATGCCTCAATTTATCGATCCCAATACGGGGCATTTTTATGAATGGTGGAAAGGGATTGATGAGGCACTAGAAAAAGCTCCAAAACAAATAAAAGCTGCAAATGGTGCACCTGTAGTTTGGCAAGTTGGTAAAGAGCAAGTAGAAGCATATAATAGAATTATAGGAGATTTTAAAGGGGTAGAGGTGATACCTTAGATGAATAAATATGAATTTAGACTAAGACTAAGACCGATAGGTAAGTTTAGAGAAAATGAAGTTGTTTGTCTTTTGAAATTAATTCAAAAAACGTTAAACATTCGTAACTTTTTTGATAATGAAGATAAAACAGTTGAATTGAATCCAATATTTATGAAAATTAGATTTGAAAATAAATTATCGAAGAAAAATAAATATTTTAAAGATATTGGTGTAAATGTTAGTTTCTTTACAATTCCCCCTTCGAAACGAGATAATAGTACACTTAGAATTAATATTCATACAGGAACACAACCAGAAGTCAAACAAATTGATTTTTGTTCAATAAGTTTGCATGGAAAAGAAAATATACCTGATTTTACTTATTTACGTAAAACCATTGAAATATTTAGACCTTTTGAAGGATATTTAGAGGAAGCAAAAAATGAATCGAATCTTGCATCTTTTGATCGACAAAGAAAATATAAAGATTTTATCAAACCAGTCATTATCCGAGGTCTTCATTACTTTGATGAAAGCTTATCAAATTCAATTGGTGGAATCGATTATTGCCTAAAAGCACCTGCATGGAAGGTAGAACGATTTTGCGAAGGAGTGTTAATACAGTTGACTGAAGATATATTCGATCCTGAAATACCCGAACATTTAGAAATTCAGAAAGAAGTTATGAAATATTTTTCAATATGGGATTGGTAAAAAGTTAATCCCAAAAAAGTCCAAGCAAATAACTTGAAATTGTTCTTTGAAAATATATTGTAATCGTCCGACCAACCGCGTGTTGAATTGTGTTGGAGTTTGTGGGATCTTGGTGATGGAGGTGTTTCATGACCAAGACAAGCAAACCCAGGGAAACCGAGCGCTCAAAATACTGTCGTGCTGTGATGAAGGAATGTGAAGCGAGTGGGATGACTCAGGTGTCCTTTTGTCGAGAAAAGGGGATAAGTCCTGCTGCATTCTCGTGGTGGCGAAGCTATTTACAGGCAGACGCCTATCCGGGGTATGATGAATTATTCCGATCCGGCCACGTGATCGAGGTGGGGTGCATGGCGC
>CAZFER010000173.1:0-2257 GCA_964517495.1 uncultured bacterium | reverse complement strand
CATGAAAATGCAGACCTTTCAAAGTCATGAAATTGGGATTTCATCTACGATTATTTTAGCACGATTTCCCAACCCGTTGGAGAAAATTCATCACACGCTGGGCTTGGGAGAGGGGGATGTTGCGGTGGGTGGGGAGGTTGATGGTTTCGCGGGCGGCGCGCTCGGCCTGGGGGTGGGAGCCGGGGGTGTTGTGAAAATGCTGCACAGAGACATAACCTTTTACTGAGTATTCCTATTTATCATTATGTTCTCCGGCTAAACGCAATGCTTCTGTATACACTTCTGATGTCAGCCAAAATCCCTCATTACGTGCTTTGTCCAGCAAAACTCGCACAGCAGAAATATGTTGATAACGTTTTCCTTTTAACAAAATCCCAACCAAACCAATACAACGCACATCAAAAGATTTTGCCAATGATCTTGCTTGACCGTCGTCTAATCCAGCCCAACAACCTGTGTGATGTATGGCATAAGTAATAACAGAACGTTCACCGGTTCCAAGGTGGTTTGGAGGTAACTTTTTGATACTTTCATCCGGAACATCCACTGGAGCGACCCAATTGAAGTGATGCGGGTTAATCGTATCCTCTCTGTATGAGCGCCCCATATCCAACTCGAGAATTACCGCATTTGGAACATAAACTGGTTCAAAAAAAGCAGGAATCAATTCAGCATATCCAATTCGTCCTAAATAAAGCAAAAGCGATGTATCACAAACCAAAGGCGGTTTATTCATCTTGGATTTCTTGTTGGAGATCGGAAATGTCTATGGATGATACCGGAATCCCGTTCTCCGAACAGATATCATAAAACATTACTCTTGGCAAACCAGCCAACTCCGCCGCGGCGCCCGATGATAGTTTCCCCATTTTGAATAGCATTAAGGCAGCATACAAACGAAGATCACGCCCAACCTCTTCAGAGGTGCGGTTCAGCATCTGAGGAATTTCATCAGGAATATGTATGGTGAGTTGTTCCATGTTCTGCTCAATGATTGATTTCTATTGAAGATAGAATCTCTTTGATGATAACTGCATTTATTCATTCTGTACAGAAATTTCATTCGTTCAATCATTTAGATTTTACCATATCGCCTCAAAAACGCCACTACCTGCTCCGCCTCTTGCAGCGATGTCTTCCGATGGGTGGGGAGGTTGATCACTTCGCGAGCGGCGCGTTCGGAACTCTCATTTTGAATGATTGAATTCGTTGAGTTTATCGTGTAAATGATATAGATATAGAATAGCTGATTCAGGGAAACCGTCTGTAGATTTCTTTTCGATGCAAAAAACGAACCAATATCAATGTCTCATTGGCTAGTTTAACGCCTATTCGATAATCACCTATCCTAATTCGGTAATATCCTGGGAATCCTTCAATCTTTTTTATATTGGGTAGATCGGTTAATCGATCAAAAGAGTGTAATTGATCAATGAACTCCAAAAGCCGATTTTTTACTTCAGGAATGTGCTTGATGGCATCCAAATCTTTGCTAAATCTTTTAGCAAATAGATATTCCATCGACTAGTCTCTTAATTTGTTTAGAATTTCTGCTTCAGGGACAAATTCTTCGGCATCTCCCTCTTCAATCGCCAATGCCAACTTCATATCCAGGATCGCATCTGTGACTACCTCTTCCAGCCAATTCTCTCGCTCATCGAGCACGGTAATCATCGTTTCCCGAATCAATTCCTTGAGTTCTGACTTAGAGATATTTAAAGTATGACTCATATTTATTAACCTCCCATTATGGAGAAAGAGAAGATTTCCAAGTAAATCAACACTAATATCGCGATGGGGATTGGGAATAGCTACTCGAACATCTTCCCGTCGCATTAATGGATGATTTCCGCCCGGATAGGGACCTTCGAATCCGAGCTCTTGCCTCCGTTTCACGAATGCTCGCCAGGATACCGGTGTTAGCCTTGACATAATTTATCAATTAAAACAGGTTGATCGATCTGATTCAAGTCAATACCGGCAATTATGGGAATATGCATATTCTTTTTTAAGCTAAAAGCAATCCAGTCGCGAAGCGTTTCTCTCAATTCACGGCGGCATCCCTCCAGATTTTCATGCATCCCCCAGACTCCCTGGAGGCCAGGGATTTCTCCCCAATAGAGTTTATCTTCTTCCATAATCTCATAGACGGCTTGCTCCATCGCTTTGTCTAAATATTCAGATAACATGCGCTGTCTCCTGTAGTGGCAGACTTTGTACACCTGAACCATGGAGAGCCGCTGGCATCCATTCAAAA
>CAZFER010000172.1:0-2272 GCA_964517495.1 uncultured bacterium | reverse complement strand
AATTCGAACAAGTTCTTAACACAAAGCGTGATGAAATTCTTAGAGATATGCGTTCAAAAATAAAAGAAAAACAAAGGCAAATCTACGAGAAAATTCCAGAACGAATTCATCAATATATGAAACCTGCTTATGAGAAATCAAGTGAACTTAAAGGCAAGGGAGTAAAAGACAAAATCATCGACATTTTAAGTGAAAAAGTTCACAATGTGGCGGACAATATGTATGGAGATGTGGAACGAAGTATTCTTGAAGGACTTGATGAACTGAATGATTGGCTTAAGAGGAAATACACTAAAATGACTGATACTATTAAAGATATGGTTTATCAATTGACAGAGAATTTCGTATTAGGCATCAATAATACACCTGTGGATGAATTTAAACTTGAACTAAAAATATTAAATGAGTTTGAAAAGAAAATCAAACACTTTAAGAAACAATTACAACCATGAAAAAGAAACTCATCGAAGTCGCCCTCCCCTTGGAGGCAATTAATAAAGAATCGGCACGGGAAAAATCAATTCGGCATGGGCATCCCAGTACGTTGCATTTGTGGTGGGCCAGACGTCCCTTGGCGGCTTGCCGGGCGGTGTTGTTTGCTTCACTGGTGGACGATCCATCCCAGCATCCCGAGCAATTCCCTACTGAAGAAGAACAAACTGCCGAACGTGACCGCTTATTTGGCATTATCGAGGAGTTGGTCAAATGGGAAAACACCACTAATGAAGAAGTTTTAAACCGAGCACGAGAAGAAATCTTAAAATCAACCGGTGGAAATCCCCCACCGGTTCTTGATCCGTTTTGTGGGGGTGGTTCGATTCCTCTTGAAGCCCAGCGATTGGGATTGGAAGCGCATGGTTCTGACCTTAATCCTGTGGCGGTTTTAATTACCAAAGCACTGATTGAAATCCCTCCCAAGTTTGCTAATTGTTCTCCAGTACATCCCGATCAGGAAGACCGTTTGATTCAGGGCCATTGGCGTGGAACTCATGGCTTAGCGGAGGATGTGCGTTATTATGGCCAGTGGATGCGGGATGAAGCGGAAAAACGAATAGGCCATCTTTACCCCAAAGTAAAGATTACCGATGAGATGGTTTCCGAACGGCCTGATCTTATGCGCTATAAAGGAAGAGAACTTACCGTCATAGCCTGGTTATGGGCACGAACGGTTAAATGTCCCAATCCTGCCTGTGGTGCACAAATGCCGTTGGTGCGTTCATTTGAACTCTCTAAAAAGAAAGGCAACAGGGCTTGGGTTGAACCTATTATTGATAGTGAGAACAAAACAGTTAATTTTGAAGTCAAAACGGGAGAAGGAAAATCACCTGAAGGGACTGTAAAAAGACAAGGCTCATGTTGTTTAGTGTGTGGCGAACCGGTTCAGTTTAATCACATTCGATCTGAAGGCAAAGAAGGAAGAATGTCTCAACGCCTTATGGCTATTGTTACTGAAGGGGAAAGAAATAGAGTATATTTATCTTCTACAAATGGGCATATCCAAATTGCAAAAAATGTAACATCAAATTTTGAACCCGATTTTCCGTTGCCGACAAATCCACGTGACTTCAAAACTCCAAATTATGGTTTAAAAACTTATTCTAGTCTCTTCACCCCACGCCAATTAACTGCCCTTACCACCTTCAGTGATTTAGTGGGAGAAGCCCGGGAACGAGTGAAGGTCGATGCCCTCAAAGCGGGGATGAAGGATGATGGCGTTCCTCTTCACCAAGGCGGAACTGGGGCTGAGGCGTATGCGGATGCGGTGGCGGTTTATTTGGCATTTGCATTGGATAAAGGGGCTAATTATTGGTCGACAATTTGTGGGTGGCATTCAGGACGAGACATTATAATGAGTACATTTGCTCGACAAGCAATACCAATGGTTTGGGATTACTCTGAGGCGAATCCTTTTAGTAATTCATCCGGTAACTTTTTAGCAGGAATAAGTCAGTGCCAGGTAATGCTTCAAAAAATACCTTGTAATAATTTTGGACAAGTTAAACAGTTTGATTCAGCAGAATACTTTAATTGGAAAAAAGATTTAATTTCAACTGATCCACCTTATTATGATAATATTGGCTATGCTGATCTTTCAGATTTTTTTTATGTTTGGTTGAGAAAATCACTTAATGATGTCTTTCCAGAACTTTTTAGTACTCTAATGGTTCCCAAAAAGCAGGAATTGGTTGCTACTCCTTACCGATTTGAAGGAGACAAGAATAAAGCCAAAGCATTTTTTGAGGATGGTTTAGGGAAAAGTTTTGCTTTAATG
>CAZFER010000171.1:0-2775 GCA_964517495.1 uncultured bacterium | reverse complement strand
TACAGAACTTGCAAAAGCAATAATGAGTTCCTGTATTTGAAGATTAACTTTGCAAACCGATAAGAGAATGGCTTACTCCCGTTACACAAAAAAAACCGCGATTTAAATCACAGAAAGAAGTAGGCAACGAGGGCAAAGTCATGCTCCCGTTCGTTGACTGCTGGTTCATGTTAATGCATGATTGACAATGTTGGTTGATCATAGCAGACAGTAGTGAAACATAAAGGAGAAAGTGTTTATGTACAATAACAAAGAAATCCCACCCAGAACATTGCTTTTTCTATTGGCACTGATTCTGTTCAACTGTACCTATTCTATTGCTGCCCCGGAACATTCATCACAGGATACGTCCAACCCCAAAGTCTACTCGTTCCTGTCGAGAATGCTGGACGAGACGAATGGTGAGTTTGAAATTGTTTATGTAAAGAACCGCAAGGCAAGCGGCGAAGGTTCGTTCAAAGCGGCCGTCACCGGCGGGAAGTCAGACGTAACCCGGCTCGTACTGTTTGCCGTGAACGGAGTTATAGATCTTGACGTCCACGATGGAAACAAGAACGTACACAAAACCCTTTACATTGGCCGCAATAATTTGTGGATCGCAGGGCAAAGCTGCCCGCCGGCTCCGGATGATAACGGTCGTGGAGTGCGCATACTGGGAGGTCTTCGATTTGGTGGATCGAATGTTGTTGTCGATCACTTACGCGTTCAGCCGTGGGTCGGGCCGATTTCCCCGGATTTAAAGCCCGATGCAGAAGGCATCCTCTGGTTGGGGCTCAATCGAGGTACGGCGCACAAACGTTTTATGGTTCGCAATTGTTCGGTACACGGCACAAGCGATGAGGCGACAGTTGTCAAACCGAATAGCTCTAGAGATACATGGATAGAGCAAGTTGGCTTTATTGGTTGTTTCATCACTGGCGCACTTAATGGAAATGTGGTGAAGGTTCACAACGGCGCTGATCCGGCAGAACTCGGATACAAAGACGGCCACTCATACGGCCCCATGACGGGTGCGGGCGTGCGCAAAATGCTCTATCACGGCAATCTCCTGACATCCATGGTGCGGCGCTCGCCACATTTTGGCACAGGCTCAAGCGGGCTGATCATCAACAACTATGTGTTTAACTACGGTCGACATCACGACGGCGGCAACAGCAGCGGCGTGCCCTTTATGCTAAACTTTTCCGGCGATGCAAATGAGCTTGGACAGACCCATCTCGAATGTATCGTCGGTTACAGCGGGAATTATGTGGAAGGAGGATGCCGCAGCAATCCCTGGCAGAACGAAGGCCGTCTTCTTCGGCAGCGGGAGCATTATACAGAAGAGGATTTGCACTATTGGGATGGAGAGGACAATCTGCATCTGACTTATTATGACCGGAGCGGGATTTATGAGGGCAGTCCCGGTTATTATCTGTCGGCAAAGAACACGGAACTTCGTTCAAGCATCCAACAGAAGTGGGATCCGGCCCCGCCTCTTGATGAAGGTATTGGCAAACGGCTTAGCCAACCGCCTTTCGCGTTAACCTCCACACACTTGCCAGCAGAGCAAGCGAAAGAACACTGCTTGAATCATGCCGGCGCCTGGCCCGCCTACCGTAATCAACTCGATAAACTATTGCTCGAAGAGGTAATCGATAAAACAAATGACGCTCGTGGCGTTATCCCGGAAACCACGCTGATCACACCGGTATCGGGGGTCTATCCCAGCGATTTACCCGATAAGCCACTTGAGGTCAAAGGAAACGGGCTGACTGCAATCGAGAACTGGCTTCACGAACGGCACGTCGAGGCTGGCGGCTACGATGCCTATGACGCAGCCGAATGGTTTAGTAGAGATTGAATTTGAAGGATCATCAGGGCGAGTTCATACTACGCTGGATGAAGGTAAACCAAGGCGACTGGGAAGAAGAAGTAACCATTAACGGAGAAAAAAACGTGACCCTCAACGCTCCCGGCAAAGGCGGCTGGGCCGCGGTTGTTTTCAAGCCGTAACCGGTATGGTTACTTTAATGAAATCAAATTTTACTTTTCTTATGAAAGTAATTAATTCTGTATGCCATTTAAAGAAGAGATGCATGAATATGAATAAGTTTTTCTCTTTATACATAAATAAAGTTGCAGGGAAAATATGTTTTTATTATTTCCTGAAATCTGCTGTTTTTTTGTTTTTGATTCTTATGGGATTCGGTATATCTGCTTTGGCTGACAGTCCGCCGAATCTCCCGAAAGAACTACTTGCGGGGAAACTGCTTTACCAAGTTTCGATGGAGCATGCGGATAGTGTGAAAGATTGGATCATGGAAGGGCCGGGCGAGGTGTCATTCAAGGACGGGTGGATGCATATGCAATCGCCCAACGAAACGATGCATCATGTATTTTGGTGCCCCGAGCGCTTCCCTGAGAGTTTCATCGCGCAATGGGATGCGCAAAACATGGAAACCGACGCTGGTTTGTGCATTGTTTTTTTTGCCGCCGCTGGCTTAGAAGATCAAAGCATTTTCAGCGACGACCTTCCCAAGCGCGATGGAAATTTCCAACAATATACCAAGGGTAAAATCCGCTGCTATCACACCTCGTACTACGCCAATGCCGCTCATAATCCCGATCGCCAGCAAACCAACCTGCGCAAGAATCCCGGTTTTCATTTGGTACAAGAAGGTGAGGAAGGCATCCCGACCAAGTCGGAAGACATCCATGCAATCACGCTGGCCAAGATAGGCTCTCACATTCGCCTCTGGGTGGACGAGCGCAAGGTCATCGACTGGACCGATG
>CAZFER010000170.1:0-2981 GCA_964517495.1 uncultured bacterium | reverse complement strand
CCGGTGCCCTTTCATTTGCAGGAATGTTTTAAATCCCTGGGATATCAGGCCGGTGCGTTTCCTGTCAGTGAACATGCCGCTGAACATACCGTTGCGATTCCCATTTATCCGGAATTAACCAGAGACATGCAGGATTATATCATTGAAAAGATAGGTGATTATTATGGGTAAACGTATTTGTGTTGTAGGGGTTGGTCGTTGGGGAAAAAATCATGTTAAAACACTTCAAGGGCTGAATGCATTAGGAGGAATTGTTGAGGCAGATGAGGAAAAGCAAGAACAGTTAAAAAGCCAATATGGTGATATCCCTATTTATGGGAATTTGAATGAGACCTTTAAGGACCAGTTTGATGGATATACAGTCGCCACGCCTGCTCAAACCCATTATTCTGTGGGAAAGGAGATTCTTCGGCAGAGAAAGCCTGTTTTGATTGAAAAACCGATGGCTTTAACAGTCGCAGAGGCCAAAGAATTGAAACAAATGGCTGATCAATTGAATGTGCCGTTGATGGTTGGCCATGTTTTACTTTTTCATCCTGCCATTCAAAAGATAAAAGAACTGGTTCAAAACGAAAAGATTGGCCGGCTTCAATATCTTTATAGCAACCGGCTTAATTTAGGTACCGTACGAAAAGAAGAGAACATACTTTGGAGTTTTGCTCCTCATGATATTGCCATATTTCAATATTTGATCGAGAAAATGCCAACAGAAGTGATATCTCGAGGTGGAGCGTTTCTTCAACCCCTGATTCATGATTCGACCATGACAATATTGAAATTCCCTCAAAATATCGTTGGCCATATTTTTGTCAGTTGGCTCCATCCCTTTAAGGAACACCGATTTGTGGTGATAGGATCCAAGGGTATGTTGGTCTATGAGGATTCATCTATTGAAAGAGAATTGTTGTTTTATGAGAAGGGCATCGACTGGATTCAAGGTGAGCCAGTAAAACGCGAAGGTGCAACGGAGATTATTCCGTATGAAAAGAAGATGCCTCTTACGGAGGAACTTCAATACTTTATTGATCATCTTGATGACATAAAACCAACGATTTGTGATGGACAAAATGGAGTTGACGTTTTGGAGGTTCTTGAACAAGCCACAACCAGTTTGCTGGAGGAATCCCGGGGTGAAGTAGAGAAGACGGTTCAAAAGAATTTCTTTGTTCATCCAAGCAGTTATGTTGATAAGAATGTTGAGATTGGTGAAGGGACAAAAATTTGGCACTTTTCCCATATTCAATCGAACGTGAAAATCGGGCAAAAATGTTCGTTCGGGCAGAATGTGAATGTCGGGAACAATGTGGTGATTGGGAATAACGTTAAAGTTCAAAATAATGTCTCCATCTATGAAGGCGTGGAATTGGAAGACTATGTGTTTTGCGGCCCCTCGATGGTGTTTACCAATATCAAGGATCCCCGCTGTAAGTATCCTCAGCGAGGAGAAGATCATTATATAAGAACATTAGTGAAAGAAGGGGCATCCATAGGAGCCAATGCCACTATCGTATGTGGAACAATCGTTGGCAGGCATGCGTTCATTGGGGCGGGTGCGGTCATTACCAAAGATGTTCCGGATTATGCTTTAATGGTGGGTGTTCCCGCACGGCAGGTGGGATGGGCTTGTGAATGCGGTGAGATTTTACCAAAGGGTGAAAGCGATATAACCTGCCCTCGATGCTCGTTAAAATACCATTTGTCTGAAAATCAACTGTTTCTCGTTAATAAGAGGTAAGCGAGCCAATTTTAACCAAAATTCCAAACCATTTAATCCAGCTGATTGAGGGTGTGATATGCTGAATATTATTTCTGTTATTGGGGCTCGTCCTCAATTTATAAAAGCATCGGTGGTCTCAAGAACAATTCAAGTGACGGGAAATGTTAAAGAAATCCTGGTTCATACCGGTCAGCATTATGATGAAAATATGTCTCAAGTTTTTTTTGATACACTGGATATTCCCAGGCCCGATTATAACTTAGGGATTGTTGAAAAACATCATGGGGCACAGACCGGGCGGATGCTGGCGGCTATAGAAGAGATTTTGCTAAAAGAAAAACCGGCTTGGGTGTTGGTTTATGGGGATACAAATTCCACATTGGCAGGAGCATTAGCAGCTTCGAAACTTCACATTCCACTCGCCCATGTTGAAGCGGGGCTTCGATCGTTCAACAAACTCATGCCGGAAGAGATCAATCGAGTGCTTACTGATCATGTTTCTGATATGCTTTTTACTCCTACGGCGACGGCTGATGAAAACCTGAAAAATGAGGGGATCGCAGAGAAAAAAATCCATCGTGTTGGGGATGTGATGTATGAAGCTTCAATATATTTTAGTAAGAAAGCGGAAGAGGGGAGTGGTATTTTGGAGGAATTAAATCTCCATCCCAAATCGTTTGTTTTGGCAACCATTCACCGGGCGGAAAATACGGATGATTCGTATCGCCTTCAAACAATCTTCCGCGGTTTCGAATCGTTGGCAGAAAAGATTCCAGTTGTATTGCCACTGCATCCAAGAACGAAAAGTGCTCTTGAACGAGAACAATTGATGGAACGGCTTGCTGATAAACTATACCTGATTCCACCGGTTGGTTATTTGGATATGGTGAAATTGGAAAAAAATGCAAAAGTCATTATTACGGACTCTGGGGGAGTGCAAAAAGAGGCCTATTTTTATAAAGTACCTTGTATCACCCTTCGGAGCGAGACGGAGTGGGTGGAATTGGTCGAAATTGGCTGGAATCGGTTGTTGAATCTTACTGATGAAGATATTGTAAAAGATGGATTGGTAAACGCATTAAATATTAATACTTTTCCTGAATACACTCCCAACCTCTATGGGGATGGCAACACGTCGGTTAGTATTTTACATGGATTAATGAAACATAAATTTTGAATATCCAGACGAATAAGTATGAGGTTAGTATCCGTTCTTTGGTCTTTTCAATCCTGTTGTACAGTTGGATGATGAAATCTGATCCTT
>CAZFER010000169.1:0-3142 GCA_964517495.1 uncultured bacterium | reverse complement strand
CGATGTTGAAATCAAATATAGCGTATGCCTTGCCTGTCACAGCGCTTGCGGCATTCGCTGCAAGGTTGTCGATGGGATTTTGACAAAAGTGGAAGGCAACCCCTATCATCCAAACACATTGGAAGAATGGCTCCCCTATGATACGGATCCTGATATAGCCAGGCTACAACCGGGACGCGCATGCGCCAAAGGGCAATCGGGCGTTCAGGTTTTGTATGATCCTCACCGAATCAAACAACCCCTGAAGAGAATGGGCCCACGCGGCAGTGGTGAGTGGGAGCCAATCAGTTGGGATCAGGCGATACAAGAAATTGGAGATAAATTGTTGGAATTGAGAGATTTGCATACCCCGATCGATCCAAACGCTCCTGAATTGGGACCAATCGCTAACAAAGTCGTATTCTCTGGCGGGCGGAATGAACACGGTCAAAAGGAATTTACAGACCGCTTTTGGGGAAATTGCTACGGAACGGTCAATAAACGCCATGATCATACCAGTATTTGTGAAACCAGTCACCACGTTGCCTATGCAATGATGACAGGAAATAGTATCGGGATCAAAGGCAAAACCAAGAGCAGCACCGACTTTGAAAATGCAGAATGTATCATCTTCTTTGGCACGGATCCCTGCGCCGCTAATTTCCCCTTTGTGGCCCAGTCGAGAAAATTAATGCGATTCAAGGAAAGAGGTGGAAAGTTAATTGTCGTTGATCCCAGGTTTAACATCGCCGCTTCAAAAGCGGATATATGGGTTCCTCTTAAGCCTGGCACAGATGCAGCAATTGCATTGGGAATCGCCCGGTACCTTTTCGAAAATAACAAAATTAATACGGCGTATCTATCTCGTCCTCATGGGGAAGCAACAAATCCAAATAACGAACCTACGTTTACCGATGCAACTCATCTGATTAAATTGGAAGAGGGTGGAGGATATCTTCGCGGTTCAGATGCAGGAATCGGTGAGGCGGATGATTTCATTGTGTGGAGCAATGGTCAAGCCCAAAGTTCAACTCGTGTCGATACTGCGGATTTGTTCCCGGGCGTTGTGACCGTAAACGGAATTCCCTGTAAAACATCACTGGAACGGTATCGAGATCGCACGATGGAAAAATCGATGGAAGAATACGCATCCATAGCCGGTATCGAATCGCAACTTCTCATTGAGGTCGCAGCAGAATATGCCGCACACGGGAAACGGTCAAACGCCGAACACTATAGAGGAGCGGTTCAACATACGAATGGAACCTACAACGGTTTGTCAATCATTGCGTTAAACATGTTAGTTGGCAATATCGACTGGCAAGGCGGGCAATCGTTTGGCGGCAGCCATTGGCATGAAATGGGGGGCAAACCTGGTAATATATTTAGCCCAGCCAATGTCACCAATGGGGTGAAAGATAGCGGGATAATGATAACCCGCGTCAAAAAAAAATATGAAGAGTCTTCTGAATACGCCTCCAAGCCGGATGGGGCAAAATATCCAGCCAAACGACCTTGGTTCCCCTTTGCTTTTAATTTCAATTATCAAGAGATTATTCCAAGCATTGACGACCAATATCCCTATCCCGTCGGCGCGTTAATTCTTTACTGGAACGATATTGCCTATAGTACACCAGCAGCAAAAGAAACTACCGCTCGTGTTCTTAAAGATGAATCAAAAATTCCCCTCATCGTCAATATCGACATTGAAATGGGTGAAACAACCGTATTCTCTGACTACATCCTGCCGGATTCTACTTACTTGGAACGCTGGAGCACACCCCATGTTGGCTCCGCCATGATTATGCAAATCAGTGGTGTGCGACAACCTGTGGTCGGTAATTTTAACCGAGAAACTGGCGAATATATTCCCTTCCTTCCTGAAACAAAAACCATGGAAGATATTCATATCGCTTTAGGAAAATACATGAATCTTCCCGGTGTTGGCGATAATGCATCGGTAGCAGATGATGGCTCGCCGATCCATATCCATCATGCTTGGGATTGGCACCGCCAGTTAATCGGAAATATCGCCTTGGAAGACGGTGGCGTTCCGGGAGCAACCTTGGACGAAAAAATCAATTATGTCTTGGCGCGTGGAGGTCGGTTTGAAAGCCCCGAAGGCAAATATTTAAACGATGGACGCTTGGCACATCGTTTTAATAGCCAACTCTTCTTTTTCTCTGAAGTCATGGCGACTACACGAGATTCCATGACTGGTAAATACTTTGACGGTTTACCACGATATGAACCAATCAAAGACCATTTAGATCGCCCCATTCACGATGATGGTTTTCCGCTTACACTCATCACCTATAAACAGGCATGGCACTCCATGGCAAGAACAATCAATAATCCATGGCTCGTTTCTCTGCAACCTGAAAACTTTGTTGAAATGCATACAGCGGATGCCACAGCTCGTGGAATCAGAACGGGCGATGTAGTCAACGTGAAATCGGCCACCTCTCCTGATGGAACTCCGGGACGCGCCTATGTGACTGAAACAATCAGGCCAGGCGTTGTGGCTGTGGCTCATAGTTTTGGCCATTGGGAAATGTTCTCAAAACCCCATAAAATTGGTGGAGTGAACAGCAGTTTTGAAAAATCTCGTGCCGCAGGAATTGCAGCCAATCCTATCATGCGATCTGATCCTGTACACTCCAATGTCACGCTGCAAGACAAAATTGGAGGCAGTTGCTCGTTTTCAAATACCAACGTCGAAGTGGTGAAATTATAAGGGAGGCATTATCATGGCTCAACGAGGCTGGAAAATTGACTTAAATAAATGTATCGGTTGCCACTCATGCACCGTTGCATGTAAATCCGAATTGAACACACCGATTGGCGTGGATTACCGGACGGTGGTTTTTAGAGAAAGTGGTGTTTTTCCAAATGTCAGACGCGAATTTATCACTACCGCATGCAATCATTGCATACAACCTGCATGCATGAAAGCATGTCCAGTTCAAGCGATCTCAAAACGACAAAGCGATGGAGTCGTGTTACTGGATCATGAAACATGCGTAGGTTGCAAGAATTGCGCATTTGTTTGTCCTTATGGGGCGCCGCGTTTCAACGAGGAAACAAACAAAATGGAAAAATGCACATTTTGTGTTCACCGAATCGACGCCGGCCTTGAACCCGCATGCAAAACGACGTGCGT
>CAZFER010000168.1:0-3358 GCA_964517495.1 uncultured bacterium | reverse complement strand
ATCCCCTTGAAGGGCACGGCCATGCCTATTATCTTCCCAGCGATGAGGACGGTGACGGTCGTCTCGACCATCTTACCATCGTCACCCAAAACGGTTTTACTCGTGGTGAACTGCAAGCACTGGACAAATTGAATGAATTGAAACATGGTGATGAACAACATAAATTGCGTGTGCTGCTCTTAGGTTTGGGTAAGTTGAACTTAGCTGATTTTACCCCGCTCCCCATTAAACCATCCAAAACCTGGGTCTCGGCCACACCGTTTATTGTTACTCGCCATCTTAAGAAAAAGGGGAAAAAGCGTGACCCACAAGAACTTCATGCCGACCACGCACTTTTTGTAAAACAAGTGTTGAAAGAAGAATTGAACCGATTTCTTGCTCGGCAAGATTTACATGATGAAATAGATATTGAACAAGTCGAAATCGACTTAGTTTGTGATGAAAATCGGGTTTTTCGTATTGATCCTTCAGAATGGTGTACGAATGCGCAAGGTGCACCGCTTCGACCCATTCAATTCAAACGCTTTCGAAAAAGAAAGCGCAATGATGATGGTGGCCATCGTCATTCTGGGAGTTTTAAGATTACTTTTCCAGAAGAGGTATCAGGCCCGATTGTCTTAGGCCATTCAGCCCACTTCGGCATGGGCCTATTTCTACCAGTGAAATAATAATTGTATATCGTCTTTCGTCTGTGGTTGTTTATAAATCGGGTTGTGGGAACATTCTCACCGCCTGACTCATTGCAGAGCGGTTTGAAGGAGCCGTGCTTATGGTTCAGAGTACCCTTTCCGCTAGCCCGTCCGATCTTGCGTCTCCTGATTTGATTCCTGTGCGAATGCTCAACGAGTTCACCTATTGCCCGCGACTCTGCTTTCTTGAGTGGATCGAGCAGGAATGGGACGATAACGTGTTTACCCTCGAGGGAACCCACCTCCATCGTCGGGTGGACCATAAATCAGGCGATGTGCCTGATTCTGACAAACTCGAAAAAGATGAGGAACTCCAAGTCAAAGCCCGCTCGGTTGAAATGTCCGCACCCGAACTGGGTCTGATCGCCAAGATGGATTTGCTCGAAAACGACAACAGCTGCATGATCCCCATCGAATACAAACGCGGAAAGGTCCCCGATATTGAAGAAGGTGCCTGGGAACCCGAACGTGTGCAAGTCTGCGCCCAGGCGATGATCCTCCGCGAGAACGGCTATCTCTGTCGGACAGGGATCATCTACTATGCCAGCTCTCACCGGCGGGTGACCATCACCATTTCCGACGAATTGGCCGAGCGCACCCTCGAGCTGATCGCCCAACTCAAAACGCTTTGCGCCCACAGCGAAAAACCCCCTCCCCTGCAGGACAGCCCCAAATGTCCGAACTGCTCGCTGGTCGGTATTTGCCTCCCCGATGAAACCATTCACACCTCCGAACACCCCAACCAGCCAGCCCAAATTGACACGGTTCGCCGCTTGATCCCCGCCCGTGATGACGCCATCCCGCTCTATGTTCAGGATCAGGGCGCCTATGTGCGCAAACAGGCGGAAACCGTCAAAGTCACCTATCAGCGCACCACCATCGCCGAAGCCCGGCTGATTGAACTCTCTCACGTGTGCCTCTTCGGCTCAGCCCAGATTTCCACCCAAGCCGTGCAGGAATTTCTCAAGCGCCACATCCCCCTTGTTTATTTTAGTTATGGAGGATGGTTTTTAGGAATGTCAAGCGGACTGCCGCATAAAAACATCGGCCTGCGCCAGCGCCAGTATCGCACCGCCGATTCTCCAAACGCCTGCCTTGATTTGGCCAAACGGTTTGTGCGCAACAAAATCCTCAATTGCCGAACCTTCTTGCGCCGCAACAGCAAGCAGGACCTCAACGGTGCCCTGGATGAACTGCACCATGTCGATAGCCAGATCGACAAGGCAAACAACCTCGGAACCCTGCTGGGCCTGGAAGGCAACGCCGCACGCATTTACTTTCAACATTTTAGTTCCATGTTCAAAGTCAACGATCATCCTGACGAAAGCTTTCACTTTGATTTTAACACTCGCAACCGCCGCCCGCCGCGCGATCCAATCAATGCCCTGCTCTCTTTCGCCTATACAATGCTGGTAAAAGATTGGACCTTGATTTTATGGATCGTGGGCATGGACCCATATCTGGGCTTTTATCACCAACCCCGCTATGGCCGCCCGGCTCTGGCGCTCGATATGATGGAACCGTTCCGCCCACTAATCGCCGATTCGGTGGTGTTAACCTGTATCAACAACGGGATCATCACCCCCTATTATTTTGTTCAGCGAGGCCATGCCTTCGCCCTGAACTCGGAAGGCCGTAAACGTTTTATTTCTGCCTATGAACGTCGTATGGATACCCTGATCACCCATCCGGTATTCAATTACCGCATAAGTTATCGCCGAGTGCTCGAGGTCCAGGCACGCCTGCTGGCACGATACCTGATGGGTGAAATATCCGAACCACCAGAATTCGTAACGAGGTAACCATGAGCCCCCCAGAAGGGCGGGCATCCTGCCCGCCAAGGGAGGGCGGCATCCTTTCCCGCCAACGGAGGGCGGGCATCCTAGCCCGCCAGCCGAACCTTTAATTAGCGAGATAACCATGAGAACCTTATACCTGGTGACCTATGACATATGCAACGACAAACGCCTTAAAAAAGTCTTCCAAACCATGCGCGGCTTTGGCGATCATTTGCAATATTCCGTTTTCCGCTGCGAACTATCAGGCAAAGAAAAGCAACAAATGTTGACAAAACTTGACTCTCTCTTGCAACACGATGCCGATCAGGTCCTGATTTTTCCATTAGGACCGGCTGGAGGCGAAAAAGAAGAAAATGTGGAAGCTTTGGGCAAACCTTACTTGCCTTCAGAACGTTGTGCTATTATAGTATAACAAAAGAGGGGAAAAGCCGTGTGCCAATTTTTTTTAGTTTATCACTGCGAGAGCGAATGCTGTGCTGTAGCCCCAGGGGGCGCTCGATCCTTGATAATTCAGAACTTAAGTGTATAATTACAATTATGATAACTATAACGCAATGTCAAAATATGGGACCCTCTCGAAAAGCAGCCTGTAACCCCAACAAAATCAAAGCCTCCAAACGGGGGCTATTTCCACCGACAAAAATCGGTGGCCCCATTGAAGCTATAAAGCCATTGGCTTCCAGGATTTGACGGTATTCTTATTTCCACCGACAAAAATCGGTGGCCCCATTGAAGCATCATATGCAGTATTCCAATTAGATGAATTATTTGTAATTTCCACCGACAAAAATCGGTGGCCCCATTGAAGCATTCCGTACTCGAGCTTGTGCGGATGAAAATCCAACATTTCCACCGACAAAAATCGGTGGC
>CAZFER010000167.1:0-3516 GCA_964517495.1 uncultured bacterium | reverse complement strand
TTAGAACTTAGCCAAAATTATCCCAAGCACTCCCAATCATTTTTCTCACCACTAAATCCTTCCTAATCATTTTCTCCTGCTAATAGTTCAGCCTCCAATTTCGGCGGCACGACAATCACACTCCCAGGTAAAATAATAGACGAGTCATCAATTGAGCGATTTATATACCCTGTTGGTTCAATGATATAGGTTTGATTTTCATCTGCGTATGGTGTCATTCCTCCGACCTTGTTTAGGCATTCATTGTATGTCATCTTTTCATTGTATATGATCGAACCTGAGGCATATACTGATCCAAGAATTGTTATAGAATTTGGTGTGGGAGGAATGGTGATACTGTCGCCATCTTCCAGGATTGGATCATCATTTTCTGGATCAAATATTAAACGTCCTTTAATATAGCGGTTTTCAGTTAGTGCTATAATGCGCTTACGCATTTCCAAAATTTTAAGTTGAAGTTGTTTTTCCTCATTCGTAACCGCTCCCTCCGCTAGTGTACTTTGCAGACGTAATAATTCTCTTTCCTGGGATTGTTGTAAATTGTTTATCAACGTATCCTCCTTCTGCTGAAGAGAATTTCTTACAAGTACCAATCCCTTCAAATAACCTTTCTCTCGCAACCCACCCGCCCTATCAAGTAATTGACTCAATTTAGTTTCTTCTGTTAAAGTAAACGAACCTGGTAGATGGACTTGACCATTGATATTAACAGTAATGGTCTGCGTTTTAGATGGATCTTTAAATATACGCAAATGGTCAAGATCTTTGAGAAGAAGATTTGCTTTGGAATCAGGATTTTTAAGAATATCCCATAAATCAATTTGAGAGATTTTCACAACATTTGAGTTTTCATACCGGCTTAATTCCGCGGTCACAGAATAAGCATTTTGTGTCAATCCTCCTGCTTTCATTAATAAATCTTTAATGCGGGTTCCTTGAACAATAGGATATGTGCTTGCATTTTTAACTTCACCAGCGATTGAAGCATGCCAACCGGCGTCAAGGGGGTTTGTAGTTAGTATGTTCAATCGATCATTGTCTTGTATTACAATATTGTCCTCACTTAAGGGATCATTTAACGCCTTGGTTAAATTTATCATCTGATGAGTCAGATTCCCTTCGTCATCCACGCGGAACAATTCAGCCTTCGCAGGATAGGCATCCTCTTTCAATCCCCCTGCTTTTAAAATAAAATTGTTTAATTTTTCACCTTGTGCGATCTGATATGAACCGGGTTTTTTGATTTCACCTGTAACCATTGCTGTGTTCAGAGCATACATGTCTTCCCGCTCTAAAATGATCAACTTATCATCCTTCATTAAAGGAATATTTTCTGTTGCATTTGGATCGCTATTTATTTTTTCAAGATCTATTTCAAGTTTGATGGTTTGACCTTCATTATTTATTCGAAGCATTTCAGCTCGTCTGGTATTCGCATAGTGGGTAAGCCCACCTGCTTCAATTACGAGATCAAGGACTTTCATATCTTCTCGAATTGGATAATTGCCGGGATTATCAATCGCTCCTTCAATGGTGGCAATTTTTAAGGGTATAACATCTGTTTCCTCGTATACCTTGACAATATCCCATTCCTCGAGAATTAAATCATTCTTATCTGCAGGGAGATAATTTTCTTCCAGGGGAACTTGGATAGTCTTGCGCTGATTGGATGAAATAAAACGTAAAATATCGACTCGGTTACGATAAGTTCCAGGAAGGCATGAACCAGCGTTATTAATTAAATCACTTAGTTTCATATTTTCAGTAAGCGTATAATCGCCTGGGTACCACACATTCCCTTTGATTGAAACAAAACCGCGTAAAACATCCAAACTATCAAATACATAAACTTCATCACCATCTTGAATGTTAAATGTTTTTCCTGATTCTGTACTAAAATCGACCTCTGATGTTGTTGGAAATCCATCCTGAGTTAAACGGCGTATTTGAATTCGCTTTGTGTATGCACCAGGCATAAATCCACCACTCAGCTCGACTAACTGTTCGAGGGTGAGTTCTTCTGTGAATTCATAGCGAGCAGGTCGTTTAACTTGTCCTATCATAGAGACAGTACGCTGGACAGTCGGGACGACCACACGATCACCCGTTTGTAAAAACAGATTTGATTTCTCATTTCCATGTAAAAATATATCGTATAAATCAATTACATCTTTATTTGTTGTCGAGTTATCAGGATTTTCGTTCTCACCATTCATAGAAGAATGATAAACATTAACCACTCTATACGAACCATTTGATGTGGGACCACCACACAAATACATTAAGTCTACAAGCTTATGGAGACCTGTGACTAAATAACTCCCAGGATTTTTCACTTCACCGGTAATCGAAACATTGAAGCTGCGAACTCCATTTATATCGACCAGAATATTTACATTTTTAAATTCTTTCAGTAACTTTTCTCTGATTAATTCTTCTGCTTCATTTAGTGTTTTGTTCAAAATGTAAAGCGGTTCTACTTTGGGAAGAGATACCGTTCCATGATTCGATACTTTGGTCACGATATCCTCATCTTGTATACCACGAATTTTAACGATTAAACTATCGCCAATTCCCAACCTGTATGAAGGAGGAATTATAAGGGAACTTGAAAATTGCGAGGAGGATGTAGCGTCGTATATTTTGAAAAATGAGGAACCAAATACCTCGACATCTTTGTCCAGATCGAGCCTCCTGATTCTTTGATCAAGTTCGGATGCAATCTGCCGCTCTTTAGGATCAAGATTCAGCTGGCTTTTTGTAACTGTTTCTTGGGCATGTATAGGTGTTATCCCCAAAATTAAAATATTGATTAGAATCAATAATAAAGAACCTAAAATAAACGAATTACGCATTTATGTTTCCTTCCATCCGTATTTATATTCTTCCTGTGTTATATCTAAAGATTTAAAGAATCTTTTTCGTGGTAATGTAATTTAATCTCTATATTTAAGAAATCATAGTTCGCAATTTTTGAACATAGCTTTTAAGGATTGTGGCTATACAAAGTAAGAAAAACAATCCAATAAAAGTCAGAATTGTAAATTTGATGGTTCCTTTTCCTACAGGTTCGGTGAAAGGTTCGTCTAACATCATTATTGAACGGGTTTGCCGTTGTGTTTCAATTTGAGCCGCGGCTAATTGCTTGTTAAACAACTCCAAGCGATTACGAAGGATGCTTAAACGGTTCTCGAAATCTTGAACTTTTATTTTAAGAGATTCGTAATCTTTTATTGGAGGATATGTTTCATCATTACCCGTCATTAAATTCTCTAATTTATCTTTAAGATCCTTGATATGGGCTTTGATGGGAAGAACAGCATCAGATGTTTCGTCAAACGTTTCTAATTTTTCAGCGAGTTCAGATTCTTTCAGGATTATATTTTGTTTTATAGTTGCAACAAGGTGAGAACCGGCGGAAAGTTGTGTATTAAAATTAGATACATTATTTTTAGAAGCAAATTTAATGAATTCATCAGCAACTTGATTAATTTCCTGAGTGACATCCTGAATCCA
>CAZFER010000166.1:0-3524 GCA_964517495.1 uncultured bacterium | reverse complement strand
GCCTATTCCAATCTATTCACGGTCGATACCCAGGCCTCTCAACCACGGCAATTATCGACGCTTTCCCTCACTGTAAGCGATAAAGATACAGGTAAAGCGCTTGAGGGGGTTATGGTTCAGGCCAATGCAGAGATTGAATATACCAATTCGAACGGTGTGGTCTCTTTTACAGGCTTATCGGCGGGAATTTTATCCCTTTCAGTTGAAGCAGAGGGTTATTTCCCAACGTCCAGGCAAATCCGGGTGCCATCCTCTTCTACCCTACAAAAACAGCTGTCATTGGCACCTCAAACAGGAAACAACACACCGGTTATCACCAAGGTTCATTCGAAATTTACAGATTCCAGCCGTACATCCTATTTTTTAAGTGGAACCAACAGAGATATCAGTTTCAAGGCCGATGTACATTGGAATGGTTCACCCGGTCAGCTTCAGTTCCAAACCTCCAAAGGCAATTGGACAACATCGAACCTAAACTATAAGTTGAATATCAAGAATGACTTTGGTAATTATGACCGCCTTAAAGTGATCGCCACCAATTCCGATGGTGTTTCTTCTGATCCTTTTGATGCGGGGATTGAAGTGGTTCCCCCACCAGCCTGGCTTCCCTTCTACTGGTTTTACCCAAAAGGGAATGATGATTATGTTTACAAAGTCACTGTGCTCCCTGTTGCGCCCTCGATTTCCATTGATAAGGACAAAATCCCGAAAGATATTCCCATTGTGGGCGATAGTCCCATTCGTTTTGTTGATCTCACCCAAGAAATCTCCGGTGAATTATCCAGTTCAGGAGCCGGTGAAATTGGCGTGGATTTTGCCGCCTTAAAGAAAATCAAGAAAAGCGTTGATTTGGCTAAGGTTAAGTTACAAACCAGTTTTAATTTCGGTGGATATTTCCAATATGTGGATGGCGAAGGTTGGGAAATCAATGGAGGGTATGTTGAAGTGGGTTTGGATGAACCCGCATATGCGAAAAGCCCGCCTTATTATTTCGCTATCCCTCCTATTCCCATCCCCTTCTTTGCCCGTGGCGAAGCGCGATTGGAAGAACTGGCGGTTCGGTTGGATATGCTTTATCAACAGCAACTTGAATTATCCGGAACACTTACCATGTACCCTGCGGTTCGCGGTTCCATCGGCGCAGGCGTATCAGATATAGCCTCGGTAGAAGGTTATTTACAAGGAGGCGTGCGGCTCATTGGTGAGCTTCCAGCGAATACTCCCTCAGAAGCCATTCGTGAACTCTCATTGCGCCTTACTGGCGGTTTAAAAGCAGTCCTGCTCTTTGTTACTTATGAAAGAGATTTTCTCGAATGGGAATGGGAACTGATCGAAAACAAAGGCAAGCGTGTTTGGGCTTTGGTTCCTCGTGAGGATAAACCTTTTAAAATGGGGATCCTTGATCGAGATTATTTAAATGATCCCTCCTACGCTGAATTTGTGGCCAATCACAATTATCAAAACCAAGGTGGTTTTCAACGTTCGAGCGTATCACCTCCTGGCGAATCGGATCAAAGCGTAGAATTCCCCATCCAGAAAAATGTCTTCCCATATTCACAACCGGCTATCGCAACCTATGGAAAAGAGGTCGTGAACGTATGGGTGGCTGATGACCCCAATGACGACAACCTTAACCGGACGGAGATTCAATACAGTTTTTTCGATGGCTCTCAATGGAGCACGCCTCAGTTCCTTGCGGATGATTCATTAAGCGATTTTCGCCCAAGAATCATCGTGGATGGCAGTGGAAAACTGCTTGCTGTATGGGAACGGGCAAATACCACTTTAACTCAAATCGAAAACAGTGCCGACTTGACCAAACGGATGGAGATTGCCTATTCAACGTATGATCCGGTCAATCAAGAATGGTCTGAACCATCCTTTATCACGACCAACGAATCATATGACAAATTGCCTCAACTAACCATGCAGGCAAACGGCAATGTGTTATTAACCTGGGTATCCAACAGCGATGGGGAAGTGATCGGTACCGAATCTTCCCCGGATATAATCCATTACTCGATCTGGAACGGTTCAGACTGGACATCGCCAAATATCATCGATTCTGATTTAACAGGCTTGATGTCCTACAGTCTGGATTCCAATAGTCTAAACACGTACCTCGTGATCAGCCGGGATACCGATGGTGATTCATTAACACGTCATGATGTGGAATTGTTCTTCTATCAACTTACAGATGGCACATGGACTGATCCTGTTCAATTAACCAATAACCAAATCCCTGATGATACCCCACGCCTGGCGGTGGATACTCAGGATCGCATTCTCTTGATTTGGCAGCGGGATGGTGTTCTCTTCAATACCTTAAACCTGAATATGAGCGCCGCCCTCCCTGTTTTACCCGCCCAGCATCCCGGTGTTGTTGGTGATCTGACCCTGGTATCTGAGCCGGAAGGAAAGCTGGCGCTGGTCTGGTCGGATAATCAGGAAGATAAAATTGATTTATACAGTACCTATTTTGACCCTCATTTCAATAGTTGGGGAACCGTTGCTCCCCTAACTCAAGATGCCTCCCAGGAATATTCCGTTAATGGAACTTTTCTCCAGGATGGTGATTTGATGCTGGCATATAACAAGGCCACCATTGAATATGTCACCAAAGAGGTGATGGATTCTGATGGCACGATAATCACCCAGACAAATATCCCGGAAATTATCCAGCGTGATTTATATGGTATGCGCCATACCTTCGGCCACGACCTCCGTATATCAGCCGCTGACATACACTTATCAACGGATAATCCTGCGCCTGCATCAACAGTAAAAATACAGGCCATTATCCATAACAACGGTGATTTAGCCGAAACCAACATCTCTGTTGCTTTCCATGACGGTGATCCAGCAGCAGACGGGCAACCGATTGGTGAACCTCAAACCATCGCTGGTCCGTTGCTTCCGGGAGCTACTGACATGGCCGAGGTGGAATGGCAGATTCCTCCCTATCAGGGAAGCCATCGGGTGGTGGCGACCGTTAATAGCGAATCAGCAGCCTCTGAACAAAATCCTCACGACAACCAGGCCGCCATTCTGACCGTGCTGCCCGATCCTGAAATCTCATCGTTTAAAGCGGAACACGTTGGTGGGACAACATGGAGCATCACCGCGACGGTCAGCAATTCCGGCGTTGTTTCAGCCGCAAGCATGGAACTGGTAATCACAAAAGGAACAGAGAATAGCCTTGAGTTGGAAAGATACATTATCGAGGAATTACAAGCCGGTAGTTCACAGGATGTATCGATCTTTTATGCCCTTTCAGAGGAGGAAATCAACGCAGGTGGGATCAATTTAAGAGCAAGCCTGGGCTATTTGGGTTCAACCCCTGATTTTAATCCGGGAAACAACCAAGCCGTCTCCGCTATCGTTCCGCCAGAGGACCGCCCCCCCGTCCAAATCAAATACTGGCGGATTTTTGAGTAAATAAACATATTTAAGGAGGAATCCAAAATGAAACACATCTTCACAACACTATTTCTTTTCACCGCCATCCAGGCTTATGCCGAGGC
>CAZFER010000165.1:0-3533 GCA_964517495.1 uncultured bacterium | reverse complement strand
CACCGGCCCCAGATTAATGGCCACTCTCGACAGAATCCGGCTTACACCTCCCCCTCTTTTATTGATAAAATGGAAAATAGTGTATTGATAAACAGGGATAAGTTATATATTTATATAACTATTTTCGTCCAATATTATTTTTATCCATCTGAATGCGCTATTTCATCCCCTTAAATGCACTCTCCCATTTCACCTCATCTATCGAAAAAAAATAAAAAAAATGTTTGGTCTCTATTGAAATATGATTTAAATTGTGTTGAAATATCGATAGATAAATAAAAAACCTTTTGATTATTGAATCTTTTAGCGTTGGGAAGGTATCGATTCAAATAAATATTCTTGTTTATTCAGAGATAAGCCAGAGGGATAGCCTTATGTTTTAAACAGGTCATCCCATGAGGTCTGGTGTGAGGAAGATATCACATTCGAGATACCAGTTATTTCAAATAGCTAAAAAAGGGGGAGCAACAGAACGTTTTTAAGAATGCCCATATGGCTTTACATTTATTATATCTGTAAAAAATAATTACTTGACCGATCCGATCGGTCTATTTAAACCACATTCTTGAAGGGGGAATTTTAATGAAAAGAAGCTTGATTACAGTATTGTGTCTGGGTCTTGGTATAGCAGCGTTTGGCCAAGACATCACGAGTGACCTGGAGGCATATTTCCCATTTGATGAGTTTAATGGGAGTCAAGCGATTGATATTTCAGGTAAAAATAGGAATGCCGATGTCTTAGCCGGTTCACCGATGCTTGGTGGCGGTAAAATAGGAAACGGGATGTTCTTTGATGGTTCATCAGATTTAACCACCACGGGATACAAAGGGCTTTCCGGAAATGCCCCTCGTTCTGTGAGTTACTGGTGTTTGACCACCTCAAGCGGGAATATGGGCGCCGTAGGTTGGGGAACGGCTGCATCGCCTGATGGACAAAAATGGCATGTACGTTTCAATGACAATGCTGGAAATGGTGTTGTGGGTGCACCCCGCACCGAAATCCAAGGCAGCTACATCATCGCAACAACGCCTGTAAATGATGGCGAATGGCACCATGTAGTTTCTGTTTTTTCCGGTACGTTTATGCAGGATACTATTCATTACGTGGATGGTGTGGCGGAAGTACGCTCGGGTATTGGAAATCAGGAAGTCGAAGTCAATACACTCACAGACGATAGCACGCCCGATGTGACTATCGGCAGCCGTTTGCAGAATACCACCTACAACCGGTTGGTGGGTTCATTGGATGATGTTCGTATTTATAGCCGTGCATTAAGCCCGGAAGATGTACAAGCGTTATATGAACTAGGCGCAAGTGGTTCAGATTTTGTGGGCGTGCGTTCGTTCAGCAGTGGTTTGGTTCAAAGTGGTGAATCAACCACAGTAACGATAGATATTCAAAATCCAGCGGCTGGTACATTGACTGAAACATTCCCGGAAGGTTGGGATATCAGTGATGTCAGTAATGGTGGTACCGTATCAGGCCAAACCATCACATGGACATTGACACCTTCTGTTACTTCAGTTTCATACAAACTTACCTTACCGGCGGACGCTACAGATGCAGGTAAAGTCTTCTCTGGTGACATCAATGGCATTTATACACGTGGTGTTGCCAATGTCGATATTCTCTTCCTGCAAGGGCCGGTTGGTATTTTTGACCACCATGCCGATATCGGGGATGTAGAGGTTCCGGGTGATGCATCCATTATCGATGGCGAATATGAAGTGTATGGCAGTGGCGCTGATATTTGGGGTGCAGCCGATGAGTTTCATTTCGTCTTCAGTGAAGTAAATGGTTCGTTCAGTATCAAAGGCAATGTGTTTCTTGATGGATTTGAAAGCACCAATAACTGGGCTAAAGCGGGCTTTATGGTACGGAATGATTTGGGATCGGATGCGGTGAACTATTCCACCATTATCCGCTTGCAGGATTTACAGCAGGATTCGCAATGGCGCTCAACAAAAGGTGGTAGTTCAGATTCAACATCCAGCAACATGAACGCGGCTCAAGTGGGTGATCTGGAAATTTTCCGCATCGGCAACATGTTTTATACCTATTACCTCGATGTCGATACCAATGAACGCACTTTATACGATAGCCGTGAAATCATCATGGAAGACCCGGTCTATGTCGGTCTTTGCGTGACATCACATTCCGATGGAGTATTATCACTTGGTTTGTATCAGGATGTGGAACTGGAACTGTATCCTTTAACGGCCTTGAGAAGCATTCCCGACCCGGCATTGCCAATGGGTGGTGGTACGCTTGAAGGGATTCAGGTGACTGCCAGTGTCGCTCAAGGCCAAACCAGCAGCGGCAAGATTGTGGAGAATCTTCCTGCCGGTTGTACACCAGTTAACATTATTTCAACCAATGGAAGCACATCCGTTTCAGGCACTACTCTCACCTGGACGTTAAATAAACTCGCCGGTGAAGCCACGATGACCTATGACCTCGAAGTGACGGCAGCCGCCTCGGAAGAATTCCAAACCATTACCGGTAATGCGGGCGGTGCATTGGATACGCTTGGTGATGTCTCGCTTTATCCGATCAACTTTGCCATTCCAATGATTAACCGTGAAATTACGTTGGATGGAAAACTTGACACCGGTGAATATGATGGAGCTTATACAGAAACCTTCGCGCATGAAGAAGGCGATACAACCGCTCCTGGTGTGCATATTTCGGGTATTGCTTATCCCGCCAATCAGGAACATTGCACCTTCTATGCGTTCCATAACAATAATGTTTTGTATGTTGCCATGGATGTTGTGGATGGTGATGTGGTCAATTTTGTCAATGAAACCAATTGGCGTTCAGACTCGGTAGAATTTTACCTGGATGGCGATATGAGCCGTGCTGTGGGCAACAAAGGGGAAGCCGGAGGAAATGATGGTGGTCCTTATGGATTCCAAGCAACAATGCGGCCCGATAACGTTTGGGGAGGATCAGGCTCCCTTGCACCCGCACAAGATTCATTGGTCGAAATTTCAGGTGGCTGGAAATCCACTACAGGAACTGTTTGGAATGGTGCAATCACGGTTAAAGATGATGAAAGTGGTTATGTTGCTGAATACATCATTGATTTATCAGCTGCATTAAAACCAGTAACACGTAACGTGGTTGGATTTGACATTTTGATGAACAGCGACGATGGCAGTGGCGACCGCACTGGCAAATGGGGCTATTGGAGCACCCGTCCTGATGGCACCATGCAGGAAGCATGGCGGGATGAATCGGGCTGGGCAGTTGTGAAACTCGCTGATTTCAATCCCCAGGTGAATGTCAGCGATTGGTCTCTTTATTAAACTATGATGAACAATTCAAAGGCGGTGATTTGTGTCACCGCCTTTGTTCTTATTTTTAATTGAGAAAATTAGTAATTAGTGTGTATTATGCTTTTTTATTTTATGATGGATAAACCACAGGTTTTACTTGTGTTTATCAAGTCGGCTGTTGTGCCGGCTTCAAACTATTTTTTGGGAGGAATATGTATATGAATAAACGAATCAACGCAGGATTGTGCTTG
>CAZFER010000164.1:0-3679 GCA_964517495.1 uncultured bacterium | reverse complement strand
CCGCCGATTTGATCTCATCCTCAATCGAACGCAGTTGGGCTTTTAAATCTAAAAGAGGGATTTTCATACGATTTGCACCATTTTATTGTAAAATCAGGGTGTGAAATTTCCTTTCACAATTAAAGCCCCGTTCGTGTCATTCTGTAATACCGATATGAAACGGCAAAGTGTATTCTGATTATAGTCATTCTGCCGCATTGTTAAGATTGAAACATTCATGATGATAGATTAAATAAAAAAAGGGCGATACGCTAATATCGCCCTTCTTTACTATCAGCAAGGTGCTTATGTTAAGATTAATACAACATCCAACTGTTGATGGGAGAGACCAATGATGGTATGGTAAAAGAAACTGAAATTAATTCCCCTGTTCCTCCATCACCACCTGAATCTGCGGCAAAGTCACCGTCAACATAGGTGTAACGGCCTCCATGAATACGATTATTGGTTGGTGAATCCGAACGATTGACGACTTCGTTTGTAGCCGCCAGCCATTCATTAAAACCTCCAAAAATATAATCTTCCCAATCCGGAATCGAACCATCTGGATTACCACCCATTTCAAAATCAGCGTTGGGGAACGGTTTGATTATTTCACTGCCGTTCCAAAAGAAAAAGTCATCCACCGCCAACCAGGCATAGCCGCTGGTCAATAGATCAATGATATAAATACGCGCTTTTTTTCCATAATGTTCAGGAAGGATGTAATGGCGATAGTCAGGATATTGCCATAAATCCAGGTTGGAAGTATTCAGATTCCAACCCATGCCTTGCGACATCTCACGATAGATATAATCTTCATCGCCATCGAATACACCATCACCGTTGATATCAACCTGCAATTCCACAGACGCATATTTGTCCGGACCGCGAAAACGGTTGGTGCCTTGTGTACCGCTATATTGTAAAAAGACACTTTGGATGGGATCGGGAATGGCTTCAATACGGAATACATCTGACCGGATTTCAACCCCTCGCAATATGGGACCAGCAGTAGGAAGGTCAATCGTTCCGATATAAACTTGATCAGCCCAGTTTTCATTCATCGGTCCATAAAACCAAACACTGGCATCTTCATCCGCTGGTGTTCCATCGGGTAAAGGACGTTTTGTAACTGTCCAACCAGGAATTCCCCCTGAGGGATGCTCCGTATAATCTATAGGATTGGTGCTCGCAGTTTTTAATTCGTCAGGAACATCCTCAAATCCTCCATTGGTGATGTGATAAGGATCCCAATTCATCCTCCAGCCATCCATTTGTACATACCACGCTTCTGAATCATCTACGGCAACCACTTGGGCCAATCGATTTTCTAAACCGGTGGTATTTAAAAAAACAGGATGCATGTTTCCATCGCTGGGGCTGCCTCCTCGCGAAATTGGCGAAAATCCCAGCACAGGGATATCTGTTCCTTCATCATACTGTCCATTAGGTGGATCATTTACAGTACCAACATCAATGTATACATAAGACAAATTATCGGGGGGATAAACCACACCCTGTGGATTAGGCGTTGTGGCATAATCTGTGCGGTTCCAGCGTTCGGAGGGTCCACCAGCCAGCATTCCATACACAAAACTGGTTGGTTCAACCAATTCAAAAGGCTCTGATTCCACCACCGCTGTATCCCCCAATCCATTGACATTGGTGGTTAAATACTGGCTTCCAAAGAAGACTTTTGATCCATCATCATCCACTCCCAATAAATCTGATTTATTTGTAATGCTCCCACTCAACAAGGTCCAAAACGCCAATGGAGTGGAATCTTCAAATAAACCGTTTTTAATTGTATTTTCAACAACTATGCCATCCGCATTATTCACTCGCAGAGCTTTAACGGCAATGTAATACTTGTCACTGTTATCCACAATACGAATTTTGGCGGTTTTACCCGCATGTTCATCAAGGCGTAACAAATAGCGCCGCCAGGAATTCCAATTTACATTGGTATAACTATCACGCCGTAGCCATTCGGTTCGCTCTCCTGATAACCAATGGTCTATCGTGCCATCAGCGTTGATGTCCAATCCAACATCAACTGTATCCGGGCTCATCACAGGCGGATCTGCCAACGCATTGGTTGAAATCAGCATCGAAATAAAGGTGGGTGCATTCCCTGTGTTGTTCGTGGCTGCCATCGTTGAAATCGATATCAGCCCCATAAGGACAAAAAATAGGACTCGCTTCATTCATACACTCCTTTCAATTTGGAAAATCAGAATGACTTATTTTGTCCATTTAATATGAGACATGAATTAAAAATTGATGAATTTTCCGTTTATCGTAGAAACAATACATTAAATTTATTCGGTTAATTGAACCCCCTTTTCTCATCGTACACATAAAATTAATCACCTTTTATGTTATAATCTTTATAGAACAAAGATGAAAATCCATAATTATGGAGGTATTCTTCATTGGATATTAGCAACAACATCAAGCGCAAAATCATCTATCTTATCTCGGATGATTCCGAACTCGCCAAAAAGATTGAAAATATTGTCACATCCAACCAGGCCAATTTTTTCCATTGTTCCAATCCTAAACAGGCAGTGGCTGATACGGTGGCCAAAAATCCAGATTTGATTGTTTACGATGAAAAGATGTCGTCTTCAGGAGGGTTAGACATTCTTAATGCCATTAGGAAAGGGCGCCCCCAAATGAGCATTCTATTGCTAACCCTAACTGAACGTCCACAGCAGGCCATCGACACCACTGGTAAAGGAGTGTCATATGATGTTCAGAGGGATGCAAACAACCAAATGCTACTGGATGCCATCAAACACAGTATTGGATTTAAAGACGCTCGTTAGGGCATGAAACCATTCGTGATTTACCGGTTAATGGTTCCATTGCCGCGAAGGGTGATGTCCCCAATGCTTTGGATTCCGTTGCTCATATTAAAGGGAATGGCAATTTCACCCAGTTCGCTGCTCGATGATTGAAACAATCCCCATATCCCATCTGGTCCAACAGAACCCAAAATATAATCACCTTCATTGAGCGGCTGTAAACCTAACTGTTGAGCACGCTCAGGCCTTAAGGCGGGGATGCCGTGATCAGGGGCGTTGCTTTCCGGATCATTATCCGCATAACCGTAGTATTCGGACAGAAAACTGCCAAAATAGGTTTGGCTTTCAAATGGATCTTTCGGCAGGCTGTTCATATACACAATTGGTGTGGTCAAGGGCGAAAGGATATCAAGCAATGTACGTTCACCTTGCCCTTTTCCCACTCCATGAAATACATATTCAATCCGCTTGGTTCCCCAAGGCTGATCATCATCCCAAAAATCAACTAACAAAACATTCCGGTCCATTTGGCTCATTTTAATCCCGGTTGAAATCGCATTCAGATCACCCCACGCCCGCGATATCCTGGCCCTGATTTGAGCATTCAAAAAATTAGGAACCGCAATAGCCGCAAGGATGCCAATAATCGCAACCACAATCAATAACTCAATAAGGGTAAAACTTTGGCGGGTATCTGAATGGGATGGTGGGCTTGATGTCAACATGTTTTTCATAAATGTTTGTATTTTATAACGTTGATAGTTTGCCTTAAGTATACAAAGGGGATGCCGCTAGGACATCCCCTTTGAGAGCATTGAGCAGATTAGACCTTAGTACAAGGACCATGCATCAACCGATGTTTCATCGGTGATAACAATATTATCGAT
>CAZFER010000163.1:0-3796 GCA_964517495.1 uncultured bacterium | reverse complement strand
ATGTCTTCACCTACCGCTTCGAAAACCTTGGCATTGGGCGAGGCAACCAGTTCCAGGCGTTCGATTTAGGAAAGGCGGATTGGACCAACATGATGGTGATCGGTGATACGGTTCGCTGGAATGAGGTGTTTCCCAATGTCGATGTGACGGTTCGTTATATCCATGATATCTTGAAGGTGGATGTCAAAGTCAAAGAGGCACTCATGAACCAAATCCGCTCGCAGGTAAGAAACGGGCAGCTGAACGCCAATGACTACCTCACCGCCCGTTTTGAGATTCCCGAGGTCTTCATCAGCAGCCAAGCCAAACAGGGCGGCGTGGAACGCGACCTTTACGCAGAGCCAATCAGCGTCAATCAACCTCTTGAATTTGTTAAAGATAACAAAGTGGTGCATAAACTTCGCCCAGTTGAAAGCTACGTCCTGGACGATTCAGGAGAGCGCATTCTGGATTTTGAAAATCCCATCCGCTCACAACAACAATGGCGCCTGAATCGCAACGCACCTGGAATTGCGGAGATGTCGGCACACCTTGGGGACTTGGCGAATGCGCCGGAGGGGGATGTGGTGATTGATCCGAGTTCGACGTTTGAAGGCGAAGGATTCTATGGCGGTGGTGATATTTATGACGCCTATATCGATCAAGCCAATCCCAGCACCCAATACGGAACAAACACAGAATTAAAACTCAGCAGTGACAATTCAGAAGAAAAACGAATTTTGTTTGGTGTTACTCATGTAGATTCCGAATTGGGTAGCGGTGTTAATATCAAAGAGGCTTCCATTCATCTGTACGTCAAATCCAAACCAAGTTCCCCCGACGCGCTAAATGTACGAACATACAAAATGACCAAGAGTTGGTACATGTCTTCAGTAACATGGAATAACGACGGTTTCGGCGGTTTCTGGAGTGGAGGCGATTTTACCAATGACTATAGTAGCCGGAAAAAAACTTTGGAGAACCAATCCGACTGGGTCACATTTGAAGCCACGTGGGCTTTTAAATCTTTTTATATGAATAATTCTACTGATATTGGTGACAAAGGGTTCCTCCTAAAAGTAGACAACAGTTCATCCGACACTTGGACGTTCCACTCTACAGAGAGTAGTTCCACTTCGAAACGTCCCATTTTTAAGGTTGAGTTTGGTTTTACGGATTATGGTACTCATTTCCCGAAAACATTATCTCAAATGGATGATGATGAGCTTCGTATTGAGCGCCATTATGCTTCCGGTTATACAATCAACCAAACTACTCAAGCGATGGTGGATATCTGGAACTACAACGATAATCATAGCACTGAGATTAAAGCCATTTTGAATTTTCATTGCGGTCCGATTGCGGATGACGCTGGGATGAAATGGTGGCAAATGGATGAATTCGCCGGATACTATCCATTATTGAATGAATCGACTGTCACTCCTTCACATTATGGAGAATTTGTATACGAAAGGCTCAAAAATATTGTTGAGCCTGCTCTTCAAACATATGCTGACCCCAATGCCAAGTTGGAGGACATCGTGATTGCCATCGAAATAGGCAATGAGGAAGATGGGGGCTACAATGCCGACGGTGATAGAAAATGGGGTTCTGATGAGACACAAGCGGGGAAAGATTTTGCCAAATATTATGTGGAAGCCTATGATGAATTGAAAGATGAATGGCCTATGATCGATATCATGAGTGGTAGTATCGAAGATTCAAGACGTCTGGGCGATGACTATTATTACGCAAAAGACTTCCTCATATCGTTTATTGATGAAGTGAAATCTCAAGGAAACAATACTTGGGACAAATTTCCAGATATAATCGCCATCCATGGATATTCCGGCAAATATCCACCTGAATATCACGAATCGGATAACAAATCGTATATTCAACGATTAAAACATCTTTATAACTTATGTAATGACAAAGGTATTATTCCAAATTTTGCCAACACAGAATACGGTTTTGGTGCTTCTTATGAAGCCAGTTGTTACAATATTTTTTCAGCCACAAATGCGACAGAAACATCGCAAGCGGTTTATTATATGCGCGAGATGTTAATGAACGCCACCATGTCGCCCCATGAGGGTATTGGATGGATGTATGATATAGTGTATCACCATGTAGACAGAGGAATTGTTCAAGTAGGTGGTGAGTGTACGAATGTTGATCTTGGGTTCTTTGAACCTATTACTGTGAATTCGAGGGATATCCGTTATGCTGCTAGAGAGTATCTTGATGAAACCCTCAGCGATTCACCCAATTTGAATGATGATGGCAATACGATATGGCATCCGCTTGAAACGGATACTGATGATGATGTCTATAAAGATGACGATTATGCATGGTGTGGATGGAAAGTGGGTAGTGATAAATATGCAGCCATATGGCGGTATCTAGTAATTGAAAATCATCCATATGTTCATACTTTCAGTGAGGATAGCCGTGATTTGATTGTGGAAGGGATATACACTGGTTATGATTTGAAACTTTACAAGTTTGACTTCACTTCCAACCCTCCACAGTTAGAACATCAGCAAACAATCACTGTCCAAAGTAGTTCCGAAGATAAACCTGAAGCGGGTTACTCGACAATCTCAATCCCAGATGTTACCGAAAATCCTACAATCATTATATTTGTACCATAAGGAGGCCATAAATGAATAAAAAGTTAATTATCCAAATTCAAATCATGTTACTTCTTATTTTCGTATCTTCTATAGTAACGAAATCAGCGAGTGCACAGGCACAACCAGAGCGGGTGTTCACACTGCCGAGAAACAGCAAAATAAAATCCTACGCGATTTCAGATGATGGCACCCGCATTGCTGCGGCTTTTTTTGATAAAAATGCGCATGAATCAAAGATTGTTGTAATGAATGCCGCCACAGGTGAGCAAATTTCAACATTTTCAAAACATCCTTATAGCATCCCAAGTGTGACATTCTCACCGGATGGAAATCTTGTGTTGAGTGGAGGCATTGGAGGAATCGCCCGTTTGTGGGACGCTGACACCGGTGTGGAAATTGCCACTGTATCAACTTATAGAGATTTGGACTATTTTCCCTTAGGATTTCCCTCCGTTGAAGCAGTAGCGTTTTCACCCGATGGACAAAATTTTGCCACAATGAATGATTTGTATGAACCTTATTTACAGGTTTGGGATACTCAAACTCAGGAAAAATTGTATAGTGTGAATGGTTTAATTGGTATTGGCCTTGGAATGGAATATACACCAAATGGGAAATATATTGTCACTGATGTTGGGGTTATAATTTCATTGGAACAGAAAAAGGTAATTAAAAGTATATTTGGAGTTGGCGCTACAATTTCTAAAGATGGGGAACATGTATACATTTTAAGTGATGGAAAAAAGTCGAAATATTCTGTCATTGAAAAATGGGACATAAAAACGGGCGGTTTGGTTTCTACGACACCTGAATTTCTCATAAAAGGTGTTTCAGGAAAACTTACATCAATATCTAAAGATGGAAGGTTTCTTTTATTTACCAGTGATGATGAACAAGAAACCGGTTTGTTTGATGCTCTGAATGAGAATGTGGCTCTTATATTTGCAGGCAATGAAACGAACAAGTTTCGGAAACTCAAACTTGTTTCAAATCAAAATAGTGTGATTGGGTTTGCGGGAAATAGATTGTTTACTTGGGATATTTCCGACCTAACAGCAAGTGTACCTGATTCGGTCAAATTTGAATGAGTGAGAATAAATAATAGCATAACGACTTTCCCAGTGGGAGGGATACGCGTTCTTCCTGCTGGGATTTGTGCTAGTGGGAGGTATGTGGAA
>CAZFER010000162.1:0-3898 GCA_964517495.1 uncultured bacterium | reverse complement strand
AGAGGTTCGAGTCCTCTCCGGCGCGCTTTTTAATGCGCTGAAAATACTAGGCTTACACAAATAGTCCCTCATTTTTGAAATAACCCTTGTACATAAATTTGTACACAGGAATATACCGTCTTTCTTCAAATTAATCCAAAGTAAATGGAATATATTCGAGAATCTATTTGTGATCATTTTGTATACACAGATTCTGCTTTTGTGTACATATACTCTATGATTGTGTACACATGAGGAGGTGATTTTGTGAGATTTGTTGCGTGATTTGCGGCAGGTTCGACAGGTTTGTCCCGTTTTCCTGACGCACCTGACGGTAAATAACGAATTTTTGATAAATACCGTGGCTAGTAGTTTAACGTGAAAAAGGTTATTTGTTACAATGGATCATAATTTAGAATGGCTATGATCATGCGGCATCGTTAGTTATAGTGTGAAATACCTGAATTCGCGATCCTTTATTGAAAAAATAAATTCGCTTTGATTCAATTTTTGTTGTAGGGAGAAATTTTCAATATGAATGATCGATTCTTTGAACAACCTGTGCTTAATTCTCCTTATGAGTATCCTAATAAACATTGGGAATTAGACGAACAAGGTCAACCAACCCAAAATATCATCGAAGAACGCCTACGTGCAGAGTTTTTTACCCCTATCCCGAAACCCAAAAAGCGGAAGAAAAAAGAAGATTTTCAAGATTTACTCTATCAAGAAGGTGTGGAGTTATCCTCGGGAGATGAGCAACGCTATGACCCAACCTCTTTGATCAATTCCATACGCAAGGAAGTCTATCAGTGGAAGTTATTACCTCAACATCTTTGGAAAGTAACCCCGGAGACAGCTCGTTTGCTTCAGCATTGGCGGTATCATAAGTTCAGTAGTTTTAGACCATTCTTTTGTCAGATTGAAGCCGTAGAAACTTTGATTTGGCTTACAGAAGTTGTACCGAAAGGCAATAAAAATAATAAATATTTCTTGGAACAGATAACTCTAGCCAATCAAGAAGCTAATCCTGAGTTGTTGCGCACCGCCTTAAAACTTGCCATTGGCTCGGGTAAGACAACAGTGATGGCTATGATTATCGCCTGGCAGACGATCAATGCTATTCGAAGACCCAATAGTAGCAAATTCACACGTGGGTTTGTCGTCGTGACACCAGGAATTACGATTCGAGATCGTCTTCGTGTTCTGCAACCCAATGATCCCGATAGTTATTACCAAAGCCGGGAACTTATTCCCCCAGATATGTATGGTAACATTGAACGTGCCAAGATCGTCATTACCAATTATCACGCATTTAAATTGAGAGAACGGATTGATCTTTCCAAAGGTGGACGTTCATTATTTAGGATTAGAAGTCCCATATAAAAATGGGCCGGAAAACAGAAAGTATATCCCCGATTTCATCGTGTTGGTTGACGATGGAAATGGCAAAGATGATCCCCTTCATCTCATTGTTGAAATTAAGGGTTACCGTGGTGAGGACGCAAAAGAAAAGAAATTAACAATGGATAATTACTGGATACCGGGAGTCAATAATCTTAAGCAATATGGAAGATGGGCTTTTGCTGAGTTTACCGACGTTTATGAAATCCAAGCCGATTTCAAAGATACGGTTGATGAACGGTTTGAAAGTATGATAGAAAATATTACTGCTGAAAGGACTTTTAACTGTGCCTAACACACGTTTGAAAATTTTTATCAGCAGTGTTCAAAAAGAGTTTGAAACAGAACGTCAAAATCTCAAGTCTTATTTGCTTGGAGATGCTGGATTGCGACGTTTCATTTCAGAAGTATTTTTGTTTGAAGATTTACCTGCTAGAGATAAACGTGCTGATCAAACCTACCTTCATGAAGTTGAACGCTGTGACATCTATTTAGGAATTTTTGGATATGACTATGGTTTTGAAGACGTAAACGGTGTTTCTCCAACAGAACATGAATACATTCATGCTTCAAATTTAAATAAAGAGCGATTGATTTACATTTGGGGACGTGATGAATCAAAGCGAAATCAAAAGATGAAGGCTTTAATAAAAAAAGCCAGCAATGAACTCACAAGACGCCGGGTTGAAGATTTCATATCACTGACCTCTGAAGTCTATGCCAGTCTTTACGATTATTTTGAAGAAAATGGACTATTACGTATCCTGCCTTTTGATTCTGCATTATGTGAAGGAACCACACTCAAAAATATTTCTCGCAAACGAATTGATTGGTTTCTTGAAACCGCACGAAATGAACGCAAATTTCCTTTGGGACCCAGTACGAAAACAGAAAAACTATTAACCCATTTAAATCTTTTGGACAAAAAGGTTCCCAAAAATGCTGCAATTCTTTTGTTTTCACCAAAACCTGAAAACTTCTTCCGTACTGCTGAAACCAAATGTATTTCTTGTCATGGGATTGAATATAAACGTCCTTTTGCTTCACAGCAGATTTATACAGGCGATCTTTTTGCACAGGCCGACCAAGCGCTTGACTTTGTTTTATCCAACATAAGCCGGTCCGTTGGAGTTCGTAAAACAAATAATACCGCATCCAGAGAATACGAATTGCCCACAGGTGCAGTTTCTGAAGCAATTATTAATGCTCTTGTTCACCGGGATTATTATAGCAATGCATCCGTTGAAGTGCGTTTGTTTTCTGACAGATTGGAAGTCTGGAATCCAGGTTCTTTGCCGAGTACCCTTACGTTTGAAAGTCTTCGCAAAGATCATGGTTCTGTTCCATACAATCCTCTTTTAGCGGAAGCGTTTTTCCAAACCCACTATATTGAGAAATCCGGTACCGGTACTCAGAAAATCATCAATCTGTCTCTTGAAGCAGAACTCCCCGAACCAAGTTTTGAACAGAGAGATGGATTTTTCGTTGTAACAATATGGCGTGATTGGTTAACCGATGAGATCATAAACTCATTCGATTTAAACGACCGTCAAAAACAAGCCATTGCTTTTCTCAAAGTGCACAAAAAGATTACCAATGCCATTTATCAAGAGCACATGTCTTCATCCAAAAGAAACGCTACTAGAGATTTATCTGACATGGTGGAGAAGGGCGTGATTGGAAAAGTTGGAACCACTGGAAAAGGTGTTTATTACCAACTTTGCAAAACATTCAAAAAGGCGTAGATTTTCCTCTACTCAAAGGGGCCACAAAGGGGCCAATGGGGCCAAATCATTAATGTTAAATGTGTTTTCATTGGGGCCAGATAGAGGGGCCAAAGGGGACATACAACAAGAGGTTCAAAGGGGCCATAAAGGGGCCAATGGGGCCAAAAGTAGATGCAACACGCTTGAAATATTGAATTTAAGGAAATATTGGCACATAGAGGAGAAGTAGGATGCCGCCAAAGAAAACTACTAAAAAGAAAGCCAAAAAGACCGTTGAAGCAATCAAGCATGATGACGCTTCCCGGAAAAATATCCCTACAGCAGAATATCAACCAGTAGTACCCAAGGAATTACAATCTCCTATCCAAATTGCGTATAAACGCCGGGACCGTGATCTTGATCCACAGTTGGTTTGGCGTGGGAAAGATGAACAGGATTGGTCTGATTTGGTGGTTAATGTTCCTCCACTTTATATTCAAGAGAAAATCCACCCCAAGGTGTTGATTGACGACTTGCGCAAGCACAAAGATGGAAAAATGGATTATGAAAGTTGGGAGCAGCCCAGCCTTTTTGATGATTTCAATGGTTTGCCGGATTCGGATGCCAAGACGGAATTTTACCAGCATGATGCCAATTGGAGTAACCGCATGATTCTGGGGGATTCCCTCCAAGTTATGGCATCGTTAGCTGAGCGTGAAGGATGGGTGGACGTTATCCATATTATATCTTATCAGACAGCCCTGAAGGTAAACAAAAGAATTGGTCCAAATTATCATCCTCTAAAAAAT
>CAZFER010000161.1:0-3965 GCA_964517495.1 uncultured bacterium | reverse complement strand
TAAAAACGCAATCCACTAATGGATTGATTGAATGTGTCATGAAATATACCCCCCTCTGATGATTCACCAATTATGCCGTAATGTGTCGTTTTTAACAAGCTATCAGATTATTATTTATTGCGAAAAGATTTATGATTTGTTAATCAACCATTCAGATAAAGCAGGTGCTTGATCGTATTCACACTCATGGTTTAATATCCATGCAATTATAATTTTTTTAAGGAAAATTTGATAAACACGATGGTATTAAAAAAAGGTTTTACTCTTATCGAATTACTGATTGTTGTAGCTATCATAGGGATATTGGCTGCTATTGCGGTTCCTAATTTTTTGAATGCACAGATTCGGGCCAAAGTGGCTCGTGCCCAGGCGGATGAACGTTCAATTGGTATGGCATTGGAGCAATATAAACTTGATAAGAATGCATACCCTATAGGCGGGGCTTCACCAGGGCCATCCTTTGGTTTGGATCGTTTGACCAGCCCAACACCTTATATGTCATCCCTGCCACACGATCCTTTTGAGTTCAAAGGCCAGGTAACAGCAGGTGGATTCGGTTGGTTTCCTGCTGTAATTCCCAATTATATTTATCTATACGCTGAAGGAGGCAGTTCATCTCTAAGCCGTGATTATTTTTATAACATTGGAAAAATGGATAATCCAACCGGGAGCCCTCCCCGCATCGTCGACAAATGGCAACTGCGCAGTCTGGGCCCCAACGGCCAGGGAGATTATGCCTTGGCATATGATCCCAGCAATGGATTGGTAAGCATCGGCGATATATGCCGCTTTGGTCCCTAAAAACAATATAATTGAGAGGGAATAATCATGAAAAAAGGATTCACGTTGATTGAGTTATTGATCGTGGTTGCCATTATTGGAATATTGGCAGCCATAGCGGTCCCCAATTTTTTAAATGCTCAAATCCGGGCAAAGATTGCACGTGTTAAGGCTGATCAGAATGCTTATGCCAATGCATTGCAACAATATATGCTTGATCAGGGAAACCGTGTTCCCAATCAGAATCGAATTTGGAGAATCACAACACCAGTGAGTTACATTGCCTCATTGAATCCGGATCCATTTGCGCCAGCGGTTCCAGGCCGCTTTAATTTTATCCATAGTTACGATCCTTTTTAATTCATTACAACTCAGCCGGATCCCAAGCCGATTAATAACAATTTGCTGGCTGACTTCAATATTTATACTGGATACCCCAATCACTGGACCGGTGGTTCGAATGACCAGGCGTTTGCCGGAAAGGTACGTTTTCAGATTCGGAGTATCGGACCAAACCGCTATAATGAATATGGCATGCGTTATGATTCAACCAACGGCTTAAACAGCAATGGTGATATAAACTATTTTGGTCCAGGAAATCTGGATAGGCCCTATGGGGGGCAGCCTGGAGCTTAATCTCTATCTTTAAATACACATTTTACGCCACTGTAATATCTTTAGAAAAGCAATTATAATTTCTAGTCCAAGCCCCGGATTTTTTCGGGGTTCTTCTTTTTGTTAAGGGTAAAACCATGTCTGAAACCAAGAAAAGCGTTCGCGAAGAGCGGATTGAATTGTTGGAATCAATTCGTGAAAAGGGTGTTCAACCTTATCCTGATCGCTACGAATGCACCCATACCATCAAAGCTGCGAGTGAGTTGCCGGAAGGCGAATCAGGTGTGCGGTTGGCTGGACGCATTATTGCCATTCGAAAGATGGGGAAATTGAGTTTTGCCCATATCCGGGATGCGGAAGCAAAAATCCAGCTTTGTTTTGCCCAAAACGATTTGGGTAAGGAATCTTATGATTTCTTCAAAAAATGTTTGGATATTGGTGATTTCGTGGGAGCGGAAGGGGAAATGTTTATCACCAAAACTGGTGAAATCACCCTTCGCGCCCATTCGTTTCAATTATTATCAAAAGCGCTGTTAACCCTTCCAGAAAAATGGCACGGATTGACCGACCGCGAAACCCGCTATCGACAACGCTATCTTGATTTGATTGTCAATGAGGATTCCCGGCATCGTTTTAAAATTCGCCGGGACGTCATTCGTGAAATCCGGCGGATGCTGGAAAACCATGATTTTCTGGAAGTGGAAACCCCCATCCTGCAGTCAAAACCGTCAGGAGCGATGGCAAAGCCCTTTGTAACCCATCATAACGCCCTGGATATTGACCTATACCTGCGTATAGCACCGGAAACCTATCTCAAGCGCTTGATCGTAGGTGGGTATGACCGGGTTTTTGAATTTGCCCATTGTTTTCGCAATGAAGGAATTTCAATTGCACATTTGCAGGAATTTTTAATGCTGGAATATTATGCTGCGTATTGGAATTACTTGGATAATATGGATTTTACTGAGCGCTTGCTGGTTCAAACTCTGGAAAAGGTATTAGGCTCACTAACCTTTGAATATCTAGGTAAATCCATTGATTTCTCACCCCCCTGGCCCAGAAAAACCATGCGCGATGTGATTCTGGACGCCACAGAAATCGATATTAATGAACATCGAACAAAAGAGGATTTGTTGAAAGCCATCGATGAGCATCAAATCTCGATGGAGGATGTTGATACAAATTCACTTGGTTGGGGAGCGTTAGTGGATGCTTTTTATAAAAAAGCGTGTCGTCCACAGATTGTATCCCCCCTCTTTTTGATGTCACATCCTAAAGAACTTTCACCCCTTGCACGTGCTAATGATGATGATCCCAGTATCACCGATCGGTTTCAACTAGTGGTAGCGGGAATGGAGATTGTCAATGCCTATTCGGAATTGGTTGATCCTGTGGATCAACGTGAACGATTGACGGCTCAACAGGAACTAAGGGATGCGGGGGATGAAGAGGCGATGGAATTGGATGAAGATTATATTGCCTGCATGGAATATGGGATGCCTCCCATTTCCGGATGGGGGATGGGAATCGACCGGTTTGTGGCCCTGATAACCAACGAGGAAAACATTAAAAATACGGTCTATTTTCCCTTAATGCGTCCCCATACTTAACAATTCAAAACAAACCAATAATTAAACATAGATAGTTTAATATACCATAGATTAATAGGAGAGTACTCAATGGGTGTTCCATTAAAAGCGACAGAAATTCGTACGGGTACCAAAATCGAAATAGATGGTGAGGTGTATGTATGCACCAAATATGAGCATCATGCTCCTGGAAAAGGGCAAGCCGTGGTTCGCCTGAAGATCAAACATATGAAAACCGGACGGGTATTGGACAAAACGGTAAAATCTGGTGAAATGTTAAACAAAGCTGATTTACAGCCCAGAGAAGTTCAATATCTTTACCGGGATGATCAATTGCATTTTATGGATTCAGAAACGTATGAACAATTTTCATTACCTCCCGAATCCCTTTTAGGAAAAGAGGTATGGCTTAAGGAAAATACTGATTTGACCTTGTTATTCCATAATGATGAACCGGTCGATGTTGATATGCCTTTACATATGGTGTTCGAAGTGGTTGAAACTGAACCGGGTCTTAAAGGTGATACCGTTTCTGGTGGAAACAAACCGGCAAAAGTGGAAACAGGCGCAGTAGTACAAGTTCCCCTTTTTGTTAATGAAGGTGACAAAATCAAAGTGGATACTCGTGATGGAAGTTATATTGAACGGGCCTAAAAAATAAAATACTCTTATTCACTGAGAAATTGATTGATATGGGTTTGGATGGTTTGTTCATCGGCGTTAATTAATAAGATTTTTTTTGAACGGGAAGTTTCACCACTAATGATTTTGACCTGTGATTTAGGGATTGAAAAGGTCTTGGAAAGCAGTTTGATGAGTTCCTTATTGGCTTGACCATCCGTTGGAGGCGCGTTCAGGTTGATTTTTAGTTCATCTCCAATCAGCCCGTTAATTCCAGATTTAGACGCTTTGGGGTTTACTCGAATACTGAGTATCACCCCTTCATTATGTGGTTTCAAGACAGTTGGATTCATATAAATC
>CAZFER010000160.1:0-4016 GCA_964517495.1 uncultured bacterium | reverse complement strand
GCCGCTGAGTATCAGCTTGACCAGCCTCCTGGCTCGAATCAGATCAACTACTCACCTTTTCCACGCGAGACGGTTTCGGTTAATCCACCTCCCTTTAATTGGGTGCCACCCCAACGAAACCTGACCTATAGCCTTCAGATTAGCACAGAGCGGGATTTTTCTGAGATTGTTCACCACATTAAAGACATCCCTGTCAGTACGTATGCCTTGAAGCAAACGCTGGAACCAGGTTCGTACTATTGGCGTTATGGCGTTCAGGAAAATAAAACCGTTCAGTGGAGCCACGGGCGTCCCTTTTCTGTACCCGAATCCGCACAGGAATTCGTTATGCCCAAGGTTGACGAAGTTATCGATGCTATTCCCGACACGCGCCCCCGCCTGTTCATTTTGAACAGCGAACTTGAATCTTATCGAAAACGTGCAAAAAGCGGTGATTTGAAAAGCGCTCGCCAATTGCTCCTGAATTCCTGTGAACGCTATATCGGAGCGACGTTGGTGGAAGAACCACCTTACGTCACCGGTTCCGGACCTGAGCGAGGTAAACTCTACCAAAAAATATTTCGTGAAACTCGCCCACCTATGGACGCCATGGAGCGTTGCGCCCTTGCCTACTTGCTTAGTGGTGAAGTCAAGTATGGGAACGAAGCTAAACGGCGTATTCTGCACTTTTTTAATTGGAATCCAGAAGGAAGCACCGCTTATCAAAACAATGATGAACCCGCCATGTGGGTGATGATGCGCGGCACCCGCGCCTATGACTGGACGTACGATCTTTTCGCCCCTGAGGAACGTGAGAAAGTGGAAGAGGTCATGCGTATTCGTGCCCAACAGTTTTATGACCATTTGCGAAACAGACGCCGCTTTCATACCAATCCCTTCGAGAGCCACGCAGGCCGCACCCTCGGTTTTCTTGGCGAGGCCGCTCTGTCATTCGCCCATCAATGGCCGGAAGCGCAGCAGTGGCTGGATTATGTCATGACCCTGTTTTGGAATGTTTATCCTGCCTGGGGCAAAGAAGATGGCGGTTGGCATGAAGGCCCAAGTTATTGGTCCTATTACATGAGTTTTGCCCTTCATTTTGTAGTACCCTTGCGGGAAGCCACCGGTGTTGATTTGATGGAAAAGCCATTCTTCCAAAACACTCCTTACTACAAACTTTATACAAATCCACCTTATGCGCAAATTTCACCCTTCGGTGATGGTGAACATAGTGGGCCTAACCGCAGCATGGGACAGCTGATGTATCATTTTTCCACACTGCTTGATAATCCCTATTTCCGCTGGTATGCCGATGAAAAAGCATCGGGGATTGATTCGAGTGTTCTCGGCATTGTCCTTAAGGATGATTCCATTAAACCCAAATCACCTGCCAATCTTCCACGCGCCCGTTATTTCCCCGGAGTTGGCCTGGTTTCGCTACACTCCGATTTAGGGGATGCAGAAAACGATTTCCACTTTCTTATCCACAGTGATCCATACGGGGCTATCAGCCATGCCCATGCCGACCAAAACGCTTTTACCCTTGATGCTTATGGTGAAGCGCTTGCAATCGCTTCCGGATACTACCCGTGGTATGGCTCTGATCATCACCGTAATTGGCAATGGCATTCCAAATCATCCAACACCATCACGGTGGATGGGGGGATCGGCCAAAAAATTCGCAGTGCGGATTCCAAAGGTGAAATCGTCGATTTTCAATCAAACGAACACATCGATTATGTTAAGGCTGACGCCAGCCAGGCGTATCCCGGCACGTTGGAACGTTTTATCCGGCACGTTGTTCATATTCATCCTGGATTATTTGTTCTTTATGACGAAGTTAATTCCAAGCACGAGCATCACTATGAATGGTGGCTGCATGCATTATCAGAAATGGACGATCAGCCAGAACAAGGGCGTATCACTATATCCCAGGGCGATGCTCGTTTGCGCGTGCAATTCATCGAACCGGCAGAAGTGAATATGACGCAGATGAAAGGATTTCCTGATCCTCCCGAGTATGGTGAGCCTGACCAGTATCATGTCACGGTTACGCCTAAAGGGAAAAGCAAACGTGAACGATTTTTAACCGTGCTCGTTCCATACAAACATAGGCAGTCTGTTCCAGCGATCAAGCCGGGAAAAGTGGAGAATGGCTCCGCCGTCCGAATCGAAACCGAAGAGAAAAGCTACTTGGTTAAATTTTTGGAAAGCGATGACAATCGTGTGAACTGTATAGTAACGAGCAGACTGGTAAACAGTGAAGAGGAGACTATCCTCTTTTCAACGCTACCTAAAACCGGTATCAACATGCGCTAACTGACGGCGTTTGGTAAGATAAGTCCGGATCAAAATTCAACAAGAATATTTTCCAAAGGTTTTTAATTTTGGGGATTTCATGTTTCCTCTTTCTGCATTCCATTTGTTAAATTGTATCATTTTTTTCTATATATCTACTATTCTTATTAAATTGATACAATCTATTTATCCGAAAATCCCCTTTCAAAATCTCAATAAAATATTGACGTATTCAGACATTTTGTACTAAGATTACATGTTGAATGTACAATCGATGCCCTCTGATGGCCGGTGTAAAATAGTTTGGTATCATCCCTCCTCTATCTTACTCTAGCAACCGTCTGTCAGAGGGTTCCCTATTTATAGGCTTATTTTTTATTTGGCTAATTCTGATTTCAAATAATCAATCGCAGGAATCGGAGTGGGATCCTGATGATACAATCCGGCGAGATACACACTGACAAAATCCCCTAAATGAATCATGGATAACATCCGCGCCAAAAGCCCATTTCCACGAGAGTGAACTTCATGGACATTTTGGGCGGATTCCTGGATAACGTTTCTCATGATTTCAAAACGTTTTCGGGTTTGAGTATGGTAATCTTCATCAAGCAGAAAAACAGCTTGAAAGTTTTTAAAGGATTCTTCAGGGTGCATCCAACCCAGAATTTCATTATGATTCATTTCTGGTACCACCATACTATGAGCAAACGCTTTAGTGTTTTCATTGAATTGGCAGCGCCATCGGGTTGCGATAGGCTCAAACGCATCCTGTCCGGCATAAATAACCACAATTGAGTTGTGTAGAACTTGTGCCATTTGTTTGGCTGGATTTTCATTAATTGATGCACTAAATCGATTTTTAAGAAGCGACTCACTCAATGCTTTATAAGCATGTTGGAGCGCTTCTTTCTGAACAGGAATAAGTCCCCACCGCTCAAAAAATACCACTAATGGGATAAATGAATAACCCAAAGCCGCCCGAGGCGGATAACCTGCGGGAATTTTTAAGCATGGGTAGTTATTGTGTTGGCATAATTCTTCTAATTTCCCCCCTGTAGAAATGCCAACAATATTAGCCCCTCGTTTTCTGGCTTCTTCAAAGGTTGAAAGGGTTTCTTCTGTGTTCCCTGAATATGAGCCAGCTATGACCAAGGTTTTTCGATTGACATAATCGGGCAAGCTATAATTTCGAACCACCTCAATTGGAACTGTACAGGTTTGAGAAACATATGCCCTTAATAAATCTCCGCCGATAGCGGATCCGCCCATGCCGCAGATTACCACATTCTCTGTGGCAGGAAGTGGTTTTAATTCAAAATCACGGGCCAGTTGTTCACCCTGCAGACATTGTTCACCAAATGATTCCACCAATCCAATCATATTGTTTGAATCAATTGCTTTCCATAACTCATGTGATTCCAGTATGTTGGACATTGATATCCACTCCCCCTTGTTTGTTGTTTAATATAGTTAATCCTTCAACGAAGCCATTCACATCGAAAATCACAACATTCGCAAATTTGATTTTATCCAAATAACGGTTTGTTAACAATGATATCCATAAATTAAAGCTATTGGATCTATTGAAATACAATGGTGAAAGGTATGCTATTTTTTACCGATGGTGGCATGGACAAAACAAAACCACCCCTGGAGCCACCTTTATAACATTTGCCACCTGGGGAGCATCGGCTTCCAGCCGGTGCGTGTCAGCCCGGTTGAGACGCTCCGGCTAG
>CAZFER010000159.1:0-4059 GCA_964517495.1 uncultured bacterium | reverse complement strand
GAATAAAGCCAAAGCATTTTTTGAGGATGGTTTAGGGAAAAGTTTTGCTTTAATGAGGCAAAAACATAATTCCGATTTTCCTATGACTGTTTTTTACGCTTTTAAACAAGCAGAAAGCAAAATGGACGAACAGGGAAATGGTTCAGTTGTTTCAACAGGTTGGGAAACCATGTTGCAAGGATTGTTGAAATCTGGTTTTTCCATTACAGGGACTTGGCCAATGAGGACAGAATTAACATCGAATTTAAAGAAAAATGTAGGTGCTTTGGCTTCATCAATCGTTATTGTTTGCCGCCCACGTCCTGAGGATGCCCCTATAACCACACGAAAAGATTTCTTGCATCAGCTCCATCGTGAACTTCCCCAGGCGTTGAAAGAAATGCAAAAAGGTAATATCGCACCGGTGGATATGGCGCAAGCGGCGATTGGCCCTGGGATGGCGGTATTTTCACGTTATAGCAAAGTGCTGGAGGCTGATGGGTCACCAATGAGTATCCGTACGGCCCTGGGATTGATCAATCAGGTTTTGGATGAATTTTTGTCAGAACAGGAAAGCGATTATGATCCCTGGACACGCTGGGCATTGACCTGGTTTGAACAATACTCCCACAATGAAGGGCCTTTTGGAGATGCAGAAACATTAGCCACAGCCAAAGGGATTGCGGTTCAGGGGATAGTGGATGCGGGGATAGCCCAAGCCAAAAGGGGAAAAGTACGGCTTCTTACGCGGGATGAACTGCTGGACAGTTGGGATCCCAAAAGTGATGACCGGCTGACAGTATGGGAAGTCAGCCAATACCTCATACGCGCTTTATTGAATGAAGCGGTCCAGGGGGCTGCCAGGATTCTCGCTCAAACCGGGGGATTTGCAGGAGCAGCCCACAGTTTGGCTTACCGGTTGTTTAACCTTTGCGAACGAAAAGGCTGGTCTCACGAAGCGTTGGCCTATAACAGCCTGGTGGTTTCATGGCCGGAAATCGAGAAAGAAGCACGTATCCTTGCGATTGAAAGCACCCGTGATAAAGATCAGGATTTGACTGGATTTTGATCTATACTATGAATAATACTATTTGGAGGCTGAAACATGAAATCTGTTTCCAATTATTTAGAAACGTTGGCACGTGAAAGCCATAAATCCGAAGCGGAGATCGTATCTTTAGCTGTAGAAACAGGATTACGCCAGTTATGGCGTGATCGAGTATTAGGCCGTTATTTACGAAAAGAAATAAGCCGAGACGAAGCTATTGATGAAGTTGGTATTGATTATGTGGAATTGGCTGAGCGGCAGAGCCACGCCGTTATGGAGGATCTCGCATGGGCTCTGGAAGGCTAACCACAGCAGTGGCGGATGCTGGACCTTTATTGCACTTGTATGAAATTGACTTGTTTTCAATCTTGCTGCGAGACATGCGGCCAAAAAGTTTCAAATAACACCTATTGGATCAGTTGGTATTATAGTGCGTGGGTATCGAGAAAATCTTCTTTCTCAGGAAGAAACCATTAAAAACTTATATATTTTACATGAAAAAAGTTCATTGTTTGTGACATCTGTCATCATTGATCAGGCGATAGAAAACATTCGAAATAAAGCGAAATAGTATGGGAGAGGAAGGTTATGGCGATCAATAATCGTGATCGAATTGGTAAAGCCCTGGAAACACTGCAAGAGGGATTGGCTCCCTTTGTGGAGCAGGAAATGAAGGCGGTATTCGGAGACAACTGGATTGATGAACTGACATCAGGTAACAAAAAAGCCAATAAAAACGATGGAGAGCAGATAATCCAGGATGTTTCCATTTTGCTAGTGGGGATGAAAAACAACTGGCGTATGGTTTTTGATAAAGTGTTAGGCAATGCCGAGAAAAACCTGGTTTTTGAATTGTTAAATGTGCGTAACAAATGGGCGCACCAGGAATCATTTACCTATGATGACACCTACCGTGCCCTGGATAGCATGGGACGTTTGCTAAAGTCTGTTTCTGCCTCAGAAAAAGCAAGGGATATTGAAAAAACAGCCAATGAGGTGCTGCGCATTAAATTTAATGAACAAGCTCGCAGCGAACAACGCAAAGCCACCGAAACCACCGTGGTGACAACAACGGCATCAGGAACCAAACCGTGGCGTGAAATTGTCACTCCTCATCCCGATGTGGCTTCCGGCAATTATATCCAAGCTGAGTTTGCCGCTGATTTGGCTAAAGTTCATCAAGGGGGAGCAGGAGATGAGTATGGAAATCCTCATGAGTTTTTTGAACGCACCTATATAACTGATGGCTTACGCCGTTTGCTGCAAAACACCTTGCTCAGGATATCCGGCCAGGGTGGTGATCCAGTGGTTGAATTGCAGACCAACTTTGGTGGGGGTAAAACCCACTCCCTGCTGGCGGTGTATCATCTTTGTTCGGGTACGCAAATCGTTGAACTGGCGGGTATGGAACCTTTAATTCAAGAAACGAATATATCCACATTCCCCACTGTGAATCGTGCTGTTTTGGTGGGTTCCTCTTTATCTCCTGGTTTGTCTTCAAAAAAAGAAGATGGAATAACCGTGAATACGCTTTGGGGGGAACTCGCATGGCAATTGGGAGGAAAAGAAGCCTATCAAATGGTGGCTGAAGCCGATCAACATGGTGTTAGTCCGGGGGCGGACGTGTTGGAAAGGATATTTCAAGCCTACAGTCCTTGTTTGATATTGATTGATGAATGGGTGGCGTATGTTCGACAGGTATATACAAAAAACGATTTACCTGCTGGATCGTTTGATGCGAACTTAACTTTTGCTCAATCACTAACAGAAGCGGTAAAACGAGTTCCACAAGCTTTGATGCTCGCCAGTATCCCTTCATCAGATATTGAAATTGGAGGAGAAGGGGGAAAAGAAGCCAATCAGCGCTTAAAGCATATTTTTAATCGTGTGGCAACCGCCTGGCATCCAGCCAATATGGAAGAAGGGTTTGAAATTGTTAGACGCCGTTTGTTTCAACCTATAAACACAAACCAACAATATAAAGAACGAGATGCAACCATAAGAACTATCATTCGTTTTTATCGAGAACAAAGTTCTGATTTTCCCCAGGATGTCAATAACGCGGAATACGAAGAACGGATGAAAGCCGCTTATCCCATTCATCCAGAGTTGTTTGACCGGCTGTATGGAGGATGGAGCACACTTGATAAATTCCAACGCACTCGAGGTGTGTTGCAGCTGATGGCTGCTGTTATTCACACATTATGGGACCGAAGCGATAATGCCCCGCTTATCTATCCTGCCACCATTCCCATTGATAACAATGTAATTCGAGACAAATTGACTTATTATCTGGAAGATCCGTGGATTCCGGTTATTGATACCGATGTGGATGGTCCGGGTTCTTTGCCACTAAGATTGGATCAAAACAATCCTGCGCTTGGCCGATATTCTGCATGTCGGCGTGTCGCTCGAACTATATATATGGGTTCGGCTCCAACAGTTAAAACATCTCAAAAAGGGATTGACGAACGCTATATAAAACTTGGATGTGTTATGCCAGGAGAAAGCATTGCCACATTTGGTGATGCCTTGCGTCGTCTTTCCGATAATGCCACTCATTTGTATGTTGATAAACAACGCTATTGGTATTCGACCCAACCCAGTGTTATTCGTCTTGCTCATGATCGAGCGATGGATTATAAAGAACAAAAAGATAATATATATTCTGAATTGAAAAACCGCTTACGGAACATTGGTTCCAAAGGGCCGTTTTCTAAAGTTCATTCCATGCCAGAAGGACCGAATGAAGTACCCGACGACTTTGAAGCACGGTTAGTCATCCTGGGACCTGAATATACTCATCAACGAAAAACCCATAATAGTTCAGCCATGCAACAAGCCCAAATCCTTTTGGAATATAAAGGATCAGGTCCACGCCAATATCGAAATATGCTGGTTTTTATTGCCCCAGACCAGGCTCGATTAGGCGATTTAGAAGAGGCCATAAGCCAATATTTGGCTTGGGATTCCATATTAGAACAAAAAACAGAATTAAATTTGGATACCTTTTCAGAACGTCAAGCCAATAC
>CAZFER010000158.1:0-4183 GCA_964517495.1 uncultured bacterium | reverse complement strand
TTAACCTTTAATGATGTAGTTTACGGTAAAAATCATAGAAAATATTTGTTTATAAATGTTTTTGTTTCATCTAAATTTGCTTCTAATTTTCTCTTCTAAATACTCTTTTAACAACAATAATACTTAAAAATATTAAGGGATAAATATAATTAATGGAAGCATATTTAATTGAAGAAACAAGAGCTTTTTCTACTGAATATAATAAAGGTGTGACTAGGGCAAACACAGATATTCTTTTTATAATACCTAATAAAGATGTCTTTGCTAAAATCCCTCTTTCAGAAGTTGGGGAATTTTTTAGGAGTTTTGGAGGAGAAGGAGTTTGCAAATATTTTAACCAAATACCAGATGAACTTTCTTCTTTAAGAAATCTTGAAAAAGTGGCAAACAAAATAGAATTACAAGAATTTATCAGAGATAATCAACAGCTTTGCAAGAGTGAGTTTTCTTATTATCCAAGAAGAATAATTGATATCCCTCCAAAAGATGCAAAAATATTAGCTGATTTTGTTGATGCAAAAAAAAGATTAAATCAAATTGACACAGAAAATTTTATATTTTAATTGAACAAAATTATAACAATACTTAAAAAATAGATTTTATTTTAATTTATCATGGAATTAGTTGCTTTATTATCAAAAGGAAAAGGAAGCTGGGGGCAGGTTTCAGGTTTAATGAAACCAGATATCCGGATGAGTTTTGAGACAATCTCACCATAAAGGACCGTGTTAACCTGTGTTTTGCCATCCTGATATATTATTGGTTACTTTAGGCAGAGGCCATTTATCCCGATAGGTACGGGTTAACAGGTGATTCAATTCAGGATCATCCAGGGTATGTTGTTGGGGATCATAACGGATATCTTTACCCGCTAGATAGGAAGCGTTCCCCAATAGAGCAATCGATGAACTAATATGGCCGAATGCAATATCTGAAGCGGGGGCTTCACGCGTATGAACGGATTCAACAAAATTGGTGGCGTGTTTAACCAGTAAATCATCGGTTGGCAACTCTTCTTTGAGAAGTGTTACGCCGTCTTTGTCATACACGCGCCAACCGTCCCGGCTGAGGAATAAGGTTTGATTCTGGCCGTAATATGTGATGCCAAACCGCCAGCCATCGAAGGGATGATTGGACCACATGCGCAGTTCCCACATAACTGTCAGGTTGGGGTATTGGTAAAGGGATACGAGTGTATCCGGTGTTTCTTTATCGTCTTCATAGACATATAAGCCACCTTGTGTGCTTATTCTTTCCGGCCACGTCAGGTTGAGTGACCACAAGGCTGTATCGAGCATATGAACACCTAAATTCCCCATGTCGCCGGAGCCATAATCCCACATAAATCGCCAGTTGTAATGGAAACGGTTTTCGGTAAATGGTTTATCGGGGGCTGGCCCGAGCCAGAAATCATAATCCACATACGCGGGGGGATTCGTAGCAGGCTTTTTGCCGATGCTGCCTCGCCCGAAGTTGCCCCAGGTGCGTACCAGGCCGATTTTTCCCAGTGCCCCTGAGGCAATGTAGTCTTTGGCTTCTTTAAAGTGGTTTCCACTTAATTGTTGAGTGCCTTGCTGTATGATACGGTTATACACTTTGGCGGCTTGGGCGATAGTGATGCATTCATTTACGTTGTGGGCACAGGGTTTTTCCAGGTAGACATCCTTGTCAGCCTGGCATGCCATGATTGCCATGATTGCATGCCAATGATCGGGGGTGGCGATCACCACAGCGTCCACTTCAGGATCATCCAACACATTGCGGAAGTCTGTGTATTTTTGGGGAGGGGGTGAGATGGTATAACCGATTTGGTTTAAACTGCCATCCAAGACCTGTTGGTCCACATCGCATAAAGCGACGATTTGAGCGCGGCCACTTTCGATGAATTTACGGGCGAGCACAATACCAAAACCGTTTAAGCCAATAATTGCGATTTGCAATGTGTCATTGGCACTTCGTGCTGGTTTGGTTAAAATAGCAGGCAATATAGAAGCGCCCGCCAAACCTGTAATACTATTGTGAAGGAAAGAGCGGCGATTTTTTTGTGTCATAGCAATTATCCTCATTTTGGTGTGTAATGAATTTGATTCTTCCTCTTCTTTTAATATAATCGTCAGGGAAAGTGGTTTGCAAACCAATTTTGTATAAAAAAGCAAAAAAGATCGAATTAATTCAAGTTTTTTATTGTCTATATCAGTATTATTCGCTTTTTTGTTAGAATGTTATGAAAGGCATAAAGTATGAAATTACCGGTTATTGGTGTAATCATGGCTGGTGGATGTGGGGAGCGATTTTGGCCCATCAGCCGCCGGTTGAAACCGAAGCAGTTATTGCATTTAACCAGTGACTCGAAAACCATGATAGAAGAAGCTGTTGACCGGCTCTTACCTATCATTCCACGCGAACGAATTTTGATTGCCACGAGTTCCCACCTTCAAGATTCTATCCGAAGCGCATTACCTGATCATCCAGTGGAAAATGTTATCGGGGAACCATTGCGGCGAAATACCTCAGGTTGTCTGGCGTTTGCAGCCGCTCATGCGTTGGCGCGTTTTGATTATTCACCGGATGAAATGTTAATGTCGGTCACCACGGCGGATCATTTAATTGGCGATGATGAGCGATTTCGTGATACGATTACGGCTTCGTTGCAATTTGCTGAGGAAGATGATGCGTTGGTCACCATTGGTGTGCATCCCACACGGCCAGAGACTGGTTATGGCTATATCCAAATCAATCAACTCAATCAACCAATAACGGATAGCCTTGGCATTCCAGTCTACAAAGTGAGTCAATTTATGGAAAAGCCCAATTTAGAGGATGCTGAACGGTATCAGGCGTCCCGTTTTTATTATTGGAACAGTGGGATGTTTTTTTGGAAAATGTCAACGTTTATCAACGGATTGGAAAAGGCGATGCCTTCTATGGCTCAAAGCATCAATGGTATGAAAGAAATTATCGCTCGGGATCAGGAAAATCATGATGAACTTGAACGTCTGTTTAAACCACTCCCTGATATTTCTATTGATAAAGGATTAATGGAGAAAGCGGATAATGTTTATGTGGCATTGGGTGATTTCCGATGGGATGATGTGGGCTCATGGGATTCGTTGTCACGAATTCGAGCCCGTGATGCTCAACGAAATACCACCGTGGGACAACCCATCCTGATCGATTGCAAGAATGTGATTGCGTACAACGAACCAGGGCAAAACGAAATGGCGGTTTGTGCCGTTGGTGTTGAGAATCTGATTATAGTCACCACCAAAGACGCCGTGTTAGTGTGCCCGAAAGATCGTGCACAAGATGTTCGCCAGGCCGTGCATGCGATTCAAGAACGGCAACTGGATCAATCCTGATGCAAGACAATTTTGGTGCAGGAATTAAGGTGGGTGGCTATCAAGGGTATAAAACGGCGTTTTACCCTTGGCACTAGCGCATCCATTCTTGTCCCGTATTGGGATCATGCTATAATTAATCATGAGAATAATAGCAAGAAGCACTTTGCGTGAATTCTGGGATAAGCATTCCCTGGTGGAACAGCCTTTGAAATCATGGTTCAAGAATGTTCCAACCTCAGACTGGGCTAAACCTGATGATGTTAAGACAGACTATCGAAACGCCAGTTTTCTGCAGGGCAACCGAGTTTGTTTCAACATTGGTGGGGACAAATTCCGCCTGGTTGTACGTATCAATTATCATTATCGTATTGTTTATATACGCTTTGTAGGAACGCATGAGGAATATGACGCGATTAACGCCAATACGGTTTAGATATTAGAGGTTACCAAGATGGATATTAAACCGATAAAAAACGAAATGGACTATAAAACCACGTTGTCCGAAATTGAACGGATAATGGATGCGGAACCAGATACTCCAGAGGGTGACCGGCTGGATGTCTTAACCACGCTGGTTGAAGTTTACGAGCAGAAATATCTTCCCATTGAGGAACCTAATCCGGTTGAGGCCATAGAACACCGTATGGAAGCACTGGGATTGACGCGCAAGGACCTTGAGCCACTAATCGGCACACGAGCACGTGTCTCCGAAATTATGAATCGAAAACGCCCCCTTACCATATCCATGATTCGACGTGTTCACCAATCACTCAATATCCCGGCAGAGGTTTTAATCCAACCTTATTCATTGGATGAAGAACGGACCTAATAATTAATTGGTT
>CAZFER010000157.1:0-4308 GCA_964517495.1 uncultured bacterium | reverse complement strand
GAAAACGGCTCGGCGGGAGCCTCGCCCTCCCCTTTAACTTTAGGACATTGGGTCAACCCCTACATAAAGTAGGGGCGAACCTATGTGTTCGCCCTATGTTGTGGTGCAGCAAACATCAGTATGAGTTTTAAGACAATCTCACCACAAAGGATGCAAGACAAACCGTGAGTTGACCGCACGTTATATTTTCCTGTATTATCAACAATTAACATATTATTAAATAGGAAATGGTTAGATTAATACTCGAACATTTGGGTTTAGAGAGGGATGGTATTATAATAGTTGTTTGTATTTGTTATTTGTGGATGGCAATCCTCACATATTTATACCCTCTTGCAGGGATAAGCATATAAAGAAATCGCTTGTGGCCAATGGGACACACAGTCGATATGTCACACAATTTTACAACGAAAAGGAGTAGGGCTTGATGCGTAAACTCATCATTGCAGGCAATTGGAAAATGAACGCAGGTTCGGTGGATGACGCGGTGCAACTCGCAAAAGGAATCGCCGATAAACATGGGAATACGGAGGCAGTGGATTTGGTTTTTTGCCCCCCGTTTACGGCATTGCGCGAAGTGAATAGCGTAATAAAGGATACCAAAATCGCCCTGGGTGGACAGAATCTTTATCCCAAGCAAAATGGGGCCTTTACCGGTGAAATTTCGCCTCTCTTTTTATTGGATAGCGGGTGCCGATATGTGATTTTGGGCCATTCGGAGCGTAGGACTTATTTTAAAGAAGGCAATGAGTTCATTAATGAAAAAGTGAAATGCGCGTTCGAAAACAACCTTATCCCCATTATGTGTATTGGTGAAACCGAAGAAGAACGGGAACAGGGAAAAACTGAACAGGTGGTTGAAGATCACTTGCGAGGTGGTTTGGCTGGCCTGACTGCCGAACAGGTTAAATCAATGATTATTGCCTATGAACCGGTTTGGGCGATTGGGACGGGAAAAACCGCCACTCCCGCAGATGCCCAGGCTGTCCATAAATTTGTTCGCCAGTTAATTACAACCTTATATGATGATGATACGGCGCAAACGGTTCGAATTCAATATGGTGGCAGCGTGAAGCCGGAAAACGCCGGGGATCTATTAACTCAGCCTGACATCGATGGTGCTCTGGTGGGCGGGGCGAGTTTGAAGGTCGATTCCTTTAATGGAATCATTGATAATTCCGGTTCATTATAGATCATAAACATTTATTGTTTTAACAGGGCATGAGTGTGGGTTGACCAAACTCATGCCCAATAAAAACAATTGAAGAGGGAGCGAACATGAAACGAATCCATCGTTTTTTTATTATCGGTTTAGCCTTTTTTGCCGCCAATTGCGTTAGTTTAACAGTTAATGTTTATTTTCCCACCAAGGAAATCAAACAGGCGGCGGAAGAGATTGAAGAGCGTGTACGTTCGGGTAAAGGAACTGAAGGGCTGGAAAGCTCCATGCTGGTTCCTGAGTCACGCCGTCATTATGCTTTTGTTCAAATCAATTTTGGTGTGAGAGAGGCTTATGCCGCTGAGGGGAAACTGGATTTTGATATATCGACACCCGATTTCAAGAAAATCATAAAATCACGCACAAAACGATACAAAGAAATTGAACCCTATATGGATAAGGGAATCCTGGGTGAAGGATTGGATGGCTATTTGGCCCTGCGGGATAAAAAAGACCTGAATTTAAAGGAACTCACCCAAGTGCAAAAATTGATTCAGGAAGAGAATAAGGATCGTTTGGCTCTATTCAAGGAAATACTGGAAGTGAACAAAGTGGAACCCCAAAAAGAAAACATGGAAAAAGCAGGGATAAGTTATGCCGAAGTGATCCGCAAAAAACTTGAAGTCGGGCATTATTACCAGATTGAAGGTAAAGATAAAGAAAAACCAGAATGGGTTCAAATGACTAAAGAGGAGAAAAAACGTATCGAGGAAGAAGAAAAAGAAAAAAATCAATAAGTGTGGATTCAAATACCATACCTCTAAAGAGAGGTTTGAGTCCTCACGTAAAATAAATATAAATTCAATCAAAAAATGATTGACAAATAAAGATTTGCAACTAAACTTATCATCCTGTATTCACCTGTGGGGGGAGAATGATGGGGTGAAGTACTGCGAGAGAATGGTTTAAGCTCCGGTTTTCTTCAAAAATGTTTATGTACCAGCAGGGTAAACCCGCCGGGCTGTATCAATGATATCCAGGGGATCGAAAATAGATTAAAACCAACCGATGCCTTTCATCTTTTTGGGTGAGCAAGGGAAGGAAGGTATGGTCTTTTTGTGGATGGATTTAGAGTTTTAATTCAATAGTTTTTGTAACTTTGGTCAAATAACATCGGAGTTACGTTTTTGAAAAAAAAGGAAGGTTGATTATGACACGACAGGTTACACTAGAGCGAGTTCGAAACATTGGGATTATGGCTCATATTGATGCCGGAAAGACCACGGTGACCGAGCGTATCCTCTTTTATACAGGGAGAACCCATAAAATCGGAGAAGTTCATGATGGCCAGGCCACCATGGACTGGATGGATCAGGAACGTGAGCGCGGTATAACGATTTGTTCCGCCGCGACCACCTGTTTCTGGCGGGATCATCGCATCAATATTATTGATACCCCCGGCCACGTTGATTTTACAGTCGAAGTCGAACGTTCCCTCCGTGTGCTTGATGGGGCGATTGCCCTGTTTTGTGCTGTCGCTGGTGTGGAACCACAATCCGAAACCGTGTGGCGTCAAGCGGAGAAGTATGAGGTTCCCGTAATTGCGTTTGTCAATAAAATGGACCGCGCTGGCGCAGACTTTTTCCGGGTATTGGAATCCATGAAGAACCAGCTGAGTGCAAACCCGGTTCCACTGGTCATCCCCATGATGAAGGATGGCGAAATGGAAGGCGTGATTGACCTGATCCACAACGTTGCACACTACTATGACGATGTAGTGGGTGATAAACGCCATGATGAGCCCGTTCCGGAAGAATGGGCGGAAGAACGCGACAAATGGTTTAAAATTCTGCTTGAACGTGTCAGCGAAGTGGATGAACACTTATTCGAAAAATTCTGTGAAGGTGAAGAAATAACTGAAAAAGAACTTATTGCAGGTATTCGCAGAGCCACGCTGGAGCGATTAATGACTCCCGTACTTTGTGGTGCAGCCTTTAAGAATAAAGGGGTAAAACGCCTGATTGATTCCATTATTGATTTTCTTCCATCTCCTACCGATTTACCCCCTGTAATTGGTTTTCATAAAGGCCAGGAGATAGAACGTCATCCCAATGATGATTCACCCCTCGCCGCCTTGGCGTTCAAAGTGGTCGCTGACAAACATATGGGTAAGTTAATCTACTTCCGTGTCTATTCAGGAACCATGAAAGCCGGGAGTTATGTCTTGAATTCGACCAAGGAAAAGAAACAACGAATCGGCCGCTTGCTCCAAATGCACGCCAATAAACAGGAACAACGGGATGCCATTTATTGTGGTGATATCGGTGTTGCCATTGGTTTAAGCGATACAGTTACTGGTGATACACTTTGTGATATGGACCATCCGGTCCTGCTTGAAGCCATTGAGTTTCCCGCTCCGGTTATCGCCGTTAGTATTAAACCTGAATCCAAAGGCGATAGTGACAAGCTGGGTATTGGATTATCAAAACTGGCGGAAGAAGATCCAACCTTTATTGTAACCTCAGGTGAAGAAACCTCTGAAACCATCATATCCGGTATGGGTGAATTACACTTAGAAATTATTGTGGATCGTCTGAAACGTGAATACGGTGTCCAGGCAGAGGTTGGGCGTCCTCAAGTGGCTTATCGGGAAACCATTACCTCCTCGTATGAAATCAATCACCGTTATGTCAAGCAGAGTGGGGGTAAAGGTGATTTTGCCCATACAGAGTTTCGTATCGAACCGGTTCAACATGGACATGGATTCGAATTCATCAATGAGATTGTCGGTGGTGCGATACCCCGCGAATATATCCCAGCCGTGGAAAAAGGAATCGTGGATGCCATGCAGAGTGGTGTGCTTGCCAATTATCCGATTGTGGATTTAAAAGTCACTCTCTTTGATGGTTCTTTCCATGATGTGGATTCATCTGAACGTGCTTTCCGCATTTGTGCCAGCCAGGCGTTTAAAGAGGCCTTTATGCGCGCCAAGCCTCAATTGCTGGAACCCATTATGTCGGTTCACGTAACCACACCATCCGAATTTGCCGGTGCGGTAAACGGTAACCTTTGCGGGAAACGATGCCGTATTCAAGGGATGGATGCCATGGGGAATGATGATGGAAAACCTCAGCACCTTTATTTTATAC
>CAZFER010000156.1:0-4368 GCA_964517495.1 uncultured bacterium | reverse complement strand
CATTTGTTGTCTGGATAAAATAAACGTTCAATTTGATCATCGATTGCGGCTTGCAGTTTCTCCGGGATGGCTTGGACGCAACTAATATCTCCTTTCGGCGATGCAATGTGGCCTGTCGATACAAAATCATTTGGCATATCGAGTTGTAAAGCGGCTGAAAGGAGTGATAGGAATATCGGGATATCTCCTGAGAATCCTTTGATTTGATACCCCCTGTCGGATATTGATGCAGCGCTCAGATTTCGTATGGACAATAAAAAATTGAACCGTTTTTCTCTCAATATTTCTGTGATTTGGTCAATTTGTGGAAGGAGACTCTCATAAATATGGTCGGTAACATCTTTATCAAATGAGACCGGCCCTGTAACGAGAATGCGGTCAACAAAATCGTCATCGCGTATCTGAGCAATCATTTCAGAAACAACAGCGATTTTATCGTCATCTTCGCCGAAAACAAAAATTGCTTTTATACACCCGATGTTCATGTTTTTCTCTTTGATTGTTGGATTTCAATTTTAATTTTCCCGGTTTCAATTCCAGGGATCACTTGAAACAGTATTTCCTCATCAAGGAGCCATTCATCGATGGTCGTGTAACTTTGAGTTTTATCTATCTGTGCGGCTGCTGGGAGTGGTTTGTCGGTAAACGCTTTTGCCCACTGAAGGTGTTTATTACTAAGTGTTCCCGCCCAAAGAATTCTTCCAGTATTAAGACAAAGCACATAATTTCCAGATTCGATTCGTGAAAATTCAATAACGCATGGAATCTTATTAATCGAAATATTCTCTATTCGCTGCTCATCTTTTTCTAATTCGATTGATATGAGGGCCGAAGGTTGTATGTGATGAATTTTTATGTCTTTATTGGTTTGACTATCATGACTTTGTAAAAACCATTTTTCATTCAGTTGGATACCCGGATATTGAACGGATTCCACAGATTGCTCCATAAAATACTTAAATTGCTGAAATCCGATTCCGTATTCTTCCTTGTATCCAAGTTCTTTGATCTCAGTCAAAGCATCAATTAATGACTGCTTTGGATTGTTTTTGCGTAATGCCTGTTCGATGATTGGAATGAAGTACAAATCATTTTCCATTATTGGTCTCCGGTTTTGTTTTTGGGGCTGTGAGAAATCCTAGGACATCCTGCCATACATCCGCTTTGATGGCCGCTTCAACAAAGTCAGAGTGTTGAGCCAGAACCTGGCATGTATTCATCCATAAGTCGGGTATCCTCATCTCTTCTTGTTTCTCGATCCAATTCTTGGCTGTGAATCGGCATAGAGCGGATTTACTGAGTGAAAATTCCCGCGCCAGTTCGGATAGGTTGTATTGATTTATCGAAATAGAATTAAAAATTCGTAGAATTAATTCGTTTAATTTTTTCTTGCCTAGTTTCTGTATAGACTCTCTTTGTTCCTCTATCTTTTCACATTTTTCTTCCGCGATAGCGGTTGTGAGCCCTTCTGTAGTTATCAACTGGAGGATATGAGATGGAATCTTATTATGAGTTACTTCATCATCCGTATTCCGGTTGGTTAGGTAAGGGAATTTCACATGCCGTTCGAATCTTTTATTGATAATGGATTGAATTCGGTTCTTCTCTTCAAAATTTGTTGGATCTACATCGGGAATGTTGGTTTCCAGCCATTGCCGTCTTTCTGCTCCATTCATATAAACGGGGAGATAGAGAGTAATTCTGTGCCCGTTCAGAATCCAATCGTAACGACTGAATCCATTATCTCTGCTCCTTTTGCATTCCAATATTGAAAGATGTATGTGCCGGTCTACAAATCCTTGCAGCCATTGCACCGCTATGGTTTCTTCACTGAGTCCGCACATTTCTCCTTCATTTAATTCTTTTCCCATTAATTCAAGGAAAGGTCTAAAGTAATTTCTGCAATCGATTCGGCAAATGGTTTTTGTTTCAGCTACTTTTCCGCCTGCGATGTTCCCAGGAAGATTTGAAAACTTATCAATAACCATATCTTGCGCTTTTTCTTTAATGTCAGAATTCTCGATTTTTATTTTAAAAAAACGATTGTGGACGTAATCTATTAATCGTACCCATCGGCCATCATCCAAATGTAATACCGTTCGATTAGCGTGGAATTCATGAAGGGCTTCGCGGTCGCTCAAATCTACGATCCTTTTAATGAGATCGACTAATGATAAACAGCGTATGTCTCGCTCTTCCATTACGGTTAAATTCTCTTGAAAATCAGTTGATTGAGTCATTGAATTTCCTCTTGAATTAGTGCTACTGGATGTCTGGATTAATGCGCTTGGCATAATTGAAATGGCTGCGGGATATTGAATAATCCCCAGCAAATCTCGATTCCAGCGCTTTCAGCATGGACCGTTTAAATTGTTCTGATCGCGCCAGCAATAATTTTTCGATGGGAATGGCTAATGGATGATCTGGACAAATTTCTTTGGCGACACACAGCATGTCTACCAATTCTCGTAAGCCTCGACGGCCTAATCCATCCTGGATGCTTAAATACATTCTTTCCGCTTGCTGATAGATATGCATCAAGTCGTTTAACAGCGTTGTGGCCTTGGAGTGACTGTCGCATATTTGCAGTAAATTACGGCAGGATTGTATGCCTTTTTGTACATGACCGGCTTCCACTTCAGTGACTATCTCATTCCATAAAACGTCGATTCGATCATCATCGATGCTTGTAGACTCTGAATCTTCACCAAGGAAAGTTCTATGTACTTCTTGAGAGTATTGATCAAGTTCTTCTAACAGCAAATCAACGGACTCGTACCGGCTTCCTGGATTTTTTTGCAAACAACAGTAAACACAATGTTGAATAAAATCAGGTGAATCAGGTAATGCGGGAATTGGAAATGATAGATGCTTTTCTCGTAAATCTACATATGAACCTTGGTAAGGTGGAATACAATCCTTCTGGAATAATTGATAAAGCATCACTCCTAGACGGTAAATTATAGATCGTTCATCGAACTGGCTTTTTGATAAGTTTTGAATTTCTTCTGGGCTCCAATAGACATAATCTGAATAGTCATCGCTGTTTTTACTAGCGTCACTTTCTTCACAATCGATTCTGTTTTTCTGATTGATTGAACAAAAATCGGTTACTTTTCCAACGCCATTGCATAGTAAGCAGTTTGATGGTTTGACATTCCTGTGAATAAATCCTGATTCAATACCACTCAAAATACCGTGACAGAAATGTTTGAAATACTCTAATCCCTCTGTTTCGCGTAATAGTTTTCTACCTTGATGCTTTTTGACCCAATTCTGGAAGTTACCTCCCTCGGCATAATCCATAGAAAGAATTAACAGATCGGCCCCGTGATAATTCGAAACATGAATATCGTGAAAACGGAGAATGTGACGGGATATTCCAATCTTTTCTTGATTCTCCAGTCCTTCAATAAAATCAAATAAAAGTGGGTTGGTTGATTCGCCATCTACCTCCGTTACTTTCAAAGCGACTGCAGAGCCATTTCGGAAAAGATCGATGGCTTTATAAACTGCTTTGGATGGAGAGTAATGAATAACTTCTTCAATTTGAAAACGGTCATCTTCGATAGTCGATCCGACTTCAAATTTTGGAAGATTAGGGAGATTTACTGTTTTTGCTATTGACTGAAATGGTACAGATCCAACGATTTGTTGAATGAGAGTTTTTATGGATCGGCGGCTCATCGTATCATCTCCTGGCAGTGATTGGCAAAGTTCTTCGTAAGGTGTTTTCGAATACTGTTCTCTAGGATTTTCAAGGTGCTGAGAGCATGATGACGTTCTGATTGTATAGAATCATTCATTCTTGATTCCGTTTCTTCAGTCAACGAACAGCCATTTTTTTGATAGCGTTCAAATTCAAAATACATATACGGTTGTATGAATTGTCGCAGCCCTTTTTTATCGAGACGGATACACAATCCTACACAGGTATCACAATGATCCTCATGGATTTCAGCCGTGAGAACGTCAATTTTTTGTGTGGAATGATGATCTTTCCATAAGACGGATTCGACAATGAGAGAGGGGAAAACAAGGCCATCCTCAAATTGTGTTTGATTTGAATACAGTGTGGATACGCCGTTGAGTGTAATTGGTTCCCCTGGATAGAGTACAGCTGAGAAAGTTTCAATGATATGCAAATGCCGTGGCAATACGCCTACAATACGAGCTGCAGAAAGAATTTCATAAAGAGATATATCCGTCTGGATTCCATCAAACAATACTCGGTGAGAGTGCTGATTGGTTGTGTTTTCGTTCCATTTTTCCTCATTGTATTTTTGAGGATTTGTTTCTGCTAAATTTTCAAAAATCGTTCTGCTTGCATCATTCAAACAATAGCGATTGAGATAAAACAGAAGTTTC
>CAZFER010000155.1:0-4495 GCA_964517495.1 uncultured bacterium | reverse complement strand
GCTGCTTAGCTACAATATATCTTGTTTTAAGATTTCGTGTTTTTGACTTTATATTTTGTTATTTATTTCATAAAAAAAATGTGATTTTTTTTAAAATTTCGTTGACAGGGGATTTTATTTATGCTCTAATATAAAATCAGATTGTTTGTCTGGCTGCTTCAAACAATCTTGCATAGCACATATGGGATAATGGATTATCCATAAAATATTCGATTCAATGTGCAAATGATACAATTCATTAATATTTAAACCTTTTTAAAACTATCCCTGCCAAAGAGCCTTTTGTGGATATTCAAAATGGGGAATGTGAACTTGGTTGATCATTTGCATCAAGTATCTTTATATCTATTTTGTTAAGCACAAATTGCCTCATACGTAGAAAAGAACGGCTATCATGACACCAGGATTATGTATTCCATTTCTGTGCGCAGTAATCATCGCACCTTTTTCATTTTTCTTATCCCTGCCGTCTCTTGCAGAATATCTATCACGAAGTGACACCCACCCATTAACACAAACCATTTTAGAGTTTAAAAGTCAAGAAAAACAAATTACATTTGGTGTTCTGCTCAACGATATATCTTCCATATACAGGACAATAAACTCATGAAACCAGTTTCAAAAACCCCGTTCTTCTTTTTTCGCAACCCCAATCGTAATATGAAAAGAGCGGCGCTGTTATTCTGTTTAATTGCTCTTCAAGGATTGCAGCTGATTGCGGTTTTACCAACGTCAGCCCAGAACCCTACTCCCACCCCGACATTTTCGTATCCCATCCGCGTGATCGGCGATGGAAGTTCAACCTCATATACAGTGAACTATTCCTACGGCACGTATGTACTTGCAGAACTGTTCGACATTTCACAAAATTTCAAGGTAGTTTACAGCAAAATCAAGCAGTTGGATATGTACCAATCGCAGATTGATTTTCTCCATGCGCCGTCACCCAATTCCATCGCTGTGGCCCTGGTCGACGCTGAAGCCACCGTGGCCTTTAGCGTGAGCGCTGGCATCCCCCAAACCGTGAATTCATACCTGGGGCAGGATGTGCTGGTGCAGTTTTACAAATCCAACGGTGACGCTGTGTATCCCAATGTCGTCCACCATCGCAACGGTTCGGTGGATGTTACCATGAAAAAATCAATGAGTAACGTAACCGCCTGCTTTATCCCCGTTAGGACGACGCAAGTGTTTGGCAATGGCTACTCCACCGAATTTATTCTGCCCAATACGTATTCCCTGCAGGCCCCCATTTTACAGGTGATCGAACAATCCTCTGGCAAACAGGTTTATGTGGAAATCACCGATGTGAACACCAGCAATGTCACCCTTCGAACGTTAAACCCACCAGCCTCAAATAGCCTCGTGCTGCTGTGGGGAGAGGGATCCTATACCGATGGATCCAACCCGACTCCAACGCCCACACCAACGCATACCCCCACTCCCACCAATGCACCCGGGCAAACCCCCACGCCCCTGACTGCGGATATCGTGTTCGCCACCCCAATCCCCCTATCACTCATATCCGGGGACAATCCGCAGGCAATTGGTGTGGGATTGCTCAATAGTGATAATCTTTTGGATTTGGTCATCGCAAATTCCAGTTCCAATAACATATCCACCTTTTTGAACAGCGTTTACGGATTTAATGCGACACCCCGTCAAGACGCGCTTTCTGGCAATCCTGGGTTTGTGGTGGTGGAGGATATGGACAATGATGGATTCGACGACCTGGTCGTTGCCCAGGTATCCAGCGACAGTGTTGCCATATTCTGGAACGACGGCAGCGGCAATGGAACCTATAGCACGCCTTCTCAATTTCCAACCAATGCTGACTCGCCTATATGTGTATGCGTGGAAGATTTTAACCAGGATGGTGAAATGGATTTTTGCGTTAGCAATTTGGTTTCTAACAACGTCTCTGTCCATTTAAACAACGGCAACCGTACTTTTCAAAACCCCTCCCATTACAACACCGGGACGAGACCTCAGGTGGTCGCTACCGCTGACCTGAATGGATCGAATGGCCCTGATCTCGTTGTCGCCAATCAGAGTACCCACAATATATCGGTTTTATTTAATAACGGCAACGGAGTTTTTTCATCACCAACCAATTATGATGTTGGGCATGAACCACGCGGCATCGCCCTCGGCAACGTTGACGGCACCAATGGCCCGGATATCATCGTAGCCAACCAGGCGCCCAACTATGGCGACGAAACCTTCTCCGTGCTGCTCAACAACGGTAGCGGCGCTTTTGGGCTCCCCACCAACTATAGCGTCGGCCCACAAACCTACTGGCCCGCCCTGGATGACTTTGATGGCGATGGCCACCTCGATATAGCCGTCACCAGCAGACTTAACAACACTGTATCCATCTTCGCCAACGACGGCACCGGCCAATTTATCCACGCCGACCCCTTCACCTACACCACCGGCACGGGAGCAGCCCACATCATCACCGGCGACCTGAACCAGGACGGCCAACCCGACCTCGCCGTCGCCAACAAAGGTGACGACACCATCTCCATCCTGTATAACATGACGCAGCCCACACCTACTTTCCCTTCAACCCAAGGAGAAAATATTAACACTGTCGAGAATTTCCCCGATGAGAAACTGCGAAGGGCGATTGAGGAATTTATGGGCGTCGGCCCCAACGGCCAATTCACTATGGAAATGGCAGCCAGCAAAACTAGCATTCTTGATCTTTCCGGCAAAGTCATCGCCAATCTCAAAGGCATTGAATATTTCACCAATATTACTGGCTTGGATGTGAGTGACAATGTACTGTGGAATTTGGACACCTCATCAAACCTAGCCTTGGAAATATTAACCGCGGATAATAATTATCTAACCACTGTCGATGTATCCCAAAATATAAATCTTGGTTATCTGGATCTTAGCAACAATGCATTAACTGGTATTTCAAGCCTGGTAGATAATCCAGGGCTGCAAAGTGGTGATTATGTCAACATAGAGAATAATTATTTAGATACATCATCAGGGGATGTGGCAATTCTTTTAGGGCGTCTTGGCGATGGTCTTATCTATTTAACTCAACTGGGACTTGTGCTTCCGAATAACTGGTTTTATTCGGCAGAAGAGCAGGAATCGCCTGAAGAGTATTTATATGAAGAAGATACATTGGTAAAGCGTGTATACGAAAAAATAGGTCCATTAGAATATCAAGGTGACAATGTATATTGGATAAGATTTGTCATTGATAGCAAAGCTTATGCGTATAACAATAATTATGAATATATAGAAAGTTTATCAAATCTATCTTCTTTACACTTTAAAGATGTTTGGTTAAATCTTGCAGGAGGTAATACAAATTATCTTGGCAATGATCCTCATTATAAAATACAAACAGATAATATTGTAGGTGTTTTCGACATTAATGGTATAACAATATCTCCAGATTACGTTGAGTCGATATCTTATCTTAATGCAAATATATCTGAAATAGCAGAAGGAAACAGTACTCCTGCTCCATTTTATAATTCATTGTCAGTTTATGGTGGACTACTACTTGATGAATCGGGATTAAAATATGAATCATCTGAACCAAACATATGGTCTGAAACAATTTATGATTCAAAAATTTTTGATGGTCAATCTTCTGTTTATTTAAATGAACCTGGTATAAATAAAGTAGAATTACAGGCTGACATAAAAAATATTAATGCAAGAGTTATTTCAGTTGGTTCAACATGGGGATATAGTTTCATTGAGGGATTTGTTGCAATATTACGCGGCCAAGAAGTGGAACCAACCCCCACCCCAACAGAAATACCTCTTGAAACCACCGCCCATTACGAAAAAGGTCCAAAAAGCACACCACCAGCTGTACCTTATTGTTTTTTTGAAGATCCTTGCGAAACTTTTGATGATCCAATCGTCGATCCCGTCTATTTCTTCTCCGGAGAATTCTACCTGGAAGAAACCGATCTACGTATCAAAGGCCGCGGCGTCGATTTTATCTGGGCCAGGAAATACCGTCACCTACTGGGGCCGAATACCGAACAAGGCAAGCGCTGGGATTTTTCCTACAATATCTATATCTCCAAAGAGGGCGATAATATCCGCCTTCATGACGGCAACACACGCAATGATGTATATGTCGCCGATGATTCCCAAAATCCCACCCGCTGGACACGTGAAGAATTTTTCCGTGAATTTTTCAAGAATTATGAAGCCGCCAATCCCGATGAGACCTTCATCTTAGTATTTGAAGACCAGGGCTTATGGAAATTCAGTTCGCTCAATCCTAACGATTTAACCAGCGATGAAGCCCCGGGACGCATTCGGGAAATTGTTGACCGCAACGGGAACGCTCTGTTATTTAAATATGATTTCTATGACCGGTTAGCCGAAATTGTTGACACACTTGGCCGTTCGATCTATGTCAATTACAACGCCCAGGGATATATCGAATCGGTAAATCCCGCCTGGACCAACGGAAAAATCGTTTCCTACGAATACTATGGCA
>CAZFER010000154.1:0-4550 GCA_964517495.1 uncultured bacterium | reverse complement strand
TCACTTTGATAACTCATCGTATTGTCCTCAACCTTATAATCCATTGAAATTTAATCAGTTATTGATATTTTAGTACGTAAAATTCATAAAGACAACTTCTAATTACTTTTCAATAGGCAAATCCTGTCATTTCTTGCCTGCTTTTGCTTATTTGTCATCATTCAAAATATAGTCCATGTCGTAATTATTTTACAATGTTGTATTTTGAAAATATTTGTGAATTTTTCTTATATATAGTAATAGAAGTGATTTCTCTATCCTACCCCAGGAGGAAGGCTGATGAAAAAAATCTCGACGATAGATAGTTGCAAAGCTCTCCACCATAAGAAAAAGGAGGAGACGATCTAACGTTTCTATGGGGGGAATTACGACTTTAACCTTAATTATGGTTTATTGTATTATTGTTTTCAATTTCATTTTCTTCGAACAAATCATACAATTTCGAGAGATCTTCATAGATGGCCTCACACTCATGTTTAATGACGGTTTCGGATAGATCTTCTTTTAATGAATTATTATCTTTGGCAGAACATTGTTCACAAGCGGTTTTTATAAACGAGATATGCTTTCCTATCGAGTGATACACTTGGGCAATGGTTTCTGTAACAGCGGAATGGCGTTCCTTTTTTATCAGGTCCTGTTCATGTATGTTCAGTTTTGCTACCATAGTATTGACCATATTTTGAATATCCCCTATCTCATTGCCTGGGTCGGGGGCATGCCAAGTATCATAATCTCCTTTACTCACTGCATAAGCTTGCACAAAAATTTGATCCAAGGGTGTTATAACCTTGGTTTTCAATATCCATAAAGTAATCAATGAAAGAACAACAAGAATCACAATTAAAGAGATCGTACGATTCCAATATAAACGGGTTAAAAGCGCATCAATAGAATTGTTATTTTCTATATAGCGTATAGCCCCTTTAAAATGGTTGTTACTCCACTGTTTTTCGAATGGCAAGGTTAATGCTGTATAATATTCACCATCGTTTTTGTACGTATTGCAAGTTAATTCTTGTGAATCATTGGAAAAAACTTTTTCATTATCCATCATACGCACCTTTTTGCTTGAAACAACCACATTGCCATCTTCCGTAACCAAAGCGATTTCATGATAAGGATCGTCATGGCCGCTCATCACTCGGCAATATTCACGCAAGGTGTTAGTGGCCGAATCTAATGTTTGACTCCGTTCCAAGGCTAACAAAATATGATTGGCAGCTTGTTTCATGGAAGCCCGAAAATTTGAAAGTAATATTTTGAGTTTGTAACTCATATATTCTTGCTGATTCAATCCATTTATCCACGCACTTCCAATGGCCAAATATTTATCACTCATTACCTCAAGTAATAGACGATTAATCGTTGTCCACATCCTTGACAAATCCAAGTTATCCTCGCATTATTGTGTTACGATTTCCATTATCATAATACTTGGATATGCGAAAATGCTCGTTACTCAAAGAGGATTCACATTACTGGAACTTTTAATCGTCGTGGCGATTATCGGTATTTTGGCAAGTATCATAACGCCAAATTACATTCACGCCCGACTTCGAACTTTAGTGGTAAGATCAATCGCGGATTCGAAAAATTGTCAGGTTGCGATAGAGCAATACTGTGTAGATAATGCAAAATACCCTTTTTATAACAATCCGGACGACGAAGTGAGTGCAATTAGCGGAGCTTCGGTTACTTATTTACCGGTGAGTCTAACGACGCCGATTTCGTATCTTTCACAATTGCCATATGATCCTTTTTTGCCTGACTATATACCTGAAAGTGAAATTATACCAGAAAAAAGAACATATAAATATATCCATGGTTACGATCAAATTTATAAAAAATCAGATATTTATCGGCGATCATTTAACCGTTCATTTTGAAAATTTTTCCGGCCGGAAACAGTCTTTTTTATGGCAAATATGGTCACTTGAACCTGATCGGTCCGTCGCTCATGATGGAATTGCCTACGATATTACTAATGGACTGATGAGTTATGGTGATATCTGTCGTTTTGGTCCCTAAAATAAACGTATGAAAGAGAGGATGGTCTCAGCATGAAAACACCCCAAAAAATGCAACTTGAAATCATATTGACTATTACTTCGCTATTCTTCTTTGCCGTCGAGGGATTCGGGCATTCGATGTGGACTCAAAGAAACGAGCCGGGTTACTGGACTGTCGCTCTGTATCATTGTGACGAAAATATTAATCCGGATTTTCATTTAATAAATGCCGGAAGTGATGCGGGATACTTGAATCTTGCTCTTTCTTCAAAAGAAACCAATCCGATACAATCCGTATCAGCAAAAGCATGGTATTTGAATCAAGCCATTATGGTGTCTGAACCGAGTCAATTCACTTCCGAGACCGAAGCAGATCATCCTATAGGAGACATGTCAATTGAATTGTGGGTGAAAATGCTCGATTCAGAAACTGATATTCAACTAGGCTTCATCAAAGGCGTATCCTTGCGGATTGCCTTCAGTAACGAAGGTGACCGTTTTCACCTGTTGGGAACGAATAGTAAGAATCGTGACGATCAAACGTACACCGCGCCTGGATTTGATTCTTTTCCAAGGTATAACGTGTGGAATCATTTCGGCGTCGCAATTCATGCGCCTAATGTAGAAAAAATTGATGATTTCGATTACCGCTATGGAGAAGGCTGTGCGGCGCGTTTCTTTTTCAATAGTCATGCAGTCGGATACGTCGATAATCGGATATTAAGTCTCAAAGGAATGACGTTTCGCTCAACGTCGCCGATATTCATCGCAATTCAAAAAAGCGGATTGATAATCGATGAGATTCAAATAAGTCGTGTTGATTGGACGGATCCTTTAGGCCATGGCGGAGAAAGCCATGGAACTATAGCCATAGAACATGCATTTGAAAATGGTCGTGTTCCCGCAACAAATATCGAACATTGGTGTTTATTTTAAAAAAAAGGGTGACTATAAAAGTCACCCGTGGATAAATTCCATTTCGATATATTTCTTAGATTTATTTATATAAATCCCAGTTATTGATTTCCGAGGATTGGGGCGATTCCAACACAACTCGAAATCCTAAATCCTTAAATTGAGTAGACGCCGGAAATGCGACTCGATATGCGGAACGTCCCGTCGTCACGCTGAACTGCCAACTACCGCCTCGTAAAACCTTTGAAGTGCCGTTTTCAGGTCCCCGCGGATCGATTAGTTCATTTTTTTCATATTCTCCGAACCAATCTGAGCACCATTCCCAGACATTTCCGGTCATGTCACAAAGTCCCCAACCGTTTGGTCTTTTTTGCCCTACAATATGCGTTTGATTTTCTGAATTCGAATCAAACCAGGCATACCGCGTCGCATCTTCCAACTCCGGATCATCCCCCCAATAAAAACGCGTTTCGCTTTCGGCTCTGCAACCATACTCCCATTCGGATTCGGTAGGCAAACGGAATGAACCATTCACATTCGATAAGGCATTCAGTTTTTCAACAAAAATCATACATTCATCCCAGGACACATTTTCAACCGGGCGATTCGGCTCACCCGGAAAATGAGACGGATTTGTCCCCATTATGGAATTCCATTGGCCCTGGGTGATTTCAAACCGTCCCATGTAAAACGAATTTGATATTGTTACATAATGCTGTAACTCGCCGTCTTTACGATCTTTTTCAGATTCGGAAGATCCCATCATAAAACCGCCTTTTGGAATCCGAACAAGTTGTAACGGAGATGCCGTTCCAGGCAGATCAACCGACATTGTTAACGGGGTCCAGTATTCCTCGATTTTCGCCTTTGCCTCGGGATCGCTGCTTCCATTTTCGTGGCTGCTTCCGTGAGAGAAACAATAGCGTCCCATGAATGAATCATCATGCCATATGGCTACATGGTATTTTCCATCTTCAGGCAATGCGAGTTCCATGGGGGGCGGGTACTTGTATACATTGCCATGAGCCATTTCATCCAGTTGGTCCAATGTGTATTCCAAGCGCATCTCTCCCGCGCCCTGAGGAATCACGATTTCATCCGGCAAATTCTCTTGTGGCAAACCCGGGCCTATTAGCGCCAATGATGGGTAAAATTCAGAAGCATTTTCAATTACCGGAAAAAGAATATATAACAAAACTTCTTGCCCTTTTGTTCCATTAAAGGTGAAATAATCTACATCACCGGGATAGTTCAGCGTTCCATACCAGGCATAAGAGGTCTGAAAATCCGATATCTCTATCGGCTTCTCCATTGTCGCATCACCATTCTCAAATTGTTGAAAATGGGAATATGACTCGATCACACCTATAAAAACAAATAATAGTACCCATGCAATCCTTCTGCCGCACAACATATCCATAATCATGCTTAACATCTCCTTTCCGACTTGCCGCACATTTTTAAAGCACGAAGTGTGTTACGAATTATAAAATCGTAACACATACAAGGCGAAAATCAAGGCTGATGGCTTCATACAAATAATAATGATTCTCATTCCGGCGTTTCCCCCCCCCGAAATGAAAAACTTGTTGCGCATGATCCAGGAATGGCGCAACGCCCAAA
>CAZFER010000153.1:0-4583 GCA_964517495.1 uncultured bacterium | reverse complement strand
TGGCCACTCGGCCGCCAGGATAATTCAACGAGAGCAGGTTGCCCATGCCATCATAGATCATGTGCGAGACGCGGGCGTCATCGCCAGAGAGGGCATTGACACTGCTGGAAAATATTCACAATTAAGTGGGTACAGGTATCCCCTGTGTTCTCATTACTGGATGAAAACTTTGAAAATCAATTACGATGGGTGAGTAGCCATTCCTTTCATCTTTCACACATTTTGTGTTGATGGCTTTGATTATTTGACTTTTTAATGCGAATATTCTGTTTGTTTTGGGATTTTTTTTGGATTAACTCCTTTCTTATTGAGTATTCTCTTCAAATTTTGGAATTGATGTTTTAATCAGAGTTTCAATATGTTTCGGGGCGCCCCGGTTATTGGTTCGGGGGTGCCGTCGATTTATCCTATTCTTGGTTATCTCAGCGCTTTCGCGCTGACGAAGATAAAATTAATAGGCCTTTGTCCTTCGCTAAATGGTCCTCGAGCCTTTCGGATCGAGGAGGGTATAATCCTTTTTAAACGTATGCACCCGGTTTAATCGGCTCTCGATTCACCGCCTGGACTAATCCAGAGGTTATTGAAACCAATATTCTGAGTGGCCGCTCAGGAAATTGGGGCTTTGTTGGCAAAGAAAAAATGCTCGCCTACTAATAGAGAAAAGAACGAATTTTTGGGAAATTAAAAAATATATGAAATGTGTAAGTTATGATTTATCAAAGTGATGGAATTAAAAAAAATAAAATATAAAGATTATTTTTTGAATCAGTCACAATAGATGTTAAAGATGAGAAGGACATTTTTGTGCTGTATTTTGGGCGGAAGATTAATACTGCAAGGGAAAATTATATTCTGTTTTAATGATCGAAGTTGAGTATGGTTTTGTTTCGCACATTGAACAAAGGGGGATTCGCTCTCCGGGGATTGAGGTATTGAGGGAGAAATTTGTATGATGGGGTTGCTCAAGCTTAATAAATCATTATTTAAGTATCTTTCCAATAATAAATTGTAACTTTATATACAATTTTATTATCTTCAGCTTGTTTTTGCTCTGTCAATTCACTCCCTCCCCAACTTTCAGAAAATAGATGAAGATGATCGTTAGAATCAAAAGTACTGAGAGTATTCAATTGCTTTAACAACTCATTAATACCTTCTTTATTTAAATGGATTTCTATCTCATCTTTACTCTCAACAATTTCGAATGTAAGTAATTTTTGGTTTTTCATTCTATTATCTCCATAGTTTCTTTTTGAGAAGTTTTCCTCTATAATATTTAGGTCTATGTACATCAACATGAGGGGATTCAAAACCTTTTTTATATTGCTTACCTGGATCAATCCAAAACATTCTTCCTGTTTCTGGATTAATATAGCTACCTTTACCATTTATTGGATCAAATTTCTTTAGAATAAATCCTTTTTTGCGTAAAATAGAATCAATTTCTGACGCGGTCTTTCCTTTAAATGGATTTCCTCCCAAACCAGGATCATAATCATTATTTGATTGAATTCCATTATAAATTGCACCAGCGAATAAACCAATTAGGAAAAATCTCTCTTCAAATTCACTAATTATCACATCAGCAGATACATGAGCTAAACTTGAAATATCTTTATCAACATTATCACAAATTTCCTCTTGAGTAAACAATCCCGGTGGTGTGTTTGCTCTTCTATGAGGTATTATATTATTTAGGACTGGCTTAAATGTTTTTTGAAATATCCAATTGAATCCATCTGCAGCCCAGCCTTTGATTCTTTCTCTTAATAGTCCGTTTAAATCAATATAATTCACTGGATCATTCCCGCAAAAGGCGTACTCTTCTTCGGCGAAGGGGGAGAGGGGGCTTACGGAGATGAAGCGGCCGGTTTTTGGGTCGTACCAGCGGGCGGCGTTGTAGTAGAGGTTGGCTGCTTCGTCCCAGAGTTTGCCGGTTTGGTGGTGAGATACTCCCTGGGTGTTGTTGAAGGTGTTGCCCAGGTCGTTACCCCAGGCGTCTTGTTCGAAGGTGTGGATGATGTTGCCGCTTTCATCGGCCAGGGCGATGACGTTGCCGGCTTCGTCGTGGAGGTAGTAGATGGCGGGGTCGCCTGCGGTTAATTGGTGATCAGGGCCGAGGTCGTAGCGGCAGATGGTGCCGCCTACGTCCCAGGGGTGGTTGAAGTAGGCGTGGATGGCGTTGCTGGTTTCGGCGTCGGAACCTTGGGTTTCGAGGGTGGGGCTGAAGCCATCCCAGAAGTACCAGGTGGTTTGGCCTCCCGCGGTGCGGGATTGCAGCATTCCACTGCCGGAGCCGTCGTAGGTGTACTCGGCAACTGTGGAGCCGTTGACTTTTACCTTCTTCAGCTGTCCTAAGATATCCCACTCATATTCAGTGTATTCGGAGGGATTGGCGATCAACTCGGCACGAGTTTGATAACCTAAAACATCGTATGTTAAATTGTATGTGCAATCGCTGGTGAGTTGGTGCAGGGCGTTGTAGGTGTAATTCGCCTGGCTGGATTCGCTGGTTTTGGTTTGGCGGTTACCGGCGTTATCGTAAGTATATTGGCAAGCGAATTGGCCGCCGGGTTTGTTGGTTTCATAGACTTCGTCGATCAATCGGCCTAGTTTGTCGTAAGAAAATTCACTGAAAGTGCTGCGTTGATGCTGTCCACTTTGGTGGAACTGGCGGTTTTTGGCGATCAACTGGCCGTTGATGTCGTAGGCGTAAGTGATCTCGCAGATGAGCTGGTCATCATTATAAAATGAAAATGTGTCGCTGCTTCGAGTATAAACGGTATCGCCACTCGCATCACGAAAATGCTGCAAACGCTGAAGGGCGCCATCGACGTTATCATACACCCTGCGCATCTAGTCGTAGGTGAATTGGACACTTTCACCTGAAGGATCGGTTACTTGGAGGAGATTAGCGTTGAAAAAGAAAAATTTTTAAAGATGCCAGATTGTCTAAGTGCAATGTATTGCATGCTAGATATGTTCATATAATCAATTAAAGAATTCAGTAACGCCTTCTTGCTTCTTCAAGAGTGTATTCTTTAAGACCAGGTGCACATGGGCCTTCTTTTTCAATAAGGACAGCTTTATTGTTATATGACGGTAAATAAAAATCTTCATCGAATGGTCGTAATCCTAAATGTGCACAATACTCTTTTAACATTTCAAATGTAAATCGATCTTTTATTCTTCTTTTTTTATAACTCTCAATATCTTCGAATGAGAATGGTTCACCACTTTGATCGAAAATCCATCGTCCACCATCATTAGCAACATTTATGGCTCTTTTATAATTTAAAGTAAGATTTGGATCAGGTGCAAACACTTCAAACATGATTCCACCATAACGTCCACGTGCTGATTTATTTCTTTGAATAGTATTCGGAACGGCTAATATTCTATAACCTTGGCATTTGATCATTCGAACTAACACCATAACTTTGCTTGTAACATCTGTACCTTGATGACCATTGTCAAAAAATGCAATTCCATTATTATCAGTAGGGATAAACAAATACCTTCTAGGCTCAACACTTGTTAGAGGTAATAAAGTTTTTAGCACTTCTTCCAGACATCCTGATACAAGACGTTTCTTTAACGTATTATTTCTTGAATTTTCAATAGGATTCATCCAATTAGTGAAAGTGTTTACGGATGTATGAATATCTATCTCTAAAAAACCAATTTCTTTTGTAATGGGTGATAATTTATCATCGAACAAAAGTTTCATATTTATCCCTCTGGTATAAATATAATATGAACTACTCCATCAGGATCGTTCGCTTTTATACGTCTCTCATGCTCAGGGCCTCGAGTGGATCCTGGTCTTTCATATTCAATATAATGTCTTACACCATTGCGATCTGTATATTGGAGATCAGGACGGTTAATACCTACTCTTATACCATTTGCATTCACTTGTTGCTGATTAACTCTGAAATTTCTTGCTCCTTCTAATTGTAACCTATCAATATCTGATTTCAACCGTGCATTTTGGGCAGCACTCTTACTTATTGGCCGGTCTAGTTTAAGTACATCGGGGGGATCAGGTTTAACATTTATATCTTGGGGTAGTCTATATGAATTATCAGATCTTAAAGTAGATTTATTTAAATTTAAATCAGATTCAATGCGTGAAGTAGTTTTTTTAATTGAAGAAAATTGCTCAGATGATCCTGGACCAAATACTAAAGGGATTGTTGCATAATCATACCATGTATTTTGTTCATCGTCGGTAAATGAATTATATGAATCATATACGTCCCATGTAAACAGAATATAAGCTCCTCCAGGATTAATTGCGATAACACCAGATAATGCTGTATAAAATGCAATTTCAGTTCCTACTTCATATGCCTCAGAGCAAATATCTTTTAATTTATTTTCTGCCTCATTAAATTTTAATATTAATTGAGCTTCAAAAATGCAACTTCTTCCCCTTGGATCCAAATATGTCAAGGGATTATTCCCCGCATATGTGTATCCGTTGCCGAGGTTGGTGGGGTCGCCCCAGAGGCCGATGGTGTCGCGGGTGGTGAAGCGGGCGGTTTGGGGGTCGAGGTAGCGGGTTCGGTAGTGGTAGA
>CAZFER010000152.1:0-4738 GCA_964517495.1 uncultured bacterium | reverse complement strand
GTTTTAATCCAACCTTATTCATTGGATGAAGAACGGACCTAATAATTAATTGGTTTAAGCAAAGACTAAACTTGGCAGTCTTGTTTATTCAGTGGCAGTAGACTGGAATCGTTTGGGCGTCAGCGTAACGACTTTTCGTTCACTTTTTTTCTGATTTTTTTTTGGCCTCTTTATACAAGGCACGCACGTTATAGTTATGTTTTGCGGCCAATTGCTCACGTATTGAACGGACTTCTTTGATAATCTCATCCTGGTTCATGAGGTTATTCTCTTAATGATTCTTTTGGTTTTACAATAAAATAATAACGCTTAATATTGATAATCAAAAATCCATTGCTAATCTGTCAAATACGGTATTTATACCCTTGGCCCCCTCTCATAACCATAATGTGTCTGAGCGTAGCTGCTAAACTTTGTTGGATTTAATTAATTCCAATAACTTTTTGTTGAGATCTTTGATATTTCTTACAACCGCTTTTAACCCATCCTGCCAAGCCGGTGCACCTGGCGGCCAACGCGATTATAAATCGCAAGATTGATTCAGAATCTTCTCTATACGTTCTCTCAGTTCTTTCAGTTGTTTTGAATGAAAAGAGCTTTTTGTCGATTTTAAAACATCCACGACGTTTTCCAATTCATTTCGATAACAAATTGTCTTATGTTGATCTCGAACCTGGATAGTTGTTTCGAATATTTGCGCAACCCTTTCCAAGCGAGTAACGATGGTTTCAATTTTTTGTTGTTTATTCATGGTGCTATACCTAAGAATAAAATCAATATCCATGGATACCGTATCATGATGGATTGTTTAAAATGAACATGAAAGGGAGAAGAAATAATCAAATGATCGGAGGGGCGCGAGATAAGTTCTTCGGGTTATACGAAAAATTGTATCTCAATAAACTCCAATCGGGAGTGATTTTCTGAACCGATAATACGAATAATGCAACAATCATCCATGCGTCAAAGCCAGGCACGGGTGCCTGGCCATTTAACATTTGACACAATGGACAATCATGGTGTTTTACAAAACCGTCGAAAAAGTCGACTGGTTGAAATATGAAGAGGCAAAGAGAGATAAGAAGCAGTAATCTTATACTGGCCTTGTTAAAGAGTAATATACAAATGGATAACTGTTTTTTATCTGACATGTTCTTATCCATTAGCGACGATTTACCCTTTTATAAAGGTTTTCATGAATTTCTGAAGAGGTATTAACCAGCCAATCTACGACATTTGGATCGGGCAAAAAGCCTCTATTCGAATAAATCACTTCGAATGCTTCATTTTTAAAAGGTTCATCGAACTTTTCCAAATATCGTTTGTGCATTCGTTCTGGGCCCATCGAAATATACAGTCCAATAACCAACACTCGTTTTTTATGTTGACCCGCTTTAGCGATGGTGCTTACTCCATGGGTATGATAACTTTGGCCGACCTCGACAAACGCCCAGTCAGCATAGGTGATTCCGGTCTTACCGCAGACATACGTAGCCGTTCGACGGGCAAGATCATTCCATACTCCATCTATCCCATGATCGCCATGAGCAAAAATGACCACGGCTTCATTTTGCGGGTCATTTGATAATTTTTTCACTCGTTGGAGTGCTGATTCCAGCATAAGATCACTTTCCGAGATGGTGGGTCCCATGACGATTGGGACTTTGGAAGATGCGATCCTGGCACCTTCCTCCTTCAGTGTCTCATAAATATCTTTGCTGGAATAAAGCCCAAGCACCGCAGGGACATCATACACCACATGGGATGAGTGCGCGATGAAAAGCGGCATGCAAACAATGTTTTGACAGCCGTGTTCAATCAATTCATCAACCCCCTCAGCGACCAATGGTTCCTTGAATTCGAGGTTAACAACTTTTGCTGATTTGAATGGACACGAATTTTTCTCGATCGCTTTGATTAGATCTTTTTCGAGTTGTTCCATTGGTTCATTCCAAGAAGGGCTTGGAGATCCATGCACCACCACGAGCAAACCAGCTTGTTTGCTTTGTTGGTTTTCCGCCCAACTACTGGGGATAAACAGAATGCAGACGACGATAGTTTTGATAAGAGTTTTCATCATAATGTATTCCTTTCTATTTTTTGATTATCAATTAATGAGATTGCCCGGTGCCGGGAATCACAAACTGAAATTCCCGAGACGTTGCAATTGAGGAGACCCATTATGGCGGAATGGAAAGAATACTATGTTTATTTGTGTTAATGTGGAATCCAACCACCGTTACTTTCACCTCCTTCATATCGAACAATATCACCTGGCGTCATCAATCCATTCGAGACGGCATAATGGTGATGCCCTCCGTTATAATATCGATCCGGCCCCCGGCTTTTTATGACATAGCCTTTGCTGCTCATTTGAAAATTCACTTTGCTGAAGGCTTTGAAACTGGTGTAGTCGTAGGGCCAACTTCCCCTTTCTCTTTCTAATGTGTCATCAACGGTGAATACGCCTAAACGTGGTGAAAACACATCTTGCGGTATTGAAGCAATATAAGAAACCGGTGTTGATAAAACGCTTAGTTCAAATCTGTTTTCTTCCCACGTGCCATACTCATCAACAGGGGGATTGGCGCGTGTTTCCCAGCGGCACAAATAAAAATAGGGATAATCGTTGTAATCCAACCTATACATTTCCAGCACGTCGCCAAGCGATTTTAAATCGGCTTGTGCTTTTGCAACTTTTGCTCTGACTTGTGCGGATATAAAATTTGGCACAGCAATCGCAGCCAAGATACCTATGATGGCTACGACGATCAGCAATTCGATTAAAGTAAATCCATTGTTTTTCATGGTAATGAACTCCCAAACGGTTCTTAATAATGCATCCACTCGTCCACACTGGTGGTTTCTTGCCCGGCTATCATGATTCGGCTTAGCCAAATACCTGAACCGTTGATGTAACTTGACGAACCGGACCGAATAAACAATTCGAGAGATGAAGGCGGGCTGTTCCACACCAGGTTTTCACCGTCTGCCATGATCCCATCGACGGCAATCCTCAAAGTATTATCAACTTTACGGAGAGCAACTTTATGCCAGCCTTTGCTGCGGGGGATATAGAAAGAACCACCGTGGCCGGAGTTGTGAGTGCTCACGTAATAACTTTCTGAGATGGAATTCATGACGACGGAATAGGCTTTGACAACAATGTATTCTTCGGGATTGGCAGGATTTTGAATGCCAATTTCCGTCTTATAACCCGGCTCGGTGTAATAGGGGTCCCAGAACCATAGTTCTATTTCTCCTTGATCGACATTCCAGGGTGCGGTTAATGTTGATTCAGAATCAGGGATTCTTACAACCTGATTTGTGTTGGGGAGTAGAGTCATCTCAGCACCTGGGTTTGCGTTTTCGATCAACGGAGATCCTCCAGTTTGGGAGATCCAGGTGGGGAGAGTATCGAAATTGGTGGAGAAAAGTTTTGGCATGACGCAAATATCATCCCAGATCATGATTTGGGGATCGCCTCCTCGCGTGAAATACCAGCCGGAGCGGCAAAGCAGTTCAATTTTTGTCAAAGACGACTCAACAACGCAGTCGGAATACTTGTTGTTGATGCTGGTATAGGTTTTTCCATTGTCAATCACAAAAGAGACTTGGTTCCAGGTGTGTTTTTTTCTTTTGATATATTCACCCGTTTCGATGTTTGTGCCAAAGAAGATATTCATCGCGTTTAAACCCGGAGCGGGGCGGGTGATGTAATAATAGTCAATGTCGCCCCCACCATGGCCTGTTCGGCGCCCCTTTAATTCGACGGTGACATAATCCAAAGGCCAGCCTTCCAAATCGCCTTCTTTATCGGATCTTAAACGAATATCGTTTGCATTGGGTCCTTCATAACCCGTATCGTAGAACCAGAGGCTAATGATTCCCTCCGTGATGCCCATATCCCGAGAAACTTGATCCCAGGATTCATTGAGGAAAACGGAAGTGGAGTTTAAGAAACCTGCTGCGCCTTCAATGGTATAAAGTGCTGTCGTTTGTCCTAAATCTCCCCCACGATCCAACAATTCGAAGCCATAGGGAGATAAGCCCTCTTCAAAGTTTTCGAACCATCCGGTCTGGGCTTGCACGCCAGGCAGAGTAAGAACGATTGAAAACATGACCATTATGATAGTTTTTTTGAGATACTGCATAATTAACTCCTTTTCTAATGAAAAATCGATTTATTCGAAACGCAAAAAGCGCAACGTAATTCGAATTCACTCCCTCGAATTCAATCCGCGTTGCGCTTCTTCTTACCCGCCTGTTACAGGTCCGAAAAACGCCCCGATACATATGTATAGAAGTTAATGGGGTTCTTGTTGGAGAACCGTTTCATTGTGTTCCCGTAAATTTTTTATCTGCTTAGAATGAAACGAATCTTTTGTTTGCTTCAAAACATGAATTACGTTCATTAATTCTTGCCGATAGCATTCCATTGTATTTCGATTGGAGTCGAGCAGGGATGATTCCAATTTATCCGCGACTGTTTCCAATAAAGAATTCACTCTGTCAAAGTCGTTTTCCTTTTCCATAAATGAACCTTCACAAATATATATGCATAACGAACAAATGATATGTTAATATAACATAATAACTATTATTGAATATATTGTCAACTATACAAATTGACTTTTGACAATAATTTTGAATTTGGTGAAACAAAATCACCATGCCATTCCATTAAAACGGAACTTAGGTAATAATTAATTCGAAGGAATCGAGCAACTGTAAGCAT
>CAZFER010000151.1:0-5103 GCA_964517495.1 uncultured bacterium | reverse complement strand
CCGCTTCATCAACCCTGAAACCGGCGAAGAACTGCGGCACGTTGAAGCCCAAGCCAGTGAAGAAGGGCTAATGCTGGAAATTAATGAAAATATAAACCACATTATTCTTGATTTGACACAGAATTCTTAATTTCTTGCCCCAAAACTTCGCACTTTCCAGGTGTAATAGATTTGGTGAAAAATAATCATGCAGAATGAACAGAAAACGAAATCAGGAACACAACCAATACGATATTCTCCACAATACATTACCGCTGTGTTTTTCTACTTATACACCATCTTGTTTTTGATGTGGGGATTCTGTAACGAACATACGTTTTCTCTGTTCGTTGGTGGTACCGCAACGATTTCAATGACTGTATATCAATGGGTTGGGGCCGGGCTTGCGGTTTTTTGTTTCACATTGGCGGTGGTGATTCAACGTTATGGTCTGCCTCGAGTAGTTCATTCTAACTTGTGTATCAATGGACAGTTAGTAGTTGCTGGTTTTGTGTTTCCCCTGTTGCTTTTGGAAATGATGTTGGACCCGTTTTATGACGTGCCGGATAAAGAAATCTCGATTTTTATGAAGGATGAGCAATTGGGGTGGCGGTTGATACCGAATTTTGAAGAGAACTATGGTGAGACTCCTATCCGCATCAATTCGCAGGGATTGCGGGGTGATGAACTGCTTGCGCCAAAGCCTTCCCATACCAAACGAATCTTGTTTCTCGGTGATTCCGTCGTATTTGGATTGCGAATTGCGTCAGAGAATAAAACGATTCCCGGGATGACGAGGAGACGGATCGAAGAAAAATTAGGGCTATCAGTCGAAACCGTGAATGCCGGTGTTCCTGGTTATAACACCTATCAAGAATATCTGTATTTCAAACAGGAGGGGATTCATGTAAAGCCGGATACCGTTGTCTTATGCTTTGTCATGAATGACCCTCTCAATACGTATACACAGTTGCAGTATGGGGATAACGGCGTGGATTCCCCTATCGCGTATTTAGCGGACACGCCACTTAACGCCATGCTGAAGCAGAGCAGCATCGTGCAGGCTGTGCAGTATTGGAAGAACCGGCTTCGCTCTGAACTTAACAGCCGTGAAAGTGCGATTTATGAGGAATTGTTCTCTGCCCATTCGCTGGTTGAACGTGCCCATCACGAAGAAATCCAAGCCGCGTGGGATATCACACAAACCTATCTGATGAAGACCGCTGCATTATGTGCTGAGCATGATATCCCATTCTTGTTGGTGATTGCTCCGTACCAATTTCAATTTAAAGAGCCGCAAGGCAACACGGTTCCACAAGAGGTATTGCGGGATTTCGCTGAAAAGAATAACATTGCCTTCCTCGATTTATTACCGTCTTTGCTGGAGTATAAAAAAGAAAATCATGGTGACTCAACGCATATTTTTCAAGATTACTGCCATTTTACCGAAGCCGGGAACCGGATATGTGCAGAGCAAATTACGCGGATGTTGATTCAACATGCAATGCTGGAATGAACGTTGTAGACGAAGGAGCATTAGGTTTAGATTGATCTGCCATGGAATTTGTTGTTAAATTCTGGCATTGTTTATGGGGGGAAGAAGAAAATCTATTCTTTCAATGAAATTAAATAAAAAAAGGAGAGAAAGATGTTCAAATTGAGTGGTTATAATTATCACTTGAACCTGATAATTGTATTTGCTTTGGTGATGTCATGCGTTGGAATCGTATCGTATGCGGATGAGGTTGACCGCATCCAACCCTATTCTGAAAATCCACACTATTGGCAATACAAAGGTGAACCTATAATGCTTGTCGGTGCCAGCGATGATGACAACCTCTTTCAGTGGAGCCGCGATGCTCTGATCGAGCAGCTTGATTTGATAGAATCGGTGGGGGGGAATTATATCCGTAACACGATGAGCGACAGAGATGAAGGGAATATCTTCGCGCCTAAACCACTGGACGATGGCCGTTACGACCTAGACCAGTGGAATGAATCCTATTGGGATCAAGTTAAGTTATTATTCGACGAGACCGAGAAACGGGGCATAATCGTCCATCTGACCCTTTGGGATTGGTTCGATCTATCAGGAGATGATGTATACGGTCGGTTTGCCATACATCCATTGAATCCGGAAAATAATATTAACTGGGAGCCGGGCACCATTGAAAATGCCTGGGATTACTATGGTGGTTCTCTCTCCAATGGAAATCAAAAAGCGCTTGACTATCAGCATCGCTACATCGACCGGCTTATTTCCATATCGGCGCAGTATGATCACATTATCTATAACATCGGTAATGAAAGCAGTCTCGGTATCGAGTGGGATAATTACTGGGCAATCTACATCAAAGAAGCGGCAAAAAAGCAGGGCAAAACAATTCATGTAACCACGATGTTGTTTGCGCCCGGAAATTCGGTTCGCCGGGTCATGACTTATCGAGATATTTTCAGTTTTGCTGAAGTTTCCCAGAACAACCAGGATGCATTGGGACCAGTAGGAAAGAAACACTGGGAAAACCTTCTCTTTTGGCGGAAAATGATCTCCATGAGCAACGAGGGCCCTATGCCCATCAACAATGTCAAAGTTTATGGCCAGGGTGTTGGACTCAATACCGCGGCGGGCACCGAAAAAGAAGCCATCGAGCGATTCTGGAGAAATATCTTCGGCGGCGCCGCCTCGACGCGGTTCCACCGTCCGGCCCTGCGCGACGGGGGCCAATGGGGATGGGGCATAGGCCTTTCCGAAAAAGCACAGGACACCCTCCGGGCCGTCAGCATGTTCCTCGATGAATTTGACGTTTTCAACGCAGAACCTTACGAAGCATTCTCTACCGTGGGCAATTCAGTTGATAGCTATTGTATGGCCGATATAGGCAAAGCATATGCCGTCTATTTCCCCGGTGGCAGGGCCACGGTTCACCTCGATCCGTGGGTCTACGTGAAAAAGGTATCAATCAAGTGGCTGGATGTTGCCACCCTTACCTGGAACGATGAAAAAATAATAGAACCAGCCTGGGATAATCATGACGGTACCGACTGGTGGGGACCCCAGCGGATTCTCACTCTTACGCCTAAAGATCATCGTTCTTATGTTGCTGTTGTCAAAGTTCTTGAATCCGGAAAAGAGTAATCTTGGTTTTTACGGGTTATCTTGCTCCGCTAGTTTAATTGAAAGGATAAAGCGAAATGTGGTCAATAAAGAACCTGATTCTTGCGAGTCTTATCATCGCCGTGCTGTGGGGAATCCCCGCATCCGCCGACAACACCGAACGCATCCAACCGTATTCAGAAAACCCAACCTATTGGCAATACAAGGGAAAACCAATTTTACTCTTGGGGGGAACCAACCAGGACAACCTATTCAATCACCCCAATATTGGGCCAGATGGGCTTGAAGCCCATTTGGATTTACTGGTCTCGGTGGGTGGCAACTACGTCCGCAATACCATGTCCAGTCGCGATCGCATCGACCCTGACAGCGATTTTTACAACAATATCAACCGCTATCCATTCCATCGTGATGAAGATACGGGGCTTTTTGATCTGGACCGATGGGACGATATCTACTGGAAGCAATTCAGCGATTACATGGAAATGACCGCTGAGCGCGACATCATCGTACAAATTGAATTTTGGGATCGCTGGGATTATGGAACGGTTTGGGGGAACGCATACAAGGCAGAGGCTTGGTCGGGGCATCCCTTCAATCCCAAAAACAACACCAATTACACCAGCGAAGATACCAACCTGCATGATGAGGAGTGGGAAGGCTATCCCATCTTCCGCACGATTCCAGAATTGGATGACGTTCCTTTGGTGTTAGCCTACCAAGAGGCGATTGTCGATAAACTGCTCTCTATCACCCTGCAACATAATCACATTTTGTATTGTATCAGTAACGAAAGCACTGCATCTGAAGAGTGGAGCCGGTATTGGGCGAATTTCGTTCGCGACAAAGCCAACGAAGCAGGTGTCGAGATCGAAGTCACGGAGATGTGGAACGCTCATGACCTAACTGATCCGATGCATCGGCGCACCTTCGATCATCCCGAACTGTATTCCTTCGTCGATACCTCACAGAACAATCTACGAGACGGCCAAACCCATTGGGACAACATGCAATCCGCTCGAAAAATGGTCGCCGATCCGCCGCGCCCGATGAACAACAACAAAATCTACGGCGGCTCGGCGCTTGGCGGGGGGATGGTCGAGGGAACGAATAAGTTTTGGCGCAACATCATCGGCGGGTTGGCTTCTTCACGGTTCCACCGTCCAGGTCCGAAATATGGCTTCTTTAGCCTCGGTTTGAATGAACTGGCGCAGACCCAAATCCGCAGCGCGCGTATGTTCGAGGAAGTATTCGACGTCTTTCGCGCCAAGCCTGACGCCGATAGCAGTTTGCTTTTGGATCGTGAGACCAACGAAGCCTACCTCTCCTACACTCCCGGCGAACAATACGCGCTTTACTTTCCCGACGGCGGCTCTGTTCGACTAAACCTGAGCGATGCGCAAGGCGAGTTCACCCTTCGCGGGTTGGATATCAACGAAAGCCAATGGGCCGATGAAGAGACCATACAAGGTGGCGATTCAGTCGAGATCGCTGCCCCCGGCAATGGCCACTGGGTGGCGGTGATCCTGCCTGCTTTGTAAGCGAAGTCGAAATCCGAGAGAGGGATACCATGTCAAACTGACGTCAATTAGTTCGCAAGACGCAGTCGGCCTCACCGCTGGCCTACTGCCAGGCTTCGCCGTTGCGGCGACATCACTCAGAGTATCGAAAAAGTTACCACCAATTTTAGCTGTACTGAAAGAGATTACGATTGGAGATGGGTGGTGACTGTAAGCGGAGCGGATACCCCCAATAAGACGTCGCTGACCCTTAAGAGATCACAGCAATTAACTGAAGAAGGAGAATTGTTATGCCAACCCAAGTTCATGTTATTCGCCAGATGTCCATAGTCTTGATGACTCTCGGCCTCATCGTCAGCCTGCTGCCGGGCTTCGCTTCGGCGGATACGGCGGACAATCAGTGGGGCCTGGGCTATCGCATAACAGACAATGGTCTGCGGATCGACGGTATTCGCGCGGACAATCCGACCAACCGGGTGATCTATGATA
>CAZFER010000150.1:0-5360 GCA_964517495.1 uncultured bacterium | reverse complement strand
CCTCAAGTTCAAGAGATGGAAGACGAAGAATTGGAGGCCAGACTTTTTACCACCAGGCATTGGTTTGTTGACTCCGGAAACGCTTCATTATGGAAATGCGGAACCGGTCTTGACCGGACGGCAGGAGGTTCTCAATCAAGCCTATGAGTTGCATCCAGAGCGATTTGTCCGGAAACCGCCTCGCGTTGAAAGATACAAGGAAGAAGTCTGGATCAATCCCCCAGAAAGGACATTGGAAATCTGAAAATACTCACTAAATTCGATTCGGAGTTGTCTCAAGACTGTTGACATTTTCCGGGCGGGTCAAACCCGCCGACCGCCGGTGGGTCACACTGGCCGACGCCCTAAGGGTCAAACTACTACGGCGGATGACACTCCATAAGATAACCGCGAATCGTCCTCAAATTATACTGAAGCACATCGGCTAATTACGGCGTTTGTTTTAGGGATTCTGATTCAATGAATAACTCAGTAATTCTCTACTTTTAACCAATATATTCCTATTGCTCGTATATATTTCTTCTTTAATCAATCCAACACCTCTTGCATAATAGTAGTAAGAGTAAGAAAAACTCTGGTTGGATGGATCATTTTCTTTTATGACAAGTACATCTTGAAAAGTACCGGCTGGCACAGTTTTTGAAACGCCTGCTACAGCCCAAACGGTTAATGTTATTTCGGAACTATAACGTTCAGACCACAGTTCAGGCCACGTAGAATTTATTGTTAAATCAGGAGGTAAGATTAGCCATTCGAATACATTATTCTCTTCTTTACCATCAGCCCCAACTAATCCATCACTTGTGATACCGTATGCATTGTATCCAACTACTTCATCCATTTCACCTATTATTTTGAATTCTGCCAAACGAGCTAGATCTTCTTCAATGATAATTGTTCCGATAATCGTCATTGAATAATCAATTGAAAAAATATTTGTTGCTGATTCTTGCTCTGTCCACCGATATGTCCACTCATTACCAATATCTAAGGGGAAAAAACTCAATAAATCGTCTGCAAAAGGATATTGTTTGGGTTGAGGCGTGGTTGTGTCCGACGACCTCAGAAGTCGGAAGCCGATGCGGCTGGCACGGCCGTCGGGCGAGTGGCCGCCGCGGGACGCCGACCGGCAGGCCTGGGCATTGCTGCCCCAGTCGCCACCGCGATTAACACGGTGCGAGCCTGAATATGGTCCCACTGGATCAACTACAGATCCTGATGGATAACTCCCATACCAATCACTACACCACTCCCACACATTCCCGCTCATGTCATACAAACCAAAGGCATTTGGAATTTTCAGGCCCACTTCTTTCGTTCCACTCGGACTATTGTTTCCATCATACCAAGCATAGTCTTTAATTTGCGTCTCATTGGGATCGTCTCCCCAATAAAAACGCGTCTGCGTCCCGGCACGGCAGGCATACTCCCATTCCGCCTCCGTCGGCAAACGAAACGTCCCTTGCCCCATCTGATTCAATTTCTCTATGTAAGATTGGCAATCGTTCCAAGAAACATTATAAACTGGGTAATTTGGCCTGACACCGTATGAACTAGATGGATTACTCCCCATCACTGCTTCCCATTGGGCTTGGGTCACTTCATATTTCCCCAAATAAAAATCTTTTGTAATCGTCACTTGATGCTGAGGACCTTCATCAGAATCTCTACCGGATTCTGTGGATGGCGATCCCATTGTGAAAGTTCCCGCTGGAATGTGTACCATCTCCAACGGTTTCGCGCCGGAGGGGAGATCGAGTGGTATTGTGATAGTTTCGCCAGTAAAATCACCACCACCAGTTTTAGTACCCGGTACATACTCCCCATTCTCATCCACATGATAAGCACCAGCGATCCAGAGAGAAATGACAATATCAAGATCGCTTTTTGAAAGTAAATCATTTCCCCATAAATCAACCGCATATAAGACATCGGCGTGTGATATGATCCAATCTCCATTCAAATCGACTGGATGAGGAGAATGCGTTTGCATCGGTTTAATCGAATTGATTTGACTATCGGTAATTGTATTGTTTTGGGATAACAGATTCCTTCCTATCGTTTTGGCTTGGGAGGTATTACTCGATTGTATTTGTAAATAGGGCCGTTTATCGGTCTGAGCGTGTTCAGTTGAGTAGAATATTGCTTCGCTCCTGGCTGAGTTATCATCCTTTATCATAAACAGTAAACCATGATTCTCCCATTCGCCTGATAAGACTTTGGAATAATACTGCGTTATATCAAAAGCGAACCACCCTCCAGTTCCTACATAGGTATTAGAAATGAGTTCACCATAATCGGCACCAACAGAACTCCATTTTGATCCTGAAGAATGGTTATTCCAACTGACTCCATTTTCATCAATTGTTTTTCCTGTAAAATCCCGATTGCCGTTTCCCTCTTCCCAAGATTTTGTAAGTCGGTAAACCTGCACATTGGCGCGGATACCAGCGTGTGCATTTAAATTGAGTTTTACTGAATCAATTTGTTGTCCACTACCGGGAGATTGAACCGGAAATTGAATCACAAACCGATGACGGTCGAATGCCTTATTGAACTCTTTGCCGATAGCATCGATTTGCGAATAAGCGCCAAGATTCTGTGTGTTTTTTTCTTCTTTGATCGTAGCGTCTTTCCAACTTGAATCAGACCGGATAGTCTTCACGATCGGTGTTGGTTGCGGAACTGGTGTAGGTTCATCCGGAACCGGTGGTTTTGTAGGTGTTGGTACAATTTCAACCAGTTGGTCGCCGATCATTGAACGAATTTCCGCTTGATCGTTTTCCCAATACAACACTCGACCGGTGATTTCTCCCGGAGCGGTTGTGTTTTCATTTTCCGGGACTAAATAATATTTGATCTGAGTCTGCGTCACTCCATATTGATCGTACAGCAACCAAGCATATTCGTTTGTAATTTCATCATAGTATTGGTTTTCCGGCTCGGTAGACTGAATCTTCCAACCTTTCGGAATGATTTCCGATATAACGATACCTTTGGGATGTTCTCCTCCCGGTGGTGGAACTGCCCATACCGTCAAAACCACCTGCATGGGATTGCCAGACGTATACTGATTCACTATGAAGCGTTGCTTTTCAATTCTGGCTGGTGGGATAGGATCTTCTTCGGATGCATCCGCTTTGATGGTGATCGTGTAGACCTGCGCCATGGAACGCTGTCCAAATGTATCCTCAACTGCTATAACAACATGGGCGCTGCCCACCTTCGACGGCGTCCACGTAATTAAACCAGTGTCGCTGATTTCCATCCCGTCGGGGTGATTGAGTAGAACATACTTTGTAATCCGGTCGCCTTGATCTGGGTCTTCCGCCATGACTTGATATTGGTATTCTTGACCGGCAATAGCATCAAGATAAGGCGATGAAACGATTTTGGGATTGTTGTTCTGGTCTTCGGATCGGATGATGAAGGTCGAAATAGGAGAGAACGCCATTTGTGACTTATCGTACATGGACAAATTATTGTATAAACTTGGTTTGAATTTGATCCCACGATAGACATGATCGTATAGGGAATCGTAGAGGTTCTTCAATTCTTTAGAAATTGAATTTGAAAGCGGTGTCGCAACTCCCCACGTATAGATCCCCGGTTCCAATTCATGAAAATCAGGATTGTCTGCAGGAAGGATTGCGTAGGTTTCGTATGTGTCATAAATCGCCCCCGGCAAATCTGTGCCTTTGTAAATATGTTTCGTCTTTAAATACTTTGAAAATACGGGCTTGGAGTCAGTCGTCCAAATATAGAGAGGATTTCCACGAAATGGATTAGGACCTTTTCCCAGAACAATAACTTGTCGCGAGGGAAGAATTTTCACGTCAACATCAGGGCTTTGAAGTTTTTCAATTTTCCATGAGAAAGTTGGGACTTCTCCCTCATTGAGAATCGCACCATTTGCGGGTTCAGTTAGTTCCACTTCAAATTCTTGTGATTCTCCACCAATAAGTTGAACAAATAGCGGACCATGAGGACGTACTGCGTTACCAACGGTTCCAATGTTTTGATCGGTTATGGTTTCTTCTTTAATAATTAAATAGCACTCCAGCACTCCAACAATTGGCGTACCGTCTTCTTGGACACAATTTTGTTGAATGGTTTCTTTATCCAACCAGGCATGAAAAATATTATCATCAGCATTGCCAATCGCATCTCGTCCATCGCTAAAACGAATGGCGTCATACATGGGGATGATAGTATCATAATTGCCTTGATTCTCTTTCCAGAAATTCTCTGTCAGATATTCAAGAGCTTTCATGTTTCCATCAATACCTTGTCCCCAAATCCCTTCCCATAAGAAGGGAACATTCAGGATTCCTGACGAAGAACCTTGTATCCATAAATTTAATAAATCCGATCGCCATTCATCTCTTGTTTCTTTCGCGAGATTAATTAAATCCCCTGCTAACGTTTTGTATCGTATTCCTACAAACAAGGTTCCAGGGGTGACTGGATTACCTTGAGCAGTAATATGGGTGGAGAAAACCAAATCTCTATCAATATTGCCACGAGTATGATCAAAACCATCTGGATCTAACACATTGTATGCCTTGGGATTGCTTGAAAAGGAATGAATTTCAATTTTGGGGCGGAATACTGACCCAATAGCGAATATTGAAAAATGAGATAACCGAGCGATTATAACCTGGTTTTCTTCATCAATATACTCGATTGCTTCCTCCACCCACCCTTCTTCAGTCCAACGCATGAGAGAGAGTTCATCCTCGGATAGTCCCTGAGATGCAACATAATTTGCATCGTAGGGGATTTGTGCCCGAATTGAAACAGCAGGTTGGTTGTCGCCTATATTAATCGATAGAACAGAACTCGCTAGTAATGCATTGGACGGCATGGGGGGAGCATATCCTGGCTCTAACACACCAACCGTCAGTATCGTTTCTGGTTCAAATGCTCCTCTCGGAATATCTAATTCAATTAATCCGACTTTTACACTACCTCCATCACCGGCATTCAAGTCTTTCCCCTGATATTGATGCCATTCGCCAGGAAGAGATAGAAGATCTTCTTGGGATACGATCCCATCACCGTTCACATCCAGTAATGTATTATCCCCTGCAGACTGCCCCCATCGCTGGGATAGGAAAAGCAGGTCTTTTCCATCGACGACGCTATCTGAATTATGATCGAATCGAAACAATGGAGCGTTTGGCAATGAATCATTTTCTTGAGCAATGGCTTGAAAATTGGATTGCGTGGTGAGAAGGAATAGTATTAAGAGAAATATACTCCTCATGAGGTGCTGCCTCCCGTAAATTTTCAATAAGTTCTTGGATTTGTGAGAATTAGCATCATTTTCTCAAAATTCCACAATTTGTATAGAGGAA
>CAZFER010000149.1:0-5817 GCA_964517495.1 uncultured bacterium | reverse complement strand
GATTGAATAACTTAGTAAAGCATGTAATCCATAACAGAAACTGGCTCTTGTGGACCACCATCTGCCATAAATACGGCTTGAATTTCAAGCGGTGTTAATCCACGCTCATAAACACGAACTTCATCAATCAAGCCAGGATAATAATGATCCGAATCACCCTGAACTCGCATCCCAATCCTGAATTCCTGATCGGATAAGTCCGGACTGGCTGCCGTATCAAGTGCTAGCGTTTCACCGCTTGCATTGGTGCCGGACCGATCATCAAACAGGCCATCGATAAAGTGCTGAACATCCACCATAACCTCACCACCCGCAGGGAACACAGAGGAGATGAAATGCCATTCATCGTCGTTGATAATGGTGGTAGCAATGTTAAACGAGCCCTGGATTTCTGTACGAAGCGCTCCTGCTGTTCCGTTACCGGCATTTTCATTGATGCGAACGTGATATTTCTGGCCATTTCCGCCAGAAAGTCCCCAACTGACGATCCCATGCGTATTGGTGGCTGTTGATTTAATCCAGCAGGTCACCGTTCGTGGTGTATTGCCTTCCAGTCCCCACCAATCGGGAACAAACAAACTATCATCTTCGCCATCGAACAATAGAGCGGTGCCTTTCACGCCATCCACCCATTCAGGATCTCCACTCAGGACTTCCGCATCACGACCACTCCCTGAAGAATCAGCGGCGACCGCACCTGAACCATCGTCAAAGGTCCAATGTCCTACCAATCCGGAGGTGATATCCTGCTGATCCAGTATGGCTTGTGATACAATCCCTTGAACGCTGAGAGATGTATCACCCGTTACATCATTCCCGTTGGCTTCACCAGAAAATTCACCTGTGATCTCAGGCGTATCAGATTCTGAGGGTGTCGCGATTTCATAAGTTAATGCTGCTTCACCTTGATGATCATCAATCGTCCAAACAATCTCGCCATCGCCATTCAAGGAAGCTTCGCCTACCGATGCTTCAACGCCTGATACCTCCCAACCCGCAGGAGGCTCTTCAGTCAGTGAAAACGATCCTTGATTTCGCTGGAATACTTCAATACCCACTTGAGCCGTGTCACCAAAGGTTATCGGACCTCCATCAATTGCGGTAATCGAACGATTGGCACTAAAAGGTATAAGTTCAATTTCAAAATCAAGCATAAGGGTTTGGGCTAAATTCCCATTGGAATGCGATGTTGTAGCTATTCCAGCGTACACGGGATCTTCCAAGTCTTCCAATAGAACCTCACCGTGGGGCTGACGTTCACCAGCTGCATCAATTCTAAAGAATTTGATCACCTTCCCCATACGCTGAATTTCCATATCACCAAATTGATCATCGGTTAAATCCTGGACAGTAAAAGCACTGCTACCCTGAGACGAGCGGGCCTGGCTTGCGAGTTGCTGGTCAACGCCTCGAACCAGGTTATAACCATAGGAAGAACCACCCGTCAGATTGTTACGAACCATTAGGCCACCTTTCATCCAGTCATGGCCATCAAAGTCAAACGCAATAATGAAGGCATTGCCTTTCATGGTGAACGGACCTTCCAATTCGTTAAAGAGAAAATGGAAACCATCAAAAGTGCCCCATACATCAGAACCACTTCCCACGACGGAATATTCGGTACCGTTTAAACTCGCCTGGCCTTCCGCCTCGGCATCACCCACATCCGCTTGGAATTCCAAATCACCAACACCGCTTTGCAAAACAGTGACGATATTGGCGCCATCAGTGATCAAACCATCCAACGCACCAGAAAATACATTCGCCGTGGTGCCCGCTTCAGGGGCAGCGGTGTAAGAAACTGACGTTACAGAATCGGTTAAATTCCAAGTAATGGTACTTCCACTTAAGGCCCCACCATCACTAATGTCGCTTGCGGTCCAACCATCCGGTAATTCTTCCACTAATTCACCCGCCTTCGGAATGGGAAGATTCAATGTCACTTCAACCGGTTTGCTTTCAGCCGCAAATCCTTTACTAAAGGATCGCACAGCCACAGCTTGCTGTGGTTTGCCTTGGTCATACAGGGTTTTAATTTCATCCGCACTCAATGCCCGGCTGTAAATGCGCACTTCGTCCATTGTTCCCGTGAACATCCTGCCATCCCCATCCGTACTGGCAATATGAACATTGTGGGCATCATCCGATACCGTATTAATGACGGTTTCATCTTTTTGAACCCAGGTATTAGGATCCAAGACGCCGTCGACATAATGCATGACATCATGAGGAGTCACCCCCTCAAAAACCGAACAAATCAAATGCCATTCCCCATCATTAACCGGAGAAGTCGCCACAGTCTGGTTACCACCCGCATACTCTGTACGAATGGCATCAACATTTCCATTGCCAGCATTATCATTGATGCGGAAATGCCATTTTTCACCTTCAACATCATTCCCCCAGGAAATAAACACCGGACCACCACCTGTGGTTTTCATCCACATGGATATGGTTCTCGGTGTATCCCCCTGTACGCCTGTCCAATCCACATTCATGTTGGATGAGCCGTCGAAAAACACACCGTTCCCCACTTTTCCAGCGGCAGGGATCGGCTGGCCGTTCTTGATAACAGCATCCCGGCTGTTGCCGGATTCATCGACGGCGTCACCGCCATCATACTCATCAAAACTCCAATACGCCTCCAAATCGCTGGTAAAATCCTGGGCTTGGATTTTAGCAACGCCCAATGCGCATAACATCAATGCACATGTCCATAATACCATCCATTTCCTATACTGTTTTTTCATACTATAAACTCCCCTTCATTGACCTTCATTCAACCAACATTCGATCTACCGGTAAAGTCAATAAAACTTCGACCAATTAACTGATCCTTTCATATCAAGGTGCTATACGTCAAGAGGATTGATTATATTCGTGTAAATAAATTTTTTATTCGGATGAAATCTAAAATATGACAACTTTAAAAATAAATCGATAAATCGACTCAATTTTTAATAATGGAAATTAAGGAGTGGAAGGATTTATATCAAACGTTTCCATATACGCATTAAGAAATTCCGCTTCATCAAATGAATTCACATACGCACGTGCTCTCGAGCCATCATATGAATTTTCAGCGGGGCCTGCCCAATAATACATCACCACAATCCTGCCATTGGGAAGCCTGACGGCGCTTGGGTAACCAAAATCACCCCGTACCGGGCGTGAAAAGATAATATCATTGTTGATATCCCATGTACGCCCACCATCACGAGTAATCACCCCGTGTATCATTTTATCATCAGCCTGTCGGTCACCGTAAAGCAGCAATATCCATCCATTGCTCAATCGCAGCAAATCGGCGGGATGCTGGCCGGGGCCAGTGATACGCAATGGATTTGTCCATGTTTTTCCAATATCCAGGCTTTCACATTCATCCACACGCTGCATACCAATAGACCGTGCGGCTGCCAACATTTTTGTACCATCCACAGAAAGCAAAGCCGTTTCATTGTATCCACCGGCGATTAAAGTAGGATCACCCCAACTTGCCCCATTGTCAGTGGAACGAACCAGATAAGCATAGTTCTTGCGATCTGCCCGCACATTCTCCATCCCTGGAACCTCGGTGGTATAAGCACCATATAAATTCATCAATAACACCCCGCCCGTGGCGGACACTATCCGTCCATAGGGTGAACAGGTTTCCAGACCTGGAATGTTAACAGGCTTGGGCTCAGCCCAGGTCTGCCCCTCATCATCCGAATAGGTATACATGGGGCGGGATCGCTTTAAGGATGGATCATACTTTCCTTCAGGTGTATAACTGCCTTGTTCATGATAGGCCAACACGATCCGCCCGGTGTCTGTAATCCCGACAGCAGGATTTCGGTCATCGCTGGCGGAATCAACAATGGTGGCAGGCATTGACCATTGAATTCCCTGCTCATCATCACACCAGGAATAAACCAACAAACCCCCTTGCCCTAAATGGCCACCTCCCGAACGAAAGACCGCAAACAACCGGTTGCCAATGTGATTTAATACTGGGAAATACCCCTGTCCTTCAGCCGCCACAGAATGTGTAATGGAAGGAAGATCAAATACATTCAATACAGCTTGATTTGGCTGCGCTGAAAGCGTACCAGCCATCGAGAGTATTATTATAAAAATGCTGAGACTAAATATAAAAAGCCCAGACATTCCCATGCGGCTCCGCGGGAGCGTCGCCCTCCCTGTAATGTCACTTAGTAAACTTATTAATAACTTTAACGTTCTCATGAGTCGTTCTCATCCTCCGATGATTTAGTCATCCCAAATTCATGCAATTTCCGAATCAGGGTACGCCGTCCAATCCCAAGTGCTTCTGCTGTTTTCGTACGGTTATGATTATATTTCTCAAGTGATTGCAATATGACTTGCTTTTCAATATCCGCCAGGGTGGCATCCCCGGTTACAATGGGTTCCGGATCATCCTCAGATTCCCGGCGAATTTCATAAGGGATATTCTCTCTCTCAAGCGTATCCCCCCGCGCCAGGATGACCATACTTTCCACCACACCCTGCAATTCACGCACATTCCCCGGCCATTGATACTGCTGAAACGTTTTGATCACTTCCTTGGATACCGCCGGAACTTTCTTGCCATTTTCTTTGGCAAATCGTTCCACAAATACCTGTGTCAATTGAGGAATATCATCAAGCCGATTGCGCAAGGGAGGAACATCGAGGGTTATCACTTTCAATCGATAGTAAAGATCCTCACGAAACTTTCCCTCATCAACCTGTTTTTGCAAATCCGTATTGGTCGCTGCAATAATACGAATATCCACTGAGATGGTCTCGCTTCCCCCAACTCGTTCAAATTCCTTCTCCTGCAATACCCGCAGCAGTTTAACCTGAATGCTTTCACTTATTTCACTTATTTCATCCAGAAAAATTGTGCCCTGATCCGCCACTTCAAAGCGGCCTTTTCGTTGTTTCAACGCACCCGTGAACGCCCCGCGCTCATGACCAAACAACTCGCTTTCCAACAGATTTTCAGATAGAGCCGCACAATGGATAGGAACGAAAAGACGTTTGTTACGCGGGCTTAATGTATGGATTGCCCGCGCTACCAGTTCCTTGCCCGTCCCCGTTTCTCCAGTAATCAGCACATTCGCTTTCGTGGGAGCAATTTGCTTGATTTGTTCCAACACATTCTTAATCGGCGCACTTTTACCAATTATTCCAGCGATGCCCTCAATGTTTTTATCACGTTCACGATGGTATTCATTCTCGAGTTCGATTCGCCGTTTTTCCAACACCTGCTCAACCAGCACTTCAAGTTCATCAAGATTGACCGGCTTGGTGAGGTAATTATACGCCCCCAGTTTCATGGCATTGACCGCCATTTCAATGCTTCCATAAGCAGTAAGCACAATCACCCCAACGCTGGAATCCACTTCTTTTATCTGCTTCAGGAGTTCCATGCCATCCAGATTAGGCATGCGGATATCAGTAATAACGACGTCATAACCATTCTTTTTGAATTGCGACAGCCCCTCTTCACCATCAACCGCCGTGTCCACTTTCCGGTTATCCGCCTCTAACGCCAATTTCAAACCATCACGTGTATTTTGTTCATCGTCAACAATGAGTATCGTGTTTTTCATATTCCCAAACGTTCTCTTCTTTTTTCTCGAAACTATAACCTTATTGCTATTAATATTTTATAAGCCTTATATAAAAAAAGAAGAAGCGCGGGTGCCAATGGTAAAACGCCGTTCTTTACCCGTGAAAACCACCTTCGATACATCACCGGGGTGGCCTGGCACAAACCCGGGGAGCATCGGCTTCCAGCCGGTGCGTCTCAATCGGGCTAACACGCAC
>CAZFER010000148.1:0-5829 GCA_964517495.1 uncultured bacterium | reverse complement strand
GGCTCCCGCCGAGCCGTTATACGTGGAAACGGCTCGGCGGGAGCCTCGCCCTCCCTATTCAACTTGTTATCGGCTAGTCATTTCTCCCCCAAGCCTGGGGGAGATTAAGAATGGGTTAATCAAATCGTCTCCTGTATTCCTGCGAAGTGGCAGAAGGCTTTCAAATCCTGGGAGTGATTCCCATACACCATACACAAGTGGTGTCCCTTAAGGTTACACACATCGTCCAATTCATTGAGCGTGGTAATGGCGTTGGTACGGCATCCCCCGGCTGGTGGATTTTCCGGACATTCCTTCAGGGTGCCAGAGTATAAAAGCAGCTGAGCGGGATCTTCACGGGACAAATATTTGGTAATCGTCACATCCTGATTGCGTTTAAATAATACTTGGGGAACACATCCCCATCCCGCTTCTGCATGGCTGCGTAATATATAAGGCTCATATTTCGTCTTACGGCCTCCCATTTGGTTGGCGCTGGTGCAATGGGCACAGAAATAAAGATTCCGCTGGGTATCCGCAGCGGGATTATGTTGAAACGATGGTTTTTCGAAGAGATTTTCAACCAGCAGCATCGTTAAGGTTGCATCGATATCCGATTCACAACCGGCGGGAATTCCCTCATTCCGCAATTCCATAAATCCCATACAAGGTGGAACATGCTGATGGGGATGCTTTAATCCAGGCAGGCAGTTCATCATAATCGCATCCGCTTTTTCTTGCTCAACCAGTTCTTTCAAGGCAAAATAGGTTGTGGCTGCATCAAAAACATCTTTTTCTGAAGGCTCCACCCGCCGAACCGATTCGCTAAGATAACGATTCGCCCGTTCTTTTACTTTTGCTGTGCCCGCCAAACGATTGCAGGCATCAACAAAGGGCTGGTTAGATATGGTCTTAACCCGCGTTCCCAGTTTGGCAACATGATATTCAGCACCAAGCCGTTCATCGATATTGAGAATTAAGCCTTTCTTCATTCGATGAAGGGTACGCACCATCTTTAGTCCATATTTAACTGTTTCAAGATTTTCCAGGGAACTGACGAGATAAACCCCTTCTTTCTCATGCAACTGCCGGATATGCGGCATCAACAGTACTCCCAACGATACATATACAATCGTTGGAATCTTGGTTTTCTCGATAATTCGAACGATATGAGTCCAATGGCTTTTCTTAAATGGGATAAGCAATAATGCATCCGGCTGTTGGTCTTTTACCTCCTGGATAAAGATATCCACTTGATCATTTTCATCCAACGGTTTTTCTTTCAATAAAATCTCAACACCCAACTCGCGCCCATATTCTCCAATAATCTGGCAGAATTGGTCTTGATGCCCTTCCGCATCATAGGATGAACCGGGCCAGCTGTAATACCCCACTTTGTCCAACTTGGCTGTTGGAGGATAAACAAACGCCCCCATAACAGTTGGCTGGTTTTTTTTACTTTCGGCTACCGAAGCAAATCCGGTATTGGAACACAAACTCATATATCCAGCCCCAGCCCCGACTGTCTGGATAAAATGCCGCCTTTTCATTTCCTTTGATCTTTCCATGATGTCACTCCAATCTTTTGGTGATGAATTTTTGAATGTCATGAATGCTTTTAGTAATCACCCCTCAGTTCCATTGTTATTTTCTCAAAAAGAGACAATAAGTGCAAGCGATATTTTTATAAAAATAATATTTATATGATTTATAAAATTTCTAAACATTAGAGATTGACGAGAGGTTAACCTAAAAAGAATCAGAATGCAATTACAACTTTTTACATTTAAATCCCGTTGTTTTTCATGCCGATTTGGTAGTTCTAAATGGTGCAAAAACCTATAGTGAAAACACAAACTCTTCATAAAAAAATACCCCACCCGAAAAGTGGGGAGTGGAATAATTTCATAACGCCCTGTTTAACAAACACTTACTTGCTTTATACATAACATCGATAACACCATTATTCGATTCATTCATAATGCTTTAAATCGAATAACATGACATCCATTCCAGAAAATCATCGATTAATCCATATAAATAAGATACTTAGTAATACAAAAAAGTACTTGACGCTTACACAACCTTAATAATATAATGCTTATAGTTGTGTTTTCTTTTAAGAATGACGTGAAAAAGATATTTGAATCCACCAAATTCAACTCATCCATTCACTTGATAACTCGGCAAAAAGTAACTTCCAGATATGTTCTGGCCAGTAATGATATGCAAATAGAAAGGAGGTGATCAAGAAAAGTTTACTAAACACTCAACGCTAATTCATTCGAAAATTTAGTAATCATGAAAACAGAATGCAACAGGAGGAATTATATGAAGTATCGTTTTTATACCACATTAGGATTTGCCCTTGTTTTGACTTTAGGCATTTCCCCCGCCTTTTCACAAGGCATTTTTGAAAACACCGCTGACTGGGGCACGACCGGAACATATAAGGTTGAAGGCTCAGTGAATGTCACTGGCTCTGGCGATAGCGCTGTTTATGAACTCGAAGGAAACGGCAACGATATATGGGGCACTGCCGATGAAGGCTTTTTTGTTTATGCCGAAAAAACCGGGAGTTGGAGTTTGACCTCCCATGTTACCTGGATTGAACCCGGTGGAAACGATTGGGCCAAATTAGGTCCTATGGTACGTGCCGATGCGGATGCCGCTAATTCAGCCAATTACTTTGTTTTATTACGTGGTGCGATGGATACCATCAGTGCACAATGGCGTCCAGCAGCTGGTTCTGCTTCCAGCAGTACCCGGCATTTTGATGCCGATGGTAATGAGGTTCCTGCCAGCGAGAATAATGATATATGGATCAGGATCATTCGTGTCGAAACCGACTTGTTTCTTTCAGAATGGTCACGTGATGGTGAAAACTGGAACTTTGGGCAGACTCTGATGCTGGATATGCCCGAAACCGCTGCCTGGGGTTTGGCCATCACTAACCATGATGACAATGAAGTACTCGCCCTTGGCGATGCAGACAATGTCGCGTTTGAGGAGAATCCGGAATTCCATCCCGTCGCCAAGCGCAGTTATTCTGGAGATATCAACCTTGTTGAAGGAAGTTTGTTTGTCAAAGATGGAACGGAATTCGATGTCAATCTTGAAGTTCTGACTTATTCAGAAGAAGACGTTACTGTCATCGAAACCCTTTCTGACGGGTGGACCGCCAGTGAGGTTAGCAACGGTGGAACCGTGGACGGGAATACCGTTACATGGAATATAAGCGCGGCAGAAGGTAGTACTGAACTATCCTACCACGTCACCGTTGAAGGTTCTGGCTCAATCAGCGGCGATGTTGATGGGTATGACACCGCACAGAATGTTTCGATAGCCTATATCGCACCAGGTGTACGTGAGTTTGATGGTGGACAGATCGATATTGGTGCAGTCGGAGCCCCCGGAGAATCATCTTATGATGAAGGATTTGAAGCCTATGTCGTGCGTGGCAGTGGAGGTGACATTTGGGGCGGTTCTGATCAGTTCCATTATCTATTTAAAGAAGTGAGTGGACCGTTTGAAATGGAAGCATTTGTATTTGCTTATAATGACACCAGTACAAATGAGTGGTCTAAAGTTGGAATTATGGCTCGTGAAAACCTATCTCCGGGTTCCCCCAACTTCTTCCCCCTGGTACGTGGTTCTGATGGCCAATTCCGAGTTCAGGAACGCTTCACCCAAGGTGGAGCATCCACAGGTTCTGGCCTTGTTGGAACCGATGTTCAGATGGGTGAAATGAGAATAGTTCGCCGTGGTGATACATTCCAAGGATATTACAGGGATGTTAACACAGGTGAGTGGGTTCTCAACCGGACGGACACTATCCCAATGGAAAATCCCATTTATGTTGGTATGGCCGTCACTTCTCACAACAATCCGAATCACTCCGTTGGTGAATTCGAAGAGGTGCAGCTTACTCTATTGCCGTTTGATATTTCACGCTCCGTATCAGAAACCCTGCTAAACCCAGGTGATTCCGCCGACGTATCAGTTAACCTAGAAATACGTGAAGGTGAAACACCGGATGTGACTGTCACTCAAAATTATCCTACCAACATGACTGTTTCCAATCTTGAAGCATCAGCAGGAGAACCAACCGACGATGGAAACGGTACAATAACCTGGACTTTATCAGGTGCTACGGGTAAACCCACGCTGAACTTTACTCTAATCTCGGCTGACGATGCCAGTGGAACCGCTGATTTGACCGGCAGTTTTGATGATGGTGAGAGCTTTAGTGGCGATCTGAATCCTGTCACTTTCGCCTTTTATAACTTCCAACCAGACATTGATCCATTTGCTGGAAATATGGATATTTCAAGTCCTGGCGCTGCTGGAACCGTTGGACGCGATGGCGATCAATGGGCCGTTATTGGCAGTGGAGCCGATATTTGGGGACAAGACGATCAATTCCACTACCTTTATCTCAAAACCGAAGGTGACTTCAAAATGACCATCGAAGACGCCTTTATTGGTGGAGTAAGTGACAGCCCCAGCAACAATTTCTGGCAAAAGATGGGTGTTATGGCTCGTGACGAGCTGGTGAATAACACCGCCATGGCGATTGCTGGCCTGCGTGCGGGTGATCAAGCCTTCATGATGCAATGGCGTGAAGCCCCTGACACCGACGCTGCGTGGGACGAAGACGCTTCCCTCACCCTGGCTGAGGAACATACGGGAACCATCAGTTTGGCGCGAGAAGGAGACACCTTCATCGCCTCATTCCTTGACGCGGATGGCAATGAAGTTGTCAATAACCAACATGATATTGTGATGGAAGATCCCATCTATGTCGGTATCGCGGTAACCTCACACAGCGCCGGTGATTTATCAATTGGCTCCTTCAGTAATGTCAACTTTGAAGGCAGTGTGGTGCCTGTTCGTTCATGGATGTTGTATTAATCTACCAAATTTAATCGTATGAATGAAGTTAAAGGCCCGGATTTCCCGGGCCTTTTTTTTGTAATTCGAGACACAGCGTAGTGCGAACACACAGGTTCGCCCCCACAACATGTAGGGGTTAACCTATGCGTTAACCTGGTTTTGAGACAATCATTGGATTATCACAGAATCTGTCGAGACAATATCGCCGATTCTTATTCATTAAATTACACAAACGCTATGATCCGGCATGGTCCCCCGCTTGCACCTTTAACTTTTGGACCGCCGACCACCACGGTGGCCCCTTTTGCGGGAAGCGATGATAGATTCGCCACGCATTCCACACCCCAGCGGTTTGCTGGGAGCCAGGCATCATGCACAGGAAAGGTACGTGAATTGACACCCGCATCCAGGCTTAGGGTATCGGTCATAATGCCTTTGATTTCGCGCGCTTCCAATAGAAATCGGGCGGCATCCTCCTCACGTATGGTTTTGCCCTCAAATACCACATCCGCCAGCGATTCCATCTCAAACTGAGGCTGCCCGCTGAAGGTGGGAAATTCAGGGGTAAGGGTGTGAGTCAGGTCAACAATGTTCTGAAATTGAATATGCGAAAGCGAAGCGGATTTATTACTCGCCTGGCTTGTATTGGATAAACAAGCCGCACCCGCTCCAGCCACACAGGCTGTGATAAAGTGTCGGCGGCTCAACTGTGCTAAATAATTAGGATGGCACATGATGCATGCTCCTTGGATTATTCAAGAAAAAATTTATTTATTAAACCAATTTTATCAAGTATGGGCAATGGTGGTGGGTGGATTTTGTAAGGGTGTGACTCAAGGGCTGACTCCTTCGTTGTCTTGCTCCTGCCACCCCGGCGATATTTCGAAGGTGGTTTTCAAGGGTAAAGGACGATGTTTTAGCCTTGGCACCCGCTATCCACTCGATTTCCTCATA
>CAZFER010000147.1:0-5889 GCA_964517495.1 uncultured bacterium | reverse complement strand
TTTCCCATGAAATGAGATCCAAACTGACAGAATTAAAAAAATCAATACTCTGCGCGATTTCAGGCATTGAGTCGTACCAGTCATAGGAATATTCCAGGCCAAACATCGTGGGTTGGAGACCGAGACGTTTAATTTCTCTTAAAAGCGTTTCTACCTTTCCTGCTCCTGTTCCCCAGGGGACATCATGGCCATCTTTCGATAGTTCATTCAAGTCATGCATCTGGATAGCGATCAATCGCTTGCCAAGCGTACGAATACCGTCCACTGGATTGATGCCTGAACGCATCCAATACCCAAGATCAGCACAGGCTCCTATACGATGGCTTCTACCTTTACAGACTTCCATAATCTTTTCCGGATGCCAGTAATGCGGTGACTGCTCTTTTCCATGATTATGAATGGCAAGGTTAATATCGTATTCGTCGCAGATTCGTTCGATCATATCGAGTGCTTCGAGGGGAGGTTCAGAGATAAAGGTTTCGATCCCCATTTTTCGCCCGAATTCAAACACACGGCGGCATTCCTCCTCATTCGCGGGAATTTGGGCATAAAAATGCGTTAACAATCGAATGCCAGCCGAATCCAACTTCAACCGAATCTGCTTTAACTCAGCGTCGCTAAGCTGACAATCGAAATTCTTGGAGATATCATCACTAACTTTTTGAAAACTCAATCCACCAAAATACGAGAGACCTAACTCCTTTGTTTTGTCGATGGCTTCGAAAAGTGAGTATTTATGAAATGTGTAGGCTGTCATACCCAAACGCCATCCGAGTTGCTCCTGGGCTTTGGCAGCTGGAGTCAGCTTTGCACTGGGTAACGTGGGAACGGTTAAATCACCAAGAGCAAATTGGATAGCACCCAGATAAAATTGCAGCATTTGTGGATCCCAAAATACATATGGATTATGGGCGATGGTACAATAAAAAACGCGTCCCCTGCCATAGTTACGAACCCATGCTAAAGCGTAATCGTTGTCAGGCCGTTCCTGTTTCCAGCGCGAATTTTCAGAAGTTAAATCCGTCTTTTTTGTATCGATGCTGAAAAGCACCCGAACTCGCTCTCGAGAATAAGGATCATGTACACGAAAAAATTCATCACGATACTCAAATCCTTGTCCATCAAAGGGCTTGTTCAAGGGGTGATCGGGGCTATCGAGTTTAATAAACACGTGTTCATCGCTTTCACGATGCCGTGTGCCACGTGCCCCTAACATTCTGCCAAATTCAGGCCAGTCATCACCACCTTCACCCCAACGCACGAATGCTGCAGTTGTTCCATGAACACCAAGCAATCCACCACCACCGTAAACAAACTCGAGTAGACTTTGCCTCAACTGGGGATCCTCGAAAAGATTGCCCACCGTGTTATTGAGGAACACCGCATCAAATTGTCGCAGATTTTCAGGCTTAAATATGGAGGGATCGCGACTAATCACTGTCTCAAAAGCACCTGTCTTTTCTCCCATCCGTCGGAAAGCGTAGTTTGCATTAAATCGTGATGGATGCCCAGGGTATCCAACATTTACATCATATATCAACAATCTTCGAGGTTGAGAATTTGGTATGATCGACTTCGCTGGTAGAGCTGTTTCAATCTTGTTTTTGTCTTCTTTGCTAATGGGCGATTCGTTGGCCTTCTTTTCTTGTGTTTGCGCATCTGAGAGTCTGCTAAACGGTGTCAAAGCACCTACGCAAATCAAAACGATCATCAGCCATAGAATGATTTTGGAGTTATGCATTGAGTTAACCTTTCTTTTTCCTGAAACCACTTGATAGTTACCGAAACTTCAACCTGGCTAAAGATGCCAGGGTTTTCGCATCTTCCGTGAAATAAACTGATCCGCCTCTGGATCATTGACAAAGCGCTCCTTTTTCGGATCCCAGTTGATTTTGCGTTCCAACCAAAGGCAAATATTGGTCAGGTGGCAGGCGGTTGTCGATCGATGTGCAATCTCGGCGGGTGACACCGTTTCGTCACGCGATTTAATACAGTCGATAAAGTTTTGATGATGATCTCGACTTGTCTGTAATTGGAGTTCATTGTCACCGATCCTGGAATCAAGTATCTTTGAAGGATTCGCCTTAATCTCGGAGCGGTTAACGAAAATCCAGCCCTCGTCACCAATGAATTTAATGCCTTGTGGCTGTTTGATGTTATCAGTAAACAGTACCTTAACACCGTTGGCATAACGGAGTGTGACGCTCCATGTGAGCACCGTGTCATATAAACCACTCTCAGGAAAAACGCCGCTCCCTTCAATTTCAATCGGTCCACTGTAATCAGCATCCATGGCCCAGTGCGCAATATCGAGGTGATGGCTTCCCCAACTTGTGATACGGCCACCCGAGTAATCACGAATACATATCCATGGACGGACACCCACGCAACGTGTAGAACAGTACGGAGCCAGGGGAGCCTGGCCAAGCCACAAATCATAATCAAAACCTTCAGGAAGCGGTTCTTCCTGACACTTGCTGCTTGTGGCACCGGCGTGAATGCCCACTTCTATAGTTTTCAGTTGGCCAATCCGTCCGTTGCGAACCAATTCCACCGCCCGGCCAAAATCCCAATGCGAACGTTGCTGGGCACCGTGCTGAAAAACCCGAGCATTCTTTTTAACGGCATCAGCCAGTACGCGCCCTTCTTCAATGGTTAGCGTCATCGGTTTTTCAAGATAGACATCCTTGCCTGCCCGTACAGCGGTCAGCGCGGGAATGGTGTGCCAATGGTCTGGTGTGGCAATCACAACAGCATCAATATCGCTATGTTGGATCAGTTCACGGAAATCATTATAGACTGTACAGCCCTGATAAACTCCTTTGCCCAATATATCGGCATATCTTGAATTGATTCGATCCTTGGCCGTTTCACGTTTGTGGGTCCATGGATCACATCCCCCCACAATTTGTACATCGCGATGCACAAGAAAGCGTCCTATGTGTCCGCTGTTCATGGCGCCCAGGCCGATAAATCCCAAACCAATTCGGTTACTCGGAGCCACTTTTTCTTCCAGGCCGATGGCTGAAGAAGGAATTACCCATGGTGCTCCAACTGCAAACGCTCCTGCTTTGAAAAATCCACGCCGTGTAATGTGCTTGTATCGAGTTGACATAGTCCTCACTCCTTTTTATTGATAGGCTTCCAAATTAAGATGGAACGCTGCCTTGGAAAAATATCAGCATGCCCTAAAACAGATTCTAAGATCGATTATGCCAGAATAAAATGAAATTTCTACTTTGGATAGATATCAGGATAACTAAATTAGTAGGATGGATCACGTTTTTCGACCCATCGATGTACTCTCGATGGGTTAAACAACGCAACCCATCCTACTTGCTGAAGGTGTCCGATTATGTTATAACTAAAAATAAAACATTCAGTGCAGGATTTTATTGAATGTTACCTCTTTATTTCAAGTATCATATAACCAGCTCAGCAGAAGCGTTGTTCTCCCTTCATGTTATAAATCTTCAAAAAATCAAAAAACGAGGTGTAATTACATTAAAATACGTGTATATCATTTATGAAAGGAAATGGGGAGGGTAAAGGCCATCATTCGCTTTGAACTTGCCAATGCACATCTCAGGGGAGATGAAACGATCTATCAGGGGCAAATCAGTTTTGGCCCCCATTCACAGCTTACCTACTTGGGAAGCTGCGTTGCAATTATTATATTTTGCAAAAAATGGGATTATGCTGGATTATCCCATGTGGTCGGCCATAAAACCCGAATTGGCGATTTTAACCTTGCCCATGAAGTATTGGACTTTTACCAAAAGTTGGCGGTTGAACATGCACCGTTTGAGTATTATCTAATCGGTGGTTCGGATAATTGCGCGCATGTCCTTTCCAATACGGAAACCGAACTTAAACGGAGGAATATCACCTACCGTTGCTTGGATGTCCTTGGTATGAGCTACCGGCAGGTGAAAATCATCCCTCGTGACCGAACCATCCTGCTTTATAAAAAAAGGATGGATGAAATATTAAACAAACAACCTTAGTCGATTTCATAACCTTTATTATTTGATAATCTGGCATTTGCTTCGTTATGAATTCTTCCTGGTTTGGTTATTGGATTGGTATTGTTACGAATGATATTGTTATCCGCTGGTTCACCGGCAATTCGTATGACAGGCGTAAAATTATCTTCAATGGTCACATCCCGGCAAAAAAAGGGGCCACGATTGCGATTGGCCACTACAAAAATCTGTGAATCGATGTGATTGCCCTTAACCAGTAAACCGTCGATTCCACCTGTTTTGTAAATGCTGATATAGGTGTTTCCAATATTACCGATCAACTTGCTATCCTTGATGATGCTGTTAACATGATCTTCATGCATCAAGCCTTCTCCATCATTGACATGATAAGCACTATCACCCACACGGTTGCGATAAACCTCGTAATGGTTGTTTTTGACTGTCCAGCGCCAGCCCCGCATTTCCACGGCCCGGTTGCCATTGGTGGATGAACCTTTGGCGGGGGTTTCACCGGTGATGGTGTATCGTTTTACGTCAGGTTTGAATCGAATCACATTTCCGGCACAAAGGGTACCATCACCAGTAAATTGAATGGCATACCCACCAGTTGAGAAAATGTAATTGTCGCGTATTTGCAATCCCTTGCGAAATCCCCAGGGATGGGTTTCCGGCGTTCCATCATTGCCTGATGCACCGGCTCCACCCAATCCATATCCATTCACCACGATTCCGGGGCGATTGTCATAATCAAAGATGATATTATTCGATGGTTTGGGATTCCCCTCAGTATCTTTCAAAATATAGCCGGGAAGGAGAAAGTTCTCTTCTTGTGAGTTGACCAGTCCATTATTGGCTACGAGCGCATTTTGTTCTACGAATACCGTGATGGCAGCCCGGTGCCGATTGGTATAACGCTGCCAGGGCTCCTGCCATGATGTGGGGATGGATGAGATCGGGCGGGCACTGGCATACAGGCGGCATCCATAAACCAGGCGTTCACTCCCCGCACGATGGTTGTCTCCTCCACGAAAATAAATGGAACCATAATCAATCGCCACATTTACAATTCCACACTGGCTGTCGTGCGTGGGGGATTTTAGGGTAATGGTTTTAAATGCAGTATCGTTTGGAGTGCCATCCCCTTCAAAAGTCGGTTTGTATTGAGGGAATATGAATTTTGTTGCAGGTACAAATTCGTCCTCAATTGCTTTGTCTTTGGTTTGAGCACCACGAATGACTACACCGTCAGCAAGCAAAATGTCTTCTTTGAATGGATACTCACCGGCAGGAAAGTAAATCACGCCACCACCTTTATTTGACAATCGCTGACAGGCGTTGCGGACCTTCTCATCCCAGTTCGCACCTGAAGCATTCTTTATGTTTATGACTTTGTCCCATTGAATTGAGTCCGTCCAAGCCAGGTTATAATGCTTCACAGGATTGTCGATTGGCATAGCCGATGTTGATTTGGGTTTTTCTCTAAACAACAATCGTTCAGCATTTATATAGTAAATTTTCTCCAACACTTTTCGAGGCAGATCAATAGCATCAATTTTCCAATCTCCCTGTATGGGGGTTGGATGATCAAACTGCGTTGTCGAGGTTTCTAAAAATGTCCAATGTGAATCAAAAAACATCCGAACTTTATCAAGTTCCTGTAATCGTGGACCGGCGCCCAGAATAAAGCCGGACGGGAACACAATAAAATCCGTCCCGAAATAAATGCGATCCTGAAATTCAATAAATAGTTTACGAACTTTTTCTGGTGCATGCCGTCCGATTTCACCCAAACGCGCCGCAAGATCAACATGGAAATTTGGATAGCGGCGCATTAATGATGCTATTTCATCAATATTTTCAGGATTATTGCCAAAGTGAACACATACAAAGGTTACATCGGGAT
>CAZFER010000146.1:0-5969 GCA_964517495.1 uncultured bacterium | reverse complement strand
AGCGCATTCTGGATTTTGAAAATCCCATCCGCTCACAACAACAATGGCGCCTGAAACGCAACGCGGCTGGGATAGCGGAGATGTCGGCGCACCTTGGGGACTTGGCGAATGCGCCAGAGGGGGATGTGGTGATTGATCCATCCCATATTTTTGAAGGTGAAGGATTTTATCATGGAGGGGATATATATGATTCATATATTTCAGAGGGGCAACCTAATTCAAATTATGGTACAAATCAATATATGTATTTAGGGAATAGTGCTAATAGTGAATATAGAATTTTGATGGGTATAGCACATTCGAGTACAGAATTAGGTAGTGGAAGAGCTATCGATTCTGCTATTTTGAAACTTTATGTATCAGATGCCCCTTCGAATCCAGGTAGTATAAAAGCGAGGGCTTGTAAAGTAACTTCAGATTGGTACATGTCATCCGTAACATGGAATGATTGTGGATTTGGAACGTGTAGTTGGTTTGGTGGAAATTTTGAATCATTAAAATATGCAAGCCCTTCTGTTAAATTGCCTTCCACAGAAGGATATATTGAATTTGATGTGACTCAAGCATTTAAATCTCATTTAAGTACAAATTTATACGATAATGGTGACAAAGGTTTTCTCATTAAAGTAATAGATTCAACCTCAGATGTATGGTGTATAAATACCACTGACAACACTTCTAACTTACCTACTCTTACAGTGCATTTTTATCCATCAATTTTTGGAATTGATATAGGTGCGGGATATCATTCTTCAGGGAGCACACCTGCGCAGCGTCAAACTAAAGCAAAGCAAGATAAATTCAATGTTTACAGATATTTTGCCGGAGGTGATAACGAAAGCCAAGTTCAAGCTTTTATTGATCAAATTGTAAATCAGGACAGTGAGGCGAGATTTATATTAGTCTTTCCTGCAGCGGGATTTACTTATCCATCAACATATGCAACACATGTATTGAATCGATTGGAATCTGATGAACTTTGGTATTATGATTCTGTGGATGACAATATCAGAAATGGATATGTGATTGCAATTGAATTGGGAAACGAAGAAGAAGATGAGTGGGGTACAAATCCAGATCCACTTGAAACAATATGGTATGGAAATGAGTCTAATGGTGCAGAATTTGCAAATTACTATTTAGCAGCGAGAAATGCAATTCGTGAAAAGGATTGGGGAAAAGATATAGAACTCATTAGCGGTGGGAGCATCGAAAAACATGAATCCCTTATTTGGGATGCTTCAACAAGTGGTTATGGCAGTGCAGGAGATTTCATTCGTGGTTTTATTGATCGCTGCCAAAATCAATCGAATGGAAACAACGATCTTTTACCAGATACAATAGCCATTCATTCGTATAGTGGTCATTGGAGTCCTGAATATTACTCGTTTGATTCTCTCAATACACCAAGGTCGCTATTTCAAAAAAGATTGAAGGAAATTTTCGATATATGTGATGATGAAGGATATATACCTGATTTTGCACTTACTGAATATGGTTTTAGTCCCCAAAATGATAATCCTTGGGCTCCTCATAGTGGTGCAGGTGAATATTCTCAAGCATTGTATTATTTAAGAGCATCATTGATCAAAGCTACTATGCAAGGAAATATATGGGATCATACTATTGCTGGTATTGGGTGGAAGCACATCCAATATTTTCAACACCCAAGGAATCCAGTTGAAACAGGATTTCATGAGAACGATTCGGTTAATCCACCTTATGGATCAAATCAGAAAATTAGAATGATTCCAAGAGAATTATTCGGTAGTAATACTCTTGGTCTCAATAGTCTAGATTATACTATTATCACTCCCATAAACTACATAGAGATATTTCCTGATTACACTGCATGGTGTGCATGGCAAAACATTTTCACAAGTAATGAAGATGAAATTTGGTTGGCTATATGGCGTTATGAAGAAGATAATCATTTTTATGCACCTACTATTTCAAGTAGAACTGTTGATTTTGATGCTGTTATTTCAGCTGCATATACAAACAGATTTGTTTATCAATTTAATTTTAATAAATCAACGCCGACCTTGGATACACTATCAACAAATGCCTATTCTTTAAATGTGCTACCAAATACACCTAATACAGGAAAAACAAGAATCACAATTGAAGATAATAATTTAAATGATGATTATACGATTGTAAATGAAAATCCGATTTTTATTCGATTTATTAATCCTAATTAGAAAAAAAGGAGAACTCATCATGAAAATTAGAAATTATTTAATATTATTCTCATACCTCTTTGTTTCAATAACAAATTTTTCTGTTGCTCAGCCTATATTAACGATTCCATCTCCTAATGAGAATGAATATCCTCCACAAGTTGATATAACTCACGATGGAAGTAAAATCATCACAGGTGTATACGATTTTATTTTGTGGGATTTTCAAACAGGTGATATGTTACAAAAGTTTTTTCCGCAGCATGAATATAAAAACCGACGTATAACCACAATAAAGTTTTCACCAGATGCAAAACACGTCTTCGTAGGTTATGAACATTATATGGGAGATTTGTACGATTTGCATACTGGTAATAAGAAATTTCGAATAACAAGCCTTACAAAAACTGAAAATAAGGAATTAATTGGTTATTTAGGGATGGTATCAGCCCATTTTACGCCAGATTGTGAAAGAATAATTACTTGTGATAGTGAAGGATCTATCCAGGTTTGGGATGTAAAAAAAGGTACTGAATTAAAACGAATAGATAGAGGTGGTTTTGTTAAAGATATGGTGTTGTCTCCTAAGGGAAATATTATTTTAATTACTGAAATATCTCATATTTACTTTTATAATCTGGAAAACGATGAAATATCTCGACGTTATCACTATTTTCTTCATACTACTATTTCAAGGAATTGGAAATATTTGTTTATAGGTGAAATGTACAAATATATTAGTTATAATAAAATAGAACTGATCAACAGTAATTCTTTCCCTAAAAACAATCTACCCAATAACGGACAAAATAAGTTAGCAATTACAAATGATGGCAAATTTGTAATAGTTGGAGGTTTTCAAAAAGATAAAATGAACATCAATAGAAGAATATATAACGTATCAACAGGTGAAATAGTAAGAGAATACCCATTCAAAAATGAACAGGAAATGACTTCTCCCTATGGTAACGATTATGAAGTAGGCTTGTTTCAGGATAATACGCGATTTTATACAGTCAATGGTACAAATGTAAATATTTGGGATATAAGTGATTTAACCTCTATCATCACACAATCTGAATTTGAATAATTGTATCATATGGGTGTATTAGCCAATTAGAGTGAGTTCAAAGCCGTGCCGTTTACGGCCTCACCCACCATTTGTACCGTGCAAAGGAGCCAAGGGTGGAATCCCATTTATGACGACCCGGCAAAAAGTCGGGCTTAAAAGTGCGTGAAAATTACTAAAAACAGAAAATAAATCTTCCACAGCGGATGAAATCACACTATAATACATGGTATAGAATAATGTCCCGAATTCCAATAGGTGAGAGTGAAAAATGCGGCGAATCGATTCCCCCCAGCAGGACTATCTGATCGATCCATTTGATTTTCTCGGCCCCAAACGCAAAGTGCTTCTTGAATCGGGCTGGTCCGGCCTTTTTCGAGACACCTTGCTGATGAAAATTCCTGTCGATGAGATCAAAGCCTGTTTTCATGGCAGCATGGGGCGTCCGACCAAAGAATTACGAACCATACTTGGCATAGTGGTGTTGCAACAGATGTTTGATCTGACGGATAATGAAACGACGCGCCAGTTGGCGTTCAACACCGAATGGCATTATGCCCTAAACCTGGTGCTGGAGGATGATGACTCAAAATATTTGTGCGAACGAACGCTGCGCACTTATCGCGCCCTTGTAATTGAGAAGGAAATCGATGGCATTCTGTTTCGCTTGTTAACCGATATCCTGCTGGATAAATTGAATATCTCAACGAAGAAACAGCGGTTGGATTCCACGCACATCCGGTCGAACATGCGCCGCTTGAGCCGATTGGAGTTGATTCGCAAAAGGATTGAAAAATTTTTAAACGTGATGGAATGCGAACATCCCCGCCTACTGAAAAAAAGAGTTGATCCCAAATTGGTCGAACGTTATCTGGGAAAAAAGAAAGGTTACTTTTCTCAGGTAAAACCGACAGAAGCCAAGGAGGCGTTGCAGAAGGCGGCGGAGGATTTGTTGGGAGTGGTGGAAACCTTTCGCTCTCACAAGAAAGTAAGTGGGATGGGCGTGTTTTGTATGTTGCAACGTGTCCTGAAGGAACAATGCACCGTGATCGGCGAAGGTGAGGAATCCAAGGTGGAGCTCAAAGATCCGAAAGCGGTACCATCCGATAGCCTTCAGAATCCGTCTGATCCGGATGCGGGGTATAGCGGGCACAAGGGAGAGGGCTATCAAGCCCAGATCATGGAAACCTATCAGGATGGGAAACCAGAGGGCGAGGCCGAGACACCGGATTTAATTACATACGTAAATGTAGAACCAGCCAATCACAGTGACAGCGAAGCGCCGCCCCCCGCCATCCAGGAAACAAAGGAGCGGGGATGCGCCCCGGAGGAGTTGCTGGCCGACAGTGCGTATGGAAGTGATGATAATGTGCAGCAGGCAGCGGAAGAGAACGTAGACTTCATTGCCCCCACCATGGGGAAACCGAAGAGCAAAGAGAATGAATTGATTCTGAATGATTTTACCGTGGATGAAACAATCGGTGAAATCACGGCTTGTCCGGCGGAATAGCCTCCCAGGAAGGTTGTCCCTGGACCAAACGACGGATCGAGAGTTTTTTTTGAACCAGCGACATGCGAAAATTGCGAACATCAAGACTATTGCAGCGTGGGCAAGGATAAAAATCATAAGATCGATTACACGGCCAAGCAGATGAGGCTGGCCCAACGGCGAGTAGCGGAGGAGTCGGATGAGTTCCGCCAAAAGTACCGGTGGCGTTCGGGCATCGAGGCGGTGAACGCCAAACTCAAACAGAAACTGGGAATGGAGCGCTTGAGAGTAAGAGGCTTGGCCAAGGTGCGCCTGGCCGTCACAATGAAAGTGCTGGGATGGAATATATTTCAAGCGGCAAGAGCATAAAACGCCATATTTTTCTTGATTTTAGAAGTGAGAATCCCTCAAGCCCATCACACAACCAAATTGGATAATCCGTTTCAACACACACGGGGAGAGTCATATTACACAGTGTATGAGATAGAAGCGTTCCAGCATAAATCCCTGAACCGACTTTTTACCTGGTCGTCAGAGGATGATAGAGATGAAGATGGTAGTCGTAGAGAATGGATTGAACGTTTAAACACGTTGGAGGATATTTGTGATGTTTCAGGATATACACCTCGATTTGCTGTAACAGAATATGCATTTAGCCCAGCGACAGGAACAAATTGGTCCTGTATTGGCGCCAATCAATTGACACAAGCTGTTTATTATATGAGAAGGATACTTATGGATGTATCCATGCGATCCTCTTCAAATTATTTGTGGGATTATTCAATGTATTACCAACACCCACAGAATCCTGAGGATACGGGTTGGTTTTTATCCACAGATGCTGATACGTCAAGAGCAGTAAGAAAAGCTGCACAACTGCTACATGATGATTCTGCAGGTAAACCAGGCTTGTCACGTGGAACAAGTACATGGTTAAAAGCCTATAGTAAAAGAAATGTCACTTACGCTCCTCATGTTTTTTATGGTGGAAAGGAAATTAATTATGTAAATCTGATGTTTTGTACATGGAAAAATGCACGAGGAGAAAAATGGGGGGCAGTATGGTTTTATTATAATAAAGCAAACTGGCCATATTATTTGGATATATCTACTCAATCTGCGGTTGTTTTTGAGATTGAAGATGCAAATGCACCGAGTTCTGCAAGTTTGTATAAGGTTTCATTCTCTTCCCCATATGGATATGGAAATACTTCTTGGGTGGATCAAC
>CAZFER010000145.1:0-6403 GCA_964517495.1 uncultured bacterium | reverse complement strand
AAAGAGGAGAATACAGAAAAATTTCAAAATTCCACTTCAGTAGGGTGAACTGTTACAAATTAACATGGTGATTTTAATGTACTTTTATTTAATTTCAATTAAAGCTAATGTTCGGTCGTCATCGGCTTCATCTTCTATGTTCATTTCATTGGTCATTCGGTAGATTTCCTTTATAAAATCTACAACACGGTATCGTATACATTGCTCTACAACCTCTTTAAACTTTTCCTGACCAAGAATGGCATGCGAATCCACTTTTGTTTCTGTAAATCCATCGGTATAGAGAATAATTCGATCTCCAGGATTCAGGGATAATCTTGCTTCCGGTACATCACAATCAAAAGGTGAGGGAAAACCAATAGGAGGAATATGGGCTTTGATGGAATTCAATGCTTGTTTTTTTTGATTCCAAATGAGAACATCCGGGTGACCCGCATTGCATAGGGTCAATGTTTTAGTCATTAAATCAATATCCAAAATAACCAATGTCAAAAACATCCCTGTATCGCCGATTGATTTTAATACAAATCGGTGTAAATGTTCAGCTACATTAAGAGGTGGCCGATCTTCTTGAATTCTTCTGATAAGTTCATTATGAACCATGTTAGCCACCAATGCCGCTGAAATCCCATGACCTGTCACATCGAATAATGTAATGGCGATATGATCCTCATCGTAAACATGAACGTTAAGTTGATCGCCTCCAATTTCTATCATGGGTTCAAATTGATAATCCAAAATTATCTTGGAATTATCAATCGGCTTTGGCAACAAGGCTTTTTGAATCACACCAGCCAGTTTTAAATCCGCCTCCATTTGTCGCTGTTGTTCTAGAACTTTTTGTTCGAGTTTTGAGGCTCGAATAACCCGTTGAATCACATTGAGCATCAAATCATAATCGATAGGCTTTGTAATAAAATCCTGTGCGCCGGATTTCATTGCCTTCACGGCGTAATCAATGGTTCCAAACGCGGTCATTATAACGACAGGAATTTTATTGTCTCGCTTTGATAATGCTTCGAGTAATTCAAGACCGCCCATCTCTGGCATCATAAGGTCGGTGATGATAATAGTGGGTTCATTTTTTTCTAAGATTTTTAATGCATTAATTCCATTGTTAGCTTCTACATAGCTATAACCTTCCATTTCCACATAATCGCATAAATTAAGCCGAATATCTTCTTCATCATCAACGATTAATAAGAGATCTTTTTGTTCATTTTCTGTCACGGTTAAGACTCCTTATTTAAGAATTTCGCTATTAGCGCGAGGAGTTCATCCTGATCATAAGGTTTCAAAATCATGGCGTCACCACCGTATTCCGAAATCTTCTCTTTGGTCCCTTTTTGCGAAGATGCACTAACCATGAAGACAGGTAGGTTAGGCTTTTTCTCTTTAATCATCCGAAGTACTTCCAGTCCATCGATACCCGTCATTTGAATGTCGAGGAGGACTAAAGAATAAGATTGTTCATTCATAGTTTTTAATGCTTCTTCACCGGAAAAACATACATCGACATCATAACCTTCCAGTTCCAAAAGATCCGCCATATTCTCCGCAAGTTCTTCTTCATCATCAACAACTAAGATTTTATGATCTGTCATGTTTAACTTTCCCCCTTTGGTAAAGACAAAGTAAATGTTGTACCTTTACTTATGTGGCTGTTTACTTGTAAACTGCCCTCATGTAACTCAACCAACTCTTTCGCGATGGATAATCCCAAGCCTGTCCCTTTCGCGACATGTTTGGAAGCATTTGTACGATAGAAACGCTCCCATATTTTTTTACATTCTTCCTCGCTCATTCCGATACCAGAATCCTTAACCGTTAACGTGACATTTTTATCATCATGAAATAACGCTATCTCAACATTTCCACCTTCAGGCGTATATTTAATTGCATTGCCGATAAGCTCACCCACCACGCGTTCGATCTTTCCAGGATCGATATTCAGTTTACATGATTCATCTAGCCCAGTAGATGTAAGTTTAATCTCTTTCTGATTCGCAGAGGGTTGGTTTTCCATAACGACATTTTTTATAAGCGCGTTGAAAAGCACCTCTTGCTTTTCAATCACTTCACGGCCCGATTCAATACGGTTGATATCCAGGACATCGTTAATCAAATGCGTTAAACGGTTAACAGATTTCAAAGCACGATTGATTACTTTTCTCTGTTTATCGCTAAGTGTACCCCCTACACCACGCAGAACATTATCCAAACTGCTTTTAATAGCCGTAAGCGGTGTACGCAAATCATGGGATGCTTGGGAGACAAAGGCGGATTTCATTTGGTCGAGTTGCTGCAGTTCCGCGTTGGCTTCTTGGAGTTTTGCATTGGCGTGGTTTAAATCGCTGTTTACTAGTTGAATATCAAATAACGCATGGCGTAGTTGGCGATAGTGCTTATAAGATAAATATCCCAGAACCAAAATGATAATTGTACTTACTATCATAATGGCGATAAAAGCAGGTTGTTCATACCAATCAGGAATAACCAAGAAATTGAAAGTCGCAGGCGTCGGGTCGATGTTACCATTGCTATCCATGGCCCGCACGCTCAATGTATAGTTTCCCGCATCCAATTCTTTTGCGGTAAAGACGTTTGCTGATGTAAAAGAGGACCATTCGCTATTATTTAGTTTGGTGGAATAAGTGATCAGTTCTTTTTGTGTATATTTCCATCGGTCCATCCCTGTATAACCAACAAACATTTGTGTTCCTTTGGCAATGCGATTAACATACTCATTATCTTTAATAATGGTTTGGGGATAGTCACGATCGGCCTCGGGATTGTAACAAACTAAACCGAGTGAGGTTCCCGCCCAAATTTGCTTTTGACGATCCTCATAGACCGCATAAACACTATTTCCCGGAAGTCCTTCCTCGGTCCCGAATCTTAGCCATATATCTTGATCAATTGTTTCATTGGCGGGAATGTATTTCCATAATCCATTAGAGGATGCAATCCAGATAGCACCCTCGGAACTTTTTGTCATTTGGTGAATTGTGCCAAAACCATCACGAACCAATGACCACTTTCGCCCATCAAAAGCGAGTATTTTATCCGTACCAAACCACTTGATACCGTTGTCTAGTACAACCATGTTTTTGCAATTTGACAATGTATATCCATCATTCGGACCATAAGATGTATAGTCATCATCTTGGTAATATCTAATTTCATCATTATAAGAAAGCCAAACTTCACTTTTGTCATTTTCAAGCAAAACGCATGGGTAATTATTGTTTGATTTCAATTCAAATTCGAATCGTTTCTCTTCCTCTTTGGCATCACGTCGATAGATGTACCATTGATCTTCTTCATAGCTCAAAAAAGTCATCCATTGAATTTCTCGAACATGATCAACATAACAATAAAATGGAAATCCCCTTTCATCCCTTTCAATGGAAAATGTTTCGTTATTTGGATCAAAATAGAGATTTCTAATATCAAAATTAACTATAAAATTCGAAATGGATATTTTTCCATTCATTGGTAATGTAAACCAAGTTTCATCGTGATATCCAGTATATGGATTTGTGTAAATAGTCCAATTATCTTCTGTATCACGAATGATTAGTTGTTCATTTGAAGTAAACCATATACGACCTTGCTTATCTTCGTAAATATTTTTAATGGGATTTTGAAAACCAGAAATATTTTTAGGAGTATTCCATAAAGGCTGAGTATTTTTTATTAAAGCCCGTTGCGTGGCCACCCAAAAACCTGAATTCACATCTACGGCGATATCTGTCGAAACACCGGATAAAAAATCATTCCGAATGATTGTTGTATTATTGTGATCAATTTTTTTTAAATTACGATTATAAAGATTACATGACCAAATAACTCCATGTTTGTCATGAAAGAAAAAATCACCCGCAGATAAATCTCCTTTAATTTCCCATTTTTTGCCATCAAAGTAAATTCTTTTCACGGTAAGGCTATCTGAAACGCTAATCCCTCTAATCTCATTATTTCTTGGAAGCCAGGGATTTCCCACGGGAATATTGGGATCATAGGGATATTCGATCCATTCCGTCTTTTGCAAATTATTCCAAGGTGTAGGTGTTCTTATACGAAGTAGATGATCCTCGCATAAGGTCCAAAAGGAACCATCGCTGGATTGAGAATTAATTGTGGTTAAAATGTAATTCAAATTTTTCTTCGATGTTTTTCTAATCCAATTAAATGTTTGGGATTCCGCATTGAATTCGTAAATTTCCTCGGGAAAGCGAAGGTACACATGGCCGGTTACACTAGGGATTAAAGTTACGCTTTTTGGTGTAGGAAAAATATCTTTGGAAGAATAACTTATCCATTTTCCATTTTCATAGCGTAATAATGAATGTGTAATAATTTGATCATCCACCTGTTCATAAGAGGTGGACCAAATCTCTCCGTTCGCGCTCTCAACGGGGAGAAATTGCCCCCATTGTAGTTCCACGGGTATAAGATCCTTGTTTCCTGGAATGGTTTGGATTGAATAACCATCAAGACGTGCAAATTCACCATTCCGTTTATTTGTAATGACCGAACCATTGGCGGCAATAAAAAGTTTTCGCCTAGAGACTCCATCAAAACCGTCTAGTTCATCCCAGTAACGCCAAATATAAGATGGTTTCCCAATCTTATTTTTTACAACAAGCCCAGCGTTAGAATCACCGAATATCAAAATTGGTTCGGTTTTTTCATTGAAGGATAAACGTATATTTTCTGGATCTCTGGTGGTTAGTTGATAGGTCAAATTGGTTAGGCCAGGTTTTGCATTAATAGTCCAGGAAATACTCGCATTATGGATTGTTCCATTATGACTAGGAAAACTTGCCGCACATTCTGATGGTATCGTTTCTGCAATATAGACATTTTTAGCTGTATCATTTGGATTTAAGACATTTAACGTAACATTAGTTGGTTTACCAAATTGAAAACCTTGTTTTGGCAAATGCCGCATAACCAATATAGGGATATCTTTAGGAGGCTCAAGTTTAACATCAGAACAACGAGCATGGGCGAGAAGATCATTATCGGCATGATTGGTGATGGCCAATCCAAAAGCAACGGTTTCATCCATTTCTAATTGATCAACATAATGAAGATTCCAATGTATCCCATCCTTAGACCATTCGGAATAAACGATATCATATTGAGAAAGCCTTGTTACACGCAAATAGATTGAACCGGGTTCTTTAAGCGTCAAATTAAAACTCGGAACCGTTTGACTTGTGCTTTTGCAATCTAGCCCATGTTTGGCCCGGAATGCGGTATTAATCATTCTTCCATAAGGGCGTTCTATTCCCGATTGTAATATTGAATAAAAAAACTTTGAATTAGACGCTTGGACTTTTTCCCGAATCATGGGGCCTATTTTTCCCCATGGATCATCATGCATATTTTTGCCACGATTTATCCATTCCAAACGGGCGCTTAAACTCCATGAACCGCTTTTCTCGGTATAAAGAAAATAGCCTTCATCATTTAAATCCCAGATATCGTTACCATTACCATAAAGATCATAGGCGAGACCATCCTCCGACTTGCTTACTTCAACATGTCCGGGGATTTTGAAATCCCCTCGTTGCGGAGGACTTTCCGTCGATCCCCAATCGGCGGTGGCGTCGAAAATACCGTAATTCTTAGGTAATGTTGAACCGAAACTTATGGACGATAGTAGTAAACAATAAAGAAACAGAATTACCCTAATAGAAATTCGTCGAACCATTATAGCCACCCCAAAAAGAAATTTGATATTTTGTAACCGTTCACGGCTTACATAGGGTATATTTTATCACAAAATTGAAAAGAATAATAGCTCGAACATAAACGGATTTGCGTAATTGATTGTATGTTGGAGATGTGAATACGAATTATGGTAGTTGATAACAAAATTGTAGGTTAGGATGAACCTGGTAATAACGATGGTGCGGGTTGTTCATGAAAATAGGATCGCACCGCTTCCAAAATAAATTGATAGGCTGACCGTCCTTGAAGTGCGCAAGTCGCGATGACCGTCCAAATCCTTTCGCAGGTATTGCGCCCTTGCAGACTTCGGGTCCCTTGCGTGATGTGACGATCAATCACGATAAAACGTATGGCTTGCTCGGCTACATTGTTGGTTGGATCCATTCCGGGCGTTGTAATAAATGTGAAATAGGATTCGCCATTTTGACGAAATCGTTTCATCATGTTTTGTGCTTCTTTTTTCTCTTCTTTGCCATTTTTATCCAAGCGGCTTGGTGCTTCTTGTAAGGCAACTTGAAGAATCATTGTCTTCGCATTTTCAAGTGCAGTTTGAAACTCATCCCCCGCCATGATCTCTTCTTTATCGAAAGGAGGACGTTCGTTCTTTGGATGCCCCGGTTGTCCGCCAATCGAGCGATTTCCTTTTTTCCTCTTCCTT
>CAZFER010000144.1:0-6407 GCA_964517495.1 uncultured bacterium | reverse complement strand
GATTCACCCCGTTTGACAGGCATGAAGGCGAGTTGCTCTTTAATTTGTTGGCGGAATCGCTCTGGCAAGGAGTGACGGGCCCTCCGCAATCAGGACAGGTTTCCAGGGGAGGATGCTGTACGCGCTCCGTGATTTCCGGATTTTTCTTACGCCCGCTTCCCGGATGTCCGTGTTTGCGTCCGCGCTTTTTATCCTTTTTCTTTGGATGGTTTCTCGTAGGGAGGGATCATCCCGGACGGTGCGCCGATTTTTTTGTTTTCATTCGCCGCCAGGATCTTCTTGAGTCGGAGTGCCTGTTCGAGAATGAGAAAGACGACCGCTTCCGGGTCTTCCCTGATGAGAGAGCGAATCGCCTCTTCGGTCAGTTCCCGGACGCCTTCCAGGATTTCCTGGAGAATTTTCCGCGCGGTTTCTTGGTTTCGGTTCATGCTATATAAAACGCAGAACCGCCTCGAAAATAACAGTCGGCGTAATTTATTTTTCAGAAGAGTAAAACGTTACCAAAAATCAATCATGAAGCATCCAGGATTCTACCGCTGTATCAGCGAATTCATAGGTAAAAGGAAATTCATTATCGTCAAACTGAGGAGAATAGACAAATCGCTCTATTCCTGGACGTTCTCGAATCTCAAGAACATGATGCCAATCGTCAAGTTTAAGACGGTTAAATGAAATATTGATATCATCACCTTCGCCAATACCATCATTATGCGCTAATGATGATATGTCCGTTAATATATTACATGAACAATCTAGGTACTGTAATTTAGGACATTGCGAAACATTTATTTGTGTTAATTGGTTGTATTGACAACTCAAACTTACAAGATTCGGTATATAAGGTAAGTTTAATGTAGCGATTTGATTATGCTCGCAGGAGATCGTCTCCAATGAAGGCGTGTTAATTACGGTTAACGTTGACATTTGGTTGTGATAGCATAATAATTCAAATAATAATGGCTGATTAATGACGTTGAGCGATTTTAGTTTATTATCATAGCATGTAATTTTTGTTAATTTAGAATTGTTCGGCAAATGCAACGTTTCTAATTGATTGTTCTCGCAATCGATGTATTCAAGATTAAAATTCTGAGATAGATTTATTTCTTTCAAAAAAGCGTTATCTCTGATTCTAACTAAATAAATGTCTGGTGCAAACGATAAGTCAATGGATTCGACTTTTGTATTTGTCATCCCGAAAGATGTTATCTCCGTAAAAAACTCTATTCCAGTAAGATCTTGAATTTCGCTATTCGATGGCCACACTCCTTTAACATATTGCGCTTGCAATGGCGTAAACTCGTCTTCTGGAGAGGCTTCCATCAATTCTTGGATATAGGATAAAAAATGCGGATCGGGGAAATAAGTAGAATTATTAATATTCGGTGCAAAATGTTCGGGATTGATTTTCCACAATCTTGAGGTTCCGTCATAACTATTCGATAAGAATGTTTCACCATCCGGCAAGAATTGAATAGATGATATTCCATTGGTATGTCCCACATAGAGATTTAGTAAGGATTTTTTTGAAATATCCCAAATATGTAATATACCATCATCATTACCAATTACAATTTTACTCCCATCTATTGAAAATACAGCGTCGTACGCTGTATTGAATGAATCGCTTTTATCAAGATAAAAGGAATAGATCTCTTCTTTTGTTATAATATCCCACAAAATCGCGGCATTTGCAGTTGTCGTTAAAATCTTTGTGTCATCGGGAGAAAAAACTACGGATTGTACGCGACTTCCATGCTCAAAAGTATGCAGCAATTCGTATGTATTAGCATTCCATAGTTTTGCTGTCTTGTCATCACTACCCGTAAGAAATTTTGTTCCGTCTGGTGAAAATGCAAGTGTATTTACTGTATAAACATGATCGTGATTTTTTTTTATAACTTCACCGGTCGATACATCTGCTAACACATAACCACCGCCACACTGACCAAATATAGCTTTACTTCCATCCGGAGAAATAACGCCTTCTCTTACCCAGTTGGTTAAACCTTCAAAATTAAGAATGAAATTACCGCTATCTACATCCCACAATTGGGCTGATTTATAACTAACGGAAAGGATTTTAGTACCATCAGGAGAAAATACAGCATCCCAGAACTGAAAGCTGTTAGTATGCCCCCGAAAAGTATGAATTAAATTACCAGAAGCACGATCCCATAATTTTAAATTATCCATGTGTTTGGTGAGTATCTGATGACCGTTTGGTGAAACGGTTGCGGATAGGGAATCCAATGGGACATCAAATAAGCGTATAAATTCACCGGATAATGTATCCCATAATTTTACGGAACCATCTCTTCCCGTGGTTAATACTTTTGTTTCATCCAAGGAAAAAAAGGCAGATTCAGCATCGAGTGTTCCAGTATTGATATCTTTATCATGGCCTTGAAAAACATGAATTATCTGTCCTGAAATGGAATCCCACAGGATAACCGTATCATCCGCGCTTGCAGATAATAATTTTGAGCTGTCAGAGGAAAAAACAACGGAATTAACACCAGCTGCATGTCCATACAAGATATCTTTGACGGAGAAATCACTACGATTGAATATATAGATATCTTGTATGGAAGTGACGGCAATTGTTCTTCCATCTGATGAAAATGCAGCACCATTATTATATTGGCTATGCGTAAACGTATGTATCAGTTCGCCCGTTAGATAATTCCAAATCTCCGCTTTTTCATTGTAACGGCCGGTTATCATGAGCGGTTCGGTCGGAGAAAAATCGATTGAAATGACGCCACTGGAAATGTCTGATGGGAATATAATTTTTAATTCGCCTGTGTTAACGTCATATAATTTGAACAATAAAGTAGTTTTGTTATTGTAAATATCTATATTACAAACAATCGCCGTCGTATCATCAGGGGTAAATGAGACCTTTCGCACTGAATGCCAATTTTGTTTAAACGTGTGTGTAATTGCGCCTGTTTTAACATCCCACAATTTTGCACTGTTATCTTCTCCGCCGGTTAATATCAATTTTCCGTTTGACGATAATGCCGCCGACCAAATATAATGACCGGGTGTATCAATATGCCTAACGATTTCACCGCTTGATAAATCCCAAAAATATAAACCTCTTGCTCCAAAGGATATTATTTGCGACTCGTCGTGAGAGAAAAAAGCACCCTCTATATTGCCAATACCATAGGTCTTAATCGGCGACTCAATATAATCATGATTCTGAGAAAAAACACTAATTGGATTGATAAGAATAAATAAAACAATTGATAGAATATATTTCATAATAAATACTTTTCTCATGTTTTATCCAGGATTTTTCATATGAACTGGGATTTCCCATTTTACCTGAGAAATTTCTCTGTTTTTTTGGGTTACATCCAATTTTATCGTAAAAAATGCTTCACGTCAAGATTTCTTCAATAATTTCGTATGCGTCGGGAGGTACTTTCACATGCTTCGCCCCGCCATTTTCAGAGAGGAGTACGCCTGATGAATCTAAGCATTCAGGAATTACGGCAGTCGCCACATCTGTCCGCATCATCAATCAATTCTTATATGGATTGCGGCCTGAGTTACAAGTTCAGCCGCGTGGACGGCATTCCGCCCGAGTTCACGGCGGACGCTTTGCTCTTCGGCTCTTGCATCCACAAGGCGCTTGAAGAGTTCAATAACGCCAAGAGAAACAAGCATCAAAAATCCCCGGAGGAACTGCAAGCGCGTTTTGCCTCCGCGTGGAATGAGAGCGTAAGAGAGAATGAATCCATTCAATTCAAGAAAGGAGAAAGCGCGGATTCTCTGTTAGAAAAAGGGATGACGATGCTGGCCGCGTATTACGCGCAGAATCCCCCCAATCAATACAAGGTAATGGGCGCGGAGATTCCCTTTTCCTTTACGATGGAGGGGTTGCCGGTTCCCGTTATCGGAGTGATGGACTTGGTGGAAGAGGATGAAGGCGGCAACTTGATTATTACTGACTTCAAAACCACTTCGAGAAGTTTCAGCCGCAAGGAGATTGATGAAAGCCTGCAATTAACCGTCTACAGCATGGCGGTGAAGGAATTCGGGTTCTCTCATCAGGAGATACTGCTCAAGTTCGATTGCCTGATCAAAACCAGGACGCCGAAATTCGAGCAGTATTACACCATCCGAACGGAGGCGGATGAACAACGCGCCCGGAAAAAGATTCTGCGGGTCTGGGACGGCATTCAGAAGAAGGTATTCATTCCCAATGATTCCTCCTGGAAGTGCGCGGGCTGCGCTTACAAGAAGCACTGTGATTCGTGGTTTGAAAGAGAGGAGGCCATTTAATCAATGCCTGAATTGAATGAGCAACAAAAACAAGCCGTGAATTTTCAAGATGGCGTCGCGATCGTCATTGCCGTGCCGGGGTCAGGGAAAACGCTCACGATGACGCAGCGAATCCATCGCCTGATTCATGAGCGCCGCGTACCGCCGGAGAATATCCTGGGGCTGACATTCACGCGCAACGCGGCCAACGCCATGCGCGCCCGCCTGGGGCCTGTGGATCGCGCCGCGTCTGCCGCTTGGATAACTGCGAAAACAACCTCGCAGTTATCCACCCGGTCCACAGTCACAATACCAATCCATATCCTTCTATAATCTAGTTGTTAAAATCTAAAAAACCTTCGCCCACCTATTCTCACCTCACCCTAGATTTCCACTCCTACCCCAAGCAAAATAACACCCAAGGTGGGTCAATTTCCAAACGTTGCCCTGGGTCACTTTCTGAGCGTTGCCAACAGATGTGTTGGAATGAAATGATGGATGTGATTCATGTGATGCACAGCACTTTCGGGATGAACCAAAATTAAGTAATATTGTTAACAGAATTATTGAATCTTAGCAATATATTTGCAGATGAAAAGGATATGTTTATTATGTTAAAAATATCTTGGCAAAAAAACATGAAAGTTATTCTTTCGTTTATCTTTCTTTTTACATTTGTTCAATTTAGTGGATTTGCATCTCAACAATTTTTGACTTACAACATTCCTGCTGATAAATTACAAACAATTATCGATCAATTTATTCATGAAGAAAAAGCACCAGGAATAATCGTGGGAGTTGATGCTTGGGGTGAGCAATGGATTGGCTGTTCGGGGATATCCAATATTGAATCAGAGGTATCCATGACTGTGGATACTCAGTTACGGTTAGCAAGTGTTACAAAAACAATTACGGCATCTCTAATTTTGAAACTCTTTGAAGAAGGCAAACTATCACTTGACGATACGTTGGATGATTGGATGCCAGGAGAAATCATTAATGGCGATCAAATAACAATTTCAATGCTCTTGAATCATACCAGCGGATTACACGACCATGAAAACACATTGGAAATATATGAGCAAACGATTAACTTTCCCAAAACCCAGGTAACTGAACAAGATGTGATCAAAGTGATAAATAAATATCCTCCGAATTTTGATCCCGGAACGGATTACTCCTATTGCAATTCAGGTTACTATTTATTAGGTATGATTGCTGAAAAAGCTGGAAATGATACTGTCAATCAATTAACAAAAAACTATCTTTTTGAACCATTTGGAATGACTCGCACTCGTTTGACTCGTGAAGGAACACTTGAATCTCCTTATACACCAGGCTATGCACTATTCGATGATTCGAATGAAATATTAAACATAGGTAATTGGAACTTTAGTTGGGATTGGACCGCGGGAAGTGGAGTTTCCACAGTGGAGGATCTTTTGGTATTTTTTCGTAATCTCTTTTTAGGAAAAATCCTTAGCCAAGAAACTCTCAGTCAAATGACAACTCCAATCTCTCCATCCACCATCTATGGTTATGGTATAGAAAGCAAAACAGGAGAATCAGGACGACAACATTTAAGCCACACAGGATATAATCCAGGTACGTTTACTGGATGGTACTACCTCCCACAAAGCGGTATGATCCTCGTCTTCGGAATAAATTACACTGAATATCGCATAGATTATTCTTATGACTATCAGTATGCTGGTATAAAACTCGTACAAGATATTATTGACACTATGCATTTAACATCAACGATTTTAAATTGGGATTTATACAATTGACTTAATCCAAGGAAAAATATGTTGATAATGAGGTGAGGTGTACCCCATTGTCAAGACAAAAATGAAGGAAATTTAAGGTGAAAATCCACTCGTTTTTTTCTCTAAAATGAATCCTTCTAATCTTAGATGCTGTATGCTTGTGGAGTCTGTGGGCAGGCGTCTTCCAAAGGAATTCTTTCTTGTTTGAATACTATCAGGATGATGATCTCTTTACTCCCTTGGAACGCAAAACAGGATTACCCATCGGTAATTTAACCAGCCAGCATTTTGCCAATACTTACCTTAAACCTCTCGACCATTTCATCATAGAATCGTTAGAATGCTTTGCTTACATTCGAT
>CAZFER010000143.1:0-6437 GCA_964517495.1 uncultured bacterium | reverse complement strand
GGAGCAAAAGCGGATTATATTAAACAAAGAGCTTTTGATAAAGATCATTATGAGAGGATGGTAATTTCCTATTTGGAAGAGTTTGGTGAAGCCAGGCGTAAAGAGTTTGATGATTTATTATTGGAAAAGTTCTCTGATGTCTTGAACCATGAACAAAAGATTAACAGGGTAAGAAACCTATTACAAGGAATGAAAAAAAAAGGGATTGTTGATCGCATTGGAAGCCGTAAAAAAGGGAAATGGGTATTAATTAAATGAAAATATCAATCTCTATTGGCGAAATAGTTTATTGCTAAATCTCTGAGAAATATTTGAGTTTATCTTTAAATTTAGCAATAAAAACAATCATGAAAAATTGTAAGTCTAGCAAAATCAAAAGATTATTCTTTTGCTAAAGATTGAAAATTTAGACATAAAATAAGCATTTTTTAGCAATAAAACCGCAATCCAGTCAATCTAATGGACTTTTTTGTACACTCATGTTATTTACTGGACAGTCTTAAGTTTGAATGCATTTTAAATCTATGTTCTTTCAACCAGCCATTTGATATTCTTGTATTTGCGCAAGGTCGATATTTTTTTGAGTGAATTTTCTTGAGTGTATGGTCCTCGGGTGAATTCACAAGAAAATCCAACAGGCTGGCTCGCAATGCATAGGGAACGCTACCCCCTTTTTTCTCCCTGATTTGCTGGCAGAACTTCGCACTCTCCAGCTATATATAAACAAAAATTGGATTGAATAGGGATTGGTTTTGGAAATTGGCCGATTGCCTGATATACCAACAATTACACGTCAATGAGCCCACAACTGATGAGAAGGGCGTGGTTAATACGCGCCATGGTATCCGGTTTCACACACCCCAATTTTTTAATCAAGCGCTGTTTGTCGATCGAGCGAATTTGGTTAAGCAATACAACCGAATCAGCAGTTAAACCGCCTTCTTTTGCTTCAATGAGAACCTCGGTTGGGTACAGTCGGTCGTCATAGCGAGAGGTAATGGCCCCGACGATGGTAATGGGGCTGTATTGATTGGCGATATCGTTTTGTATAATAATGGCTGGACGGGTCTTTTTGATCTCTGAACCGATAGTGGGGTCAAAATTGATAAGGTACACCTCACCACGTTTAGGAAAGGTTACCGTTGATCTTTTTCGCATACTTCTTCTTCTAAGTGAAACCACTCTTGTGCCAGTTCCAAACTTTGCTGTGCTCTGGTCATTGCCCCTTCTTTAAGCAAATCCCGAAGGTTTTCGTTTCCTTTTTTCTCGATATAAAAACGCACCGCTTCATCAATGAGGCGGCTCCGGTTGCCTTTTTCCGCAATCCGGTCAATCATGGCGATGGTGTCTTCGGGTAAACTGACGTTGATACGTTTATGAGTTTTAGTCTGTGTGGTATTCATATTAAGTATGATTATACACAACAAATGTGTGTATGTCAAATACGCACAAAAAATCCCTATTCACAGTAAATATCTCGACAGTTTTATGTTTAATTGCATTTTAAATCTATGTTCTTTCAACCAGCCATTTGATATTCTTGTATTTGCGCAAGGTCGATATTTTTTTGAGTGAATTTTCTTGAGTGTATGGTCCTCGGGTGAATTCACAAGAAAATCCAACAGGCTGGCTCGCAATGCATAGGGAACGCTACCCCCTATTTTCTCCCTGATTTGCTGGCAGAACTTCGCACTCTCCTGTGATCAACGAGGCAGGAGAAAATGATTTTTGCCCGTAATTCCCCCCCAGTATGTCTTGACAGGGGGTGAGATTCACTGGGGCGGCTGGCGCTCGACATTCAGCCGCCCTTTTTTATCAAAACACATCCAGAACCGCAGGATAGGCAACGCTTCGCTTTTGCCTATCCTCATCGCTGCTTATTTCAGTAACCCACCCATGATCGTATAAACGTCGCGTTGAAGGGACCGGTAATAATATATAATTCATAAACTGGATTATCTCCCGGTGAATCCAAGGGTGGCCCTATAACGACCGCCATTTTGTTCCGTGCAATCCAACAGATGTTCACGATTTGTCTTTGTATGCCGAATTCTGTCAACAAAAGGAAATCTTCAACATCTTGATTTTCCCGATGACGCGTAATTCTCGATATGGGAGCTCCTTCGTTTGATCCTTCGGCGCTCGCCGCAATATACATATCGAGATCCTCCGTCGAAAGCAGAGAATACCCTTTGACCAACAAAACGACACTATGCAATTCACTCACCTTTTTGAAATCAAAATTTGGGTCGTAAATAAGCAAGTCCGGATCATCTTCCGGTTTGGTAATCGAGGATGATGACGGAGAAAAATTGTCTAAAGCGAACCCAACGCTCGATGGATTTTCACCCGTATAGCGAATATGAATGGATTTGATGACTGGGGATTCCATGGAAAAAAACCAGGGGGATGCAATCCCATCTCCTGTGTTTTCGTCACCCGAACGTAACATGATGGAATCGATCACTTCGCCACTTTCATTATATGCTTCGATGACCCATTCCTCAGGCCCATCGATATCAAGAAGAACAGCGCTGGCGGCACTCACGGGTACTCTGTAATCGATGATAAATGCATCCCAACTGCCGACACCAAGCGTCGAATCGTCGGTTAAAAAGAAATTTCCGACGCTTTGGTCCGCTGCGGGTTGATCGTCTTTATTCTCACCCACTCCTTCAAATGAAACGCGAGGAGAACCAACTTGCGCTAATCGGGGGGATTCCCCATTGGATAAACGAAACGATACACCGCAAAAATTCAAAAATTGATCGTTAATCTCCATCTTTTCGACGGGTTCCATTCCTGGAATCCACTCGAAGGTAATTCCAGTACAACCTTCCGCTTGGCTCCCGTGCGGAAAACTTATATATACTAATAACGTAATAAAAAATACGAACAACATGGTCCTCATCGCTCTTCTCCTTTTCGTGGAATAAGGTGTTAATCCCAATTTCTCATTTGAGTCGATAAATTCCCCCGGTTTTTGGATTCCATCGATTTTCTCATCCGAGAATGAGGCAAGTCATGCGATTTTATCATGAAATCAATCGCATTTATAGATAAACAGACTGATTATCCCATGATATATCAAAATAGAAACACATTTCTCATCTCCAATCCTGGATATTCCCTTATTTCAGTTCCCCCAATAACTTATATTTAAATAATAACAAAAATACATTATAAAAATGATAAAATTTATAATGTATTATATTGATTTTAATCAACTTGCCACAGAACATTTTAATGCGATAATACCGACATATAGATGATCTAAAAACTAACATTTATCTCATTTAGAATTTTAATTGAAAGAGGTGCTATTTATGAGTGGATGCAACCGACGTCATTTCATTAGAAAGTGTGCCATTACGGGAGCCGGTTTACACACAGCTACAATGCTACCCAATCTGGCTTTAGCTGCCGATTCACCAGTGATGAGTATTGCCAAATGCAAAGAACCCCCCAAAGAAGCGGAAGGCATTGCCGAAGAGGCCAAAGCCTTAACCCGCAAAGCCATAGAAGCGCTGGGCGGGATGAAACGCTTTGTTTCCAAAGGGGATGTTGTGTGGGTTAAGCCCAACATCGGGTGGAATCGCCGTCCCGAATTTGCCGCCAATACCAATCCCGATGTGATCGCTACCCTTATTGAACTTTGCGATGAAGCGGGAGCCAAAGAAGTGGTTGTCAGCGATAACACCTGTAATCCCGAACAACAGTGTTTTTCCAGCAGTGGTATTAAAGAGGCCGCTGAAAACGTTGGTGGCCGGGTTTTTTACCTTGATAAGCGCAAATTCCGAAAAATGGCCATCAATGGCAAGAAATTGAAGGAATGGGAAATCTATACCGACATCATTGAAGCGGATAAAGTCATCAATGTCCCCATCGCCAAACATCACGGTTTAAGCGAAGTAACCCTGAGCATGAAAAACCTGATGGGGATTATCGGTGGTGCTCGCAACCGGTTCCATCAGGATATCGATAATACCATTCCTGACTTGGCTGCTTTTATCAAACCCGATCTGATCGTCATTGACGCGATTCGCGTATTAATGAACCACGGGCCACGTGGTGGAAACCTGAACGATGTCGAACGGCGTGATATTGTCGCCGCTGGAACGGATCAAGTGGCGTTGGATGCCTATGGAACCACCCTGTTGGGCCGCAAACCAGAGCAAATTGGCCATATTGTCGAGGCCGCCAAACGGGGTATGGGCACCTTGGATTTTGCTTCGTTAAAACCGGTTGAAAGCGTCGTCAGCGTATAAGTAAATTGCAATCACCCATCTTTGGTCGATTAGTTTGGATGCATCATGAGTCAAAAAAAGCAACGGTTTAATCTGACGGTCTGGCTGCGCCGTCTCTGTCAGGCCTTCTTTTTGATTTTCTTTTTCTATCTGTTTATACAAACCACCTTTCAGCCGAATAATGAGTTTACGCAGCCGATTAAATTCTTCTTCCAACTTGATCCGCTGATCATGGCGGCCACCTGGTTGGCCACTTATGCCATTCCGGCTGCTTTGTTTATTTCACTCATTACGCTGATTGTAACCTTGTTGTTTGGCCGTTGGTTTTGCGGCTGGGTATGCCCCTTTGGGGTGATTCACAACATGTTCACCAGTCTGCGAAAGCGCAAGTTAAAAGACCGTCTGGCAACGGCGTCTTACACCACAACTCAACGCCTGAAATATTATATCCTGCTGGCTTGCCTCATTGGTGCATTGATCGGCTGGAACGCGGTGGGCTGGTTGGATCCATTTTCGTTCCTCTATCGTTCAATGGCCACCGCTGTGTTCCCCGTGTTCAATTGGGTGACAGTGGAAGTGTTTACCTGGCTCTATGACACCTTTTCCACACCGATCGGCGAAGATCCCTCATGGGTGACGGCTGTTTCCGAGCCTATTTATGAGGTTTTACGCAATAATGTCTTGGCCAATCAACAGCCTTTTTATGCTGGCAGCCTGTTGATCGGCCTGATATTCGTCACCATTGTGGCGCTCAATCTATTTCGTGCCCGTTTTTGGTGCCGATATATCTGCCCCTTGGGGGCCATGCTGGGTGTGGTGGGTAAAAACCCACTCTATCGGCTAAAAAAAGACGAAGAGTTATGCAATGGATGCCGCATCTGTGTTACCAACTGCCAGGGTGGCGCTGAACCACAGACCATCAACGGCTGGCGGCCAAGTGAGTGCTTTTATTGCTGGAACTGTGTTCCCGCCTGCCCCACCAATGCCATTTCATTTGGTTTTGGCGAAGCCCACTTAAACGGTGTTTCAACGCCTCCATCAGATGAATCGACAGAGCAACCCGACGTTTTCGTTTCCATGCCGGAAACGATTTCCGAACCAAAAGAAGAGGCGGCTCCCGCCAAGACGGATACTCAAGATACCACCAGCACAAAGCCAGAAATACTCTCTCCTAAAACGTCGAGCGAATCCCAAAAAGCCCAAGCCAAGGGATCGGGGGAAAAAGAGAGTCAGCAACGCAAACGCCGCTGGAAAGAACGCAAGGGATCAAAAAGGAAGCGCTAGGATGAAGTCGTTTATTGAATGGATCAAAACGTTTTTTAAACCTCCAGAAGTGGAAAAAATCGGCCTGGATCGCCGTAAACTGATTTTTACTGGAATTGGCGGTTTTGTCGGAGCGCTTATTTTCCGGTCGCAATCGCAAGCGGCTGAACACACCTATAATCCCGCTTTGATTCGCCCTCCAGGCTCGGTGGCGGAGAATGAATTCCTCTCTCGCTGTATCAAATGTGGGGAATGCATGAAAGTTTGCCCGACCAATGCAATCCAACCCACATTTTTAGAAGCGGGCTTGGATGGCATGTGGACTCCGGTGTTGAATTATAAATTGGGATACTGCGAATATGGATGCACCTTGTGCACCAAAGTATGCCCAACGGAAGCGATAAAGCCCCTCACGCTGGAAGCCAAACAGAAGGAGAACAAATTAGGCCAGGCGTTCTTTGATAAAAGCCGCTGCCTTCCCTATGCCTTCGGACGATCCTGCATGGTGTGTGAAGAACACTGCCCGACACCGGAAAAAGCCATCTGGTTTGAAGAGGTGGAAGTCATGCCCTCCAAAGGTATGACAGAAACCATCAAACTGCCCCATGTCGATCCTGAACAATGCATCGGGTGCGGAATATGTTCAAACAAATGCCCCGTCAAAGACGAACCGGCCATATTCGTCACCAGCGTTGGCGAAACCCGCCACCCAGACAACCAAATGTTGCTAAGCAATGATTTCGGTTATGGTGGGATTTATTGATGGTTAGCAATAGGAAGTCCCATTCCGAAATGGTCTCAAAACGGGGTTGACAAATTAGGTTAACTAATTTCGTAGGATGGGTCACGTTTTTCGACCCATCGATGCACTCTGGATCGTTGAATAGGGAGGGCGAGGCTCCCGCCGAGCCGTTATACGTGAAAACG
>CAZFER010000142.1:0-6457 GCA_964517495.1 uncultured bacterium | reverse complement strand
ACATCTTCTTGATGGGATACCGCGAGAGGAGTTCAGAAAAGTAACGGTTGGTTTGGTCGTTCCATTCCGAGTATACGCCCATTGCCAGGGCTTTTTCAGATTTCTTTATTTCATGGAGTGTTTTGGCGTTCATAATCTCATCCTCTGGATATATATCGAATATCTGCTTCACCAAAAAAATCTTGCTTTGAATATATTTTATCTCAGAATTTCTCACTTTCTGTCACCCGCCGCGATAGACTGACCCACCTGGAGTCACCCAGTTTGACCCGTCTGTGATCGGCCAGTGTGGCATACTTATGCCCATTCATATCTTTCTACGTCGCCAATTATTACTTTGACAACCTCGATGGCCTGATCAGACTGGTCATCATTCAAATAAAATGACAGATTAAATATTTATGCACATTTTACAGTTTTCCTATTTACCAATCAACAAAAATTTGTTATTATGTAAAGTTAAGAACGCTTTCGGAAAGAAAATGTCAAAGAATAAAACATAATATTTTAAATAAACAAGTTTCTTCTGTGAGGTAGTCACAATGCGTCCTGCTTTCAAAGTCATGTTAAATCAAGTCGTTGTGTTCATCCTTTTCGTATCGGGCTATGCATTCGCCCAAAGCAATCCGGTATTGACACCAGTGGCAGATCAGCGAAGCGCCATCGAGCAGATCAAGAATAATGCACAAATGGGAATCATCGATTTGAGGCGCGTTTATGATGAACGAAAGGCGCAAAAACCGGTATCTCCCAACCATTCCAATGCAATGGCATCGGATACCATTCATTGGAACACCGAAACTCTCCCATTAATTACCAATGCACTGGATCAGTACCTCACACGTTACAACGTGGTGTTAAAACAGCAGAAATATGACGCCATTCTTTCGCACATTGACCACTATACCGCGTTCAAAACCAGTCTGTTTACTTCCTACGTACCTTCTGAGGAGGCTGGCAAAATCATCGCGGGGCAGATCGCTCGAGGAATACGCTGGGCCAACCGTGATGATGTCCAGTATCCTTCCGAAGCACTTCGTCTGACAGCCAAAAGCCAAATCCAAAAGGTCTTCGAGGCTATCCGGCAAACCATGATCGACAAGATAAACGATTTACAGTTTATCGAAATAATCGACACACACATTACAATGGCTATCGATGGGTATTCCTGGCGAGTCGATTCCCCTTTCTTTGTTCATGGCAAGCGCGTATTTCCACCACCCAAATTCCAAAGTCTGATTGATGAATGCCTTGAACAATGCCATGCAGAATTTAATCCAAGCGAATTGCAAACAACTGAAAAATACATCCAGGCAAGCGAAGAAATCAAGAAATTTTATATCTCTAATTTAACATGGGATACCATCATGCAATCATCGCATCCCCTTATCAACGCTTACATGGAAGGCACCAACCGTGCTCCCTCCAAAGAAGAAAATGATGAAGCCAGGCAATTGTTAACAACAATAAAGCAAAAAGTAAATAAAACTATACCTTAGTTTCAATCAATCATGCCATTTCGAATCAAAATAAACGGATCGAAACAGCGATAAAAATTGGAAATTCACAAAGAAAACGAATATCTAAGGGGAGGTTTTCTTCTAAGTGGTGATGGATCAAAGATTTATTGGAATAAATTGTCGATTCAACAAAATGAGATATTTTTATCAAGGGAGATTTCTATTATCTCCCTTGATAAAAATAATGTATCTTAAACAAGAGGTTCATATGATGAAGCATTCTCTTTTTATTATACTATTCATAATATCCAGCAATCTATTTGCGGAAGAACCTGAACCCTATTTTGAAATTAAGGCTGATGGAGAATGGGAACTGTTTGGAGATGTCTTGTTTACGCATGACAGTTCTCAAGTGATCGTGGGAGGAAAAGATATTCGTGTTTATGACCTCAAAGAAAGAAAGTTAAGCCGTACATATAATATAAACCAGTATCCAATCATCAATATGGGAATCACAAAAAATAAGGATTTATTGGTTTATAGTGAACGTCAACAAGGAACAACAAGCGGAGTTGGAACAGAATATGCCAAACTTTTGGATTTAAACGAAAATAAAATAATACACCCATATGGTCCCCATCAACCTAAATCAGATCTATGGTATATCATGTATGATCTTATTGTTGATATATCACCCGATGGAAAGCACGTGGTAACTCATCATTTGGGTGGTAACATTCTCAAATTGGATATAACCGCAAATCGAAGATATATTATGACTTTAATAATTAAATATTCTTATACTGAATCATGGATATGGGATTCCCAATCGAGAGAACTTTTATGCAAAATTCTCCGCAGTGAGGTAGGTACAATGGCCACAGATTAACAATTTGCAAAATTCTCACCCGATGGCAACTATTTTCTTATGGATAAAGTCGAGGAAGTAAGAACTGAATGGGGATCGATTGTATATAAACAAAGTCTGGTTATTTACAAAGTTGAAGATTTGGTCGGCACCTCGACTATTCATGAGTTTCAGATGCATGATTAATTATTAAACCACGGATTGTACGGATTTCACGGATTGCATGAATTGCTGATTAGTATAGTGATGGGGGGGATGTGTTGCCACTATCAGGTGGAGGGAGTTGTGTTATAGCAAACCAGTGGAAAATAGATTGAAATACGCATGAACATAAAATCATGATATTCACAAAAAAACATCGGAGGCAAGCATGAAATTCTACTCACGAACAACGTTCGCTGTACTCATCGCCAGCCTGATCGCAGCCAATGCAGCATGGGCGCAAGTTGAATTTACGGACCAGGTACAGGCACCGCAAGGCAGTTCATCAACTCCAACATTCACGTTTGATGGGGATACCAATACCGGACTATTCGGTGACGGCGATGGAGGGTTGGGATTCACCAACAATGGTGTATTAAGAATGTTTTTAAATAATGATGGCAAAATCGGCATTGGGACAACCACCCCCTCACGCCAAATGGCACTCACTGGCAAACTATTAGTAGGTCGTGGCTCGGATATTCCTAGCCCTCCCCATAGTTTCACTGTATCTGTTATATCCGCTTACTCGGCAGGCCAACGCATATTGGCTGGCATGAGAGTTGATAATTCTGCCAGCCCGCCAGGATATGAAGCCTATAAGGCGCGTGGTACTCTGGGGGGAAGTTTGTCGTCAGTACAAATTGGTGATCAAGCCGGTGCCCATTACTTTTTCGGTTACGATGGCTCGGGTTGGCGGGAATCATCAAGTTTTCGTGCCGAGGTGGATGGTACTCCAAGCGGTGGTTATGTTCCAGGCCGCCTAATGTTTTCAGCTAGCGACGGCAGCAGTTCGGCGCGTGTGGATCGGATGGTCATCAAGTCCAATGGGAATGTCGGCATAGGAACTATGAGTCCCTCGAGCACGCTGGATGTTGATGGAGCGATCGAAACCTCCGGCGGTGTCTACGTGGGAGCTTTCTCAACAAACAACCTGATCGACAATTCCTCCAACGGCTCAGGAAGCAACACGCTTTATATCGGTAATCGATCAATCACAACAGCCTTTACAGGCTATCATTACTATCGCTTGGGCGATGCCGATCTTCAGCCCGGCGAACTCACCATCCTCGAATGGGATAATGGCGTTCCCAAAATCTACCGCAGCGCACATCCAAATGATCCCAGAGTGCGTGGCATCTTCCAAGGTGTTACCTCATGGGAAGATTCGCTTGGAAATATCTGTGTCGAGGGAGCACCTCGTGAAGTAGAAAAGATAGTAAGAACGGAAGACGTAGTGATCGACATAAACAATGCATATGAAACCGTATTGACAGAAGAGATCGATTATACTCTGGACCAGCCGCCGGCCCAGGATATCCAAGTGCCCTCAAAACCGGTTTTGGATTTTAATAATAAGGTTATTGGGAAAAAATATCCTGCCATTGTGAGTTGGAAAACCAGATACCGTTTGGAAGAGAAGCAAGTCATCACTATTGAAGAACCGGTATACGCCACTAAAGTGGTTGAAAAAGAACAATTGAAATCAAACGTCCGCTTTGATGAAAGTACCGGTCAATTTATCGAGCGACGGGAAATCAAGCAAACCGTGATCGAAACAACCGGTCGCCCCATGAAAAATGGCAAGGATGCGCAGCCTCTCGATTTCGCCTACAGTGTCGCCGTTATCGGAGATTCGTACGATGATCATGCAGAAAAACCACTGACCGGCGCCTGGGTAACCGTGGATGGCGGCACCATCCAAAACGGCGATTTCCTCATGAGCTCAAGTAAACCCGGCTACCTGCAAAAATGGGACGGCCTTGATGTCACCCACATCAAAGGCCGGGCACGGCAGGACATTACCGAAGACACAAAAACAGCCTATATTGATATATTGTAAGAAATACGAATGCACTGAAATCCAGAAAGACACAGGTAAAAAAAACCTGTGCCTTTCCTATAAAAAAGGAACTGGGGAGGGTGAACAGGGTCGATCCCCTCGGCATCACCGACTTGCGGATAAGGGGCATGTGGCAGATCAAGCAGCCTGCCCGGGTGTTCGGCCATCTGTTTAAGACAGCACATGCATACAAGACAAGCGTATTTGCCTTGATGCGGCAAAGTAAGTGGAACTCATTTTCTTCATCAGACCGAAAGGGCAGTGAATCAGCCAAGCCCATCAAAACAAATGATGTCCAGATAAGAGATCCTGACAATCCTGCGAATATGCTTAAGGCGAAGTTGATTTCATTGGGGTGGTAAGCATCAAGATTGTTTCGCTCTTTTCAGGTTGCGGCGGTTTGGATTAAGGTATTACAAATGCAGGAAAAAAACTCCCCTTTGCCAATGACAACGATAAGGATACTTGGGAAACCTTCGAAAAAAAAAACATAATATTCCGATTGATCGACGATCTATCATCAAAATAGAACCTGATGAAATCACGGATGCGGACGGAATCATCGGTGGTCCTCCCTGCCAGAGAAGGAGTTTGGCAGGTGCCATACGGGGTATAATGGATGAAAGGGGAAAACTCTTCCATGAATATGTTGGAACATTGAAGGAGAAAAGCCCAAGGTTTTTCCTGGCTGAGAATGTCCCAGGTATGATCTCAATCACGCAAAATCACGAATTTAAGAAACTGCTCGGAAAGATTTCAGCGCTTGGTTATAAAGTCAAATATGGATTGGTGAATGCCAACGATTACGGTGTCCCCCCGGAAAGAAGACGAGTGATCATCGTGGGGTATGACGACTCTGTCGGCGATCAATTTGAGTTCTCGAAACCACAGGAACCGAAAAAGGAATTGGAATGAACCTTCATTCACCATCCAGGCGGGAGGAAGACACGCCCCGCTTCACCCCGATTCAGCCAGTATGAGAAGGTTGGCAGGAGACCGGTGGGAATTTGCAGGACCATCCCCTGTATTCAGAAGTCTCTCTGCGCGAGAATGCGCAAGAATCCAAACGTTCCCGGATGATTTCGTCTTCCACTATGATTATCTCGCAAAAGGCTACAAACTCATCGGCAACGCCGTCGTAAAACAGGCTGAAGCCATGGCATCCCAAATAAAAAGCGATTTGAAATGAATTGTTATTGGTGAATTGAATAAACAATTGTGTTATAAAAATATCAAGAACTTTACAAAAGGGGGATCACATGAACTCATATACCTTCCATGTCGTAATCGTCGAAGATAAATATGAAAACAATGAAAAAGCATTTCACGCATCCTGTCCTCTTCTCAAAGGGTGTCACACATGGGGCTACACTTATGATGAGGCATTAGCCAATATAAAAGTGGCTATTGAACTCTATGTTACAGACATGATCGAAGCGGGGGAAACGATTCCTCATGAAAGGGAACAAAATAAGCTCGAGCCAAACACACGATCTGTTGTGGTTCATGTATAACAAAGATACGCTCAGACATTTTCAAGCGATTGCCGAATACCTTCTACAAAACCAACAACATTGATTGGAACAAAAAACGCATGAATCACATATGAGAGAATCCTAATATTTCACTAGCCGAAGCCCTAAAAAAACTATCCAAGTCTGGATAAAAATCAGCACTAAAAATGGCAAGTTAAGTCAATCAAACAACCGCCTCTTGGTCTCAGCCACAATTTTCTTATAAAATATCATCACTTCACCCGCCACCAAAATAAAGAGAATATCTCTGGTAATTCCCATAGTGGGGATATAGACGGAATGCTCAAATTCTTCCCGAGTGACGCAGGATAGAATGTCCTTGATTTTATCATAAAGCGCCAGAATATCTTCTCGCGCTTTGGGATCGATTTAATTAAAATCATATCCCCCACTTTACAAAAGATGTCATTTTGTGATAATTGCCTTGAGTCTACAAATGACAGGAGGCGAGCATGAATAACCTACGATTTCTATCGCTATCCGCTTGGATTTTAACTACTTTTCTATCAATTTCACCAGGTTACGGCATATCGCACACAGCCTATTCCAA
>CAZFER010000141.1:6231-6498 GCA_964517495.1 uncultured bacterium | reverse complement strand
CCCCAAAGGGGCGCCAATAAGATAAAAAATGCACACAAATTCAAAGCCCTGAAAGAAACATAGCGAATAGAATGAAGAAAGATAAGGAAAAATAAGGAAAAATGAAAGAAACGGATTTTGAAAAATTCAACAAATACTTTAAGGCTCTTACAAATTTCCGCCCATTTCCATGGCAAGAACATTTGTATTGCCATTTTATGCATAATAATATCCCTAAAATATGTAATATTCCCACAGGTCTGGGAAAAACAAACGTGATTGCAATTT
>CAZFER010000141.1:0-6221 GCA_964517495.1 uncultured bacterium | reverse complement strand
CTGATTGCGCTATCTCAAGGTGCGAAAGTACCTCGCCGTCTGGTATACGTTGTCAATCGGCGCACCGTGGTGGACCAAACAACGGAAGAAGCAATCAAACTTCGCAGTAATTCTGGAAAGATTGGTATTGATGATCTAGCTATCAGCACCCTGCGAGGACAATTCGCTGACAATCGCGAATGGTCTGCTGATCCTTCACGTCCAGCGATAATTTGTGGCACAGTAGATATGATCGGCAGCCGACTGCTTTTCAGCGGCTATGGCTGCGGTTTTAAAACCAAGCCCCTTCATGCCGGTTTTCTGGGACAGGATGTGTTTCTTGTGCATGATGAAGCCCATCTTGAACCAGCGTTTCAGGAACTAATTGAATCGATCAAAAAAGAGCAACACGAGAACGAGCACTCGGAAAACATTCCCTGGCCAAAGCTTTATGTGATGGCGTTGTCAGCAACAGCACGAAATGGAAATATAAATGCGTCTCATCCGTTCGAGTTGACAGAAGATGAGAAAAAAACACCGGACATTGTTCCTGATCCACCTACAAAACCAATTCATCATGTCTGGTTGAGACTCAAGGCAAAAAAACAATTGGAATTTCATTCAATCGAAGATAAAAAAGATGCAGTTGCAAAAAAAATTGGTGAATTGGCTTTCAATTATAAAGATAAAAACTGCAGGATGCTGATATTTGTTCGAACAATTAAAGAGATAAATATTGTTGTAAAAGAACTCGAGAAGACAAAACGGCAGGTAGTTCGCTTGACGGGAACTATGCGTGGTAAGGAACGGGACGAACTTGTCAAGAATAATGATGTTTTCAAACAGTTCCTCATGAATTCGGAGTCAGGGCCAACTGTATACTTGGTCTGTACATCAGCAGGTGAAGTGGGAATCGATATCTCAGCAGACCATATGGTCTGTGATCTCACACCCTTTGACAGCATGGCTCAACGCTTTGGAAGAGTGAATCGCTATGGAAAAGGTGGGGCGTTCATAGAAGTGGTGTATCCCGAATCGTTTGATGAAAAGGACACACTTACACCTGCCCGTGAAAAAACTCTTGAATTGCTCAAGTCTCTCAATGGTGATGCTAGTCCTCTAGCATTGATGAAACTTGATGCGAACGAAAGAGCAAATGCCTTTACGCCCACGCCTACCATTTTGCCTGCTACGGACATTCTTTTCGATGCATGGGCGTTGACAACCATTCGTGAAAGGATGCCAGGGAGACCGCCTGTCGAACCCTACTTGCATGGCATCCGTGAATGGGAACCAGCAGAAACATATGTTGCTTGGCGTGATGAAGTTGAAAAAATTACAGGTGAATTACTCTACCGATACAAGCCTGAAGATTTGCTGGAGGACTATCCTCTTAAGCCGCATGAACTGCTGCGTGACCGCAGTGATCGGGTCTTCAAGCAACTGGAAAAGTTGGCTAAGCGACATTCCAATGAACCCATGTGGTTGCTTGGTAATCGCGGAACCGTTGAGCCACAAAAATTGGGGGAGCTGGTTGACAGTTTGGGGCAAATGAAGGCAAAAGATCGCGAAGATCGTCTTAATGGCTACACCATACTGTTGCCGCGCAGTGTAGGCGGATTGAAAGAGGGAATGCTCGACGGCACAAGTGAACAAGCCAACGACGTGGCAGATGATTGGCTGGGCGAAGATAATCAACGGCGACGTGAACGGTTGTTCTCTAATGAGAGGCAACCCGACGGACCTCTCAATATGGCCCTTATTCGTACGATTGACACTAAGCCAGATGCTGATGAGTTGGAATCATTGGAAACAGAAGGGGAGTATGAAGAAGAAGAGGGAGTATCCACAAAGCGAGGCCGGTTCTGGCACTGGTATGTCCAACCGCGTAATGCGGAAAATGCCACCCGCGCTTCTATCCGACCCGTCACTTGGGATGATCATACCCAGGACGTGGTTGATGGGATGACGCGGATTATCAATCGCTTGAACTTTCCCGATAATTTGAACCAAGCGCTCATCCTTGCTGCGGAAATGCACGACTTGGGCAAGAAGCGCGAGCAGTGGCAGCGCAGCATTGGTAATCCAAATCCAAATGAGTGGTATGCCAAGCCCGGAAAACCATTCGATGGTCCACGCTGGCAGCCGCGATACCTCAGCCCTTACCGGCATGAATTTGGCTCCTTACTGGATATTATTGATCAAAACGGGCAGCACGCCGACAAGTTCAATTCCCTCAGCGCCGACATGCAAGACCTAGTATTGCATCTGATCGCCGCCCACCACGGTCGTGCCCGGCCGCACTTCCAACTGGGTGAAGTATTCGATCCCGAGAGGCCGTCAAGCGAAACCAAGGAGCTGACAATAGAGATTCCCCGCCGCTTCGCAAGGCTTCAGCGAAAATATGGTAGATGGGGTTTGGCTTATCTCGAGTCGTTTCTCCGCGCTGCGGATTGGTCCGCCAGCAGTAATCCCTCGGAGCGCACTGAAGTCCGAGAGGAGGTCACCACATGATAAAGTCTGAACCGAACATCACAATACATGTTGACGTGACCAACCCTGGACAGTTCTTCGCTTGTTGCGGTTTGTTGGAGTTGGCAGATCGACTATGGTCGGGTGCGGAAGGGTGGTTTGCAGACGATGATCAAACTTTTCTTATTTTGAGTGAAGGAACACTTGACGATCTTGTCAATTCAATTGCTGAAGCAGAACTGATTCACGTTCGTCCAAACGATTCTTATTCTTCGCCGGTGGTTATTGGAACTCCATTCCGTCCGTTATCTGTTGAGTGGTGGGAAACGGACTTAACTGGCGCACGTGACTTAAAGGTTTGGGCAGGAACCATGGAAAGTTTTGGTATTGCTCAAGCGATGCAACACGCCATGAGAGATCATCGCTTCCACCAGCCAGGACTGTTCGATGTGGGTATGGTAGTTATGACTTCTGATAATAATGGTAAGAAAAAAGAACCTTTTTATTTTGATGCACGACGTGCTCCAAACGCACATTCCCGTGATATTGGTTTTTCGCCCAATGATTTGGGGATGACTACCATAGCCCATCCCGCAGTTGAATTCCTCTGTTTAATTGGGCTACAAGCAGCTCGACCTGTTTTAACTTCTGAGTCACGAATATATGACTATTTCACATGGCATATCCCGTTGTATCCGAATCTCCTCTTGGCTGCATCAACCGGATATCTGCATCTTGAGGATGCTCGTACTTATCGTTTTGAAAATTGGTTCCGTACAGGCCAGAAGAAGCACAAATCTTTTCGTTCCGCAATCCCAATACCAAAAAGGAGTCTAACCAATGTCTAAGTTAACCAAGTTTGACAACTACCTAGCCGATGATGGTCCCGCCGCCCTTGTCATTCGTGAACATCTTATGCCTGTTGAAGGACCGGACGGTGTTCTTTTCCCTGCCACCTTTGCTGCTGGGGATGGTTTCCGCGGGGGATACAACATCGATACTTTTGGGGATGAAATAAATGGTACGAACGTTTGCCTTGTCGATAGTGTTGGTTCACAGGGAAACCGCATCGAGCCGCTTTTTATGAAGGAAAAATACCATCACCTTGTTCCTCAGATTGTGATCAAAGCAGGAGAACATGATGTAAACATACTTGAAGTAGGGCATCGAGCGGGTGATTCACTGGTTCGTTGTTCCTCGATTCAAGATGAGATTGAAGGTGTTTTTCAAGCATCAAGCAAAGGTGATGTAATGCCTTTGGCAAAAATTTCCCCTACTTCTTTAGTTTTTGGAGTGTGGAATTCACGGGGGCAGAAAGGAAATCAAGATAAACGGCCGCGTTTGATTGCATCAACGATTCGTGCTTTCAATGTACGGCGTTTGACACGCAGTGCGGTGTATTTTCCACCTCTTGATTATGCGGAAATGGATGTGTTTAGCGAGGAAGAGAAAGCAAAGGCTGAGGGCAACAACAAAAGTCCGTTAGCCCAACGTGGATTTGTTCATAATCCGGCTTCTGGTTCGCACGGTGGTGTGATTGCTGATGGTGGTATCCGTCGGGATGCCACTCTTGGGCTGGCTGCGCTTCGCCATTTACACGCGGGTAACGATGCGAAAAACACTCTCACCCTTCGCCGGTATATTCTTGGCCTTTCACTCGTTGCTTTCACAGCACCGAACGAAAACTATCTCCGTCAGGGATGTACACTTGTATTAAATCCTGATCAACCCCGTGAGTTCGAAGAAGTGTTTCCTGACGGTCGTAGAGATTCTTGCAACATTACACATGATGAGGCATTAGAGTATGCCACCGTCGCAGCCCAAGAGTTTGGAGTTGAAGAAGGTCGAACCATTCCGTTCAAGAAAGAACTTGCCAAATGCGACGTCAAGGCTGATGGTGACAAAAAAAAGTCGAGCAAGCCTGCGAAAAAAAATGAACAAGCGAATGAAAATATGGAGGATAGCTGATGCCAAGGTTCTTTAGCATAACTGTACGCTTTCTTCAACCATTCAGTCACGGAAGGGGTGAAGGGAACGAACCAGAATGGCCCCCATCTCCATTGCGTCTATTCCAGGCGATGGTTGCATCATCAGCAGGACGATGGAATGAAAGAAGCACATTGAACAGTGCAGTCTCCGCCCTCAACTGGCTCGAAACTCAAACACCTTTAGAAATCGTGGCTGCTGAGGCGGTATGTGCTGACCAACCTTTTAGATTGTATGTACCAGATAATGTAACAGATAAACCGGCAAAATCATGGTCGAAAGGGCGATATGCGGATATCGCCGACTACCGCACCGAGAAGGATGTTCGTCCAATGCGACTATCTGGAGAATCAGTTCATTATCTCTATCCACTCCCTAATGATCAATTCTCACATGAAGAAATTTTGACTACTGCCGCACGCAACATTACTCATTTGGGATGGGGGATAGATATGGTTGCTGGTGATTTAAGAATATTATCAGCAAAAGAAGCAGCTTCGCTGGATGGGGCTCGCTGGCGATTGACACCTGGGAGTGGTAAACCGTTGCGTATTCCTGTCGAAGGTACTTTGAATAATTTAATGAGTAAACACGAAGATTTCCTCAATCGTTTCTCTAATGAAGGATTCAAACCAGTACCACCTTTGAAAGTCTTTCAGGTGTATAGATACAGGAAAGAAAATGAACCGCTACAACGACCATATGCGGTTTTCGAACTACGTAACGATGACGGCTCTTTCTTTCGTTATCCACAAAGAAAACTAATTCATATTTCTGGTATGGTACGCTGTCTCGCAATTAAGGCATTGGAAAAGTCGCCGCCAAACGGGGTTCCTGAGGATTGGGTAGAAACATACGTAGCCGGTCATACCAAGTCGGGTGACAATAATCATAAACAAATTTCTTATATCCCCTTGCCTTCCATCGGACATCTTCATTCAGATTTATTAATCCGCCGTGTAATGATTGCCGCGCCGGTAGGTGATGACGAGTGGTTAGAACATATAACCCGGTGGTTGGAGGGAAATCAATTAAAGCCGACACCTGAAACGAAAATTAACAAACGGCCCGCTCTCATTCGTTCACGATATGATAAAGTAGCCCGACTTTATAACAAACCAACTAACATGTGGGCCAGCGTCACACCGGTTATTCTTCCTGGTCATAATGACCATAAACCGGAAAAAACGCGCAAACTTATCGAGAAAGCATTGGCGCAATCCGGTATTGAACAACCCTGTGAGTTTGAATGGAGTGCCATCTCATGCTTTCCCAAGTCAATGACCGCTCATAAATATGATCGCGATAAAAACGACCGCAATAAAAAAATATTCAAACCTTGGCTTCCAAAATACTTACAAAATTTTACCGCCGTCCATTTGATATTGCGTTTCAAAGATGGCGTGAAAGTACCTGGCCCACTTGCCATAGGTGCTGGACGTCATTGTGGTCTAGGAATATTTGCGAATGAACACTTTAACTTTAAGAAAACCAATCATTAAGCGAAAATTACAAAAGAGTAATGATACTTCTGTATGTTTTGCTATGAGCAAATCCATTCAAGTAGTCCGCTATGTTATCGATTCCGAAATCTTGCCATCAATTCAGGAGACGTTACCTATTGCTGAGCAAGTTCGAATTAAATTAATGGGAATCTATGGTCGTATGAATGAACAAAATGGTGTAAAAGGGAAATCAGAAACTTTTTCAGGAAAAGACGAAGATAACCATCCCCTTGAAGGGCACGGCCATGCCTATTATCTTCCCAGCGATGAGGACGGTGA
>CAZFER010000140.1:0-6612 GCA_964517495.1 uncultured bacterium | reverse complement strand
GGTGGGTTACGCTTCATCCGCTTGGGCGGATTCCGCTTTTAACCCACCCTACCAAGCTGGGGAGCTGAGTTCGGTAGATATTTTATTGCTGATCGATTGCAGGATAGAAAATGAATGGGTAAACCAAATCCGATATTTACCTTTACGATAAAGGTATCCCAGATGAGAAACCAATTTTGAAGGTCTCTTAGACTCATTCAGGCGATTTCACCTATATCGCTTCAATTCAGTCATTCCTATTAAAATTTAGCCATTCTGACAAAAGATGGGGATTTGCGGTACAATGGGGGGAGAGATTCGTTTTATATTTAGGTCTATGCTAATCTATCATTTGATTTGGATATAGTTTTTTGGAACGGAACTTATGATTCGGATACTTCATCCCTGGTTTTTGATTTTATTGGTCCTGATTCCCGCGGTGTGGATATTGGCCAAACGGGTGAGGGTGCTGGGAAAAGGGCGCAAGTCGCTGGCGTTGATTTTACGCTCGCTGGTGTTGCTGTTTTTTATCCTGGCACTGGCGGAAGTGGAAATGTTGGATAAGGGTGAAAACCTGGCGGTTTTTTTTGCCATCGACCGGTCGTCTAGCATCCCACCTGATGAGCAGCAATTTTCACTTGCCTATGTGCAGAAACAATTAGAGTCGATCCCCCAGGACGACCAGGCGGGGATAATATTTTTTGGTAAGGATGCGGCTATTCAGGAAAATCCAGGCGAGAATGTCAAACTTCAGGAATATCAGACCATTATTGATCCAGAGGGGACTGATATCGAAGCGGCGGTCAACCTGGCGATGGCGGCTTTTCCAGAAGGCAAGCAAAAGCGGATTGTTTTATTGACTGATGGGAATCAAACCCAGGGAAATGTTGAATCCGCCATTCAGCGAGCCAAGGCGGCCGGGGTGGATGTGCGGGTTCTCCCATTGGAATATACCTACACGCAGGAAGTGTTGGTTGAGGATGTGATTGTCCCTTCGCAAATCCGGGAGAAAGAACCCTTTACCTTAAAAGTGATTGTCAATGCGCAGGAAGCAGGGAAGGGGCAACTGCGAATTGCTGAGAATGGAGAAGTGATTGCCGAGCAGGAGGTTGATTTAAAAGAGGGCAAAAATGTATATCAAATTACCCGCAGCCTTGAGCAGGCTGATGTTTATAATTACACCGCCAGTGTAGAGGCGGAAAACGACCGGCGGCCTTCCAACAACAGGGGCCAAAATTTTGCTATTGTCAGAGGTCAACCGCGGGTGCTTTTATTGGAAAGCGAGCCGGATCTGGGTAAGTTTTTGGTGGCGTCATTGCTGTCGGAAGGTATCCAGGTGGAGATGCGTACCCCGGAAGGGTTGCCAGCCACCTTGCGTGAATTGCAAGCTTATGACAGCGTGATTCTATCGAATGTCCCTGCCTCTGATTTGGCACGCAGCCAGCAACAGATGATCGAAACGGCGGTGCGTGATTTGGGGATTGGGCTGGTTATGATAGGCGGTCCGGAGAGTTTCGATGCGGGGGGATACCGAGGAACGCCGATCGAGCGAGCGCTGCCGGTGACCATGGATGTGAAGCAAAAGCAGGTGATCCCCAGCGGGGCGCTGGCGTTGATTATGCATTCATGTGAGATTGCACAGGGGAATTTTTGGGCGCAGCAAACCGCGGAAGCGGCGGTTTCGCTGCTGGCGCCACAGGATTATGTAGGATTTCTATACTACGGTATGGGGGGCGTGAAGTGGCTTTTCCCAATGGAAAGGGCGGGGAACAAAAGGGCGCAATTAAATGCTATTCGGCAGATGAGGAACAACCAAATTGGGGATATGCCTTCATTTGATTCGGCGATGCAGCTGGCGTATGATGATCTAAAGGGATTGAATGTCAATGTCAAGCATATGGTGATTCTGTCGGATGGTGACCCTCAAAAGCCAAATCCATCCTTATTAGATGACATTAAATCGGCAAAAATCACGGTTTCAACCGTATGCATCGCCCCACATAATCCTTCCAACTCAGAAACCATGAGTGATTTGGCGCGTTTTTTGGGAGGGAATTTTTATCTAATCAAAAACAACCGGAATTTACCGCGAATTTTCACTAAAGAAGCCACTGTTGTAAGGCGGACATCAATTGTTGAAGAAACCTTTACTCCAACGATTGTTCAATCGAGTGAAATTACAAGTGGTTTAGAAAGTGGGTATCCCCAATTGGAAGGCTATGTGGTTTCTGGCCCGCGTCCAGAGGCAGAAACGGTTTTGGTGACCCACAAAAATGATCCCTTGCTGGCGCATTGGCGATATGGGTTGGGGAAATCAGTGGCATTTACCTCGGATGCAAAGGCTCGTTGGGCCCAGCAATGGTTGAATTGGGATGGGTATTCAAAGTTTTGGTCACAGCTGGTGCGTTGGGCTTTACGAAGCACTGAACAGGATAATTTTCAGGTTCAGGCGACCTATGAAGGTGATCAGGTCAGGGTGGTGGTGGATGCTTTGACACAGGAAGGGGAATTCATCAACAACTTGAACTTTTCGGCGTCCAATATTGGTCCAGAGATGGAGGCGAGTGAGTTTCATATGCGCCAAACCCAACCAGGGCGCTATGAGGGCACCTTCCCAGCTGATGAAGCCGGAAGTTATTTGGTGAATATGAACTATGAAGGTGATGATGGTGTGGAAGGGAGCGTGACTACTGGTATTACAGTGCCATATTCACCCGAACACAGCACGACCAGCCAGAATGATTATATCTTAAAACGGATGGCTGAACTTGGGGGGCATTCTTTATTAACAATTGAAACCCCGGTATTTACCCATGATTTGTTTGCCACAGGGGATATCAAACCCTTATGGCCTTTTTTTATGGGATTGGCGATCTTCTTGTTTTTCTGTGATGTAGCGGTGCGCCGGGTCTTCTTTGAATTGCCACAGATCCAAGCGTTTTTTGCCAGGATTTGGGCATGGTTAATGTATCCATTTACTCGCCGACTAGCCCCTTCAGGACCAGCCACCCAGGAGATGGGGCAGTTGATGGAAGCCAAGCAGCGAGCCTCTCAAGGCCAACCGGCTCGAGCGGAAGAGAAGGAGACCTTTTTGCAGCGCTTGGAAGAGGTCAAAGATGAAGATCTTGCAGGAATTGATGAAAAGATAGCCAAGCAAGAAGAGAAGCCCTGGCAGGAAGCGAAAAAAGATGAAGACGTTCCAAAATTTGTGGATGAAAAACCGGATGAATACACCAGTGCTCTTTTTCGAGCCAAGGATCGGGCGAAAGGCCGCTTGGGTAAAGATAGAGGGAAAGAAGATAGGGGAAAAGAAGATAAAGATAAATAACGCTTACCCCTTTATCATTGGATATATTTGTTTGTTCTCGCTCATAATGGGGTGTTCTACAGCAGGCCAAAAAGGATCAGATTATAATTTGGATATTGATCCTCCCCCACCCGCGATAGGACAGGGCTATCTTTACCAACATACGGGGCCGCGTCCGTGGGGGGATGGAGTGACGGATTATACAGGCTATCGGGCGGTTCGGATTCGCGAAAAAGTTAATGAGAAAGACTTATGGCTGGTTGAAGAGGCTTATGAGAAGGGGAACAGGACCTATCTCAGCTTTTGTGATAAAGACTATTTGATCCATAAACAGCAATTGAGTTCGCCTAATCAAACCGTTGAGGTTATTTATAAGCCTGCTTTGGAACTTCGGTATCTTGATTTAAAGAAGGAGGAAACAGAAACCGACCGAACCCGGCTTACCTTTGTCGATATTGAAAGCCAAAGCAAGATTGGCGAGGCGGTGATAACCGATCAAACCCGGCGGGACTATGATGTGCGGATTATCACCAAGGCCGGTGCGTATTTATGCCGCCAGTTCCACTCGGATGTAGAGTTGCATGCGAAAGTGAATGGAAGTGAGAAGCGTTATTCGGGCACGGTTATTTCGTATTGGAGTGACCGGATTGGTTGGTTTGTTAAGCAGTCTTATGCGTTTCAGCCAGTTAAGATTGACGGGGAGATTGTACAACCGGAGTATAGGGCGGAATCCATTTTAGAGGATTTTGAACCCAAGACCTGGTGACAAGGTGGAACGAGGAGGCCAATAGTTAAAAAAATAATCTCATTATTGTTGTTTTCAAGGATATAGGGAAGTTTAGCTTGTTAAGGATTCTCAAAAGGATGCTTTATACCAAGGATTGGCAGAAAATATTCACTAAAAACAGCTTTTATCGTTAATCCCTCTTGGTTAAAAATATATCTACTAGTATACTTAGCTTATTGGGTTTTCTTGGGGGAAGGCCCGTCAACTAACGTTGAAGTTTAGCCGATCTATCTCTCGGGTTCTCTCATCTAAAATTTGGAATCGTTAACAATTATGTGAGGAGACAGTCATCATGATTCCTGAAAATGTAATCAATCATGCCATCGAAGACTATCATGCCATGAACAGACTCAGCGAACAATTGTTGGATCGAATTAAAGAGCCTTCCGAAACCCGGACAGAGGGATGGATTGGTGATATGAAACAGTTGTTTATGGAATTTGTTAACATGGCGAAAGCTCGCTTTGATTTTGAGGAAGAGGGTGGATTTATGGTCGATGTTATGCAACAAAGGCCCACATTGTCGCCGGTGGTGGAGAATTTGCAAGAAGATCACCAGGTTATGATTCAGCGAATGGATGAAATCATGGGGCAATGTTGTAACAAACCCATACCAGACTGTAATGAAGTCCATGTATTGTGTTCGCAATTGCGGGAAATGCTTCAGTTCTTGCGTGCTCATGAGCGGAACGAGATCCATTTATTGCAAGGCGTCTTAACAGAAGATATTGGGACTTATGATTAGGGAATTTTTAAAAAATTGATTGACATTTACCCGGTATGATTTATACTTAAGAATAGAAGAAAGAAAAAGCAATCACACCAGTTGGGGGCGTTCCGGCTTCGACGAGAGCGGTTTGACTGGTGAGTGCATGCCGAGGTTCCGTCGGCCTCGTAAAACAGGCGGACAATTAATAACTGCAGACAATAGTCTACCTCTCGCTGCATAAATGCAGCGACGCCATATCCGGTTGGTCCCCTTCGACAGGATAACCGGCGTCATAGAGGAGGGGATAGCGGAAAGGCTCGCCTTCGGCCTGACCGCGAATCACTTGGAAGGCTGGCCGTTCAAAGAGTCGTCTTTGCGCTCTGAACGGCGAGACTCAAGCAGAGACTAAGCATGTAGGACTCTCCAGAAGGACGTTTTCGGACGCGGGTTCGACTCCCGCCGCCTCCACCAAAATTGATTTCCTTATACACTTAATAGTCAATAATCATTCCAAAACAACTTTACAGCTCGCACCCTGGCAAAAATCTCGTCCTTGGTTTCAGCTGGTGCCACACCGCTATGGAATGCGGCTTCTTCATCACGCAGTCAAAAACGGCAGGCTCTTTGTTAAGGAAGTGGAGTAGATTAAAATGGATTAAACCACAACCGATGGAGAAGAAGACAGAAACGGATTAAAGGATCATCTTATGAAATCAGGCAAGTTTTTGTGTCATTTATTCGTTGTACTTATTGTTGCTTTTACCGCACAACTTATTTCAGCCGAACCGGTCCCCATCATCTTTGACACCGATATGGATACCGATTGCGATGATACGGGCGCCCTGGCCATGTTGCATGGTTTGGCCAACAAGGGTGAAGCAAAGATTCTGGCGACGGTTGTCAGTTCCCATTACCGGTGGTCAGCTCCGTGCCTGGAGGCGATCAATTCATACTATAACCGTCTTGATTTGCCCATCGGTGTTCCCAAAAAACCAGGGGCTCCAACCAATCGTGGTTCACGGTATGCAAAACAAATCGCTGAACGGTTTCCCACCAAACTCAAAACCAATGATGATGCCCCTGATGCGGTTGATGTTTACCGAGAAGTATTAGCTGGACAAAAGAATAATTCTGTAGTTATTGTAACCGTGGGTTATATGACGAATTTAGCCTATTTGCTCGAAAGCAAACCGGATAAATATAGTCCATTGACGGGCAGGGAACTGATCAAAGAGAAAGTGAAATATTACGTTTGTATGGGAGGGCGTTATCCCCAACATTTAAATCCGGGCGTCTTTGGTAATTTTAAACCTGATCCCGCCGCCGCGGTTAAAGTCGCGAACGAATGGCCGGGCACGATTGTTTTTACTGGCTTGGGCGATGATGTATTAACCGGCCAAAGGCTTAAAGAAACCCCTGATGAGAATCCAGTCAAAATGGCTTATAAGCTTTATCTGGGGGAAAGACCAGCCCGCAACAGCTGGGATTTATTCGCCGTGCTCTATGCCGTTTGGCCTGATGAACCCTATTGGATTATACAAAAAGAGGGATATAACCACATTTTTGAAAACGGAACCAACGAATGGCGCAAGGAAAAAACCCCCAACCACTGGTTGTTGAAGATAAAATCGGACAAGAAGGAGCATGTCAAGAATTTGATGAATGAGTTGATGGTTCTGCCACCCGAGGATCATTGATTATAAGAAAATAATCCTCGGGGTATGCTTTTCAAGGCAAACTTGGATATGTTCATATGTGGTATTTTTTTTAATTTCGCTATTCTTCCAAAAATTCAACCGTGTCTGAGGTTGGATAGGGTCCATGCTGAGC
>CAZFER010000139.1:0-7219 GCA_964517495.1 uncultured bacterium | reverse complement strand
CCGAAAACCTGAAAACCTTAAAAACCACTTTCTCCGCCTATCAAGCCATCCAAACATAACTTTATTCCACTCACTCAACAGTAAATAATAGCTGATAAAATAAACCTTATTTGTCAATTATTAAATCTGCATTTTTTTCTATAATAATAGCTCCAACACGTTATTCATGGGCGGCTGGTACGTCTATACTATCAAAAGCATTTGAAAACTATCAACACGTAATGGGGGATTATTCTGAAATGAAAAAAACCATGATATGGCTTGGAATACTGGCTTTTATGATAATAACCGTTCAAGGTTCCTACGCCATTCGGGCACAAAAAGAAATTTCACTGGCTGAAACCGAATTTAAAGCCATTATTGGATCTTCAAAACCTGCTATAGAAAAACGTTTCATCTCGTTTGGCAAGATCGCAAAGAACCTTAAAATAACCGGCGAACACCAAAAAGCGCTTGACTATATGAACGTTTTGAAAACAAACCTGGAAAACCGTTTTCAGGGACAAACGTCTGCAAATTCTTCCGATTTTGTCAGCGCTTTTTACCTGTTGGCTCAAAATAATTATCAACCACAAGTGATGATGGATGACAAGCAAGCAGTTATCGTCCTACCCACAAAATCATGTTCCTTGGCATTAGATGGAAAACCAGAATTAAACCTCAACACGCCCTTGCCTATAGTGATCCAAAAATGGCAAGCAAGTCAGAAAACAGGATTGCTCCCTACTGACCAACCGTCCACACAACTAAAACCGGTTGGCATCCTGGCTCGGATTGGCTCTATCGAAAAATATCTTCCCACCTATCAAACTGTCATGAAATCCATTAAGGACTATTATAAGAAAATCCGATCGAAACTAACCCTGAATAACCTTCAAGATTTCTGGCAGAAAATCATCATTGTGTCACCGGATGGCGATCGTGATTATTTTGTCTATCATAACGATGTTTTTTATGCCTATAACCAAATAGCCTTGAAAATTTCCGCTCAAAAACCACAGTTGACTTCATTCGCAATCCCATTAAAACAAAACAAGGATGAGGAAGAAAAACGAAGAAAACAAATCACAGTAGTGAAACTCCCAGCACCCACCCCTCGTCCAGGAAGCGGTGATGGGCCGGATCCTGATTTTGATTTCGATTTTAATGACATCAACGGTGTACTGGATGGCATTGATACGATATCAAATAGAAATGAGTGTTGGGAATATTTTTCCAATATCAAGAATTTTGCCCCAGTCGCTATAGCGGGCGAAGACCAAACCGTACGCCCCGGGATGAAAATCATTTTGAATGGATCAAAATCATATGATCCCGATCAATCACCCAATCCTCAACTGAGTTATTCATGGAAACAAATGCCATTTACCTCTGTCATTCTCAACAATGCCAACTCAGCAAACGCGGGATTTACCGTTCCCTTAAATGCAAAAGCAGGCCGCCTAATCTTTGAGTTAACCGTTAGTGATGGCGCCCTGCAGGATCGCGATCAAGTGGTTATCACCGTTAACCCATAATAAGAACATATGTTTTTTGCCAAAGAGACCGGACTTCAACATCTGAATTCCGGTCTCTTTTTCTATTTTCGTTAAGCGTCACTTTTCACCAACGAGGGATCAACATGAAAAAACAACCCACCGCTTTAAACTACCTTATAGTGATGATCTTCCAAATATTAACTCTCGTTTTGCTTACCCTCCCTACGTCAGCAGAAATACAACTCGCAACCAGCACCATCAAAACGCCAACGCCTGCAGTTCCAAATCCCCTTCAAATGGATTCTGATTTTGCTGCGCGTATCAAAGAACGAGCCAGGCAATATAAAGAACGGCTGGATCTGACGGAAAAGGCAGAAACCCAATTCAATGAAAGGCGCTTTGGGGAAGCAATTCAATCCTATACTCGCTTAATGGATATTGAACGGGAACTGGCCTTTAATCCTGAATCAGATTATGTCATCGAGATTATAAACAATTATAAATATAAGAGAGCAGAATGCTATTATTTCAGCCGCCAGTTTGATAATGCTATTAAAGATTCGAAATCCCTCCTCACACTCGATGACTTCCGCGACAAAGCCCGTTTTTTAATAGGGAAATGCTACTGGGAATTGAACAAATACGATGAGGCGCTTGAACCATTAAACAAGGTACTAGAATCGGATCGATATCTAGTCAGCAAAGGCGATGTCCGTTTACTCATGTCCATGGTTCATGAAGATCGCTCTGTCCAGGCTTGGTTAAAGAAGGATTATGAAACCAGCCGTCATGAATTGGAAGCCTCTATCGAGATATTGAAACCCTACGTTTCCGAAGACAGCAACGATGGAAAAGCCAACCGCTATCGTTTATTAAAAAAGCGCCTGGAAATACATCCCAATATTGGTTTCCCCCTACCCCACCCCATGAAAGACTACTCCAAAGATGAGATTTTCGAGGAATTGAAAAAGGTGCTTAGCGAAGAGCAAGCCACCAAAGTCCCATATCCATTTGAAGTCAATCAAGACATGCGCGATTGGGTGAAGCAACATATTCCCTCTGACCTTCCCGATCTCTTGAAAGCGCGGCGCATATTGAAACTCATGCTAAGCCTGGCAGGATTGGCATTGGAATATTGTGATGAAGCATTTTTAAACAATGAAAATGAGGAAGTCAGCTTTTATCGAACCAGTGCCCAGGTATTCTGTGAGTGGCTTCCGGGAAGCAGTGAACTGGGAGATGATCCCGATAAAAAATACCGATACGGAAACTGTGCCACCATGGCGTATTTGTATGTAGCGCTGGCACGTGAGGCAGGTTTAAAAGCCTATATGGTCCGGCCATTCGTCGATGTCGGCAACCGGGAGATCGCTGAGCATCGCTGTGCCGCCGTGCTTCTTCCTGATCATCGTATGATCTTCGCTGACTTAACCTGGGCGGATATGACTGGAGTGCAATTCCCCCATTACACTGTCTTAAATGATTCGCAATACCTGTCTCATTACTTATACAGCGCCAATTCGAACAATGATGTTGTTTCATATTACCGTGCTGGATTATCCCTGTATCCGGAAAATGAAATTATTTTATGTGAGATGGCACGCCGGTCTATCAATGAAAAGGATTTTGAACAAGCCGCCTCGTATCTTGATCAAATACCTCAAAACGCTCGCCATTATTATCAATATTGGCAGCGATTGGCCGAATTGCATATCGCGAAAGGAGACAAAAACAAAGCCTATGCCGCTTTGGAAAAATCAAACGATTATGTGACCGCATCCGAAAATTTACTGAAAAAGAAGGCCAACCTCCTATTTGAGGATGGCCGCTATGAAGAGGCTTACGAATGCGCCAATAAAGCCATTTATTATGGAAGCAGGAATTTGGGCGCAGCGTATGAGATAAAAGCAAAAATTCTCGTAATGAAAGGCAATTTCTCCTCTGCGCGCTATGCGTACGCAAGCATTGGTGACGCCAAAAATTTTATATCACATGGCACAGGCCTGGCCAACTTCTATCAGGGGGAAATGTATCGAAAAGAAGAAAAATATCCAACAGCATTGGAGCATTACGCAAAGGCGTATGAGCACTACGGATCAGGTTCATGGATGGAAGATTATATTTACAAACTTTCCTTTCTACCAAACGATTACAACGAACGGACTGAATTAAAGAAACAATTTGAAAGCACTCTTCTTCAATTCCCCAAAGCCTATATGCTCAAAATCGGGTACATCAACAGCCTTTTGATTGGGGGATACACAAGCCAGGCGACGAATGAAATTATCCAGGTGATGAAACACGATGACTTTAACAGAGAAAGCATGGATAAAATTGTCTACAGCCTGGTTCATTCCCATCGCCTGGACTCATGTCTTGATTCCATTCTTGATGCGATGAAAAAGCAAGCGATCTCCCATGATCGTTGGCTGTTTTTAGGGGATGAACTTGCGGAACATAATAAAAAACGCCTGGCACTCAAGGTATATCGACGAAGCCTGAATTTACCCATACCAGACCATACACGCCGTGAAATTGAACAAAAAATTGAGACCCGCTTAAGACAACTTGGCCGCACCAATCAAGCAAAAAAACTCTTTTTATCAATAGTGGATAAAACCATATTGGCCCGGGATGCGCAATCGGCATTGGATTTGATTGATTTTCTACAATACTCATATAGCCGTTATGATTTAACCTGGGACCAAATCCAACCGGCCTGTGAACTCATCCAATCCTCAACCTTGATTCACCACTCACCAGGCAAAACCCTGGTTTCGATTTATAAGCAATTCAACCAAACGAACCGGATCGAGCAGATCATCCAAAAACTTCAAACCAACCCCTATGAATCATCGTCAACCATCCCCCTCATATTGCAAGCGTTTAAAGTACTCGATCGTGAAAACGAAGGCATCCAAGCAGCACACAATCTGATAAAAGAAGCAACGGATCGTATAGCGCTGCTTGGAAAGGACTCCTTTTCCTGCTTGCTAAAAAGCCATCAAAATGAAAAAACCTTTGAAAATGGATTGCAATGGATTTTTGATATCATTCACGACGTTACAGAGAGAAACGCATTGATGGCTTCCTCTGTCGAAACGTTACTAACAGGTTATGATGCGATCGGCAAAATAGAGATCGGCCTGAAAAGAATGGATGATTTCATCGCCCAAGCTGATAACCCAACTGACATCATTCAAGCTTGCTATAACTATTGTAATAACAACAAACATTACAACGATGCGATTCGTTATCTGAATCGCTTATATCAGGATAAAACCGATAGAGATTCCAGAATTAATTACTATATCAACTTAGGCGTTATCTATTCAAATATGGAAGACCATGAAAATGAAATCGAAGCCTACCATAAAGCACTGATAATCGATCCCACGAATATTGCTACGCTACAAAATCTAGTCATTCAATATCGCCGTGAGAGAGAATATAGGAAAGCTGAGGAATTGTTGGAACGACTGCTGGACCATTCCACCAACAACCGTTCCCTCAGCATCGCTTTGGACCTCTATAAAGAATGGGATCGCTTGCGTGAAGGGCTGCGCAAACTGGAAATCAAAATCCGCACGAATGGTATGCCTACTGGCAAATGGGCAAAACTTGCCAACGCGGCGATAACAAAAAAATTATACCACGAAGCCATCTATTTCTACAAACAGGAAATCGAAAACATTTCGCCGGTTAAAGACATAGCGGATTATTATCATAAAATTGCGGAATGCTATCAACACCTCCAAAAACCAATTGAAATGGTTCAGGCATGCGAACAGGCCATCCATTTCAATGCCCACCATGCGGACGCACATGGAATGTTGGGACGCTATTTTCTGGATGCCAATCAGATCGACAAAGCGGAAAATCATTACAAAAAGATGATCCCATCGTCGAATGTATGGTCAAATCAAAAGAAAGCCATGTATCAAGCCTTCCATGAAAACAACCACCTTGAGCGTCTTAAACAATTCATGCAAACCATGATTGATGAAGATGAACAATTAAAAGAGAATTGGTTGACATTGGGGGATTGCGCCAAACAAGAAAACCACCTGGAAGATGCCTGTTGGTACTACAAAAACTATATGGCTTTAACGCCAGCCAAAAAGATAAATTCTTATCGATATTGTGAGCTAATCGACTGTTTGTTCAAAATCAATTCATTGAACAAAGCAGGCAAAATACTAACGAAGGCCCTTTCTCATCATCCTGATAATAAAGATCTCTTACGAGAAAAAGTAAACTACCATCTAAAACGCCAGGAATGGCAGGCCGCTGAAGCTATTTGTTCTGCCACACCCCCATTTGACTATGCAACTCAGTTCTCTGAGTTGCTAGGCTATTTTGGAGATGCCGGACGGCTCAAACAAGGCTGCCGCGTTTTAGCCGCTCATATACCCGAAGATGCCTCCCCCTCCTATCATTATTCTATAGCCAGTACCCATTTTGATTACAGTAAATACCAGCAAGCGATTAAATACTTCAAGAAAATGCTCACCATTTATCAAGAGGAATCGGAAAAATATTTTTCTTACTATTTTTTGGCTCTTTCCTATCAAAATCTTAAAAAATACCAGCAAGCTGAAATTTACTTTAAAAAGGCTTATCAATTGGAAAAGGATGGTGAGGTATCCTATACATATGCCTTTGACAGTAGGGTAAACATGTATGAAGAATGGATGAATACCGATGCGCTTAAAGCCTGTGCGGATGAATATTTTATTAAACACCCTGAAGATCCCAAAGCCTTTTGTTTCTATGCCAAATATCACCGCATCCGTGGTGATGTTAAAACCGCCCGTCAGATGTATCTGGCCGCCTTGAATCAAAATAAAAATGTACAGATGGCCTATGATATCTGCACCGTACTGCCAAATGTCGATTCATACCGGAAAATACTGGTGGATCTAAAACGCCATCACCCGGATCTTACTTATACTCACTATATTCAATGTGTGTGTGATTTCGAAGAGGGTCATTATGAGGCTGCCTTGGCCAGCACGAATAAAATCAAGCCTGGAGAGCAGTTTTATCAGATCAGTTGTATTCAACTCTCCTCCCTAAAATTACTTGGCCGGGAAGATGAAATCCCGGCATATATGAAAAGAAACACACCCCTATTCCGTAAAAAAGGATATTTAAAAAAGACAAAGGCGTATTCGAAACTAATGACCGATCAATATGAAGAAGCCGGACGTCTATACCAACAACTCAAAACCGATGATGATACTCTCCCGCCCAAAGTCTATCTCCTGCTTCAAACCAAGCGCTTTGATGAGGCAGAAGCTATCTTAAAAACCTTGACTCCTCAAAAGTTGAAAGTGTACCCCTGGTTTTATTATTGCTGGCTTGAGTATGCCATGAATACTGGCAATACGCCTTTAATGGAACGCTATATCAAGGAATGTAATAAATATCATCTGGATGATTATTGCAATCTTATTTATCGATTATGCCTGGCCCACAAGCAACAAAATCGTGATGGAGCCCATAACATATATCTTAAACTAAAAGACCAGTTTCCCTTGGATTCAAAATTCATGAAATACGCCTTTTTATTTACAGATAAAAGTATTCAAGAAATTCAAAACACCATCGCATGGATCAAAAAAACATCTCAACCATAAAAAGGGTGAATAGGATGAGACCATTCCCCTCCACTTCACCTCTCACATGCTATAACGTATGAATATTGATTTTAAGGAGGGAGAATGGAGCGATGAAAC
>CAZFER010000138.1:0-7274 GCA_964517495.1 uncultured bacterium | reverse complement strand
ACGCTTCATCCGCTTGGGCGGATTCCGCTTTTAACCCACCCTACCAATCTGTTAGCACCTATTTTGACCAGAAAAAAATGAGGTATGAGGGTTTTTTGTCTGAATCAGGATATCCAGGATGTTAAGGATTCGCAGGATATTGAATATTGGGGGTTGGGTGGTACCCCTTTGGGGTTTATTTCTCGCTAGCCAGAACTTTTTTTGCCCTTGGTGCTTGCGCACTGCCCTAGTTACTTGCTGTACTTATTTATTACTCTTTATCTTTAAAAACGGAATAAATAGGGCTTGGATCACTACACATCCTGCAAATACAATGGCACTCCATTGATGTAGCCATAATAAGAGACGTTGTTCTTCGGGCGCGAAAAGGGGGAACATGCTTAATAGAATACTGAGAATTAAAGGTATTGCAACAATCATAATCAACCAAAAGAAAAATCGTACTATTTTCACAACAAGCCAATGGGTGCCGCACATCAACGCCTGGCGGGTGTTGTTTGTTGAGCCGAATAAAAGTGCAAGCAAAGCCAATGCCAATGCCATCACGCCCGAAACGATTGTGTGAAGAATGAGCAAGTAACCTGACAGTGGTTTATGGTTGATAAGAGGATAAAAACCAGTCACTGCCAACACAACAAAACAAACCAACAAAAAGATATAGATTAGTTTTAAACGTTTATTCATCATCGCTCGTTGTACGTGGGGTTGTAAGATAATTCATTACCCGTTCAACCATTTTTAAAGCATACATAAGCAGGATCAAACCAATCAATGTGCACACCGCTATGAGCACCACTTTATACCAGGGCCGGAAAACAAAGGATAAAGCAAACACCTTGGTGGATGTGGGATCAATCCCTTCAAACTGCACCATTGTCATGGTTTTTGGTTCAGCGTCAGCCAGGAAAGGCGATTGGATGGGAACTTTTCCAAAAAAGAAGGGCGCATCCTGCGCATGGCAATCCTCACAACTGCGAACACCTAATGACTGCGCAGCTGGACGGACATCATGCGCCATCGGCCAAAGATAGGGCATGGCGGCGAAATGATTCACGTTCATCAACACACCATCTTCACCCAATTGATAGGCAGTGCCACCATTTATAAAAGACGGTTGACCGTTACCATCCGATTTCGCTTTCAACTTATTCAAGGTACTGACAATCACTTCTTCTGTAAGCTGGCGGTCATCTAATGAAGAGAGATCGAGTAGCTCTGATATTGTTGTGAGAGTATATGGTGTGTGAGTATTCTCACCCAAGCGCGTCCAAAACGAAGGCCATACTGCATAATGGGGTGCCAGTTTTCCATTTAAGGTCTTTGCAAATACTGGCCCCACTATCCAAGGCAATGCATCATCGGACGTGTTTATATTGTGAATCCCCAATCCATGCGCCAGTGAGGTTTTTAGGGAATAGACTTGTGAATTTGGCCACGGACCAGAATGACACGCGGTACACGTCAAGGTATCAAAATGGATGGGGGGGATGCCCTTATGCAGTGGCACTGGTGCAGCCATCCGACCGGATGTGGGATGATCCGATGACTGTTCTCCCAAATGGCACCCTTCGCAGGAGAGCACATCAGCCAGGGGATTCTTTGAAGATGACGATTCGCCTTTATACCCACGGACAATATCGTGTTCCAATCCATTGCGGTGGCAATCCACACATTGCATACCCGCGGCGAGGTGAACATCCTCATCACGCTGCCATTTCTCGTTAGCATCCGGATCGATCAATTTGGTGGAATGACAAAAGTAGCATCGCTGGTTGGGTACTTTTCTTACAATATTAAAGAAAACCCGGTTTTTTGAGTCAAAGGTATTGGGTGCATACTCAACGGTTGGTGGGATCAATTTGGGATCATTCGGCGGTTCGGGCATCAGGTAATCGAATGTATCGGGCATGGCTTTGGCTGAGCCACTCACTGAAGTAAAGCTGGAGGTGGCGGCGGCTGCCCAGCGCAAGTTTTGGCGGGCGATCTGTATTGCATATTCAGCCTGATCATGGGCAGGATCGGCATCGTGACATGCCAGGCAATTGACTTCCAACTTGCCGGAGACCATCATGCGCAGCATGGTGTCACGATACTTTGTGGCATCCCACTCGGTCATCCCTCCACCGGGAAGATGACGCCCGAAACGCAGAGCGAAATCCCAGGGTGAAAGTCCTATCTTTTCGGGATTATATGCACCTGGCCAATCGCGATAGGATAGCGGGATAATGGTTGCCGTATTTGAATCCACATAAATCCAGGGATGGCCGGGACGGCCTGCAAAGCCTTCATCTGTTCCCGCGTTGAAGTGCCAGCCGCCGGAGATTGTTTCATAACTATGGCATTCCTTGGCACAGGTTTGGTGAGTGGAGTAAGGAATTTGCAGATCATCCGCAGCCGTCAGTTCAAACGCTCCTTCATCCAACAAGGGGATTAAATGGACTGGGATTGCACGGCTGCCACCGCTTTTATCACCGATTAGTGGGCCGGTTTCCTGGGAAATTGCAGGGAGGCATATGATGAGCAATAAACAAAATGAGAGGTAATAAGTAAGGATTATGTTATTCATTTTCGTTGTTGTTTATTCATTAAGATTGTTGATTAGAATTCGATATATTATAGAGTGTATTGGTACAACGCTATACCCTTGGCACCCGCGCGGTGGCTTCGCGGGAGCGTCGCCCTCCCTGGAGTATATTTTGGTGGGCTAAAAATGCACACGAAGCATTTTAAAGCCCACCTTACAAATTATCTATATCGTGAAATCGGCTGCTTTGAATTCGATTTTTGTTGATTGATCGGCGGCCTCCATTAGTTTTAGTGCTGTGACGGTGGTTTGGAAAGCGATTTCAGCGGGGCATGTCAATTTAACCTTGCCCTGGATGGCGCTGAAGAAATTCTCCAGATGTGGCTTGTAAACCGAATCAGTGAATTTCACGGGGATGTTGTAGTTGGGTGGAATAACGGTTTCTTCCACATCCAACACACCCTCTTCGCTTTTTCCTTCCTCCTCTTTTTTCTTCTGCTCGTTGGGTGAACTTAAGATACCCAGTTTTACCCATTTTTCCCAATCAGGGGCGGTGGGTTCACGGTAGACTTTGTTGCGCCCTCCAACTTCCGATACATAGAGCGTACCTTGATCACCCATGAAACATTCGAAATAGCCGAAGTTGCTGTTGGTGTTGATGGTTTGATAAAATGCGCGGATCATCCCTTGTTCAGCAGAGGGATACTCTAAAATGCCCATGGCGGTGTCGAACCATTGAAATACTTGTGGATCGTAATAGACGGTTCCTGCGCTTGCCAACACCGAATGTGGAGCACTGCCCATATACCAGTTAAACACATCGATTTGATGTGAACCCAGTTCTGCCAATGGACCGCCGCCCAAGCCGCGATACCATTGCCAATTGCGGAACTGTTCCATGGAGTCGTACCCGTACTTTTTTAACACCTCATCACTGACCGGGAAGCGGCGTGGTGAGCCTCGCAAGGTTAGTACCGGACGGTTCCACTGTCCATTGATGGCGGTGATTTGGCCAAGCATTTTGGTTTCATAAACCACATGCGCCAGTGAATACTGGTAATATGGATTGCTGCGCCGTTGATAGCCTATTTGCAATAGTTTTCCGGTGTCTTTGGCTGTCTTTGCCATTTGACGAGCGCCTTCAAGCGTGTTTGACATCATGCTTTCGCAGTAGACATGCAACCCCGCTTTGAGGCAGGCCTCAGTCTGTTCGGCATGGCAAAAATCAGGCGTGGCGATGATGACGGCATCGAGATCCTTTTCCTTGTCGAGCATATCCTGGTAATCGATATAGGTGTTATGTTCATGCTTGAAACCAGTAAGGATCCGGGAGGTTTTGTTCAGGTTGTAGGTTTCCCATATGTCGCAGATGGCTTTTATCTGAACGCCGGGGATCATCACGCAGTCGTTAATGAGTGCCTGGCCTTGGGTTCCAGTGCCGATCACGGCGACATTCAAGGTATTCGCCGTTTCCTGTGCCTTAACGCTTGAGCGGGTTAAAAAAAAGGTTCCGCCGATGGCGGCGGAAGATTCCAGAAATCGTCTTCGTTTAACGGATCGATTGGATTTGAATTGATTCACGGTATACATTCTCTCCACAAAATATAGTATTGAATCATCAGGCGAACCAGGGGCGCTGACGATTGAGTTTTTCTGACAGAATGCGTTTGGCGATGATCACATCTTCGGTAACCTGAAAATCGAACATGCCCACGCAGATAAAATCGGCACCATTTTCGAAGGCATATTTAAAACCCTCGTTGGGGTGGATCGCCCCCGCGCCCAGTACTTTATAGCCGATCCAGGGCTTTTTGACGTTATTCATAAACTTGATGGTTTCTTCCGGGGTTTCCGCCCAGACGCTGTCATGGCGGGGCATGGGACCGGCGGACCAATAGTTTTTGGCGTTGATGGTCTTCATATAAAATTTGTTGTTGAGCCTGGCTTTTTCATAAGCTTGCACTGTTTCAATTTTGTGTCCGGCGACACCGCTGATCACGCCCTGCTCGTTGATATAATCCACTGCTTTGGCGACTAAATCAACCTGTCCGTTTTCCACACAGGAATCCCCTACTCCGCCATGCACATACACAGCTTTAGCGCCGTTCTCAATGGCTAAATCGATATCGTGGGTGAGGTTTTTGGAGGGCAGTTTGGCCTGGGCGATCCATTGAATTTGACCGCCCCAGTTATCGCGGTATTTGTTGATAATGCGGATGGTGTGTTGATCCACACGCAGGATGGCGGTGTTGATGCCGTGTTCTTCGCATTTTTCCAGGGTATCGCAGACTTTTTCATCGGTGAAATATTGCTTGAGCAAGGGGGATACATAAATCAAATCACGGCTGTGGGCAAATCCACTGATTAGATTGCCGCCGCATATTACGCGGCTGATTTGCATATCGCCCAATTTCCCCACGGGAAAGTCATTCATCGTTGTGTTTGGGGCAGTGGATGGCTGTTGTTCCTGGGCCAGCAGGGCTTGTTCTTCAAAGCTGACGGATAAGCCCGCTCCCGCGACGATGGCGGAATTCTTAAGGAATGCACGGCGGTATACTTTTTGGTCACTCATCATTTTCCTCCCAGTTCATGCTATATATTTGGTTAACGCTTAGGCCATCCAGGGACGGGGGCGTTTTTTGTCCAGGTCTTTGTCGTTGAGAATGTTGCGGGCGATGATGACATCTTCGATCAGTTGGAAGTCGAACATGCCAGCGCAAACGAAGTCAGCCCCTTGTTCAAAGGCGAATTTGAAGCCCTGTCGTGGGTGAACGGCTCCGGCGGCCATGGTTTTGAAGGCGATCCAGGGGGTTTTGATCGACTTCATGTAGTTGATGGTTTCCTGGGGGTTGATGCACCAGATGTTGTCGTGGAATTGATCGTGGTCCAATTTGTTGCCTTCGTACCAGCAGGTGTTGGTGCGGTTTTCTTTGGGGGTGGCTGACCAATATCGGTCGGGGTGGAGGGTTTTTACCCAGAAGTCGGGTTTGAGGCCGGCATTCTCACAGGCTTTGACGGTTTCGAGGCTGTGAGCGCCCAAGCCGCCGGGGACGCCTTCGTTTAGGATATATTCGAGTGCCTCGCCCAGTAGATCCACCTTGCCGTCGATAACGGCTTTGTCGGCAAGCCCGCCCTGTACATAGACGGCATGTGCGCCGCTGTCGATGGAGCGCTTGATGCCCTCGATGATGTTCTTGCCCCAGGCGCAATCGGAAATCCATTGGATTTGGCCGCCGCGTTCATCCCAATAGCGGTTGATGACGCGGTCGGAACGGGGGTTGGTGAGGATGGTGTTAACGCCGTTTTCTTCGGCCATTTCGAGGGTATCCATCACCCGTTCGTCGGTGTGGTATTCCTTTACCAGTTGGGAGACATAAATCAGGTCGCGGCTGTGTGCCCATCCACCGATTAAATTGCCCCCGCAGAAAAGGCGGCTTATTTTGAGGTCTTTGATTTGTCCGTAGGGTAATTTGTTTTGCTCTGGTGATAGGCGGGGGACTTCAGCGGCGGATGCCAGATGGTTTTTCAGGTTCTGTTCTTCGAAACTGAGGCCAGCGGTTATGGCAGCCGATGCGGTGATAGAGGTTTTGAGGAAATGGCGGCGAACGAGGGGTTGTTTTTCAGACATGAGTTATCTCCTTTCGGTTATCAAGCCCACCAGGGGAAGCCGCCAAACCAGCGGTTAGAGCGGCAAATTGCATGAAACGGCGACGATTTACGTGTCCAGACATCATTCTTTGCTTTTTCTTGTTAATAAAGTTTAATATTTATATACTTTATAATATTGGTATAATTTAATTTAATTGTGTTATATTTTAACTTATTTTGGGAGAATATTTAGGGGGTGCGGGGGGAGGTGCTCCACATTGTTTGGATAATTTATTGTTGGATTTTGCTTAATTGGATGGTTGGTATACCTTAATTGGAAGAAGAGGGTTGGTGGGATAGTCTTTCGTTCATTACCGCTTTGACCCGGCAAGAGATGATGACCTTGATCGAGGAGAAAGATCACCCAATTCAACTGGAATTGTTTGATCATAATGAAGTGGCGGAAGTGGAATCCGAAGGAGACCGTTATATCCCTGGCAATTGCAACAAACCCCCGAAGAATCATGGCGGGAATGCCACCTCCACGCACGTAATCTGCTAGGCAAGGAAGGTTACCAGGCCTTACTCGACGAACTGGAGGGGAAAAAGCCGGAAAAGGACCAAATGTCAAGCGACAAGGGATTAGCCATTTACCTTGATGGAATAAGTGCATCACTGCATGGAAATCCTGAGACGGCTGAAAAAGATAGAGAAATTCGAAGTTGGTTACGCAATAACGGTTTCCAAATAATAGAAATAGCCGTGAATGAACTGGATGACCGAAACGCCATGATCCGCCATTTCAAAAAATTAGCCCGTTATCTATCCGGCAAGGAATTCGCAAATAAAATAAGTAGCGATTCCTCCTGGTTTGATAATTGATGAATAGCCACCTTATAATTAAGAGAAAAAAACGTTTACGCACATTCTCAGAAAATGCCTCGGCAATAAGGTTTTATCGAAAATACTGGAACAAAATCCTGTTCATCAAATATATAAAATCAGCAACCATCACAAACCACCAGAACCCAAGAAAAACAAGTTTCCCTACATGACATAACCATGACAAAAATGAAAAAGACTTACGAATGGGTGGTCCGTAAGTCTAGTCTTTTCAGCAAGCGGGAGACCGGGGTCGAACCGGCAACCCTCAGCTTGGAAG
>CAZFER010000137.1:0-7384 GCA_964517495.1 uncultured bacterium | reverse complement strand
GCGCAGAGTATTGATTTTTTTAATTCTGTCAGTTTGGATCTCATTTCATGGGAAATGAGTTGTGGAAAATTGTTTTAGAGAATAATTCGAGTGAAAATAGTGCATAAAACAATGGAAAAAGCCCATCAGTGGATTCTACTACACTGACGGGCTTTTAAGTTAATACTTAACCCACTTGCTTGAAGGATACTACTCCGCCAGGCAAACGATATGTCCGTTCTTCATCGCCAGAAAGAGGCGGTTATCGGCGGCTGCCATGCCATCCCAAACGGGAAGGGATTTCAGATTAACCTCTCCCAATTTCTTGCCATCTTTAGCAGAAACCGCCCAAAGGCTGGAGCCTTTACTTCCCTGGATAGCCTGATTCTGCTTGCTTAATAACTTTTGAACATCAGGCGTTTCAAATGCCTTCAAGGTTTTATCTTCATCGATGATGTCAGGGGGGCCAACGACAAAGATGGTGTTATCAGCCAGTACCATGGCTTGGACGTAAAGGGGGATCTCCTCTGTCCATTGGGTGCCGATCTTTTCATCCGGTTTGACGGGGCCTTTAAATCCGGGTTTGGTGGGTTTTGGTCCTATGCGAACAATTTCAGGTGTTTTGGAAGACGCATAGAGATGACGCTCCAGGGGTGTGGTCCAACGGAAATAAGTTGGTTTACGTCCAAAAGCGTAAATCGTATCATCGTTAAAGACCATCAGGCGTCCGGATGGAGCAAAACGTCCTGCTTTATAATATCCACCAGCACCTGATGCCCACCTTTTCCCATACACCCAATAGGAGCGGTGCCAGTAGGCATCGTCAATAAAACCGGTGGGTGAGAATAAATGAGCGCCTTCGCCTTGCTGTTGCCTGATATTACCGGTGGGATTAGCGATATCAAGGCGTTCACCCTGTTTGTTAAAGCGCTGAGTGCGCATATAGATGTAATCACCATCGCAGCTCATGATATCATTCAGCGCGACAGGCATATTTAATCCCTGCAGTTGCGTTTGAAGATTATCCTGTGTGTCGGGTAGGTTCTCATCCAGTTTTTGTTCATCAATCAGCTGACCCGTTATGGCATCCAAGCGCAGTAATCGCAAACCACCGTCGAGAAACATGGAACGTCCCGCAGCGCACCAGACTTCCGCTTTCCCCGATGCGGACTGCTCAGCATCCACCATTAAAACATTGCCATGTACCGGCCAGACAGATTCGAGTTGTTCAAACGCAATCACGCGGCGATCCATCGGGGCTGCACGAAAACGCCAGATTAATTCACCATCATCAGCACGCAGGCTATAAACATAGCCATCCCGCGAGCCAAACATCACGCGGCCATTCCATACGGTGGGGGGTGAATCAATACGTCCACCCGCTGTGTATGTCCAACGTGATTCACCGTTGGAGGCGTTTAGAGCATGTAAGGTGTGTTTATCAATATCTGCCACATAGAGTTGGTTATCCGCGATCACAAGACTGCTTAACCGGTCACCTATTTTTAAATCCCACGCAGGAGACAACTGAGTGGGAATGGATACGGTTGTAAACCCACTCCGTTCTGTGTCATGCCGGTAGGTCGGCCAATCGTGGTTATGGCTCGATTCGGCTAAGACCGTTTGCATGACCTCAAAAGCTGGGCCTGTTTGGCGTCGGGAATCATCAGAGAAATCGTCTGGTATTTGGCGGGAGCGGGTTGCAGGCGCAAGGGCGTTAAAGCCGTATAACTTGGCTTCGAGATAGCAGGCACAGGGATGAGGAGAGGTATAAATCATCCCGTTGGCAGGCATAATGCCGTAGAGGCAAGCTCCCCTTACCCAATGGTTACAGGTCCAATGCTTTTCCCTAAAATCGACAAATTCGATACCGGTTCGTGATGTGAGAAGATAGTTAACGGTGGCCTTGGCGCGATAACATCGATGATGAAACCAGTGGGTATCAACATCGGGTGGAAATTCAACTTTGACCTCACCCGTGCGTGGATCACGTCCGGTAAATATCCCCGAATCACGGCCCATGAATAATTCACCGGTCCATACCAACCCATCAATAACCAATATGTCCTCGGGTGAGCGGTAACCGGCAGCGGGATGTTCACCGGTCCACAGAGTATCGCCGGATTCTGCATCCAAAGCGATGATGGTTTGACCATTATCAGTGTGATATGCCTCGGATTCAGGATCCGCACCTGAGAAAAGGACCGTATCGTTATGAACGACTAAGGTTGGAGCATAATAAGAAGGGACGGAGCGCCGGCGTCCCACTTTTTCCGATTGCCAGCGTTCATTGCCATCTTTTTGGTTCAGGGAAATGATACGTTCACCATCATAAAAATAAACACTTTGGTTGGCGATGGTTAAAGAGACAGGCGTTACCCATCGCCATGGTTTTTTCCATGCGACCTCACCGCTCTTCGCATTAACCGCCATGATATGCCGCGGGCTTTCCTCAATAGTGGGGGAATAGCCGCGCCGGGCGGCAACATCATCGGTGAAACCATCGTTGATCAGCAAATAGAGCACCCCATCAGAATAGATAATTTCTTCAGTGGCTTGTGTACCATCATAGGTTTTGAGTGTTTCGCCCGTAGCAGCATTTAATGCTGTGACCGGCGCGTTTAAAGATAATGTGACATAAACAGTATCTTCGATAGCGACAATACGCCTCGGAAGTTGAGCGGGTCCACTTTTTAAGCGGAACATTTGGGTTTGCCAGAAATCGATGGGACGTTTCCACACTATTTTACCGTTGAACGCATCACGGGCGATAAGTTTCCAATCAGAGGGTAATTGAATGGATACCGGCGAACCTTCATCAAAGATGTAAAAATTACGCCCATTGGCGGAAACAATAGCACTGCTGCTGGACATATGATCGTGCTGGCGTGACCATTTAGGGCCGCCGATCCATTGCAGATGGCGGGGTGGATCAACCGCCGTGTCTTTTGAGACGGCATTGTTGTTTGGTTGATAAAGGTAATGGGTCCACTCATCAATGTCATCAGGACGTGGCTTTACGATTTTTTGCCACATGTCATCGTGTTTAATAAACGCCACCCCATTGGGCGATAAAATCCGCTTGATCTCCTCCATATTTACTTGAGCCGGAGATTCAACGATCAGCAAATTAACAGCGTTTTCAACATACGGAAGGATCTTTCCGTTCCACTGATCGAAAGAAATATCACCGTATAATCCCTTTGACTTGATGTACTCACGGGCGGTTTTAATAACATTTATATCCGTATCCAAGCCATGAACAAGAAAACGATCGTTTGGTCGAAATAATGCTGTTCGTTTCCCATCATCGCAGCCAAGGTGTACAACCAATCCACCCTTAATACCACTATTAGTGAGCAATGACTTCGCCCATTCCGTATCAAAAAGCGTAGGATTATCCGCTTGGGCAATCCCAGAGAATCCAATAACACATAAAACCAGCGAAAATATAAACACCCTGCTTTTATTCATGACCACTCTCCCCTTCTATCTATTTTGGGCGATTTCTTGTACTGCAAGTGATAAGTCATTTGAAGCACCATTCTCCTGCCAAGATTGGTAGGGGCGAGGGCAATGGCATTAAGTTAAGATAATTCCTCCCCTAAATCCCCTGTCAACGGGGGCACTTGGAGAGAATAAACGGCTTAAGTTAATGACATTGGGGGCGAGGGTTGATAGGAAAATGATGAGTAACATCTTTTAACCCCCTCCTAATCTCCCCTATTTCATTGGGAGAGGAATAGTTGGACTGATTTTGACTTTTCATTCCCTTTTCTATACATATGGCTGACATGTTATCTTTTACTAAATATCTGCCTATCTATCCTATCAAAAATTATCCTATATTAAAAGCATGAAGATTAAATGTGGTACAATTAATTCAGGTAAATCGATCTTCATCTTGATCGATCACCACCATGTGTTACAAAGTAAAGATGATAAGCAAAGAAACATAAGCAAAAAAAGGGAGAAAAATAATGATGCTGCGTTTAATAACAATTCTAATCACCCTGGTTTTAATCAGTATTGGTAATATAGGTATTGCACAAGAATTGCCTTTAACCCATAAAGTGGTCGATGAAGATGGGCCTAATAATCCCTGGGCCAAGATCATCTGTGATATCGATGGAGATGGTTTAAATGATGTCGTCATTGGTGGTCAAAAAGGGCCATTGGTGTGGTATAAATCACCTGATTGGATCCGGCATCACATTGTTAAAGGTGGATATGACACTGTGGATGGCGAAGCGGCAGATATCGACGGTGATGGTGATTTGGATATCGTGATGGGTGGCCTGTTTTGGTATGAGAACCCAGGAGAAAAAGAGGTTAAGGAATGGCCTGCCCATAAAATCGCCAATCATCCCACCCATGATATTGAAGTAGGGGATTTGGATAACGATGGTGATGTTGATGTAATCACCCGTGATCAATCCGGATTTGGTTCAAAGGCAGGAAACCGTATCTATCTTTGGTTTCAGGGTGATGAAGGGAAATGGCAAGATAAAGTCCTAAGCTGCCCTCATGGCGAAGGAATCGATAAAGCGGATTTGGATGGTGATGGTGATATCGATGTCATCATCAATGGCATTTGGTTTGAAAATCCTGGAGAAAACCAAATCAAAGGGGAATGGCCAGCTCATAAATTCAGCGAGTGGCACCCCAGCAGCACAGTGGCAACCGCGGATTTCAACAAGGATGGACGCCTGGATGTGGTGCTTTCACCATCTGAGTTCAAACAGCAATATTATAAACTCTCATGGTTCGAAGCCCCTCAAAATCCCAAATATGGGAAATGGAAAGAACACGTTCTAGTCGAAAAAATCGAATGTGTCATCCATGGCCTGCAAGCTGCGGATATGAATAATGACGGCCGAGTGGATGTCATTTATTCAGAAATGCATCAGGGAGTTGATCCTGATGAAGTCGTTGTTCTGATCAATCCGAAAAAAGGCTCAAAATGGACCAAGCATGTCGTTTCACAACGCGGCTCCCATTATATTCAAGCCGGAGATCTCGACGGAGACGGTGATATTGACCTGATGGGGGCGAATTGGAGCGGAGGATATCAGCCTGTAGAGATATGGATAAATAACAAAGAATAAAATCAAAATGAACATCGATCCATGCAAATCTTGATTTGGTGTGTATATTGCTGGATGATTGAGTAAATCCAGAAAGGAAAGTAACTTCACTTTAATAAAGTTACAGATCTTTGCCCACGGGGCATGCCGCGCAACCATCTTTGCCAACACCGTAAACATAAACGGACACCAAGCAACCATCAAAAAAGTGGTCATCACAAAACGCTACAAAGACAAGAGCGGAGAATGGAAAAACTCCAGCAGCCTCGACATCAACGACGTCCCCAAAATGATCGCAGCACTAATGACCGCCTACGCCTACCTTACACAGAACAGCAATTCAACCAACGGGCAAGACAACCAACCAGGAACCGACATGGAATCAATCTGATCTCGGAATATTCTAATATATTGCGAAAAGTGAAAAACTGATTTTGGGGATAATTCCACTTAATAATTTGCCGAAAATCCAGTTTAATGAGATTAATGGAGAATCTCTATCTGGATATATTTGTGTAGAAAGGAATCCCTTCGATGAAATTGATTAACCGTCGTCGTGCGATAAAGGTTGTAACAACGTTGGGGATTTCGACAGGAATGAGCAAAAATATTGTTAGAGCCGGTTTTGAAGAGAAAGATAATAATACTGATGTATCCACTACCGATGCTTTCGAAACGATTGATGCTCACGTACATGCCGTTCTTCCCCAATTACCAGGCACTCCTAAAGAACCTATATTACCTGATGGAGATGCCGATATTATACGAAAAGAAATGAAATCGGCGAATATAACTCATGCTCTTTGTATGCCCCAATGCAATACGCCTGCTAACGATCCTCTCGGTATTGAAAGAACGTTAAAACTCGCGTCTCTTATTCCAGGCATTCATCCTATAGGTTTTGCAAATCCAAATCGGATAGATGAGCCGCATCTTGCACGTGTTGAAGAGGAACTCAAACAAGGGCGTGTTAAAGCTTTAAAGGCTTATTTAGGATATTACTATTTTGCCCCAGACAGCCCTGAATATAAGCCTTATTATGAGTTAGCTGCTCGCTACAACCTTCCATTTATTTTTCATACTGGAGACACGTATTCTTATGTAGGGAAATTGAAATACTCTCATCCTCTGTTGATAGACGAAATATCTGTCGATTATCCCAATGTTCGCTTTGTAATCGCCCACCTTGGTTGTCCCTGGTTCCGAGATGTTGCAGAAATTGTTTATAAAAATAATATTAAAGGCCATCGGGAAAATGTGTGGACCGATCTGTCAGGGATCATGTGTGGACCGCCAGAATATTTTGATGAGGGAGGAGAGACGGATGTTCTGAAACAAGAAGCGGAAAAGATTCGCGAAGCGTTTTTATATAGTGAGTGCCCACACCGCTATTTATATGGGAGTGATTGGCCTCTTGCGCCGATGGCTTCATATCGGAAATTTATTTTTGACGCAATTCCTTCTGAACACCACCAAGCCGTGTTCCATGATAATGCCAAAGAACTGTTTGGATTGTAAGATATTTATCAGGATATTGGTTACATCTTTTTTTTATTTTTCTGCATTCTCAATAATGGTTGAGACTTTTGTAGAAAATTCTTTAAATTACTTTGGATCATACATACATATCAAATTTGAATTAGGGGATAAATCTCTCTTCTTACCGATACCTATTTGGATTTCGGTATCGGTTTGATCGAGAAGCAGGATATTGCCGCTGAGATCCATAATGCGTTATCGGTACAACCGTTCTTTGCTGAATGTTCTCTCGCCAACGATACAAACGAGATTCCAGAATATGATCCACTCTTGATAGCATTCTATCCTCCCACCCCTGTGAAAACGATGAAGGATACATATCTATAACATCCATCTGATTCGCCCTGTATGTATCAAGCCGTTTCTGGATACCCCGATCATAATCCGCACTATTTTTAACCCCGAAATACTCAATCAAAGCCCCATAAGGCTGCAACGTGAAATCCGGATACCAAATCCGCGACTTCCCATGATCATCTACAAGTGTTGAGCGTTCGTACTCAAACGGAATACCGTAAGAATCCAAAACACCGGCAATCTTTCTCTCCCCAGAAGACATCTGCTCATAGGAACTGATTCGACCTTCAAGTGGTAAAGCCATCAACAAGGGGAATAAAGTGGTTTTTATATGTATTATGCATATTCCGCTTGATGTCGGCCGGTGATTCCGGGGGAAGCCGGCCACCGATTCCGCTGCAAGTCGGCCACTAATTCCGGAGCAATCCGGCCACCATTTCCGGGGGATGTCGGCCACCCATTTTTTCAGGCAATCAACGCTG
>CAZFER010000136.1:0-7403 GCA_964517495.1 uncultured bacterium | reverse complement strand
AGGGCGACGCTCCCGCGGAGCCATGCCTATACGGCAATCTCTATCTTCTATCATCACGATTGCCAATCCCAATAAAAAACGTTACCGTAAATCTATCTGTTGATATATAAAGGAGAAATTATCCATGTATCGCCAAACTATATATATTTTCATAACCCTTTTCACTGTGACATTTCTATTTGCTACCACGGGGATGGCTCTGGAACAATACAAAAAAATCAGCCGGGAAATAATGTCAGACCTGGTGGATGGCAAAATCGAAACGACGATTCAATCAACTTCCGCTTATTTAAAAGACCATCCGGACGATCTCGAATCCCTCTACATCATGGCCATCGCTCATGCCCAAAATGGCGAAATCGCTAAATCCATGGATTATGTTAAAGATGCCATGAAAAAAGGTTTACCTTTCGGACGTTTTTTAGCCGGTCCGGAATCGTTACTGCAACCGTTATGGGAAAGTGCGGCGTTTAAAAAATTGGAAGCCAAAAATCCCACACCGCTCCTCCACGGACCCATGGTGGGTAACCTCACTGACCATAGCGCCAGCTTTTGGGTAAGAACCTCCGGCGAATTACCCTTTCAGGTTACCGTAACCGAAGTGGAAAATCCTGATAATCAATTTCAATCCACTAAATTAACAACCAAAAAAAAGTTGGATAACACCGCCATAGTCACGGTCGATGGTCTCAAACCGAACACGCTGTATTCGTATAACGTGCATATTGGACAAAAAACCTTCAATAATGATTGGACATTCCGAACCTTCCCCAAAGATAACGCACCTGCAAAATTTCAAGTCGGTTTCGGCGGCGGTGCAGGTTACACACCCCAATACGAACGTATGTGGACAACCATCACCACGCACCCTTTGCATGCCTTTCTATTCCTGGGTGATAACGTCTATATCGATCATCCCAAAAAACCTGCGGTACAAAAATATTGCTACTACCGTCGGCAATCACGTTCTGAATATCGTGGATTCATTTCAACCCGTGGAATTTACGCCATTTGGGATGATCACGATTTTACCGACAACGATGGCTGGGGTGGGCCGGAAATTCATACTCCCGCATGGAAATTCCCCGTTTGGAAACTCTTTAAATGCAATTGGGTGAATCCTTCTTATGGCGGTGGTGAATCTCAACCAGGCTGCTGGTTTTCATTCAACATCGGCGATGTTGATTTTATTATGCTGGATGGCCGCTATTACCGCACAGATCCCAAAGCTGAAAATCCTTTCATGCTTGGCCAGGCCCAAAAGGAATGGTTGTTCAAAGAGTTAAAGAATTCCGATGCCACCTTTAAAGTGCTTGCCTCCCCCGTGCCCTGGTCAGAGGGAACCAAACCGGGAAGCCTGGATACCTGGGATGGATACAAAAAAGAACGCGAAGAGATATTTTCATTTATCAACGACAACAAAATCGACGGCGTTTTTCTCATATGTGCTGACCGTCATCGATCCGATGTATGGAAAACCGAACGCCCCAAGGGTTACCCACTCTATGAATTCGAAAGTTCCAAGCTATCCAATATCCACACCCATAGAAAAATGCCCGATGCATTATTCAGTTATAACGAAAAATGCTCGTTTGGTGTTCTCTCATTCGATACCACCGCTGACGATCCAACCGTAAGCTATCAAATTTTCAATATTGATAATGAGTTCATCCATGAAACTGAACTCAAAAAAAGCCAGTTAATCCATTAAATCCAAAAAATAACAAAACATATTCATTTTGTTAAGAATATGGTGAATGGGATTAAAATGAGCGTGCAAATTACATGTATATTCGAATAATTTTATTAAAAAAAATTTAATTTTCCTATTGCCAAACCACCTTTTTTATTGCTATAATCTAAAATAAGAGAGTGAAATTGCAGTTGATCAGCTACACGCTCTCGGGTAAAGGGTCCTCAAAAACCCTAAGTGAGATTGAATGGGGAGAAAACCGTTAATCTCACACCGAAGCCTCAGTGGAGGCTTGAAGAGCTGGATCCCTAAAGGGATTAACGAAAGGAGTAGGCATCCGAAGAATATGCCAATCAGTACGTAAGGAAGGAGTCATCATGCAATGTGGTGGCTCCTTCCGTATGTATGGATATAATATCCTGTTCTCTTAACTCTCTTCACAAAAGCACCCGATAATCAGTATTCAGGGCCTTGGCTAACTTCTTGGCGCTTTCGACACCAATTTCTCGCTTCCCGTTTTCCATAGCAGAAATATGGCCTTGATCGATTCCCGAGCTCTTCGCCAATTCTTTTTGAGTCACCTCTTCCTGCATCCGCGCGGCTTTCAGGCAGGCAGCGGGAATATCTTTGTCTTCAAAATCGGAAAAACCCTCGCGCCAGGGTATGGAATCATGGTTCAATTTGGTTTTGCCTGTTATATGAAAACCATGTTTTTCCAGGACAGGTTCAATTTTACGAACCAACAACACCAAATGTTTTCGTATCATTTTGGGCAATTTGTTGTATGATTTCTGTGCGCTTTTGTTGAAGGTAACAGTCCAGGCTATTATAAATATATTATGCCTAAAATGGCATATCTGCCAAGAAAAATTTCAGGGAATCCCTTGATTTATTTTTCTATCTGTATGATTTGATCAATGTTTTGTTTCTTCTCTTCTGCCCTTACCAAATACGTTATCCCTATTCAGCTTTTTGAGGGCAGGAAGGCATCGGCATAGATGTTTTTAATTGAGGCGCCTTTAAGAAACACTTTTTTACGCATGGTATTTACAATATCCGGATTTCCGCACAAAAATACTCGCCAGTCTTTAAAATTTGAGGCTACCTTCATACTAATCTCAGAGATATCTCCTGCTGATATATCGTTTCGATGGTTTTCGTTTAATACACAAGGCGTATAAATGAAATTAGGGAATTCGTCAGCCAGAGATTTTAGTTGATCGATAAAGTATAAGTCCTGATGGTGGAGTGCGCCGTGGAATAAGTGGATCGGGCCAGAGTGGCCTTTATTTAAAGCATCCTGGGCAATTCCGTACAATGGTGCCAGGCCGGTTCCGGTTCCAGCCAGTAATAATGGTTGCTGTTTCTGCCCGGGGATATAAAAGCAATCCCCATAAGGTCCACGGACTTCCACTCGATCACCCTCACACAAATCATCGTGTACCCACTGGCTAATTAAACCATTAGGCATACGTAATATATGCATTTCCAAATTACCATTGTTTTTGGGAGGAGTTGCCAGGGAATAAGGGCGGCTGATGCCATCTGGACGGACCAGATGGGCAAATTGGCCGGCCTGGTAGTCCAGCGGTGATTCAGTTTCCAGGGTAAGGCCAATAATCCGATGGTTTAACCGTTCTTTCTTGACAACAATGGCGTTGGTATGGATTCCTGCATCACCAATGGTTAAATCCTGATCAGGAAAACAGCAGCAGGCCAGGAAAAATCCTTGAGCCTGCCGCGTTTCCTTTAATCCCTTTTGCGAGGCCGCCGGTGGCTGGCCGCTAATGGCTTGCATTAGGCAGGACTGGCATTGCCCACTACGACATGCGTTTGGAATACGATGGTTATAACGCAACAAAAGGTCTAAAACCGACTCATCGGATTGGGCGATATATGTTTGATCTTTATAAGTAATGCGTGTCATCGGTTTAATACATCATTGCGCGTGCTTTCCGCAATATCTCCAACTTGTTTCACAAGATGGTCAGGAACACTAAGTTCCTTCAAACTTTCAGATAGCAGTTCCAAAACCGTATCGAAATGCTCATCGTTCAGCCCCCGCTCGATCAGATGTTTATGGCCATTACGCAGGTCTTGTCCTGAATATTGATTGGGGCCTCCGAACACCATCGTCAGAAAGGATTTCTGTTTGACGATCTGTTCGTCCATATCAATATCATCAAAAAAATGCTTAATTCGATCATCCACGAGTACTTTCCGGTAGAAAATTTCCACCGCTTGATCCACCGCTTCCTGGCCTCCCAATTGTTCATAAAGTGTTGGCATTGATTACCTCCATTATAGTTGTATTAGAAATACAACTTTAATGGCTCACCAATGAAAGTCAACACTGCCAGCTTAAAAATAATGAAGATTTTTTATTGGAGAGTAAAATGTTCGAGGGATTCTTTTTTCTCGAGAACCATTTGATCCAGGGTGTATTGATCCAACACATTTAAAAAGGCATCCAGGGCTTCATTTAAGATGGGGTGCAGGTTACAGACAGGGGTGACTTCACATTGATTGCTCGCTGCGTCAAAGCATTCGGCAATATGAAAACTGGGTTCCATTTGCCGCACCACTTCGCCTATGGTGACATTTTGGGGATCACAGCCCAGTTGAATTCCACCACCGTGTCCGCGCGTGGTTTTCACATAACCAAGCCGGGTCAGATGATGAACGATTTTAATCAGATGGTCTCTGGAAAGAGAATAAAATTCAGCAATTTGCTTGATGGAAACTTTTTTTTCCGGTTGGAGAGTCAAATAGATCAACACGCGAAGTGCATATTCGGAAAATTGAGTTAACTTCATGGCATACACCCCCGTCATTCTCTTACAAAATTCAGTTTAGCCGGAAACCGCAAGGATAAAAGTGAAGTCAACTGTTTTTTTTATTCCGTGGATGAAATTGTTGATGCAGCTCCAACATGCGCCGCTGGTCGATATGAGTGTAAATTTCGGTAGTTGAAATGCTGGCATGGCCAAGCAATTCCTGTAACACACGCAAGTCAACACCATTTTCCAACAGATGAGTGGCAAAAGAATGGCGCATGGTGTGAGGAGTCAAGTCGGAGGTGATTCCGGCGATGGTGGCATATTTGCGCAGGATTTTCCAAAAACCCATGCGGGTTAAGGGCTTCCCAAGCCGATTGACAAACAGAGTCTCCGAGTTGTGGGTTTTGCAAAGTTGGGGACGTCCCTCTTCAAAATATTGTTTCATTTTCGATGCGGCCTGTTTATGAAATGGAACCAGTCGCTCTTTTGAACCTTTGCCCATGGTTCGCAAAAAGAGAAATTGAAAATTAATATCCCCAGGCCGAAGGTTAAGTAGTTCAGATACGCGCAAACCAGTGGCATACAGCAACTCGATCATCGCCTGGTCACGCAGGCGCAGGGCGTCATTGCCTTCATTTTCAGTGGCGCTAATCAGGCGTTGCACTTCATCGGCATCGAGCGCTCCTTTGAACTGTTTGGGTGGGCTGGCAGTACGCACCAGGCGGGTGGGATCTTCGGCAATATATTTTTCATTGAGCAGGTACTGGTAAAAATGACGCAGGGCGGATATTTTGCGTGAGACCGAGTTGGGCTTTCGCCCCTCGGTTTGCAGCCAATCCACATAGTCAATAAAGGCTTCGTTGTTCATCGATTGAGGAAATAGCATGGCATGATCGTTTAAAAATTGAAGATGCTGTTTGATATCCCGACGGTAAGCGTCGATGGTCGCTTTTGCGACCCCACGCTCCAAGGCAAGATGATCCAAAAACTCGCGAAGATAGGGGTGAATATGTTGTGGCTCAGCCTTTTCGTTCATGGTCGATTGTCTTGATATTGCAAAATAAATGGATTATTGCGCTTTTCCTCTCCCACGGTGGTCGTGGGGCCGTGACCTGGATAAACGATGGTCTCTTCGGGTAATGAAAGTATCTTGTCGATGATCCCTCGCATTAAGCGTTCATGAGATGCTTTGGGAAAGTCCGTGCGCCCGATGGACATTTTGAAGAGTGCATCGCCGCTGAAAAGATGGTTTTCAATCAGCAGGGAACATCCACCGGGGGAATGGCCGGGGGTATGCAAAACTTTGATGGTTTGTCCGCCAAATTCAATCTCCTCATTGTCTTCCAACAAGCGGTCCGCCCCTGGCGATAATATCGGAGGACCAAACAGGCCGGACAAGTTTTCATTGGCGTCTTTTAGCATAATGGCATCATCTTTATGAATGGCCAGGGGAATGTTGAACGTTCGTTTGATGAATTGATTCGCACCGATATGATCCCCATGCCCATGGGTGTTTATAATAAGGATCGGTTGCAGATTGTTGTCCTTGATGGTCTGGATGATATTATCACCTTCATCGCCTGGATCGATCACCGCAGTCTGGCGGCTTTCTTCATCGAAAAGTAAATAACAATTGGATTGAAGCAGCCCAACAGGAAAGCCAATGACATTAAGCATACGTTATTACCTCACTTTGATTCTATGGATTTATTATTCACGATTACATGTCTATGCTGGTATTATAAGTGAAAAGACAAAATAATTAATCAACATATATCGCATGAGGAGGTTAAATATATGAAAGCGGTTTTATTCCATGAACATGGAGAAGTCGATCGATTGCAGTTTGGGGAAATTGAGGAGCCTAAACCTGGGCGCGGTGAAGTAAAAGTCAAAATAGAGGCTTGTGCGTTAAACCATCTGGATATCTGGGTGCGGCTTGGTGGGCGACCGGTTGAGATTCCCATGCCCCATATATCAGGCAGCGATATTTCCGGTACAGTGGTTGAACTTGGCGAGGGGGTGGAAGGCATTGACGTTGGCAGCCGAGTGGTTATCGCACCGGGAGTGGCATGTGGCCAATGTGAATATTGTTATGGTGATAACGATAGCGCTTGTTCTCAATTCAAGCTGATGGGATTCCAGGTTCAGGGTGGTTATGCCGAATATGCTGTGGCGCCAGCACGCAATATCATTCCCGTTTCTGATCGGTTGTCGCTTGAAGAGTGGGCATCGCTTCCGCTGGTGTCGGTGACATCGTGGCATATGCTCTTTACCCGCGGTGGCTTGCAATGCGGCGAAACCGTGTTGATCCAGGCCGCAGGAAGCGGCTTGGGGATCGTGGCGATCCAATTGGCAAAATTGGCAGGCGCCAAAGTCATTACCACCGCCGGTACGGATGCCAAACTGGAGAAGGCCAAAGCACTGGGTGCAGATGAACTAATTAATTATAAGGAAAAGGATTTCGTTGATGAGGTCATGAATATAACCGGAGGCCGTGGGGTTGACCTGGTGTTTGAACACATTGGCGGCGATACCTTCACTCGCAGCCTGGAGGCCCTGCGAAAAACCGGCCGACTATGCATCTGTGGCATTACTGCAGGGATGGAAGCGAAGATCAATCTGTTTTTCACCTTTGCAAAACAATTAACCGTCCACGGTTCCTATATGGGATCATTGAATGAACAGAAAAAAGTGATCCAACTGGCAGAAGAAGGGAAAATCAAACCGGTGGTCGATTCGGTGTTCCCACTGGAAAAAGCCCAAGACGCGCAACAACATATGCTAGACCGCAAGAATTTCGGCAAGATTGTGTTGAAGGTTTAATGTCGTATAGGCATATTCCATACATATTCTACGTATGGAAAAGTTCTGCGTATGAAAAGGTTCTATGTATGAAAAGGTTCTATGTATGAAAAGGTTCTATGTAT
>CAZFER010000135.1:0-7465 GCA_964517495.1 uncultured bacterium | reverse complement strand
CACCAACTTTAACCAACACGCCAACGCCAAGCCTAACGCCTTCGTTTACACCAACGGCTACTCATACGCTGACACCGGCACCATCGCTGACGCCCAGCCCGGCACATACAAGCACACCAACTTTAACTAACACGCCAACGCCAAGCCTAACGCCTTCGTTTACACTAACGGCTACTCATACGCTAACACCGACGCCATCGCAGACACCCAGCCCGACACATACAAGCACACCAACTCGAACAAATACACCTAATTATGATTTGTTGCTAAATCCAATGCCGGATCTTCGTGTTCTTGTCAACCAACCGGTTAATCATATTCTTAATTGTTATGAATACCTTCAATATGACATGAGCATCGATCAAGATATTGTTTGGGAAGTGGAAACCTCCGATGAAAATTTAAATATGTTCGTTGATGGGGTTGGCTTTCTTTCAGTCACTCGGCCAGAAAAAGTGGGTTACTATAATGCCTTAATTCGTGTAGCGAATCATGTTAACTCAACCAGCCAAACAATCGCTGTTAAAGTGTCCAATTTTATTATTGATACTCAACGTTTTTATTCCCCCATCATATTCGCCGCATCGGAAACATATACGTCAGACTTTTCTTTGTTTGATTTGCTCATACCTCAATCCATTGATCGCCGGTATATACAATGGTCTATCTTACCAAAATTACCATCCTGGATTAAACAAGTGAGAATAACTTCAGAAGGAAGGCTCCAAATCCAGTCACAAAATGGAGGCCCTCACCGATTAACATATCTTCCTATTTATGCTTTGTATCGCACCCCTCATCCAACAGCTACCCCCACGGCCACTTCCACAAAAACTCCACAGCCTACTATTACACTTGCACCAACAAGAACACCATCGCCCACCGTTACGCCAAGTAAAACTCCAACACCTGAGATAAAAATCGAGGTGTGTCATGCACCGGTTGGATTTACTCAATTAAATAATATTGACACCGGTTTGCAGGCAACGAATATTGCATCATTTGATATAAACAATGATCAAACTGCGGATTGGTTGATTAACGATTTTGCCCATGAACGCTCAGCCCTTATTGTCAGTGCTTCAGGATCATATGTCATGCAAGACATTCATACAGAGAATAATCAAGTGTATTCAAATGGCGTTATGACAGATTTAAACCAAGATGGGAAGAGTGAGGTTTATCTTCTTAATCCTTATGAAGCCTTATTAGATGTTCAATTCTTTGATCAAACGGGTCTTCATGTTTCAAAGCACACAATTGATCTTCATGATATTATTCCTCTACCGTGGGAATTCACACAAAACATTCGCATGAACTATCTCACTGCCGGATTCTTCACAGGAATTCGTAAACCGGAACTTGCAGTGGCATCACTCAATCAAGTTCACCTCTTTCGCCTAACCAGGAAAGAACGACTGTACAAACGATTGAGTTATCCCCTTTCACATAAGCCTATACAACTCCAATCCATTGATATAGATGGTGATCAACAGGATGAACTCGCGATTCTCCACACCGAACCGGAAGGTCTGACTATATTAAGAATTCACCATGGTCACTTTATAGCTGTGTTTGAAATGGACCTCAACACAGATATACAAGCAAACATTCCACGCTTCTCGAGTGTGAGTGATTTTAATCATGACGGTTATCAAGACCTGGCGATACTCACCTATGACAATTCAATCTGTATTGTTTATGGCTCGGTTAAGCATTTAAAAACCAGACAGTATAGAATAAATAATCGTCTTCATATAAAAGATATGACCGCTGCTGACTTTGATGGTGATGGACGAGCTGAACTGCTTATGGTGGGTTGGGATATCCCCACCGAGCGGGTTGTTTTGGTGTCGGGCTGTCTTGACTTGAGAGGCAATTTCAACCTCTCGATTATGACGCCTCTGATTCTTTCATTCTCTCTTTTTCAGGATTTTCTAATCGACAGTGTTGATCTGAATCAGGATCAATTTCCGGATTTGGTGATCACGGATCATGATAAGAAAGCTCTGATATTGTTGATCAATCAGCATTGAATGATTGCGATAATGATTTATTTTCCCCATCAATAGGGTACAATTTGTTTCGACTCATAATAATAAAGTATATGATTCAATCGATACAAATCAGTCATTCAAATTTATAATGCTGGAAGGAAATCATCTCATCGATACCAATAACATATTTCACCGTTCCGGTTATATTGCGCTGGTAGGTCGGCCCAATGCCGGTAAATCCACATTGCTAAACCAGATTTTGGGAACCAAATTGGTCGCAGTTACTCCACGCCCCCAAACCACTCGAAACCGCATTTTCGGAATTTACGACCGGGAAGATGCCCAAGTGATTTTTCAGGATACACCCGGTCTTTTGGAAGCAAAAGACGCTCTTCATCACTTTATGGTTAACGAGGCCACCCGAGCCCTGGAAGATGCGGACTTGGTTGTATGGTTGGTTGATTCGATTAAAGGGATAACTTCACGGGAACATGCCATTGCTCAGAAAATGATCGCACCATTGGCTCTTCCACTGTATATTGTCTTTAATAAAATCGATAAAGTTCCGCTCGACCAACGTGCCACATTAGAGCAAGGGCTTGATTTCATTCAATTTAAAAGAAAACCCACCACTTTCTATATATCCGCCCTGTTTGGTGATGGTGTTGAACGTTTACTGAATACTCTCATTGAACAACTACCGGAAGGACCCAAATTTTACCCTCCGGACCAATTAAGCGACCGAACCCAACGTTTCTTTATACAAGAAATTATTCGTGAAAAAGCATTTCTCATGCTGAAACAAGAAGTTCCTTACTCGCTTGCAGTTCTTATTGAAGAAATGAAGGAAAAAGAGAATGGCATAACCACCATCCATGCAACAATTTACGTTGAGCGCACTTCCCAAAAGGGGATTATCGTGGGTAAAAATGGACAAACCATTAAAGTTATTGGTTCAGAAGCACGAAAAGAGATTGAGGAACTTGTTGGTAGTCAGGTTTTTCTCAAGTTATGGGTGAAAGTAGGCGGGAAATGGAGAAAAAATACCAAAGATTTACGCACTTTTGGCTATACGGAAGAGTAAAGTGTGTGGTATAGTTTAAAGTCAAAAGAGTTAAAACTCTCTTGACTTTACAATCAAGTTTCTGTAAGCTTTAGGTGTTAGGGCAAAATTGGTAAGTTTTATAGCCTGGGGAGGTTAACATATAATGCCCATAAAGCCCGCATTTTCAGCTGTTGAATTATTGCTGGTAGCGGGAGTAACGGCCATATTGGTAGCAATAGCCGTTCCCGGCTATTTGGAAGCAAAAGTAAGAGCCGAAGTGGTGGATGTTCAAGTAAAAATGCGTGACATCCGAGGTGCTTTGGCACAGTATAGTATTGATTATAACGGACAACTCCCACCTGAAAAAACAAATCTCTTTTCTCCACCCCCTTTAAAACGATTGGTTGATTTAAGCCTTATCTCTTACGAGCCTATTGACCGTTTTAAAGAAGGATTGCAAGGGTATGGGCGATATTATATTGATCCTTATATTACCTTCGATTACATTGATCCCAACAACGTGACAGACAGAAAATGGTTTGGACGGATGATTGATTCAGGTGGAGCCACCTCGTTTAAAACCTCATCTTCCAACACGCAGTATTGGTATTTGAAAAGCCTGGGCCCCGATCAAACCGATTTTCGTGATGAAGGGGCACGGCGGGGTTCGAATAAAGAAAACCCCTTGGGAATGGTGGAATACGATCCATCCAACGGAGTCTTTAGTTTGGGTGAAATTACCCGTTCCGATTAAAGAAATCCATAAAATCAATTAGAAATCTTGGTTAACACGCCGTTTTCATTCAAATCATGAAAGCGGCGTTTTTCATAACCCTCACTTTATCATCAAGGATTCGGTATACTGGCAGAAACGAATTAAGAGTAATGAAATATTCTTGGCTGAAATACCAAAACAAATTCATTGAAATTAAATAGTCAACCCGTTAAGGAGTACTCGCCATGCGAACCAAAGCCATTTCGTTTGTCATGATCGGACTGGCCTTCATTTTATCTTCATGTGGTCTGGGCGATAAAGTCAAACAGGCGGCTGGATTGATTTTTGATCTGGACGATGAAAAAAAGCCCCAGTTATATCGCCTCTCCATGCAAAATTATGAAGATAACGTTCGAGGGGCTTGGGCCGGAAAAATGATCGGCCTTAGCTTTGCTTCACCCTATGAATTGGTTAACAAAGGGGAAATCCTTGATTTTCCACTAAAAAGCTGGAATCCGGTTTTGGTTGAAAGTTCCCTCAATAAAAGTGAACTTTATGTTGCCTTGACCTTCTTGCACATTATTGACCGAAAAGGCTTGGTGGTTACCAGCGATGAAGCCGGATCAATCTTCGCTCGAACCAGTTATCCTCTTAGTGGCTCAAATGAGACGGTTCGCAAGAATATACGTGCAGGAATTCAACCACCCGATTCGGGACATCCTCGCTATAATCCCTATGCCAATCGCTTGGATTTCCAAAGCGAAGCGGATGTGTTTGGCTTGATCTGCCCCGGTCTTCCATTAACTGCCTTGAGGTACACACGCACTTTTGGCGAAATGATGGCCTATGGAGATGGAATCTATGGCGGATATTATATTACTGGGCTCTACTCATCCGCTTTTTTTGAGGAAGATCGTGTTAAAGTGATTGAACAAGGCTTGAATTGCATTCCCCCTAACAGCAACTACGCGCAAGTTATTCAAGATGTATTACAGTTCTATAAACAAAAGCCTGATGACTGGCGGCTCTGCTGGGAAATGCTGGAATCAAAATGGGGAAAAACGGATGTGGATCCAGAGGGACTCGAACAACCACTCAACCTGGACGCTAAACTTAACGGGGGTTATATTACCCTTGCATTGCTCTATGGCGAAGGCGATTTCTCTAAAACCATTGAAATCATTATCCGCTGTGGGCAGGATAGTGACACTAACGCCGCTACCACCCTGGGTGTTCTGGGCGCTCTCGTTGGTTACAATCGTATTCCTACCGAATATCGTGTCGGCATTCCTCTGATTAGTTCAACTGATTTCGCTTATGTAAACTACAATTACAACACGCTTATTGCCGCCTGCCGCAAATGGGCGGCAGAAGTGGTTGAGCGTCGAGGAGGTGAAGTCCAATGGCTGGGTGACCGGCAGTATTTTTCTATCCCACGCCAGACACCTGAGCCTCCAGATGAATTTGCTCAATTTGACCTGGATATGGCTGAAAACTTACGCGATGAATGGGAAAATCTTGAAACTATCCGCTTGACATCCTTACAACAAAAACTGAATCAGGATATTCAATCCTTCGCTCAGGGATGGGCAGTTGAACACTGTGGCTTAAAAACATATGTTGGAAATGCCGATGAATATTACGGGCGATTTAATGTTTTCGCCACCCATCCCCTAAATCAGGACACCCCTTGCAAACTGATGTGGAACGGTACACTGCCAGGGGATGTCACAAAATTCAAATTCGCGGTTGCTCCATCAGATGGCAGTCCTGATGCCGATTGGTCGTTGCGTGTTTCTGTAAATGGTGAAGAAAAACTCCGCAAGACGATTGATCAAGTGGGTGGAAATTTGCAATGGCATAATATTGAAATTGATGTAGCAGATATGGCAGGAAGCCAAACATCCATCACCCTTGAAAATGCAGCCCTTGGCTGGGACTATGAAACCGCATATTGGGGACGTTTTGTAATGACACCATAATCTTCCTCATTAAAGGATCCATATGGAAGCCACTGTATATTCGCTTGTCCCTCCATTGGTTGCCATTTGTTTATGTATATTGCTTCGCGAGGCGATTGTTTCGCTTTTCATCGGGATATTTGTCGGCGCTCTGTTTCTATATTCCTTCTCTCCTTTGACGGCGTTTTTCCGAACTGTTGATGAAATCATGTTGAAATCGTTCACTGACAGCGATAACGCCATCATTATACTTTTCACCGTTTTGATGGGGGGGATGGTGGAAATCCTCAACCGCAGCCCAGCTTCCCAAACTTTGATTGGCCGCATTGCCAACCGGCTTAAAACCAAAACCAAAGCCATGCTGACTGTTTGGGCATCGGGGATGATCTTTTTCATTGACGATTACGCTAATGCGCTTATCGTCGGTAATTCCTATCGAAAGTTGGTCGACCGGTTAAAAATATCCCGCGAAAAACTGGCATACCTGGTCGATACCACGTCGGCTCCAATTACATCAATCGCATTCATTTCAACCTGGATTGGCTTTGAAATCTCCATTATTGTTAACACGTTGGAAGCCGAAGGCGTTACCGGATATAGCGGCTATGGCCTCTTTTTAACCTCGATTCCCTACCGTTTTTATCCATTGCTCGCCCTCTTCTTCGGCTTTATAATCGCGTACACTTCCCGTGATTTTGGCCCTATGCGTAAGGCCGAAATGCGGGCGAAATCCGAATCCCATACCGTTACCTCGGTGGCAGAGACACATCCAACTTCATACGAATCATGGGATTATCTCGTTTTTCTGCCCATTGTTGTCTTATTGACCGCCGCCTTTATCTCACTGGGCATCAACGGCTATCACAACGGAGCTGAAGTGAGTTGGCGTGCTCCACTCGATAGTATGATATCCATCCTCAGCAATGCAGATCCCTTTCGTTGTATTTTGTGGCCGACGATGATCGCCACTCTCTTTTCATTCGCCATTCATGTCAATATCGCCGGTGAACGTTACCGGGATGTATTTGATAGTTGGCTGGAAGGCTGCAAAGGGATGTTTACCATTTGCGTAATTCTTATCCTGGCCTGGAGCATCGGCGATGTGTGTACCCGGCTCAAAACCGGCGCTTATGTGGCCAGTTTGCTACACGAAGGATTTGATCCTGCCTTTTTGCCTCTGGTTACGTTTCTTTTTGCCGCGGGAATTAGTTTTGCCACAGGTACCAGTTTCGGTACGATGTCCATCCTCATGCCGGTCGCTTTGCCGCTCGCCATCCACCTTGGGGATGGCCGGCCTGATGTGATGTATGGCACCATCGGCAGCGTGTTAGGTGGTGCGATATTTGGAGATCACTGCTCCCCACTTTCTGACACGACGATCTTATCTGCAGGTGCCAGTGGTTGTTCAGTTACCGCCCATGTTAACACCCAATTGCTTTACGCCCTCATTGTAGGGATTGTCTCAGTAACATGTCTCGCATTGGTTCCATTTAAAAACATAAGCCCCTTCATCCTCATCACCGCCGGAGCCTTGGTGCTTTACGGTATTCTCGTTCTATTTGGTAAGAAGAGTTGATCCTGATATTTAGAGATTGCTTCAAAACTCATCGCGGTTGTTGCCAGATTACAACATAGGGCAAGCACATTAGTATGCCCCTACAATAATATATATAGGGATTAACCCAATGTCATTAAGTTAAAGGGGAGGGCGAGGCTCCCGCCGAGCCGTTTCCACATATAACGGCTC
>CAZFER010000134.1:0-7470 GCA_964517495.1 uncultured bacterium | reverse complement strand
AAAGAGATATTGACTTAAAAAATATTTATATGTTAGTCTAATTTATCAACTATTTTCTATCAAAAAAGATTTTCTTAAACATATGAATTTATTCCGGGAGGAACCATGAAAAAACATCTACTCATATTGTTATTGATTGTTGGGATTTCCCCAATTCACACCTTTTCATCAGAAAAGGATCGGCATGAACTGGCACCAGGATTAATCTGGGGAGGCAGTTTACGATTGCGGGGTGAAATTAAGGATGACTTTAAGTTTGATCCATCTGTAAGAGGAAACGATGAAGAATACTTTCTAAGCCAACTTCGCCTCAATCTAAAGTGGGAAGCTGCAGATTGGCTGACCTTTTTCGTCGAAGGCCAGGATGCCCGCATATTCGGGGAAGAGGCTATAAGTGAAGATGCGGTTCCTACCATTTTCGCTGACGAGTTTGATCTACACCAAGGATATATCGATCTTGATTATACCCTGTCTGATATCCCTTTACGTTTACGTACCGGGCGCCAGAAATTCAACTTTGGAGCTCAACGATTACTTGCTTCACTCGAATGGGTTAACACTGCCAGAGTATGGGATGGTGTCAGATTAACCGCCAGAACAAATGGCGATCGAACCTTTGATGCGTTTGCTTCACGCCTGGTTACCGTGGACAACGGAAATTAGAATGATTGGGCCAAAACGGGCAATCGATTGTTCGACAATGCAGAAGTCAGTTTTAAAACCACACTATGGGAAACCATACCAGTTCGCCTTGCATACCAAGGCTTTTGGCTGGCAGAAGAGGATACTGACGCATGGTACAATGCCGGTGCAGGTCCCGTTCGCAATGCCGGTGGAAGCGATGTTGATTCGTATGTTGGCAGCGAAATTGATCTCACTGTCAAATATGCCATAACTCAATCAATTAATGTTGAAGCAGGCTACAGCCACTTCTTCGCCGGTAATTACGTTGACGATACCGGCCCATCAAGAGACGCAGATTTTGTATACCTGCAAAGCAAAATCAATTTTTAATCCTATTACCTACCGGTTTCTTCAAAAAGGATCAAGTTAGAGCCTCTTTATCGAAATCATGAAGGTACCTTCTTTATTATGACCGTATTGGACCTCTATACGTTTCGACAAGTTATGATTTAGAATAATGAACATTTAAACAAACAGAGAGGAAACATTCTCAAATGAAACGTATAAAACACAATTCAATTTTAATAATTGGTGTGTTATCGATTGCAATGCTATTCACGTTATCTCTGAGCATTGACGGTGTATTTTCAGCCGACCGGTATTCGCCAGAGATGTTCGAACGGGACAACCGCGCGGAATGGCAAAAGGTGGATGAAGTGATCGATGCGATCGGTGTAAAAGAGGGAGATACCATAGCCGATATCGGTGGCGGTTCCGGCTATTTTTCACGCCCCTTTGCCCGGCGGGTCGGCCCTCAAGGAACTGTATATTGCTGTGAATTGGCCACCAACTTACTTGAATATCTGCAAGCCAAAGCGTTGGAGGAAAAACTCCACAATATCGTAACGGTTTACGCGGCTCCAGATCGCCCTATGTTGCCCTTAAAGGCGATCGATACATTATTCTTCTGTAACACCAATCACCATTTGGAAGACCGGGTAAATTATTATACTGGTTTGAAACGTTACTTGCGTCCCGGCGGTCAACTGGTCGTGGTGGATTGGAAGAAAGAAAAAATGAAGGTAGGCCCTCCTCCCAGCCACAATGTAGCCAAATCAGTCGTCAACGATGAATTGAAAAAGGCGGGCTGGAAACTGGTCCGAGAGGAAACCATCCTCGAGTATCAATATTTCTTGATTTTTAAACCTGATGTGGAATAAAATTGAACCTAATGGAATAAAAGGGGAATATAAACAATGTCAAATCCAACCAGGCGAACGTTTTTAGATGTTACCGGCAAAACCCTAGCCGGAGGTCTGTTGTATAACGGACTAACCAAAAGCTCTTTCGCATCAGAAAAGGACAAATCATCAAAGCCCAATATGTTGGTTATATTGGTGGATGATTTAGGATACGGCGACTTGAACTGCTATGGTGCTGAAGATATGGAAACCCCGCATATCGATTCTCTAGCCGCATCAGGGATGCGCTTCACCCATGCTTATGCCAACTGCCCCGTCTGTTCACCCACTCGCGCGGCGCTTCTTTCAGGACGCTACCAGGAGATGGTTGGTGTTCCCGGTGTTATCCGTACCCATGCCAATAATTCATGGGGACATTTAACGCCCGATTCAATTCTCTTGCCCAGTTTGCTACAAAAAGCGGGATACCAAACGGCCATCATCGGTAAATGGCACCTTGGTCTGGAATCACCGAATATCCCCAATGAAAGGGGATTTGATTTCTTCCACGGTTTCCTCGGCGATATGATGGATGATTATTATAACCACCGGCGCCACGGCATCAATTACATGCGACTCAATAAGAAGGAAATCGATCCCGAGGGACACGCAACGGATTTATTCACCGAATGGGCCTGTGATTATTTAAAAGAGCAAGCCTCCAAACAGCCATTCTTCCTTTACCTTGCTTACAACGCACCCCACACGCCGGTCCAACCTCCAAAAGAATGGGTAGCAAAGGTGAAAAAGCGGGAATCAGGCATTGATGACAAACGGGCGGAACTGGTAGCGTTTATCGAACATATGGATCATGGCATTGGGAAAGTGCTATCTACCCTTGAAGAGACAGGATTGCATAAAGACACCATCGTTGTATTTGCCAGCGATAATGGGGGATTAGACCGCGTGGGTGCTAATAATGGCCCCTTGCGTGCCGGGAAGGGAACCTTATATGAAGGCGGTATCCGTGTTCCTATGGCCGTTCGTTGGCCAGGCCATGTGCCCACAGGATCAGAAACCGATCAGATCATGTTGTCAATGGATATTCTCCCTTCGCTATACGATGCTGTTGATGTTGACATAAACCATGCAATCGATGGGATGAGCTTTTTACCCACCCTTTTAGGCAAAAAACAACCCCGGCCTGATCGTGATCTCTTCTTTGGACGGCTTGAAGGGGGAGGCTTTTTCCAAGGTAAACGAATTGAAGCAATCCGGCGCGGCGATTGGAAATTATTACGCCCCAAACCCGGCGCTCCTTTCGAACTTTATAACCTGAAAGACGATCCATTTGAACAACATGATTTGGCGAATAAACGTAAAGATATTGCAAACCAACTTAAAAAAGCCATGCAAGCGCAACTGGATAAATACAGCAAAATCCCTTGGCAACCAAAAGAAACAGATTAATATGAAGAATACCGACACTCATATGTATGCATATATGTGAATAAAGATTCTGCAGTTAAAATTATGTAAGTGGCCAGTCATTTGAAATATCATTCCCCTCCCAAGACTGGGAGGGACCAGGGGAGGGTTAACAAGAAAACTTAGAGCATAATCCTTTAACCCCCTCCTAACCTCCCCCATTCCATTGAGGGAGGAATAGTAGGGTTAATAGTAAGTTTTCACTCCTATTCCATTTCATATGGCTGATACGTTACTAACATCATTAACATCCTGAATTAAAAAGAAGGGCGCTTATGTTTTACATCCGGCAATTAACCAAATTATATGGAATTTCGTTTATTCTTTTGTCGGCCATATTATTGCAACCAATGTTCAGTTGGACTTGCGACATCCCCGTATTTCGTTATGCCTTGGAATTATGGCCGGCTGATCCCTATGAATTCTTCGTGGTTTATGATGGTTCCTTGAGCGAAGAGGAACAAGAATTGGTGAATCGCCTCAATAGAGATGAAGGGGAAGATGCGATTAAAGCCAATTTTCGAATCCATCTCTTTGACCAAAATTCCCTCTCGGAAGAAGAACAAACTTCATTATATGGTGATAAAGAACCTGGGGATGAAACCACTCTGATTGTGCGTTTTCCCACCTTTATGCGCCGGATGGATACACTTTGGAGAGGGCCATTTACCAGTGAAAATGTTGAATCTCTCATTGATTCACCCATCCGGCAGGAAGTGGGACGCCGTTTGCTCAATGGAGAAACGTCTGTTTGGATTTTGTTGGAATCCGGTAATAAGGAAAAGGACGACGCCGCGGCCAAATTGCTGGGTGAAAAAATCAAGGAGATGGAAGAGATGCTGCAATTGCCGGTCATGCAGGATATGACCGGTTTGAGTGGGGAACAAATCGAATTAAATGAGGGGCTTGATTTGCGCATCGGTTTTTCTATGGTTCGACTCTCGCGTGATGATCCAAAAGAATCATTCCTGATCACCACCTTGATGAATAGCGAAACCGATTTGGTTGAATACCTTGGAGAACCCATGGCATTCCCCGTTTATGGCCGAGGCCGTGCGTTATATGCCTTAGTGGGGCGGGGGATTAACGAAGATACCATTTTGGATGCCTGTGCCTTTATGACTGGCCCCTGCACCTGCCAGGTCAAAGGCTTGAATCCGGGGACAGACTTATTAATGGCTGTTGATTGGCAAGGGGCATTGGGCAATCAAAGCCTGGGTGAAAGGGAAATGTCACGTTTCCTGGGGATCCCCGCTTTGGCTCAATCTGAAATCCCTGAGGTCACTCCGGTAAACATGTCTACCGCCGGTGAAAATCCCGAAGCAGGGAACCTTATCCGTAATATTCTTATTGTAGTTGGAGTGATTGTTATTATTAATATCTTTGTCTTTGTCCGTCTCTATCGAAATCATGCTGATTAAGCCAAAATATGAAGAGATCTTTGCAACTATGATTTTGGAGAAGGAGATTTATTGTGAAAGTGAATAAGCATTTAGTTTTTATGCCTTTAGCGATTCTGGCTTTGGTTGGGATGGTTTATCTGGTTCCAGCAGATGGATTTTCATCAGAAAAAGCGGATGGAAAATCCATTAAGTTGTTCAATGGATTCAACTTATGTGATTGGCGTGGACATCGGGATAACAACCAATGGTTTGTTGCAAAGGGTGTAATCGTTTCAGCGAAAGACAACAAACTCTTTGATATCGAACAAGGTCAAGGCATCATGGTTAATTCAGACAATGGCCGAACATGTAATTTACTTTCCCGCTATGAGCATGGTGATTGTAAACTGCATATCGAATTCGTTGTTCCGCATAACTCGAATTCCGGTGTCTATTTTCATGGCATGTATGAAGTCCAGGTGTTGGATAGTTATGGCAAGAAAGATGAGGATTTGAGCTTCTCAGATTGCGGTGGCATTTATGCGCGGTGGGATGGCAAAAAGACCTATCATGGTTTTGCTCCCAAAACCAATCAAAGCAAGGCGCCGGGTGAGTGGCAATCGTTTGATGTGATTTTCCGTGCACCCCGCTTTGATGAAAACGGTAAGAAAATCGAAAATGCACGTTTTGTGGAAGTTAAGCACAACGGTGTTGTGATTCATAAAGATGTGGAACTGACCGGTTCCACCCGGGCAGCCTTGAATGATCGGCCTGACGCGCCCGAACATCCTAAAGGCCCCCTTATGCTGCAAGGTGACCATGGCCCGGTGGCCTATCGAAATATCATCCTGACACCATTAAACCTTGATTAAACATATTCTTCCGTCGTGCTCTACATGAACTTGAATTTTGCCGTAATCACCATCAAAACGATATGTAAATGAGACGCCCGGTTTCAATTCTGATACCGGGCGTTTATTAATGTTATTGTCCCCCGGTCTTTTGTCCTGCTTGAAAATAGACTTCCTCATAAGGCTGGATGACCACAAAACCATCCTCGGCGAATTCCATTTGTAATGACTCACCGCTGCCGCGTCCGATAAAGGTACGGAACGAAATATCTGTCTTCAATTCAGGCGTGAGGTTTCCCGACCAAAGTACCGTCGCATTGGGATCGGTATAGATTGGGTGCTCTTTTTTCGCCGTTAAGGTTAATGGATCATAATGGGTGGTAAAAGCCACCATCCCGCTCCCTTCCAGGCGAATGTTAAAAAGCCCGCCCGCCATCATGGAGGATACCTTTTTCATCAATTTGATATCCCAATCAATACCTTCTTCAAAGGCGAGCAGGTCATTGCCATTTACATAGATGGTCTCATTCTGTAATTCCAAAATAGTCACTTTTTTGCCCATATCCGCAAGGAACAAGAATCCGCTCCCCTCCGCTTTGGTAAGCGACAGGCCCTCACCGGTCAAGGCTTTTTTGAAGAATTTACCCAGCCCATGTTCAAACAGCTTTTCACGGGTGAATTTAATCCCCCCGTTATAAGCCACCATGGTCCCCATTTTGGTCCAAACCATCCCATCCAGCTGAATATCCAAAAAACGTTGGGTTTGCAATTCAAAGCGATTGGTGCCTCGTTCCTGCGTTCGGGATTGCTCTAAGAATTTGGACAACGAATATTGGCTCATGTTTCAATCTCCTTGGGTTTTATGCTCTACTTTACGGATAATCGGACGCTTTTGTAATGCTAAATAGCCATTTTTCTGAGATTGGGACACTTTCGGGACATGATCGGGATGCATGGTGGACGCATTGGGGATGGTAAATCAACTACGCTTTATCCATAGGTTTTCATTCATTTGTATAGGAAGGGAATCATCATGGATACGAAGCTGGATCTTAAAAAATTTAACATCATTGGCAAGAGCCATGTGATGAAGGAATTGGCTCAACACTTATTGTATGCTGCTCCCCATTGGGACACGGTCTTAATAACAGGCGAGCGTGGCACAGGGAAAGAACTGCTGGCGCGTGCCCTTCACCTGCTTGGTCCCACGCGGGGGAATCAACCGGTGATTGTTGATTGTGCCGCCTTGCATCCCGCCACCGCTGAGTCGGCTTTGTTCGGCCATGAACGGGGAGCCTTTACCGGGGCGACACGCCGCCATATAGGTTTTTTTGAAACTGCTCAGGAAGGGACCGTCTTCCTGGATGAAATCAGCGCACTGCCGTTGGATATTCAGGGACGTTTATTGCGCTTTTTGGAACAGAGAACTATTATTCGGGTGGGGTCGACTGAGCCAATCAATATACGTACCCGCATCATTGCCGCCTCAAACCGCGATCTGAAGCAGGATGTCTATGCCGGACGACTGCTGGGTGATTTATATGACCGAATGAATATCCTGCGGATTGAAGCCCCACCTTTACGCGAACGTGGACGGGATGCGATTCATCTGTACCGCCATTTTATGAGAATGGATAAGTCTGTATCTTTGGCAGAAGAGACTGAACGTTTTCTATTGAGTTACCATTTCCCGGGAAATGTAAGAGAATTGAAGAACCTATGCCGCCGGTTGTCGGTGTTTCATCCAGGAAAAGAGATTACGTGTGAATTGATCGAACAGCATGTAGGATGAGCAAATTGCACATTCGTAACATGGGCGAAGGAAAGTATTGGATTGTTATATTAAACTCTATAGGCCATAATATAAATGAGAAAGGATCATCTGAAATCCATACGATTTGCAGGAAGTGCCCAGGTTGGAAAAAGCAATTAAGGAGGAAATCG
>CAZFER010000133.1:0-7836 GCA_964517495.1 uncultured bacterium | reverse complement strand
GGTATAATCCTTTTTAAACGTATGCACCCGGTAATCTGAATAACGTTATTCATTTTGGAAAGCACGTGATCTTTCGATCCCAGAGGCACGGTGTGCTTTCCTACCTATAGAGAGAAACCCGACTTTTTGGGGCGATTAAAGGAATGTTTTTTGTGAATTTTGAATGTTTTTTGGGTGGATAGGCGTTTGTAAGTGTAGATATTTGAGGGGATAAAAATTTTTTTATTTTTTTTTTCTGAATCAGGATATCCAGGATGTTGAGGATTCGCAGGATATGGAATATCGGGGGTTGGGTGTTTTTGTATGGAAGTTAATGTGGGGATGGAAGTTGAGTTTTACCCAGAAGTTTAAGATTTGCAAGTTGGGGAGTAGTTCGGTAGGGTGGGTTAAAAGCCGTGTTGGTTACGGCGTAACCCACCCTTTTTTCTCTGAGGATGACATTCGCCAGGTGTTATTTATTCAATTGGATTTTTAATGCTGTTCATAAGTGATTTGAAACCTTTCTTCGGCTGGGAAACCGTTATCAATCTTGAATCGTCCAATCATGTTTTGTAAAGATTGTGCCTGGGCGGAGAGTTCTTCGCTGGCAGAGGCACATTCCTCACTGGTGGCGGAGTTTTGCTGGGTTACCTGATCCAGTTGTTCCACAGCACTGCGAATTTGGGCGGCTCCATTGGATTGTTCTGCGCAGGCAGCGGTTATTTCCTGTACCAATTTGGAAGCATTTTGGATTGCAGGAACCACTTTTTGAATACGTTCACCTGCCTCTTCTGCCCGGCTAACACTATTTTTTGCTAATTCACTGATCTCTTTGGCAGCCAGTTGGCTGCGTTCAGCCAATTTGCGAACTTCAACCGCAACGACGGCGAATCCTTTGCCCATTTCGCCCGCGCGGGCGGCTTCAATTGCGGCGTTTAAAGCCAGTAAGTTGGTTTGATCAGCAATGTCATCCACGATAGAAATTTGATCAGCAATCTTTTTCATGGCATCGACGGTTTCAATTACGGCTTGTCCGCCTATTTCAGATTCTTTAGCGGATTCATCGGAAACGGCATTGGCTTTTTGGGCATGGGTGGCGTTTTGTTCAACAGATGTACTTAATTGTTCGATAGAGGCTGAGGTTTCTTCCAAATTACTGGCTTGTTCAGTGGCGGCATTCGCCAGGTTTTGGGATGAGGCAGAGAGTTCTTCTGAACTGGATGCCACTTGTTCTGCGGTCAAGGCGATATCACGAATAAGGTCACGGAGTTTACCAACAAAAACATTGAACCATTTTGCAACCTGGCCGACTTCATCTTCGCCAGTGACGGTTAGTTCTTTGGTCAAATCGCCTTCGCCTTCGGCAATGTCCTGGAGCATTTCTTTCATTTTGGTGAGGGGATTTGCAATAGAATTGGATATTATGAGAGCAATGAAGATGACACACACAGCTAAGATCACGGCTAAACCGAAAATCCAACCAAATAAACCCAGGCTATCATTATATTGATCCCAAAATGCCAGACTGCTGAAAGCCTCAGCTTCATCGATTTCAGCCATGATTGCCCATTTGTTTTCGCCTACCGACAGAGGGGCAAAGGCTGATAAAACGGGATTTCCATTGTAATCGATAATGATTTCAGCACCACTTTCTCCATTTAATGCTTTTTCGGTGGCTACTGTTTTTACGCTGCCCAAAGTAGGATTTTTAAATGAGGCCAAAACGGTATGGTTGACTTGATCGAGGTAAGAGTCCGATCGCATTAATAAGTCACTGCCCACCAAATATGTTTCACCGGTTTTTCCCATCCCGCTGCGTTCCTGCATAATTGAGTTGATAGTTTCAAGAGGTAATTGAAGGGCAACAATTAGACCGACTTCGTTTTGCTCCATAACGGGTTGAGCGATGAAAGCGGCAGGGGCATTATTACTAGGGGCATAGGGTTCGAAGTCCTGGATGGCATAACTTTTAGTATTGAGTACTTTGCGAACCAATTTGCCTAATCCTGAATCCTTGTAGGGGCCGGTGAGCATGTTGGTTTGATAATCGGGTTCGTGGGTTACGGTGTAAAAGACATAACCAGAGGGGGAGATCAGAAATAGATCGTAATAGCCGTAAGTTTCCTTGTAATTTGTGAAGAAATCCTGATCATCTCCTTTCACCTGAACGGTAGTGGCTTCTTCTACATTCATTTTGGTGATGATGGCCCATTGTAATCCTTCGATTTGCAGAGGTGAGTAATTCACCATGACAAGGTTTCCACTTGGATCAGCATTAATTTCTTCTCTGCTTTCACCGGCTAATGCTTTTTCAATATATGGTGTTTTGATTTTATGTCCGATCACATATTTTCCGTTTCCCATGGTTAACACGTTGCTTCGAAACGAGGTCGTATTATCCGTTAATCCTACTAAATATGTTTCGCCGGTTTTTCCCAGGCCGTCTCGCTGTTGAACAATCGAGTTGGTTTGTTGGGAAGAGAGTTGATAGGCCAAAACGCCGATCAATTCACCGGTGGAATTTTTAACTGGACCTCCAATAAAAGCGGCTGGTTCTTTTGAGGGTTCATACCATTCATAATCCTGGATAGATGTTTGTTTTTTCCCTTCGGTAAATACGCTAGCCAAACTACTATCATTGTATGGACCTGATATCAGGTTGGTTCCCAGATCAGATTCCTTCCCCGCTGTCCAAACGATGTCACCTTCGGGCGAGATGATAAAAAGATCATAATAGCCATAGGTTTCGACATAGTTCTTTAACGAGTCACCGAATTGTTCATCTGCCTGTTTCCATAAAGAGCCATTTAATCCACCTTTATTATAGGCCAAGTTAAATTGTTCAAATGCTGAAATGACGCTTTGGTTTTTACGGTAGACTTCCAAATCACCAAAACGTTCTTTGAAATAGTGCTCGATTTGGGATTTTTTTATTTGTTGGACGGCAGCCAATTTTTCAAATGCTCGTTGTTGGAGAGAGGCAACTGTTTCCACCAATACATTCATGTCGCCCTCTCGTTCGTTGAAATACTTTTCAATTTGAGCCTGCTTTATGTCTCGTACGGCTATTAATTGATTGAATGCTTGTGTTTGAATTGTTGCACTTGAGTTGGAGTAGGAAATCCAGACGGCGATCATCAACGGTATTAATCCTACAATTAAAAACAATCCAATCAACTTTGGTTTCATACGAATGTTATTAAATTTCATTGCATTGTCTCCTTGAAGTGTAATGTTAATATTCATTTTTTTTCTTTGATGTGAATGGTCACAGCAAAATATGGGCCATTTATACTAAGATAAATTATTTTGGGAATTGTTAAAAAAATGGTGAATAATTACAATTATTATCAATTTTTTGGAAGAAAATTTGAGGATGTTGTGAAGGTGTTATTCAATCAATCGTTTTTGATGATTTCATTCATTTTATCTTTGATACGTTCTCGTTTTTCTGGGGGTAGAGATTGGTTGGGGGGGATTTTCATGAATAAATCCGGCTCATCTTTAATTGAATCGATGGATGTTACTTGCTTACGAAAGCGCCGGCAAACCCGGCAGATGCATAAATGGAAGCGCAAGGCGCATCGCTCGCGGAATGTTAGGGGGCGGTCCAAGGAATCGGAGATCAAGCGGCTGGCTTTTTTGCATGAAAAGAGGAGCATTATTTCTTCCTTTTTGGGGTTTTAAACCATTTGTTTTGCAGGCAGTGTTGCAGCTGGGTACGGGCGCGGTGAAGTATTACTGCTAAATTGGTCGAGGATATATTCAAAATATTACACACTTCTTCAGTGGATAAGCCATCCATCACGCGAAGAATGAAAGCGTCTGTCATGTAGTGGGGTAAGTTTGATATGCATGCATGAAGGACCTGTAGAAATTCCTTTTCCTGCAGAGCGGCCCGGGGATTGCTCCAGGATGCGGGTGGTTGTTTCCAATGATCCAACCTATCGAAGAATGATTGGTCGAAGGATTCTTCATCGGTTTTCAACGATGATTCCAGGATGAGTTGTTCACGGTATTGCTTGCGCATGTGGTCAAATATCTTATGTTTTAATATTCCCATTAACCACGTTTGAGGTTTGGATTGACCGGCGTAAGATGTTCGGGCTTTCCAGGCGGATATAAAGGTTTCCTGCACCAAATCTTCAGCGAGATGGGGATCGCGCAGATGGAGCATGGCGTATCGAAACAGTGCATCTCCATACTGCTCCACCCACAAATCAGGAGATAATGGTTCAATGGTTTTTGATTTTAAATGATCGCCGTCTGACATGTATCCAGCAGACCAGAATCTATAGAATATTTATCATAATAAATTCCATTTGGCGGTAAATAAAGAGAGAACAATAGCAATCTCATTTAATCTTGTGTTATAATAGGGCAAATCTTTTCAACTTAGGGGAGATGCAAAATGAAACTAAATGTAAAGGCTTTTTCGTTGGCATGTGGGATTTTATGGGGATTAGGTGTTTTTGTGATGACCTGGTGGATAATCTATTTTGATGGAGCGACGGGTGATGTTACGCTTTTGGGCCGTATTTACCGGGGTTATTCCATAACGGCAGCTGGGAGTTTCATCGGGTTGATATGGGGATTTTTTGATGGTTTGATTTGTGGATTTCTATTTGCGTGGATTTATAACAAGTTGATTAACTGTTGTGGAAATAAAATCAACGAGACGGATCAGATTCAAGCCTGAATGTAAGATGTTTTAATAAGCCTAACTTTAGGATTTATCGAAGGGGGATATCGATTGATTTCCTGCCTTAGGGGTGTTTTGTCTTTAAAATCATCACCTGATTGGTAATGGTTAAACAACAATTAAAAGTTAATTAAATCCCCGATTCGTTTAGGTTCCATCCTATCTTCTTCACTCGAATCTACTTATAATCATTTTTCTGATTCTAAACATTATCTAAAGAAAAGGATGATTAAATGACTGAGTTTTCTATACGCATCAAGTATCTTGTCGCTGTATTTGTATTCATATCTGGTTTGATGGGACAATTTTGTTTTGCTGCTTCAGATGGTGAACTGTTTGTTGAAGGATTTGTCTATCATGATGAGAATGGGAATCAAAAAAAGGATGATGGTGAAGCGGGGATTGAGTCGGTATTGGTTAGCAATGGAGAATCGATTGTGGAGACGGATGAAGAGGGACGCTACAGGATCGGTGTAACGGATCAAACGATTCTTTTTGTGATCAAACCCCGGGATTGGACCATGCGTTTTAGCGGGGATCAATTGCCCTTGTTCCACTATATCCATCGTCCCGAAGGTTCGCCGGATTATCTTGATTTTCCGGGTATTTCACCCACGGGTAGCTTGCCAAAGCGCATTGATTTTCCATTGTATCACAAGGATGAACCGGAATCCTATCGAATACTTGTGTTTGGTGATCCCCAGGTCAGAAATTTGAAGGAAGTGGAGTATTTGGCCAGGGATATTATTCCTCAATTGGTGGGGACGGATGCAAAATTTGGGGTAACGCTGGGGGATTTGGCGTTTGATGATTTGCGCATGTTTGAGCCGTTGAATCGGGTGGTGAGTATGGTTGGGATCCCCTGGTTTAATGTGCATGGCAATCATGATATGAATTTCAAGGCGTTGGATGATAGGCATGCTGCGGACACCTATAAAAGAGTGTATGGTCCCACGAATTTTTCCTTTAACTATGGGCCAGTACATTTCATTACATTGGATAATGTAGAGAAGGGAAGCGGGCATCATTATCGGGGATATTTGAATGAGCAGCAATTGGCGTTTATAAAGGCGGATTTATCCCATCTTGATCCGGATCAGCTGATTGTGATCATGTTTCATATTCCTATTCGTGGCATGGCCAACCGGCAGGCCTTTTTTGATGTGCTGGAAGGCCATGAGAATGTGTTTGTTTTATCGGCTCATGCTCATATACAATCCCATCAATTTTATGACAAAGAAGCGGGATGGCATGGTGAAAAACCACTGCATGAATTGGTGCATGTGACCGCCTGTGGAAATTGGTGGGGTGGTGAACTCGATGAGAATGGCATTCCCCATACCACCATGAAAGATGGTGTTCCAAATGGCTGGTCTTATGTTGAATTTGACAACAATGCCTATACCGTGGAATATCATCCGGCACGGCGTCCATCCAATTATCAGATGGATATACTGGCACCCTCGTCGCTTGAACGGGATGAAGCGGAACATACGGAAATGCAAGTGAATGTTTTTGGGGGATCGGTTCGTTCGAAAGTGGAGATGAAATTTGGAAAGAATGGAGAATGGGTGGTTTTGGAAAAAGTGCCGGATAAATTGCATCTTTGGAAAACCATGCTGCCGAAGAACCCTCCCCGAGGAATGCATATCATCACGGTACGCACGACAACCATGTTTGGCCAAATTTACACAGCCCATCATTTGATAGATATTCGCTAGATCGGCAAGAAAAAGGATGTTCATGGAGTATAAAATGATAAAACAAATCGTACTATCCGTTATTCTGATTTTATCAAACAACTTACCGGTTTTTGCAGAAGAGGGATTGATCGAAATCGCTTCCCTGAGTGGATCGGATAACGCTCTTCATTGTATTGATAAACCGGGTCATTATATCTTGAAAAGCAATCTCAAAGGCGTGGAGGGGAAATCCGGTATTGAGATCAAGGCTTCCCATGTTCGTTTGGATTTAAATCATCAAGTATTACAGGGCGTGGAAGGGAGCTTGAATGGAATTGAGATTACAGGTGAACAAAGCGGGATAACTATCATAAATGGGGTGATTAAAGCGTGGGGGAACACCGGCCTTTTTGCTCCGGATGCCATGCGAATTAAAGTAAATGATTGTGTGAGTAGCAAAAATGGAGGTGATGGCTTTTATTTGGGAGATTATGCCCGTGCGGATGAATGCGATGCCATTAACAACCAGGGGAATGGCTTCGTTGGAAAGAACGGCTGTCAGTTGGAATCCATTTTCAGCCGAGCGAACAAGCAATCCGGAGTGGTGCTTGAAAACCGGTCGCGAGTGAATAATGCTCATATTTTGGGGAATGGTGAAAATGGCATTGTGATGGGAAGCGGTTCAAATATGACCAACAGCATGAGCTGCAACAATGGCCGAACGGGGGTGGTCAGTGGACGAAGCTCGACCATCGTCAATACCATCGCATCTTCCAATCAACGAACAGGAATTTACTCGAGTTATAGTTCGGTGGTAAGGGGATGTGCGGCGGATATGAATATGCAGCATGGCATCGTGACACGGGATGGCTCGGTGGTTGTCCATTGTACGGCCAATGATAGTAGGGAGCATGGAATTGTGACGTATGAAGGAGTAACCGTGGTTCAATGTAGCGTGCGATCCAATTTGGCCTCCGGATTAAGGGCGATTGGGAAGGGAAGCCATCTGATTGAAAGCACCGCTACCCATAATGCCATTGGATTGCAAGCGAAAGAAGCGGGGGTGCGGTTTTATCAGAGTTTGGCAACGGACAATAAAGTGGGGATTGAATATGTGAATGGGGCGATTATATCGGATTCGACGGCGGTGTCGAATTCGGATGCCAATATACGTTTACGGGAAAAGTGAAATAATTGAATTTCTATGCGCGTTGGACGCGATGGACAGACCTATCCCCTTGGATGAGCCGCACTTTTGCGGTGCTCATTGAATGATGGGTGTGAATTGTCCCTGACCTTCATTGATGAACGCCATTTTAAAGATTGTATGAACGACACTGGCGATGTGGATGAAATTCGCTGACCTATGGCCGGTGTGGGGCGTTCACGCTTTCCTTTCTCTTTTTATGTTTCGACTTTTTTGTTTCGGGGCGCCCCGGTTTTTAATTCGGGGGGTGCCGTCGATTTATCCTA
>CAZFER010000132.1:0-7971 GCA_964517495.1 uncultured bacterium | reverse complement strand
AGCCTCGCCCTCCCTATTCAACGATCCAACTTGATCTTAACTTAATGACATTGGGGGTTGACCTATGTGTCAACCCAGTTTTAAGACAATCACTCTTTTTTACCTCTTATATTTAAAATGCTAAACCACTCTTCTCGTGAAAATGTTTTCTTCGTTGATCTTCACCATCCTGGTAATGAAGACGCCGAAATTAATAAACTTTTTTCAGGAATTCCTGCCAATACAAAACGAATCTTTTTACTTGGAGATATTTTCCATGTCTGGATTAACGATGAAGAATGGATTAAGGAAAAATACTCATTCTTTCTTGATCAATTGAAACAATGGTCGGCCAAAGGAATTGATATCTTTTTTATTGAGGGAAACCGGGACTTTCTGGCTTCTCATTATTTTGAGAATGAATCCTGGATTGAGGTGTTGCCCAATCCCACGGTCATGGAAATTGGAGGTCAAGCGGTTTATATCGGGCATGGTGATGAATTATGCTGGAATGACTGGGCTTATCAATTCTATAAATCCGTTATCCGCTCCAGATGGATGCGCTTCCTGGCGAACCGCCTCCCATCAAGTTTTCGACGTCGAACAGTTCAAAAAATGGCTCAAACGAGTACAAAATTGGTCGCCAGGAAAAAAAAGGAAAGTTTAGCCATTCCCCGTCGTGCATATGAAGCCATCATCTCAACCGGAATTGACGTTATTATCCATGGCCATTTACACGAATCCTATCAGCGTGAATATAAAGTAGGCGACATGGCCGCCAAAGTTGTCTGCTTTGGTTGGCAGAATGATAAAAGAAATTTCATTCATATTCCCGGCTAATTGTACGGCAACCATTGTGAGTTTATAATCTTCCCTTATCATTTACCATTTATAACCGATATTTCACGATAATTCTGTTTTTCAATGGAAATGACCATTGCATAAAATTATCCACAAGAAGAATGTGGGGGCGGATTTATAATCCACCCGGAAAGTGAGTACACCATGTCCTTACGTACAAAAATCCTGGAACTCCTCGAACGAGATGCCCGTATTTCTCCCGCTGAAGTCGCTGTCATGGTGGGTGAAAACCAAGAAGCCGTTTCAGATGAAATCACCCGGATGGAAAAAGAGGGCATCATTCTGGCTTATAAAACAATCGTTAATCCTGAAAGAGCCATGGAAGATAAAGTCGCCTGCCTCATCGAAGTTTCAGTACAGCCGGAGAAAGGATTTGGTTTTGATAAAATTGCGGAGCGAATCTACCGATTCCCTGAAGTGCAATCCGTCTTTTTGGTATCCGGGGGATATGATTTATTGGTGATGATTGAAGGCCAAACCATGCGTGATATTGCTGATTTCGTTATCGATAAACTATCAACTTTACCCAATGTCCGTTCGACCGCTTCGCATTTTTTATTGAAAAAATACAAAGAATTGGGAACAATACTCGTTGAACATGAAAAACGTGACCGCATACCGGTCTCACCATAATATAAGAGGCACCCATGGTTACCAATCCCAAAACAATTCATCAAACGTTAAAGAAATCACGAATTAACCCTGTCGTCTCCAGCCTTCCTCCCTCTGGCATTCGCAAATTTTTTGATTTGGTGGCAGGAAAGCCGGATGTTATATCACTGGGTGTGGGAGAGCCGGATTTTGCCACTCCCTGGCATATTTGTGAAGCGGGAATCAATTCTTTGGAATTGGGGCACACCAGTTATTCGTCGAATAATGGGATTCCCCAGTTGCGGGAAGAAATTGCCGCTTATTTGCAAAAACAAAATAACGTAACTTATAACCCCCAAGATGAAATCTTAATCACGGTTGGAGGCAGTGAGGCACTTGATCTTTCATTTCGAAGTATTCTGGAGCCTGGCGACGAATTAATCATTGTCGACCCCTCATTCGTATCTTACGCTCCACTCGTTACCCTTAGTGGTGGGGTTCCAATACGCATTCCAACTACGATGGAGAATCATTTTTTACCTCTTAAATCCGATTTGGAAAAGGTTGTCTCACCGAAAACCAAAGGAATGATTATCAACTATCCAAATAATCCCTCGGGGGCAATGCTAAGTCGATCACAAACAACAGAAATTGCTGAGTTTATAATAGATAGCGATTTGATCCTGATTAGTGATGAAATATATCATCCCCTTACCTATGATGAAGAACCTCTTTCTTTCTCTTCGGTCCCGGAATTGAAAGATCGCCTTCTTCTATTACATGGTTTTTCAAAAGCATGGGCGATGACGGGCTGGCGGTTAGGTTTTGCGGCAGGACCAAATGACATTTTATCTATGATGACCAAAATTCATCAATATTCCATTATGTGTGCTCCGACCACGGCTCAAGAAGCGGCGATTGAAGCCTTGAGGCATGGCGATGAAGAAGTTGAGCGGATGAAAAAGGAATATGATTCCCGGCGCCGTTACATTACTCATCACTTCAATCGCATAGGTTTGGATTGCCTTTTACCCAAAGGAGCGTTTTATGCCTTCCCATCCATAAAACGTAGCGGGCTTTCATCGCAAGTTTTTGCTGAACAGTTATTGGAAAAAGAAAATGTGGCGGTTGTTCCTGGTGATGCGTTTGGAGAATGCGGGGAAGGCCATATTCGATGTTCGTATGCAACCTCGTTGAATGATTTAAAAGAGGCCATCCGGCGCATCGAACGTTTTCTTAAGTAGCCTTGGTTTGGAACATGGCGATGATGTGATCGCCTTCTCGCTGAAGGATGGAAATCAAGGCGTGAACCACGTCTTTATCAAACGATGATCCCGCTTGTTCGTTAAAAAACGTTATAATTTGATCAATGGGCCATGCTGGTTTATAGTGCCGTTTGGTTGCCAGAGCGTCGCACACTTCTGCAACCATAAGCATCCGGCTGTTATAGTGAATTTGATCCCCACTCAATCCGCGTGGATAACCACTTCCATCCATTCGTTCATGATGTTCATACACATACCGGCTCACTTCGCGCAATGAGGGAATGGGAGACAAAATCTTGTAGCCGATATAAACATGATCCTTCATAATATCATATTCAGTGGGAGTCAATTTTCCCGTTTTGAGGAGAATTGAATCAGGAATCCCAATTTTGCCGATATCATGCAACTGACAAGCTAACCGCAAGGGTTGATAATGTTCTTCACCAACACCCAGTTCCCCGGCCAATTTAATCACAAACTGCGAAACCCGGTGTCCATGCCCCTCAGTGTAAGGATCGCGTGCTTCCAATGCCAATGAAAGTGATTGAACCGAATAAAACAGAAATTCACTCAGTTCCCGGGTCCGTTCAACAACCTTTTTTTCAAGATTTTCCTGATAGGCGAGATTTTCAATCGATAGGCTTCTGTAGCGTAACGCCCTTTCCAAGGTAACTTTAAGGACTTCAAGGTTAAACGGTTTTACCAGGTAATCATAAGCGCCAAGGCGAATCGCATCGATCGTATTATCCAGGGAGGGCTTGCCGGTCATTAAAACAAAGGGAGTATAAGGTAAGTATTCCAAAGTAATGGAAAGCAAATCGTGCCCCTTTAATCCCGGCATGTATATATCGGATAAGATGACATCGAATTCCTGTTCTTGAATCCAATTGGCAGCCACTGCGGATTGATCAGTCCAGACAACTTCTGTCCCTAAGCGCTCAAGATATTCTGATACGACACCACAAATCACAACATCATCATCAATAACTAAAACTTTGGCTTCTCGAAATAAATCGGTTTTGTCTTTATTCGCGGGTGAGATAACGGGCATCATATCCAATATTCCTTGACAACGTGCCATATTCTCATAGCTAATTGGTAAGGCCTTTTTCAAATTATATTTGATCATCTGAAAAAGAGAACAGTTGGGAACCATAAAAATAGAGTATTAAGTGCCTGAATGTCTGGTTGACAGAGAATGAAGGGTTTTCTACCATACCTCTAACACCTTAAACGGGAGGACGAGGTTCCATAGATTGTTTCAAAACCAGGTTAACACACAGGTCAACTCCAACATGTGGTAGGGACGAACCTATGTGTTCGCCCTACATTGTGATACGGCAAAAATATGTGCATGATGGGTTAGAAGCCGTGACCCATCCAACGAATTTAGGTCGTTGTGTCGAAGGCTCCACATTAAGTATATGCGATTGGAGTGACCTGTTCTCATAAATAGAACGAAATTTCACAAGGTTATTTATACCAATATAAAAGAGAGGTAAAATCATGTTTGAAGGTTCAGCCGTTGCTTTAGTAACCCCCTTTAAAGACGATCAAATCGACTTTAATGCATTAGAGAAATTGATCGATTTCCACTTTGAGGCTGGGACCGAATGTATACTTGTTTGCGGTACAACCGGTGAATCAGCAACTTTATCCCACCAGGAACATAAGGATATCATCCGCCATGCGGCTCACTATATCAAATCAAAACGCGGTAATAATCAATATCCCCTTCTGATGGCGGGAAGTGGAAGCAATAATACCAAAGAGGCCCTTGATTTGACTCAGGCTGCCAAAGAAGATGGTGCCGATTTGTCCCTTTTGATTTCACCATATTATAATAAACCCACTCAGCACGGCCTTCTCCATCATTTTCGCACCATTGCCCGTGAGGTGGATATTCCCCAAGTGCCGTATAACATCCAAGGACGTACGGGTGTCAACATTGCGGTTGAAAGCATGGTGGAACTGTCTCAAGAAAAGAACATTATCGGTGTAAAAGAAGCCAGTGGGAATATAACTCAAATTTCTGAAATTGCACGTCTTACAGACGATGATTTTTATATTTGGTCGGGTGATGATGGATTAACGCTCCCCATTCTCGCGGTGGGGGGGAAAGGGACGATTTCCGTTTCCGCCAATATTGTACCAAAAGATGTCAGAGCATTGGTCCATGCTTATTTAAACGGCAACACCGCTGAAGCTCTAAGGATTCATCAACATTTAGCCGTTATAAACAAAGCATTGTTTATAGAAACCAATCCGGTTCCAGTTAAAACCGCGGTTAATTTACTCAGCCAAAATCCAGAATCAGGCCTTCCCCATTGCGGTATTCTGCGTCCCCCAATGGTCCCATTACTGCCTGAACATGAAGCCCGGTTAAAAGACGTTCTCCGTGATTACGGTATGAAAGTAAATTAATAAGCGTGCAATCCTTATCCTATGGTGTATTCAAGTATTGTTGGACCATACTAATTACATTATATGGATTGTTCACAATTGGCCGGCGTAAACAATCCGGATATATCGTCACCTCGAAACAATAGAATCAATGTGTATTGGATGGAATTTATTATGCCAATCTTAAACCGAATTATCTGGGGTATTGCATTATTCGCTCTTTGTTCCACACAAATGACAAGCAATACAGCGGAAGAGACAGCATCCCGAAAAACAGAACCGCTTTCATTGCAAGCTATTTTGGAAGCTCGCAATGAAATTTTATCAAATTCGATCGATTTCAGCGAGCGAGTTAAATTAGCCGCTGATTTGGTGATACGCCTTGAAAAAAGGCGTAACATGCAACTTTCTCAAATTGCACGCCGCATATGCCTTGATTTCTATGCATCAATTCCTGCGAATTTAAAAAACGAGGCTACCGTTAAAACCGTCTCTCCTCTCGGAAATGATGAACTCAAAATCGCTGATCTCATCGATAAAGGTAAACGGAAAGAAGCTCTTGAACATATTCACGCACTTTTGGAAAACCAATCGCCGTTCCACCCCTCTCTCTCTGTCCTGGCGTTAAAAGCGGACGATATGCTAACGTGTTATTACGCTTTTTTCGAAAATATCTCAAATGGGAAAATTACTCCTTATACTCTTTATATTGTCGGGTATCTGGCGACCCGCGAAGAACGATGGGTTGAAGCGGAGCAACTTTTAAGCAAAACACAGGGGCGATTGGGGAATCCTTTGCTGGAAAAATGGCTATTCTTTGATCTGGCAAAAATTCAGATTGTGCAAGGCAATATGGATCAAGCCAATAAACTTATTGAAGAACAGCTCAAAAAAGCCCCCAATGATCCAGCGATGTTATATCTGCGAATTCTTAGTTTGATCAGCCGCCAAAATGAGGATGAAGCACGCAAACAATTAGCCCGCCTTGTTCCTCACCTTAATGAAGATTCTTATTTACTGGCCAATATCGCGTCCGCTGCGCTTCGGCTCAATGAAATTAACACTGCTGCAACCATTCTTGAAAAGTTTGAATCCAAAGTGGAACCCAACAAAAGTTTTCACGAAGCCTTTGCTCTGGTCCGAAAAGCCCAAGGCCGCAATGAAGAAGCAGAAGAACACATCAAAAAGGCCGAAAAAATCCCTGAAGTGCGGGTTCCTGTCGCTGGCATGCTCCCCCCAAGCGAACTTCTTGACAAAATCGTTTCGGATATTCGGGCGAAAAAACAAGAGGAAGTTGAATCATTAAAAGGAGTGGATGCACTTGCCAAAGTGTATCTCTACTTGCTCGATTATGATGCGGAAAGCGCAGTAAATGAACTGAAGCAGTTAATAAAGGATAAACCGAATTCATATCCCTGGGAACGTTTTACCCTTGCCGTTATCCAGCGGAGGATTGGCCTGTTAAGCGAAGCGGTTCAGAATGTGAAAATCCTGCACGAAAATCATCCTGGCTTTCGCTCTTATCAAGTTCTCTCCTGGTTGGCTGATTTCCATTATCGAACTGGTGATACGGTTCAATCCCTGCAATATTACAAAGAACTGCAAAAAAGATTCCCAGGCTCATTTCAGGCTGAGGTGGCCAAACAAACATTAGCTTTACGCCATCCAAATCCGAAAGACGAGATTCTTAACCCAATAAACACGTCCCCTCTAATGACTCGTTTTACTAATTATGCCGCCCCCTTTGTGCTTACAGAAATCAATCGCTATTGGGGTGACCGTGTCTCTTTTGCTGTTGTGAGTGGCCAACTTCGGACCTCTCCACGACGGGGGCTTGATTTTGATAAATTGATCGGCGCTTTTATAGCCGGAACCCGATACCGGATTGTTCCATTCGTCGGCCAGGCGGAAGTGATCCATGAATATCTCCAGCAAAAAATCCCGGTGGTGTTTTGTCAAGGAGAAATGTTTGCGGGAAACAGCATCTCAAACCTTGAAGTCATCGTAGGTGCTGATCCCAGCCGTGGCCAATTTTATGCTGAAGGGGTAACTCCCTCCTCACCTCATTTGTTAACCGAAGCACAGATTCTCGAAGGGATTTGCCTAGCCATTTATCCTGACTCACTTAGCCCGGCTTACTCTGAACTGGCCAATAATGCCATTAAACAAGGTGAACTTTACGCTAAAGAATTAACCGTTGAAGCCAATAAAATGAGGACGGATGAAAAATATCCTGGCAAAGTATTTCATACCCGGCTGAATGAAATCACTAAATTCAACAACAAAATCAGCATCCCGCAGCAACTTGCTTTTGCGCGTTGGATGGTGGCCAATGAAAGTGCCAGCAAGGTTGAAGCCTTTTTGGATGCCGTACTACATAACTGCACAAATACCGCACTTTATTGGTTTATAAAGGCGGATTTCGCATTTAGGCAAGAAAACATCGATCTTGCGAATCGGTCGGTTGAGCAGATTCTTTCAAAAAATCCGGATCACCCCCGTTATGTCCTTGCAAAAGTCCGAATTCTTCATGCCCAAGGCAAAACCGAAGAGGCTTTAAAAATCACGGAAGACTTAAGTCGGCAATTCCCCGAGGATGTCTCGGTATCCGCTCATCTTGTTGCATTTTACAAGCAAACCGGTCAGGAAGAGAAAAGTAAAGCCGAAGAAAATCGCTTGAAAGAGTTTCTTCATATCGAATCCATCGAGCTCGATCTCAATCCACTCAAAAAATAGGAACCAATGTTTAAATTTTGATATGGTGATTGCCAAACCACAACATAGGGCGAACACATAGGTTCGATCCCAATGTCATTTAGTTAAAGGGGAGGGCGAGGCTCCCGCCGAGCCGTTATACGTGGAAACGGCTCGG
>CAZFER010000131.1:0-8027 GCA_964517495.1 uncultured bacterium | reverse complement strand
CCAATGTCATTAAGTTAAGATCAAGTTAGATCGTTGAATAGGGAGGGCGAGGCTCCTGCCGAGCCGTTATACGTGGAAACGGCTCGGCGGGAGCCTCACCCTCCCCTTTAAATTAATGACATTGGATCAACCACTACATATTGCATGAGCGAACCTAATTATTCAAATATTCAATCACCTTGTCTGCGTTCCATAAGTAGAGGGAATCCCGGGTTGATTTTAGCGATACATCATCCACTGCCAATTCAGCGTTCCCCCCGCGGATTTGGAGAATGACATTGAGGGCAAAGGTATCATTCATCAACATGGCCGTTCGGCCAAACTGCACCGGGCATAATATCCGCACCCATTCATCGCTGGGAATCTGCTCGACAGGGACATCAACATACCCAACGCTGGTTGTTGATCCACTGAAGAGCGCCAAAGTGAAAATCCCGGTTTCACCCGCCATGCGTCGTGCATACGCTTCCGCATATACCCGCTTGGGATACCTTTGATTGCCTAAACCACGAAAGGCCAGCGTTTGTGGTAAAAGCAACTGAATAACCTTATCGGCCCCCGAGGTGATTAAGTGCAACGCGTTCCCCTGCGTTGCAGGCAATTTGGTGCGATTGACATCCTGTTTAATTTGGAAACTTACCCCATCAGCGGACGAGGGAGGGGTGTTCAAAATGATGTTTTGATTTTCCTCATTGAAATAAATCGTTTCTGATATAGTATTCGCCCCCACGCTGTCATCCAATTCACGGTAATTGGGTAATAACCGCAGCCGTTTAACTGTAACAATGCTCTGCCCTGCTGAAGGGCCGGCGAATTGGAGTATAAAGAACACTCGGTTGGATCGGCATTCATATTCCATGGAGAAATCACGCTCCGTCCGGGGAATATCATCGTTATAAAGCAACGATACACCCAGCCGTCTTGGATCTTGCCCATCCACCATCGCCAATGCCGCTTGCTGGGGAGTGGCTCCTTCAACGGTGACATTGCATGAAAGCATTAGCGGTGAAGGTTCAACAATAATCGGTTTGGACCAAAAGCTAATCGCCTGTCCCTGTCTTAATCGGATTTGAATCTGATCAGTGGCCGACGAAGGCAACACATCCGCCTCCGCAAAACCTTCAACGGGATTGGATTGCAATCCCATCGCCTCGGGTGTATTGCCTATAAAACTGTTTCCCTCAGGCGCAACGGTCTGCCCCACAGGAACCAGCACCGTATCAAAATCATCGTTTGGCGATAATGTCTGCCCAAAGGTCGAATGGCAACACACAAAAAAACTACAGAGTAGATATATTAGGCAACAAAGGTATCTCTTTGTATCCATTTTATGCTCCACGTGTGGTGAATATTTTCCAATTTTCGGCTATCCATTTTTCCCCCAAGCCTGGGGGAGATACAGAGGGGGTTGATTGGCTATACCTCTCAGTTTACGAATAACCTCATTACTGCCGCTATTCTTCAACCCTCCCCTAGCCCCTCCCAGGCTTGGGAGGGGAATGGTTATCATTTCTATACTCTTCATAATATCCCAGAGTATTATATTTTGCTCATATCTCCCCACTAACATTCTCTATCACCATAATATCATTCGCAAAACTTCGGCTAACCAATATATCCAAATCGCCATCCCCATCCCAATCCAATATCTCCCAATCGTAACTCTCGATTTTGGGCGCGAATGAACTGAGCACCAATTGAATGGAATGTGTGTAATTTAAAGGCTGCTCACCGCAGGCCAGGTTGAATACCAGACCGTGCTGATTACGTTGTAAAATGGCGTAATCCCTAAGCCCATCACCATCGAAATCAGCGAAATCAACCGCATCGACAATCCCGGTCACGATCGGATTCACATCCACCAACCGGCCATATCGAAAATCACTCTGCCCTTCCAGCAATCGGGATTCCCCGCTGAATAACAACACCCCAAGATCGACAAGGCCATCACCATTCCAATCATGGAAGACAATCTCGCGAGCATAATTGCCGGTGAATTCCTGATCGGTGGCCAATTCATTGACCCGCTCAAGTGCCTCGTTTTGATAGGTATAAATTTGAATCCGTTCGCCTGTGGTCCGGGCGGTTAGCAGTATATCGAGTTGGCCATCCTGGTTGAGATCTTCGCCTTTTATAAAGCGTGTTGAGCCATCGATCTCGATGCGCTGCGCAACTTCCAGCTGGCCATGATCCCATTTCACTACCAGCAATTCATCCCGCAGACGTACCACACATTCAGCGATGGCATCACCATCGAGGTCACCCGCCGTGAGGGCTTGCAATCGCACACCTTTCTCAATATCAAAAATATTGGGGATGTTCTCTTCAAACAAATCCAAAACAGACATTCGACTGAAGTCGTTACCATTGATCAAAATCAGGTTCTCATCGAATGGATTCAGCACAAAGATATCCATCTGCCCATCTTCATCGACATCACCCAGCGCGGCATCAACCGCCCCAAAGCCCACATCGGCTGCATTGTCAGACTGTATGCTTCCATTTTGGATGCGATAACGGGCCAGCAAGCCATCATTATAATGCACCACAATTAAATCCCCATTTGCATCACGCACCATTTGTACTGGCTCGGCGAAGGTTGAAATCGAATCGGCAATCCTGAATTCAAAGTTGTCACTGCAATTCACCGCTGGCGCCTGCGTTGGCGTTCGCGTTGGTGTCCTGGACGGCGTTCGAGTCGCCGTAAATGTGGGGGTAACCGTCGGCTGCACCGTATACGTCGGAGTAGGCGTCGCCGTTGGAGTGAATGACGGCATTACGGTATTGGTTGCATGGGGTGTGACTGTCGGTGTATTCGTACCAGTCGGTGTCGATGTAGGCAGTGGTGTTGGCGTTATCGTATACGTCGCCGTCGAAGTGGGTTCATTCGTGGGTGAAGGCGTTGGCCGCGCTTTTACCCGCTTGGCAATCCACTGTAAAGAATCAATCTCATCTGTAATTGTCCCATCTGTCACCACCGTGAAATCAGACTGAGGATGCACGATAATATCCACAATCCCATCCGGCCAGGGCCGTAATACAAACCACTCCAGGTAAAGATCCTCAACATTGCTTTCCACCAAAAGATCATTCAATCGATAAGGGCTGTGATAAACCGTTTCCCCCTCATTAAACACAATAGGCGGCAAGGGGTTACTGGACTGAAGCCGAAAGGAAGAGACTTTAACCACAATATCATCTGAAACCGTATAGACACCATCCTTTAATGTTATCTTAAACGGACCATGGATTCCCGGTCGATCAAAACCACGGCTTATCAATTGATGGTGCTCATCAATATGTAATCGGTTAGCCCATAAAGGCAATTGCCAGCCAAGTTCATCTTTTGGCGTATCAGGATCATAAACGTAATCATCCAAATCCAAAACGACTTCATTAGATTCACCCGATAAAAGCCGTATATCAGGCAATTGTCTTAGGAATGGAAACGCCGGAACAGGTAAGGCAGTCGAGGTTGGTGTTTGAGTGGCACGTGGTTTTGGTGTAGGCGTTGATGTAGGCGAAAAACTTGGCGTCGCGGTATTTTGCCTCGGAGTCGGTGTTGGACTGGGTGTTGATGTAAATGTGGGCAAAACCTCCTGCGTTGGCGTCACCGTCGGCGTGGGAGAAGGAATGGCCGTTGCTGACGGAGCCACAGTGGGCGTCATCGTTGGAGAGGGCGTTGGCGTGGGTGTTCCATCATGAAGTTTCACATACGGGCTGCCATATCCCCACTTTGTAATCGCTGTATACTCAAAGGTGTTATCATTCAACTTGTGATCTTTTAGCTTAAATCCCATCGCCAGCGCCACATCAAATCCCAACCCCGGATCAGTCACCCCATCCCCATCCCTATCATTCCACACCGGTTCAACATTATCAGGGTTAAAAACCCCCTCACCAAAATCCATGATCTTTTCTGGAAAGGTTTTCCCTCGATTAACATTCTCACGCCATTCGGTCGATAGCATTCCGATCAAATCCATATCAAATGAATGGTAACTAATACCGACGTAAGTCGATTCATCAAATACCGTGTTATCCAAATAATTATAAATATAGAGTTCAGGATTCTTTTCTCCTGTCTCATCCTCTTTCAAGGTAACATATTTCTTCCGTCCCAATTCATCCTTAATGGGGAAACGCATTCGACTGTTGAAATAACGAATAATAACAGGTGGTTCCGAAAGATTTTCCGGCATTTCAAAAAGATAATGCTGTTTTAACACCAATTCATTGGAGGCGCTTCGTATTAGTTCCTGGGTGAGAGTGACATTATAGCCATCGATTTCAAATTCACTGCTTGTTTTATTTTCACCGATAGGAACTAAATCGATTGATTCCAAACGAGCACTGGGAAACATATCAAGTGAGGATAAAAATGTTCCCGCCTCGTCAAAATAAAGGGAGGAATGATACACGGTTCGATGCGCATCGGCTTCTTCGGGAATGGCATGGAATAAACCACCAAACCGGGTGCCTATTTGTTGATCACCAAAACTGCCATAACCGTCTGTGTTTAATCGAAGGGTTCGCGTGCAATCGATTACACAATCATTGATACGGTCAAACTCAGCAAATAATACCGGCTCCACTCGAATTGAATAGTCAAACAGCTGCCCCACCGATCCCCTAAACGGATCGATAATTCGTAACGTCCACTTGCCTTGTAAAGGCAATCCCGAAAAGCTTGTGAGTGATCCATTAGCCGGTTCTTTTTCATCATCATACCACCCGCTTGGATCACTGCCATCAGATTGACCATCATATAAAACAATTACCCGTGAAGAGCCTTCCTTTAGGAAGAGTATTTGCAAATCACTTGGACTGGGATGATCAATCTCAATATACACCCAAATTTGAGCCACAACTCCCTGGAAACTGCTTGTTTCAATGGAAAAATCGTTCGGAGTTCCACTTTCACTGGTTTCAATGATGGCGGGTAGTTTTTCATCCAGATAAGGGATTTCTATTGCTTTTTGCGAATAAGACAAAAGAGTGCACACATGCAGAAATATAAGCAGATAAAGCGGTTTCTTCAACAATTTCAACCCTTCATTCAAGATCGCAAACAGACGGCCATGCCTTTTATTATCGACATGGCCATTTACATATTTATATCACTATTTTCAGAAGCTGACAGGTGTTTTTTAGAGTTCACCGGTCAGCAGGCGTTTCAGGTCTTCTTCGCTGGGGACTTTCATCATCTGGGCGCGTTCTTTGGCTATTTCAATCCTGGCCCGCAGGTCTATTTCCTTCTCCGATTTTTGCGAATCGAGCTGCTCATGCTTCACACCTCCGGTATAACCCAAATCCTCCAGTGCCTCGATAAAGGATGGATCACTGACAGGAAGGCTGTTAAGTTCAACATCGGTCATCGATGAAATATCCCCCAGTTGCTTGATAACTTCCGTCACCGGCGGGGGAACCACCTTTTTGCGCAGGATTTCCAGCAGCGCCACAATACGCGGCAAAAAGGTCTCATCCTCAAGCGCCTCTTGCTTCACAAACGCAGGTGTGTGTTCGCCTTCTTTATACTGGGTTGGCGGATCAAGATAACGCCCCCACATAAAACTTCCGATCGGATCGATCTCGTTGGGATCATTCACCCGGTCGAAAATCTTCACCCGGTCTTCATACAACTGCAAACGGGCGTTATATTCAGTGCTTTTCAGTTCCCAAATTACCTTGTAACGGTCATCCCAGGCAGCCACTTCCGTATAATTCAACCCCTCTGCATACACGATGCCATCATTCTCCGCGGGTCCAGTCCAAAACGGCCTGAGAGATGATCCTTCAAAGCAATTTTGCGCGATGGGGTGGATTGCTTCACCAATGATATCCAGCATGGTGGGGGCAATATCAACGATCGAAACATCATTCTTTACCCTCACACTTTTGGGCAATTCCTTGGGATAATGATAAATCAGCGGGACATGCAAATCAGTCTCATATAGAAACCAGTGATCAAAATAGACGTTATGCTCACCCAGGTTTTCGCCATGATCTGAGGTCAACACGATCAAGGTGTTTTCGTAAACGCCAAGCCGCTTCAGATTTTGGATCAAACGCCCCACTTGATTGTCTACATAGCTAATTTCAGCAGCATATTCGCGCTTGTAATAGTCCAAATCCCGGCAAGCTCTGCACCAGGAAAGGATCTCCGGCCCCCATCCCTTATTGAACATCACATCTTCCATCATGGTGTGGGATGGATCGTTAGGGTCTCCCTCATAATACATTTTGTGATAGTCGCCTTCGCCCATATAAGGGATATGAGGGTCGTAGGTATGAATCCATAAAAAGAAGGGATCATTATGCACTTCATCAAGCCATTCGATAGCCCCACTCATGGTGATTGATGCTGGCCGCGTATAAACCCCCAAGTCAGAAATCCCCCGTTCACCACTCCACGCTGGATCAACCTGCTCATAAAAATCAAAGCCATCCCCCAGGCCTGAGAGCACATCATTCAGGTGAAACACACTAATCGCCGCTCCCGTTTTATAACCGCTTTCGATCAATACGTCCGTAAGCCGGGGAATCTTTTCCGCCAGGTGATATTCATTTGTGATAACACCATGCTGATAGGGAAATAGACTGGTAAATATGGAAGCATGCGAAGGCGCGGTGGTCGACATGGGCGCGTAAGCCTTTTCAAATAGAACCCCATCCCTGGCGATTTGATCGATGTTCGGTGTTTTGATCCAATCCTTGCCATAGCAGTTTAGATAATCAGCGCGCAGTGTATCGACAACCAGCAAAACAATATTGGTTCGATCGTGGCTTTTATGGGTATCCTGTTTACCATCAGAAACAAGCATTGGATTAGACCACACCGCCCAATCGTTGGTGATGTTTTTGTCGGCATCATCCTTGCCCGGCAATGTTTCGTAAATGATGGATACAGACTGGTTTTTATACTCTGCAATGTTCAGTTCCCGTTGGTGCCATTTTCGATCTTCGAAGTTCTCTTTGGGATTAATGTACTCTTCGAAGAGAACCTTCTTTCCCCCGTTCACCTCTTCTCCACTCGCTTCCAGGCTTATTCGGAATTTCACCCCATCGCCGCCTTTGTCCCAGCATTCCTCACGTATGCCAAAACCAAACATGAGTTTGGCATTCTGGCCGATATAAACATCCGAGTATGTTATCCGGCTGCGGGGGTGCTGATAAATACACCAGCGCGGATCATCGTTGATGGTATAGAAGGAAGGGAAAACCCCTTTGGGCAGCCCTTCAATCTCCGCGTCATCCAGGTGGAGTATGAAGTCATATTCCTTTTCGATGGCAACATCAATTTCGGTAGGAGTATTCTGCCCGCACGCCATAACAACCAACAGAATCCCCCAGCATAATCCAGTTTTAAACCATTTATTCATGTGTGAATCCTTTTAAAACTTAATAACGTGTCAGCTATATGAAGTGGATGGAAGTGAATACTTATAATCGGCCTCACTATTCCTCCCCCAATGAAATGGGAGAGGTTAGGAGGGGGTTAAAGGATTTTTTACCGTATTCTTATCAACCCTCCCCTTGCCCCTCTCAGTCTTGGGAGGGCAATGGTACTCCAAACGGCTGACCACTTACAAAATTTGATGCTCCTATTATATCGTGAATTTCCATATGTTTATGGGGTTCACGTCCCTTTCATGCAGGATTTTCATACATCAAGATTCCCCCCACAAACCGGGTGGCAAGGTACAAACCCGGGGAGCATCGGCTTCCAGCCGGTGCGTCACAATCGGCCCAACACACACCGGCTAGAAGTTTGGTAGGGTGGGTTAAAAGCGGAATCCGCCCAAGCGGATGAAGCGTAACCCACCAAAACGTATGGAGTATATATACATAATATGAGGTATTAAAATTTAATGATACAATGAAGAAAAAATGGTGGGTTACGCCGTAAACAACACGGCTTTTAACCCACCCTACCGAACTACCGAACGTCCCATTTCATCAACGCTAACCGGGAGCCAGCCCTTTGGTTCATTTATATTTTTACTCTGCATATCACTAAACCTTCT
>CAZFER010000130.1:0-8110 GCA_964517495.1 uncultured bacterium | reverse complement strand
AGTCAAAATCATAAATATAGATAAAATTTTATAAATCAAGAATTTACAGATACTTAACCACCTTGCCCTCACGTTGACACCCCCCTCAAATACCCCTTAAAACACCCTCAAATTGCACGATCATTGCACGATTTGTTTATATATAAACAAATTATCTCCTCAAAAAAAGGAAGGAGACATGGTGCTCCTTCCTGGGTGAATCGGGGTGATTCAACCTATTGGCATGATCATAATATGAACATTGATTCAGCCAGTTGGCAATTGATTAGTGACTGTTGACTGGTGAGTAGTGTCTGGTGGCTGGAATCTGGGATCCTAATCGAAATCGGGGTTGGGGATTTGTTTTAGGGTTAGGGTTTTGTTGAATTTGAGGAGTACCTGGAAGCCGTCTCCGTAGTGGATGTAGCCGGTTCGGTCGTCGGTGGGTACCAGTGGGCAGACGTAATGAGACCGGCAGAACTGTTCGGACCGATTTGGGGTGATTGTTCAATATATTTGGTCATAATCGGTATAGCCACAAGTACAAGCAAACAGCTTATTACTATCTCATACATCACTGGATGTTTTTTTGAGCATTTTTCCATGAAATCACGAAATCGATCTAATAGATTTTTGGAATTTTGATCTGTCATGTGGTTTTTCCTTTCTCTTGGTTTGTAGGGCTTACTGTTTTCCGTTGGTTTTGGTGGCTTTGGCTTTCTTTTTGGCTGGTTTGGATTCATCGGAGTTATCCGGCAGGGAGAGATTCTGCCGGTCATGGCCGAGAAATCGGGGGATGGAAGGATATTCATCCTCTAATACAGACTGAGCCGTGGGGAAATCCACGTTGAGATTGGCTTCGATCCAGGCGTCCCACCTTTCTTCGGGGACCAACACCTTGGCACTTATGAGCAGAGCCTGCATGACCTGATGCTTTTGTTGTAGTTGCTTTATCAGTTGCTGAATATCGTTGGCTTCTGAGTTGATCTCGTGGATCAGGGTTAGGGTTTTTTCCATGATATAGTCTCCTTTCAATTGAGTAGGGATAGGATTTGCCCGCCGGTTCGTTGCAATTTGAAACGGGATTCAGGATTCAGTTCGCGATATTGTGATGCTTTGGTGTAGGTGTTGATGATGTGAAACATGGTGTGGCCTTGTTCGTATGGCCAAGCCCATTCAACCGCTTCTTGCTCCTGCTCCTTGAGTTGAAAGCGCCGATTGAAAGTCCGAAGAGTGGCATTGGGATCATCCACCGGACTTTGTAGGGACAACTGCCAGGTGTGACGCTGCCGGTTCATCTCGTGATGAAGGTTATTGAGGATGATAGGCAGCTCATCCAGGATGCGTTGGGAGACATGGCGATAGGAACGATCCACATTGGTTTGGCTGATTAAGCCATTGGTGCAGATCAGCCTTAAGGTGAAGGTGGATAGCAGGAACGAGGATAGACCCACTTCGGAATTGGCAATGGAGATGCCCTGCTGGAATTCGTCTTTGCCCTGAATGATGAAGGACTGCTCTTCATTGGGAATGTTGAGCATCATGAATTCATCGTTGATGTTGCTTTGAATGCGTGTGTCATCCTTGAATTTGAGATCCTCCAGTTGCCTTAACACCTCGTGATTGTCGATGGGCTTGTATCGTGGGGTGAAGATGGCTCGAACGCTATCCTCCTGAAATCGCAGGAAGAGGTTGTCGTTTCGTTCTTTTCGCAGCCATCGATTCAGGTTTTCGGCCTGAAGGTCTGGTTCACATTTGCTCAGGTAGTGATAGGGAATGCCCAATCGTTGGCAGATTCCCCGTTGTGCCACCGGACGCATGGGATAGGTTTGATGACCGACGTGGATCGATTTCAGATTATCGAAGTGGAGATCATCAACCGGCCAGGAATCATCCCAGCACTGTTCGGATTGCTGTTCGACAAATGAACGCAACTCGCCTAAGATGGTGAATGATTGATTCATCATATTTTATCCTTTCTATTTTTGATTGGTTTGGATTAATTCGGATTTAATCAGTTGAGTACTATTGAGTGAGATAACGGTCACAGTGGTTTTTGAAGGAGCAGTAACCGCATTTCCAGGAGGAGGGATGAGGGATGAAGACGCCCTTTTCGATGGCGTTCCACACATGGAAGATGGTGTTGATCATACGCCGCTCATCATCAGGGGTGCGTACAGTATAATACTGTTCCAAGCGTGGTTTCTTGGTTTTGATGAGGGTATCTAGCCTCAGCAGGATCTCAGAATGCGCGAATCCATTTCGACGGGCTGCCATTGAGTAGACTGTCAATTGCAGGGATTGATCAATATCCACCGGTGAATAGGCTCGACCGCTGGTTTTGTGATCGACGATGATGATTTGACCACTGGGATCCTGCAGCAGTAAGTCATAGATACCAATGACAGGTACCGGCAATCCCTCGATCTCCATCTTAAAGGGCACCTCGATTCCCAGTATTTTGAAAGGCTCCTCTGGAATCGATTGATGAAACATGGCGAGAATATCCTTGCCTTTTTGTAACAATGTTTCATAATCCTCCTTGGCTTTGTATTGGATATCGCTATTGTTTTGAGTCTGCTTATGCCAATAGGATGCAAAGCGTTCCTGCAGATTTTCTTCACTCAAGGTATGGCGATTTTGCTTGGCATGGTAATAGTCGGCCAAGGCTTGATGGATCGCTGATCCGAACAGGAGTGTGGCTGGGTTGTATTCGGGTTCGACCTTATCCACACGTCGTAATTTGTAGGCCAGCCCACATTCCAGAAACTCGTTGATGGCTGTAGCGGATAGACTGTGAGGTTGATGGTTCATACGTTCTCCTTTCCATTTTGCAGGGATTGAATGAGTTGAGAGGCATCCTGAATGGATAATTGATCGAAGGTGCTGTTATAGTGTTCTTCGATCTTTTGATATAACTCCTCTTCAGGAATGCGTTTGCGATGGGCCAGGTTGAGAATGGCGTTGCGTTGTGCCCTGGACATGGGACGAAATGAATTTGCATTATTGCCATTTCGATGGCCATTGCTTTTGGCATCGCCATTTCGTTTGGCTGATGAAAATGCTTTGGCTTGTTCATCATTCACAATGTCATTGACATCACCCAGTTCTTCCACACAGGTCATGCCGGTGTTGCATAAGTCACGCAAGGCTCGTGCTTTGGCACGTGTGGATGCCATGCGAATGATGTGAGGTGCGATTTTGTGGGTGACATTGTTGGGATTGGCGTCACCGATATCCACAAAGGTCTCGCCCCCGGTGGTGGTGATCGAAGCCAGACAGACTGCTGTGTAATCGTTTTCTGGACTAGGCAATTGCAAAGATTGAATCTCTATGCGTTGCAATCCCTTTTGATGTGCAATATCCAGCAGACCGTCGTATTTGACGAAATCCCGATTCTGAATGGTGGTGATGTAACGTTCATCCAATTTCATATGATTTTGCTCCTTTCTTATTTGAAGATGACATACAGAAGACCTAGCATCATGAGTAAGGCCATGATGACAACGACGACGATCCCGACTTGCACTGTGATTTCCACCAGCATCGCGGTGGCTTTGGTGAGTACCGCCAGAATCCCCAGCAGTGGACCACCCAAGAGCAGCAGTGGAATGGTGAGCCAGAGGAACAGGTTGAACTGCAACTTGCACCATTGACGCAACCGACCGGTTGGGGAGAGTGTGTATTCCAGGCTGTGCAGGGTATAACGCAGGGTTTCACAACTACGTAAGTGGAAGGGGAGATGCTCAAGGTTGGGATCGATGCGGGGAGTGCTTACCGGACGCCTGTCGGGGACGAGGATTGGAAGGTTTCTTGTATGAGGGACCAGGGCGTGATTTGTATCTCGGTTTCTTGGTTTTGCCATAAGGATGTTCCTTTCGTGTCTGGATGGATCGCTCTCGTGCCATCGAACCCAGTGCCATGCCCACCACCAGAAAACACACCATCCCAAACAACGCAAAGCCAATGCACATCACCACGACCAGTTTCACCGTCGAGAATGAATCCTTCTTCGGCGTAACAACTGCCGGTTGAGGAACCGGCGTTGGAACAGGCGTTGGTGTTGGGACAACCTGTGTTTGAGTTGGTGTATGCTTGGGGGGATCAGGCGTTCGAGCCAAACAGCCTGAGAGCAATAATGCGATTATGAGACTCATACTACAGAAATTACATACATTTTGATCATTCAAGGCGTTATTCACCTCCTTTCTTTTCATTGGTATTGTGGATCATGATTTAATATATATAGTTGGAGATGGGGGGGATTTTGATGGGATTTATTGCGTGATTTGCGTCAGGTTCGACAGGTTTGCCTGACGCACTGACGCACCTGACGCAGGTTTGGAAAATATATTCGAGATCGGGAATTGAGTTATACGCAGATTACCCAGACAGTGTCTGGGATTTGTTTGGAATATATGTAATAATATGATTGGTTGTAAATTCACAAGAGTTGAATGAGTCTACACGTTTTGGCAAAAAAATGCCATAATTTCCTCACACGGTATATTTCGTTACATATTATATGTGTTAATTATATGATGTCATTTCATTATTCCAACTATCGAGAGGGTTATCATGGCGCGTTTGGAAGAGATAACACCTGGGGCATTGATTAAAGGTATTTTACCCGATCAAATCGTGACTATTGAAAAGTGTGATTGGACTGGAAGTGATTTAATCAATGTAATTTATAAAGATGAAAATGGCCGTTTGGATAATGAGTTACTCTATCGATATCGTGAAAACGATTTAGAGATAATAACAAAAGGCCGCTCTTGGGCTTTTGATGGCGATGGAAACCATTTTCGACTTGTTGCTGAAGCTCACCGTATCAAAATGGCGCACTTATTTGATCCTCTTTTTGCTGTACATACATCGGATATTGATCCATTACCTCACCAAATCACAGCTGTGTATGAAGAGATGCTCCCTCGTCAGCCTTTACGGTTTTTACTGGCCGATGATCCTGGTGCTGGCAAGACCATCATGGCTGGTTTGCTTATTAAAGAGTTAATTATACGGAGTGATTTGGAACGTTGTTTAATTTGCTGTCCAGGTAGTTTGGCGGATCAGTGGCAGGATGAAATGTTGAACCGTTTTCAATTGGAGTTTTGCATTATATCCAATCAAATGATCGAGGATTCATTGACTGGGAATCCCTATACTGATCATCCGTTGGTTATCAGCCGCTTGGACCATATGAGTCGAAATGAATCCATCCAAGCGAAATTGCAGCAGGCTGAATGGGATCTTGTGATTGTCGATGAAGCCCACAAAATGTCAGCCCATTATTTCGGGGGTGAATTGAGGGAAACCAAACGGTATAAACTGGGAAAATTACTCGGAGCCTCGGAACGCACTCGCCATTTCCTTTTAATGACGGCCACCCCACACAATGGTAAAGAAGATGATTTTCAAGCATTTTTATCGCTTTTGGATGGTGATCGTTTCGAAGGAAAATTCAGAGATGGCTTCCACATCACGGATACATCCGATATCATGCGCAGGCTTGTAAAGGAGCAACTGGTAAAATTTGATGGACGGCCTCTTTTCCCTGAACGGCGTGCTTATACGGTTCCGTTTGAACTTTCTGATGCTGAAGCAGAATTGTATACACTGGTCACAAATTATGTTCGTGAAGAAATGGACCGGGCAGATAGACTTAAAGAAAAAGGAGAAGGTCGACGAGGAAATCGGGTAGGGTTTGCATTGACCTCATTGCAACGCCGGTTGGCTTCCTCACCGGAGGCCATTCTAAAATCATTGTCTAGGAGAAGAGAAAAACTAGAAAAGCGATTGCGTGAGGCCGAACTGCTAAATCGAGGAACAAATACAAGAATTGAAGAGGATGACGATATCAAAGGTATTAGTGAGGAGGATTTTGAAGACCTCGATGAAGCCCCGGAAGAAGAAGTGGAAGCCATTGAGGGAAAAATTATTGAGCAGGCTTCAACCTCTCAAACCATCGCTGAACTCAAAATTGAGATAAATACGCTTAAAAAACTAGAGAAAAAAGCGCTTGAAGTGAAGCAGTCTGGAGAAGACAAAAAATGGGATGAACTTTCCCATCTGCTTCAAGAAGATGACCATATGTTTGATCAAACAGGTCATCGCCGGAAGATGATTATTTTTACCGAGCATCGTGATACGCTGAAATACTTGACCGATAAAATCACCACCTTGATTGGCGATAAAGATGCTGTTGTTAATATTCATGGTGGGATTGGACGGGAAGATCGAGGGAAGGTGCAAGAAGCGTTTACTCATGACAAGAATGTTCATATCCTGATTGCCACGGATGCCGCAGGTGAAGGTGTAAACTTACAGCGTGCTCATTTAATGATTAATTATGACCTTCCCTGGAACCCTAATCGTTTGGAACAGCGTTTTGGCCGTATTCATCGTATTGGCCAAACCGAGGTGTGCCACATGTGGAGTATCGTCGCGAAGGAAACACGCGAAGGGGATGTGCTTTTTCGCTTATTAGAGAAATTGCAAACTGAAAGTGAATCACTTGGTGGGGGTGTTTTTGATGTACTTGGAAAGGTTTTTGAGAAAAAATCACTAAGAGAATTACTGATTGAGGCCATAAAATATGGGGAAAAACCCGAAACTAAAGATAAACTAAATCAAGTGATTGATGATGCTCTTGATACAAAACGGTTAAAAGAATTGTTAAGTGAACGGGCGTTAGTCAATAGTGATTTGAATCGTTCCCGAATCCTGGAAATTCGTGAAGCGATGGAACGGGCTGAAGCTCGTAAACTGCAACCTCACTTTATTAAAGCCTTTTTTGTGGAAGCATTTAATCATTTTGGTGGTTCAATTTATGAACGCGAAACAGGGCGTTATGAAATTACACGTGTGCCTGCTGTTTTTAAAAATCGTGACCGCCAGATTGGTATTGGAGCACCGGTTCAAGGCCGGTATCAACGAGTTGTGTTTAACAAAGATAAAATCCACTGTATGGGAAAACCAATAGCGGCATTTATCAGCCCAGGCCATCCAATATTGGATTCAGCTATTGATCTGATTAATGAGCGTTATCGATCTTTGCTTAAACAGGGGACTATTTTAGTTGATGAATCAGATGAAACCGAATCACCCCGATTACTCTATTTTATTGAACATAGCATCCAGGATGCCCGCATAAATCGGCATGGAAACCGTAATATTGTATCAAAACGTTTGCTTTTTGTTGAGATAGTAGAAAATGGTAATCCTCAAAAAGCTGGTTATGCCCCTTATTTGGATTACCGTCCTTTGGCTGAAAAGGAAAAAACGCTGCTAGACGATACACTCGAGTCTCCCTGGTTGCAGGAGGATCATGAGAAATCCATTATTGATTTTGCAAGCATGGAGATTGTTCCCGAACATCTGAATGAAGTCAAAAAGCGTGTGGAAGAGAATATAAAAAAGATCAAAGCCGAAGTACATAAACGATTATCGGTGGAATTCAATTATTGGGATCATCGAGCCGTAGAACTCAAAGAACAGGAACTGGCTGGCAAAAATACCCGCCTTAGTTCATGGAATGCCCGTAATCGAGCGGAGACTCTACAAAATCGATTAAGTAAACGGAGTGAAGAATTGGATAAAGAACGCCAACTCTCACCCTCACCTCCTCGTGTGATGGGCGGAGCATTAATTATTCCAAAGGGCCTGTTAAGCCGATTGAGGGGGGAACGGCGTAATGAACCTGCCTTGTTTGCCAATGAAACAGCACGTATCGAGCGTTTGGCGATGGAGAAAGTCATGCAAGTTGAACGTGATCTTGGATATGTTCCCGTTGATGTGAGTCATGAAAATCGTGGGTATGACATTGAAGCGAAGATCCCCACTGATGATGAGGATAATATGGATCAACCCCGTTTACGCTTTATCGAAGTGAAAGGCCGAATCATAGGAGCAGCCCACATCACGGTGACCAAAAATGAAATTCTTACATCCCTGAATAAGCCCGACCAATTTATATTAGCAATCGTATTTGTTGATGAAGATCGTGTTCAAGAACCGATTTATATTCAGAAACCTTTTCGAAGTGAACCTGATTTTGCTGCTTCCAGCGTAAATTATAAAATCCAAGACTTGATTGAGGAAACAGGTTAAATCAAATGAATGAAAAATT
>CAZFER010000129.1:0-8215 GCA_964517495.1 uncultured bacterium | reverse complement strand
AGGGGGAGGTGTAAGCCGGATTCTGTCGAGAGTGGCCATTAATCTGGGGCCGGTGTTACCACCAGCCTCAAGCTGCCTACCCGAGAGTTACCCGCCCTGAGGCGAATCGGAGCGAGCCACTCCTCCTCTCCTACATGGCATTGCTCCGGACGGGGTTTACCATGCCGGTCCGGTCACCCGAAACCGCGGTGGGCTCTTACCCCACCTTTTCACCCTTACCTGCAAATGCAGGCGGTTTGTTTTCTGTGGCACTTTCCGTAGGGTTTCCCCTCCTGGGTGTTACCCAGCGTCCCGCTCTGTGGAGTCCGGACTTTCCTCGAACAGCCTTACACTGTCCGCGGCCACTTCCTCCCCCATCTATTATTGTATCTCGAATGTGATCCAAGAGTTATGAATTTTTCCACTTGCACCATAAAATCGGTCACCCAAAAATTTTGACAATCTTTTTGTTATTGTTTATCAAATTGATAAACTAATATAAGTATGGGTTGATTTCGTGTTCATTTAAATTGTAGCCGCGAAAAACCATTTATCATTTGTTAAAAGAAAAGGAGGAGATTCTGTGATTAGAAATGTAAAGAATTGTGTATTTATGGGAATGGTGGCCTTGTTGATGCTTGGAATGGCAAGCCAGGATGGATCGGCTCGTTTTTTCCGGCCAACATTGATCCCCAATGGAAGTGTGAACCAATGTTCAAATTGTCACTTTAATGCCGGTGGTGGTGGAGCACGTAATCCATTTGGTCAATCGGTTGAGGCTTTAGTCTCACCTGGTTCACAAGAAGAATTTTGGAGCGAAGCGCTCGCCATGGAAGACTCGGATGGTGATGGATTCACCAATGGTGAAGAACTCCAGGATCCCAATGGAACATGGCGGCCAGGCGATCCCGCTCCAGGTGATTCTTCGTTAGTAAGCAATCCCGGTGATCCGGATTCCGTCCCACCTTCAACTGAACCCACCTCACCAGCCGATGCCTATCTCGCTTACCTTTCGGGAACCAAAATCGTACCAAATCCAATCAATACAGATGGATATGGCTTCACTATTTTAAAAGTGCACGAACCAGAGATGGTGATGGAGTATCATCTATATGTATTCAATCTTGAGGGTGTAACCGCCTCTCATATCCATTTAGGTGCTGCCGATGAATCCGGTGGAGTGGCGATTCCACTTGAAACCCCTGCAGATGGCCAATCCAGCGGTCAGGTAGACATTACACTGGAAGATTTGGATAACCTGAAGGCTGGACGGTTTTACGTTAACGTTCATACAGAGCAGCATGGCGGTGGAGAAATCCGTGGCCAACTTGAAGATAAGCCCTTACAATTCAGGGCATTGCTAAACGGTGCTCAACAATCGGAAGATATTGAAACTCCTGCCTCTGGGATGGCGATGTTAACCTTAAGCGAGGATTTAACCACATTAAGTTACACCCTTATGGTGACCGATATCGAAAATATTACCGCCTCTCATATCCACACTGGAAAACGAGGCGAAGATGGTGGAGTAAGCATTCCGCTGGCTGACTCTTCCTTCGAGATGATCTCCGGCGAAGCGGAACTTTCAGAGGATCAACTTATGGCACTCTTGGATGAAGGCTTTTACATTAATGTACACACTACTCAAAATCCCCCTGGAGAAATCAGAGGGCAGATCGAACTGGCGCCACTTTCTCAACCCAATGCTTATGGCGCCTATCTTTCCGGAGCCAACATTACCCCCAATCCGATAGATAGCGAAGGACGAGGTGTAGCCATCATTCGTGTATATGAAAAAGAACAGCTATTGGATTATCACCTCAATGTGTTCGGATTGGAAGATGTAACCGCCGCCCATATCCACGTCGGTGGACCCAATGAAAATGGTGGAGTGGCAATCCCCTTCAATAATCCCATCGAAGGACAGTCCTTTGGACAAGCTCATATAACTAGTGATCAAATCGAAATCCTTAAAAATGGCCGTTTCTATGTTAATGTTCATACCCAGGAACATGGAGGTGGTGAAATTCGCGGCCAATTGATGGATGAACCCTTGGCATTTCAGGCTATGCTCGATGGTCAACAGCAGCCTGAAGCTGTCGATACCCCGGCAACCGGTGATGCTTCACTGACCTTGAGTGAAGATCTGAAAAACCTGAGTTATACCCTAACCATTCGGGATATCGATAGTGTCACTGCTGCCCACATCCACAGCGGTCCACGTGGTGTAAATGGTCCGGTCAGTATCCCCATTGCTGATGGCCCATTTGAAATGCAATCCGATGAAGTGGATATAAACTTTATCCAACTCGACGATTTGCTCGATGAAGAGTTCTACTTCAATGTTCATACAACACAAAATCCGGGCGGTGAAATTCGAGGCCAGATAGAATTTGACGCATCTGAATTTGGCGAGGGTACACCTGTGATGGACTGGATGCTTCACTAAGTTTTTGTAAGTTAAACTCAATTAACGCGTGAGAGTTGGGGGTAAGAACATACATTTCTTACCCCCTTTTCATGACTGATCGTCTATAAAGAAGCAGTCCTGTGAAGATTCATTTCCCACCCTGGGTAACATGAAGAAAAGCATGTAGGATGGGTTGCGTTGTTTAACCCATCAATACACCTGCTGATCATTACATATAAGGTATGACAACCATTCCCCTCCCAAGACTGGGAGGGGCTAGGGGAGGGTTGAAAGATTAACGCACTCATAAATCGTAGGATGGATTGCGTTGTTGAACCCATCGAGTGCATTGATGGATATACGAATTTAGGGGAGAACAGTTCGCAAACGAAATTAACCATGAAAATGCGCATCCTTTTATGGGCCGGTGCTCTTTTTTGTTTAAACCAACTTGCCTTTGCTGATGACGATGATTTCATCACCGGCTATAACACCACCGTCTTTCGAACGGCAACGGATCGAATTTTCAGCGGAACCGATGTCCGCCGAAAATTGGATCGTGACCGCTATACGGTTTATGATTATTTGACCATCCAAAAATTGAAACTCTACGAATCCGATGATTTTCGCGTATGGGGTGCAGGGAGCGCCTGGTATCGCCAGGAACTGGGGGAATCAACCTATGCCTCTGACAGCAAATTGGATTTGAATTACGGCTATATTCAAGTCGATCGAGGCCGCTCCGCCGATGGCTTTATCAAAGCAGGGCGCATCTACAATTACAAAGGTTTGTATCACCAGCGCTTCGACGGTGCGGAAATCTATTATCCCTTTGAAAACGGAATCGAGTTGGACTTGTATGGCGGCAACCGCACCTATGACTATACGGAAGCAGGTGATGATGTATGGCTAACCGGTGGCCGGGCAGGTTATCGTTTCAGCCATCGCAACACCCTTGGATTTTCCTGGCTGCTGGCGGGAACCGATCAACAATGGGATGATCAAAAAATCGGCGGAGACTGGTTCTTTACAACATGGGATTGGCTTGAACTGAGTGGTTATTGGGGCTATGACCTTATCGCTTCAGAATTTTACGAAATTAATACCTCACTGCGGGGCAAATTATCCCGTGATTTTGATCTCCGCTTCGCGTATGACGATATCGTTCCCGGTTTGCTGATTCCCAAATCATCCATTTTTTCCGTCTATTCCCTGGCGAGGGAACAATCGTTAACCAGCCAATTTATATATCACCCCGGGAACCAATGGACCTTCATCGCCGATATGAAATTTATCGATTACGACAACGATGGAGGGCAGGGAAACTTTTTTTCTGATGTCAACGATCTGGAAGGCGGCTACCAATGGCGGCTGGGAGCCGAAATAGCCTTTGAAGCGACCCCGAATGATGAATTAACCTTTCGCTATGAAAAAATGTTCGAAGCGGAATATGGCTATACGATAACCGACTTGATTCGCACCAATTTTGATTTCCGCGATTACAATATCTTCGATCCACCGCCTGAAGATGAGGGCTGGGCTTTTGGACGCCTGGAAAACGGCTTCAGTTCGCTTAGCGTAACCCATTGGCATCGTTGGTCACGCAAATTCACCCATTCATTTAAATTCTATTATTATGCTTATGATCATCCCCTTTTTTTACACCAAAGTGGGGATGACAGTTTTTCTACCAGTTTGACATTGAATTATAAACCAAATCGAGAGTGGAACTTGAGCGTAGGCGCCCGCTATCTTGATTCGCTGGCGGATAACATCAACACCCAATTTTACACACGCATTACAAGGCGATTTTAACATGGCAGATAAAAATTTCGTAAACAATCAACCCTATTCCAAAGCCATTTTCGTGCTTCATTCTCTTGTACTAATTCTTGCCTTAGGCGCCTGTGCGGGGCTTATGCTTTATGAGTCCAAAATCCCCCATACTCATCGATTCAATCACAAATTACACACTGTCGAAGTGGATTTGGACTGCATGTTTTGCCATTATGCTGTCCCTCATGACGGGATTGAACAATTTGGCATGCTGCCCAAAATGGCGGATTGCCTGGCATGCCATCAGGAAAAATTCGACCAGGGAGAATGCGCCTATTGCCATCGAACTGAAATCCCTGGTCCACTCGAGATTCCCGTTCATGAACACATCAATTATTCCCATGAACAGCATGAAGAGTTAAAGGGCTGGGGTAAAGCCTGTTTGGAATGCCATGCCCAGGCTCATACGGTCACCAAGGCGGGTGAAGAGAAACTCCCTCCCATGCAGTTGTGCTTGAACTGCCATCAGGAATGGTATGATGATCTTCAATGCCTTAATTGCCACAATGGTTTTGACAATATACCCCTCGAACCACTCTCCAATTTTTCTCACTCCGGTAATTTTACAGAAAACCACGGCAACATCGCCCGAAACCAAAGGATGCTTTGCGCGCAATGTCATGGAGAAGATTACTGTGTGGAATGCCACCGGCAGGAGAATATTGGTTTGCCCCCTGATTTGAAATTTCCCGATGAAACCTCCCGGAACTGGGTGCATGAGGGTGATTTTCTTAGCCGCCATTTCATCGAGGCTCGTTTCAATTCCGGCCAGTGCATAAAATGCCACAGCCAATCCTACTGCCGTGATTGCCATGTTCGCGAAGGGATCGCTGATGTGAATCCCGGTTCACGAACTGATTTTGCCGCCAATCCCCACCCCATGGGCTTTGGCTTCCGTGAAGATCCAACCAATCCCAACTTCCATGGACGAATCGCCCGCCGTGAGATCGTTTCCTGTGCCGGTTGTCATGACAACGGAGCGGATACCATCTGCCTGGAATGCCATTCCACCGTCGAAAAAGGAGGCTGGGGCATCAATCCTCATCCCCGAGGCTTCCGTAGCAGCTTACGCATGCGCCACGACCCAGTTTGCCTGGCCTGCCATGTACCATAGTTTGCCATCATTTATTTTTTGCAATTACTTCCATAATGTAAAAGAACAAGTATAATTGTCATATTACTTTGAAGAAAATATACAATATACCTGGCTGAAGGTAAGAGGAAACAGATTTATTTAAGGTTGGATTATATGAGTGAATATGCCCATGCGGCCAAGCAAATTCAGATGTTTTTGATCGAGGATTATGTCCAACGAAATCCTGGGGTGCAAAAAAAGGATGTTATTTTCAAAACTGCCAATGGAAAACTTGTATTCTCAACCATCGCTCAATTTTTTAAGGAAATGGCGAAAACGGAACCAAAAGGGCAGGAGCGTTTAACGGATGATGACCTTAAGCCTCTCCAGCAGGATGATAAACACCGTGCCACAGCCTGTGGCAAATCGTTGGAGACTTCGAAACGGCTTATTGATTTTCTTTTCATGTCAAAGATCGCTGATTTTGGGGTTTTTGAACGGAACCAGCATTCTCAGTTTCTTAAACGCCAAAAAAGTGTGTTCCTGGAAAAACTGAAGGATTCAGAAAACAGCAAAAAAAATATTCTCACTATGATCAATGTGAATGGTGAGCTTAAACGAAACCTGCTTAAAACCTATCTGACGGAATTTCTTCACGCTCTGGTCGACCAACTCAAAAGTCAGAGCGCTATTTATAAACGAGAACATGAATTGGGAAATATTCTGGTGGATCATACCCAGGAAATTATCACCAATCATTTCAAAAAAGTAAAAAAATCAGTTTCACCCAAAGCTCAAAAAAATATTGCCAAAATATATAATTATTTGAAAAAAGATGTCAAACTGGATATTCCCACCACGCAGAAACTCAATTTGGAATTGATCGATGACGCCATTAAGAAAATGGAAGCCAAACTGGAAACACGCCGTTCTCAGATGGACAACATTGAAAAAGTGGTTTCTTTTATCGAAACCATGGTGGCCAAACTGGAAGGTCGTGAACCCAAACCCCAACCAACGAAACCGGTTGAAAACAAACCTCCTCAAAAATCCACCCGCCGGATGGCCTTTATCTCCAAACTGATCGACCGGGTGAAAGGATAGTCATGATCCTTTCTCAAACACCATCACAAAGGCCTGCATGTGTTTTTGGTGTTTTCGAAAAACATTCCGCATTTCCAACACTCGGGTGCGAGCGGATGCATTAAACATCATCCGGGTGAGAATTTTGAGAAACCGGAAGAATCCCTCATCCTGGATCATCCGCTTGATTTCCAATAGAGCCATAGGGGCGGTTGCCACATGGTGCTTGTGGAATCCTTCTTCTTTGAAGAGGTTTTCCCACTCGGGAAGCGTGAGGGGATTGACGCCATGATGAATCACCCGGGATAAATCCTGCCGTATCACCTGGCGGGTGTCTGCATCGATTTCATCCGGCTGGAGTGCGATTTCATGAATTCCATAACGTCCTCCTGCCGCTAAAATGCGGTTGGCTTCCTGAATGATCTTGCGTTTGTTGGCTTCGGTTTGCATGGTCAGCATGGCTTCACCGTACACGACGGTGGACTGTTCATCGCTTAATCCACAATTCTCTGCGCTGGCTACTCGGCATTGATAATGCTCAGAGCCAATTGCCTGATTCACCAACCGCGCCGCATTTTCATCCCGTTCAATGGCTGTATAAGTGGCGGGTTTTAGCGCCACTGTTTTTCGTGCAGTGAATCCCAATCCCGGAGCGAATTCCACCACATGATCATCATGTTGTATTTGCAACGCCTTAAGCATCTGCTCTGTGAGTTGAATTCCACCAGGTCTGAGCACCCGCTTGCCTAAACTCGCCAATACCCAATGGCCCGGCATTTTTGGGGTGGCGATATTGCCACCCGGTGTGTGATTGTGTTGATTCATATTTCTCTCCAACGTATGGCTTGTCATTGCTAAATCTCCTTTTGGGAACGTTCATTTTAACATAGTGTTTTTATTCGTTATGGCCCGAGGGCTGGGATGTTCTGCGAATGAAAGATATCACCATTCGAATTCAAACCGTTGGAAACATCATAAAAACCGTTACGAACAGCGTCACCCACCAATCCAGCGATATCTTTCCTGTCGCTATCCGGACCACACGCAGAAATGACCCAATCTCCCCAATGCGTGTGATTGAACGCCAAAAAGGGAGGAATTGTCCCGCCTTTTGCTTTTTTGACCCAGGCAACAGATTGGGGAAAGTTGCTATAAAAATAGAAATTCAATTCCTCATTTTCTAACGGTACTTCAACCGTGTAATCCTGCTTAAAAAAACGGTCTCTTGGTAACGCGGTCATATAAGCAACCGGTGTGGTTAAAGAAGGACCGATAAACTTGGACGCATTGGCTTTCGCCGTTGGATTTTCTGTGGGAAAAACCACGTTCCCTGAATAACCAACCCCTCCTTGAAGTGGATAGCCCTCATGATCGATTGCGTACATTTCCAATGCAGTGCCAAGCGCCTTCATATCTCCATACGAGGCGCTAATCCTGGCACGCAATTGAGCCTGTAAGAAATTAGGCACAGCGATGGCTGACAAAATTCCGAGAATGGCGACGACGATTAATAATTCGATAAGTGTGAATCCTCTTAATGCTTTCATATCATACCTCATGATTTGTTAGAAATTAATGTGTTAAGTATATGCAACATGAGATATGATAGCAATCCATTTGGAGTAATCAAGAGTAAGTTGCAGATTAAATACAACAATTAAGATTTTTTTTTCTTGACTCATAATCGAGATTCAGGGCAAGATGTAGGGTGGGTTAAAAGCAAAGCGTAACCCACCAGGCATGTGCACCACCGGTTATACATGCAACAAAACCTTTCGGGCAAGCCGGTGGGTTAAAATGCAAACAACGCATTTTTAACCCACCCTACAGTC
>CAZFER010000128.1:0-8405 GCA_964517495.1 uncultured bacterium | reverse complement strand
AACTTCTTGTCCACCAAGAGACGGGTTTTCACTTAGTTTCAAGAACGCATAAATAAAGCGTGCACTATCCGAAATACTGTCATGCAAACCCACGAGAGTGGAAAAAGTAAAGTAAATCAAGTTGCCTATCAAGACATCGATACACCGGAAGGCACCAAACGCATGCGCTTCCACATATCAACCGAAAAAGTGGACGATATCGTCTTCCTGCGTATCGATGAGCTTATTGAAGCCACCACAAATTCACTCTAATCCATACCTTTCTAACAATTCGCCAGGATCATCCCGCTCCATTTCCCCAAAACCGTTATCGCGGCTATAATGTGTGTTTCACTCCGGTCTATCGATTTCAGGTTATTCTTTCAAACAATCGGGACGGAACAATTGACACGAATGAACCAAAGGTTCATCACCAAATCGGATTAGAGGTAAAAGCGATGGCGAAAAACATATATGAAAAAATCTGGGACGCTCATGTCGTACATGAAGAAAGCGGCAAGACGCCTCTGATATATATCGACCGCCACTTTATCCATGAGGTCACCTCCCCGCAAGCCTTTGAAGGCCTGCGGCTGGCCAACCGCAAGGTACGCCGGCCTGAGTTGACCTTTGCCACCATGGACCACAATATCCCTACCACCGACCGCTCAATCCCAATTGCGGATCCGCTATCAAAAAAACAGGTGGATACACTCGAAGCCAATTGCGAAGAATTTGGCATTGCATGCTTTAACATGAATGATCGCCGCAATGGTATCGTCCATGTGATCGGCCCGGAATTAGGCCTCACCAACCCTGGCATGACCATCGTATGTGGCGATTCGCACACCGCCACCCACGGCGCATTCGGCGCACTCGCTTTTGGAATTGGAACCAGCGAAGTGGAACATGTGCTGGCTACCCAAACGTTGCCCCAAATGCATTCCAAAACCCTGGAAGTACGGGTTAACGGAACCTTGCCACACGGAATAACCCCCAAAGATGTGATCCTCGCGATTATCGGCAAGATCGGCACGGCAGGTGGAACCGGTTACGTCATTGAATATACCGGCGATGTTTTTCGTACCATGAGCATGGAAGGCCGCATGACGGTTTGCAACATGTCCATCGAGGCGGGAGCCCGTGCAGGACTGATATCCCCCGATCAAACAACGTTTGAGTATCTTAAGGGACGGGATTACCTACCCAAAGATAAATCATGGGATGAACTGGTGGAAAAATGGTCCAGTTGGGCATCTGATCCGGATTGCACGTATGATAAGATTGTCACCCTCGAAGCTGGCGAAATCGAACCACAGGTCACCTGGGGCACCTCACCCGGCATGGTTACCGGAATCAACGGAAAAACCCCAGTGCTTTCTGAACTTAAGGACAACAACACCCGCCTTTCAGCGAAAAAAGCACTCACCTATATGGACCTGGATGAAGGTATCCCCATGCAGGAAATACGTATCAACAAAATGTTCCTGGGTTCGTGCACTAATGGCCGTATTGAAGATCTGCGCGCTGCCGCCAAACTCATTAAAGGCCATCATGTTCATCCGGACATCGAACAAGCCCTGGTGGTGCCTGGTTCCACACAGGTGAAGCTTCAAGCGGAAAAGGAAGGATTGGATAAAATCTTCAATGAGGCTGGTTTTGAATGGCGTGAAGCAGGATGTTCAATGTGCTTGGCTATGAATGATGATGTGCTCAATCCCGGCGACCGCTGCGCTTCCACCTCCAACCGAAATTTTGAAGGTCGGCAGGGCAAAGGCGGGCGTACCCATCTCGTCAGCCCCGCGATGGCCGTCGCCGCGGCGATTAAAGGACATTTCACCGATATTAGAACATGGGAGTATAAATAATGAATCCGTTTAAAACCTTAACTGGCATCGTCGCCCCCCTGGAAGCCCTGAACGTTGACACCGACCAGATCATCCCCAAGCAATTCCTTAAGCGTATCGAACGCACTGGCTATGGGGATATGCTGTTTTATGATTGGCGCTATCTTGCCGACGGCTCTCCCAATATGGATTTCGAGTTAAACCAATCCCGATATCAAGGCGCTTCCATCCTGCTTACCAAGGATAACTTTGGCTGCGGTTCCTCGCGTGAACACGCCCCCTGGGCGCTGAACGATTATGGTTTCCGCTGCATTTTGGCGCCATCGTTTGCCGATATCTTCTTTAATAACTGCTTCAACAATGGCATGCTCCCCATCGTTTTGCCTTCCGAAACCATCGACGAACTCTTCGACGAAGTCAGGGCGAACGAGGGATACACCCTAACCGTGGATTTAGAAAAACAAACCATTACCAAACCCGAAGGATCAACTATCACCTTTGAAATTGATCCCTTCAAAAAATATTGCCTGCTGGAAGGCCTCGATTCCATCGCCTTAACCCTAAAACACCAAGACAAAATCCAAGCCTACGAACAAAAACGAGGCATCGCATAAAAAACATCCCGGTGTGCAGGCATCCAGGGGAGTGGGCATCCCTGCCCGCTCGTCATCCACACAATCTGAACTTTTTCCTCAAAACTCACCGGCATCGCACACCAAATAAACATATTTACGATGCGTTGAAATACGCACAAGAAAAAAGATTATTCGCTTTTATCATTCTTCATGAGTTCGCGCTCTGTCACCCAAAAAAGGGCGTTGATTATCATCCGGCGGAAGGATTCATTTTTGAAATCCTCAACACCACCCAAGGCGGTGTAAAAAACTCGCGCCCCTTTATACTCACGAATCCACGCTGACGGTTCAGGCTCCTCGTTAGGGATTTTAGCCGTCATCAATACTTTGCAGTCGTCGGCAAGCGGTGAAGTTTTATAAAGGCTGTACTTTGATTTTATCGTATCAACCCCTTTGAGAATGGGATGTTCTTTCAACTTTGGATTAATGGTGGTCGTTTGGATCGGTCCATTGCCGTAATGGCCGTGATAATTGCCCCCCAACACTTTTTTATCGAACTCCAAAAAGTTCTGAAAGCCATGACTGGCGGTACGAACCGCCACAATCGGCTTGCCCGACAAGCAATATTGCTTGACCTTTTCCAGCGGTTCACCCTCTATCCGCAAGCGCCGGGTGAAAAACAACGCCACATCACTTTCCTTCAAGGCATCCAACCCCGGCAACTCTTCAAACCCTTTGGCTTGCAGCAACGTACATTCAACCTGATAGTGTCTCTCCAAATACCTCTTGAACACCGGCAGTGATTCATCCGACTCATACTCTTCCGAACCCGAAACCAGACAAATATTTAGTGGCTTTCTATCATCAGCCATCAAGGGCAACGCGGCAAAAATCATTAAGACGGCTATAAAATAAATTCGCTTCACAATCATCCTCCATTTTTCAATAATAAGTTTTCTCTTATACCTTTTCAGGAACCACAAACGGTTCACGATAATCCCGTTTGATCAACTGATTGGCTTCCTCATCATGAGCAAACCGTTCCGTATCTGAATCAAACCACAGTTTTTTCGAACCCACCCGCAATGCGATATTGCCCAGGTGAACAAGGCATGCACTGCGATGCCCTTCTTCAATATCAGCATTAGGCTGTTTGCGGCTGCGGATGCAATCAATAAAGTTTTGTTTATGTTCATACTCAGGAATGCGGCCCGGCATCTCTTCCACGACTTTATGATCACTTGTTAACACTTGCCAGCCGCCGCCATGCCGTCCGATAATCATCTGTCTTTTCGTCCCATATAATTCAATCCGGGTTGAATTTTGTGGCCAGTATGGAAATTCATCGCTTGAACGAATACTGCTCGGCGTTTTAAACATATAGGGCGCATACTGGGTTAATTCAAAGGTCATCACCGTATCATCAAAATCATAGGTGACAGTTTGGGTATCCGGCGCTTCACGATCATCATCAAATGCCAATTTACCCCCGCTGGCATGCACGCCTCTAGGATAGGCCTTGCCGATTAGCATACGCGCAATATCCAACTGGTGCACCCCATCATCCGCCATATCACCACCGGAATAGGCCCAAAACTTATGCCAGCCGCCATGAACAATACTTGAATTATAAGGCCGTTCAGGTGCTGGTCCCAGCCAGGTGTTCCAATCAAAACCCTCCGGAGGCTCACCGTTGGGCGGCAAATGATATTCGCCGCCGGATTTAAGGTTATACACTTTACAGAGTGGGATTTTCCCCAATCCACCCTCTTGTATATATTTCAACGCCTCGAGCACATACGGCGCGCTGCGGTTTTGGGTACCCACCTGCACCACGCGTTTATAGCGCTGGGCGGCTTCCACCATCTTCCGGCCTTCCCACACGTTGTGAGAAGGTGGCTTTTCAACATAGACATCCTTGCCCGCCTGGCAGGCAAAAATAGTAGCGGGGCCATGCCAATGATCGGGGGTAGCCACAATCACCGCATCAACATCGTTGGCATCAAACACATGCTGATAATGGTTAACCTTTTTTAATCCCTCATTATGCTGGGATTTAAGCATGTCAAACAAATCATTTCCGCGGTTCTTATTCAAATCACAAAGGTATGTCACCTTAACATCATCCCGCCGGGCAAAACCACGCACCAACGAGGTTCCCCGGCCTCCGCAACCAATCAAGGCCATTAATACTTTATCATTCGCACCCAACACCGGCCGGGCTTGCGTGGCAATCACTGCTGTGGTCAAACCAACCGTGCTTTTGGTCGCTTGGCCTATAAAAGACCGCCGATTACAGATCGTCATATTTTCCTTCCCTTCAATGCTCAACCAAAGGCTTTGCGCAGCAAATCAATACTCTTTGGCACACCCTTATCCGCATCTTCCTTGCCTTCGAATTCCAAGGATACATAACCATGAAATCCAACATCGGCAAAGATTTTTGCGATGCGGTCATAATCCAAATCCAAGGTATACCATTCACCACCTCCGTAGTAGGTTTTCGCCTGGATCATCACCGTATGAGGTGCCATTTTTTTTAGATCATCGTACGGATCTTCCAAAAAATTACCGGTATCACTCATCACACCCAGCCAGGGTGAATCAATCGCCTTGCGGATACGCAATACGCCTTCAGGGTAGCGGGTTAATCCCCAGTGATTTTCAATCGCCAAAATCACCCCACATTCCTCGGCTTTCGGGAGACACTTCTCAATCGAATCAATGCACCACTTAAACGCATCGTCTTCGGTATAACCTTCCAAGGGAGGTTCTTCACCGCGTAATTCCATCAGTCGGTCAAACGACTTAACTGTCTTCCAGCGCCCTGAATTCAAACGGATCAGCGGAATCCCCATGGCGTAAGCCAGCTCGATACAGTGCTTGGTATGCTCGATATTGCGCTTTAAATACTCAGGATCAGGTGAGACGAAATCCTGATGAATTGACAGGCAGATCAAGTCAATCCCATTTATAAAGGCATGCCGTTTTAGTTTTTGCATGTAGGATTGCTCTTCGCTTTCCATCTGCCGATGCAGGATATCCACTCCTTCGACACCCAATGCACTAGCGTTATCGATAACTTTTTCGATGGGGTATTTGGTTCGAGTGAAATGCCAGTATGAATAGGTTGAGATTCCCAATTTCACCCGCTCTTTAACTAGAGGGTGCATCTCATCGGCATGCGTCGAAGGAATAACCGTACAGGCAGCAGCACCCAGTAAGGCTGTTTTTGAAAATGTTCGGCGTGATAAGTTCATGCTTATTCCTTTCTCCCACAATAACTATATAAAAGTATCAATCATCACGGCCTTGTTATATATGGCAATGATCAACACCGCGTTTTTCCAGATATTGTTGATGATACTCTTCTGCCATGTAAAAGTCGCCTGCTGGAGTGATCTCGGTAACGATATCCCGCTTGAATTTTCCTGACTGGTGCATCATCTCTTTCGATGCTTTGGCTGTCGCCTCTTGTTCGGGTGAAAAGTAGAATATCGCGGACCGATACTGCTCACCCACATCCGGCCCCTGGCGATTCATCTGCGTGGGATCATGGCAGGTCCAAAAGATATTCAACAGGTCATCATAGGTAACCTTTTCAGGATCAAACTCAACCAGAACCACTTCGGCATGCCCGGTCATTCCCGAGCAGACATCCTGATAGGTGGGATTCACCATTCGTCCCCCGCTATACCCCACCGCGGTCGCCTCAACGCCATGTACCTTCCGAAAGGCCGCTTCCACTCCCCAAAAGCACCCCGCTCCAAACATCGCTTTTTGCATGGTATGTAACCTCCTTTAGCGTTTAACTATATTGTCGAGGTGATTGGGATTGGGATCAAGGAAAAGATCGATAGGAAAGAGGATTAAACTCAATCATAAAAGACACTTAATCCCAATTTTCATAATAATTATCTTTTATCCGCCATTCTTTGCCTTGTCCATGAGGCAAAACACCACCACAATCTATTCATTCTTACTTAAGTGATAACCATCAGGAATGAATAAAAAAACACTCTTTCTTCTATCCCTCTTCTCGCTGAATCTCTTCGGCGGGATTAATCTGTTGCAGCGTCTGCTCAAAACCCTCAACAGTGATTCGCTCTATCCATTGGTTTTATATCGCGATTTGTTTATCGACGGATTCTCACTTTCCGGCTGGGTGCTTCCCCCCGCTCCCTATTTCTTTCCTGATTTATTCATTCTCTTCCCTTTTATCTTCATCCTCCCTGGAATGGGAATAGCGGTGATTGCATATGGTTTATTCGTTTTTTCCATCAACATCACATTTATTTCAAACTTATTTCATAGCCTCACTCACAACCGAACCGTTTCTCTCATCGCAGCCTTCATCACGAACTTGTTAATCATTTGTTTCTTTCACACATCCCGAGGCTTGCAACTCGCTGAGATTATACTTCTACCCAGTTTCCACGGCGGAGTATTTATTGCAGGATTAATTTTACTGTTTATCATCTTCTTCCAATCAAAACTAAAACAACCATTGCTTTATTATTCCTCCATTTCTCTCATTACCTTTCTTAGCGCCGCTTCGGACCTCATCTTCATCGTTCAATTTATCATTCCCTTTATCATGACATCGAGCATTTTTTATCGTTCCCTTCCCCTAAGCAAACGCCACGTGTTAATCACCAATGCAATAGTGATTCTATCCACTATCGCCGCACGCATTTTTATAAGCACGTTAATCGCCAAACGGATTATCACTGTCATCAAACCCAATCTGTATTATAATAAATCATGGCAGGATATTCTTGATTCTTGCATACGCTTCAGCCATGACATTTTTAATATACTATTACATAATCCCGGATTTCTTGTCATTCAAGTTATCCATATGGTGCTGATATTCCATTTTATTTATTCCCTGGTTAAACGAAATTCCAATCTCTCACCAGTCCTAACCATCTGGCATACCTTCGCATTGATCTCCATGGCATGCACCATAACACCTCCCATTCTAACGGGCTTATGGATGAGCGAAACCGAAATTCGTTACATCATCCCTGTCTTCCTTTTCCCCGCATGGACTGTCACCGCTTATGTGATAGGCTTTTCTTTTCTACATAACAAATTTACTTTTTACCTCATAAATACAATAATCATCACCTGCTCTATCTTTTACATCTTTCCTGATCTGGCAAGAATTCGTCCAAACGACTTCACCCTTCCCTATCCTGCCAAAGCAAAATACATCGATACCATCGCTCGTAAACACAACCTCACTCATGGATTTTCAGATTATTGGAACGCCAAATACCTCACCTTTTATTCGAAAGAAGATATCCGAATTAATCAGCTTCACCACTCACTCATTCCCTACTTTTGGATTAATAACATGGACTGGTATTGGAAAACACCGGAAGGACAAGAGAATGAAAAGATCCACTATCGCTTCATTATCACCAACCGGCTGAATAAAACATTAATCCTAAAACATTGTGGAAATCCTTCCATCATCGAAAAGAACGAAGGGCTGGAAATATTCATCTATGAAAACGATTTAAACGCGACCTTCAAGCAACTCACCGACCGTTACTTTCATTAAATCGAGCCATCATCATTCATCCAGCATGTAAAATAATCGAGTCGTCCTTTACCCGTTACAATCTCGATTGATCAAGAAACTTTTGGGTAGCGAGAAATAAATCCCAAAGGGGTGAAATATGACAGCCAGGGGCGTTGCCCACTGGCTATCTTATGTTACCCCGTTAGGGTAAAAAGCATGGATTCATTAACTTCTGGGTAAAGCTCTGCTCCCCAGCTGACAGATTGATAGGATGGAATAAAAAACAAAAACACCCAACCCCCGATATTCCATATCCTGCGAATCCTCAACATCCTGGATATCCTGATTCAGAATAAAAAAAATAAAAAAAATTTTACCCCCTCAAATATCTACACTTACGAACGCCTATCTATCCAAAAAACCTTCAAAATTCAAAATAAATACCCCTTTAATCATCCCAAAAAGTCGGGT
>CAZFER010000127.1:0-8497 GCA_964517495.1 uncultured bacterium | reverse complement strand
TTTTCTCTCCTAAATTGACTTTCTTTTTACAGAGAATATTATTTTAATATATTCATATCATCCAATATGTGTTGAATGTTTAAAAATTGAATAGAGGGATATTATCATGAGCCATCCCAAATGGTTGGAATGGGCCAAAGCGTTACAGGCGATTAGCCAGAGCGGGCTTCATTACAAGCCCAATCAATTTGATAAGGAACGCTATGAAGAGGTAAGCCAAATTGCTGCCCAGATCATCGCTGAACACTCCAACCTCAGCGAAGACGAATTTATCGAGTTTAACAAAGCCGAACTTGGCCATGCCACCCCCAAAGTCGATGTGCGAGGTGTAGTATTTCGCCATGATAAGCTTCTTATGATTCGGGAAATATTGGATAACGGCCGTTGGACCTTACCGGGCGGCTGGGCGGATGTCAATGAAACCCCCAGTCAGGCGGTTGAGCGTGAAGTATTCGAGGAAACCGGCTTTAAAACCAAAGCAATTCAACTGCTGGCGGTTTTTGACCGTGTCCAGCAAGGCCATCTTCCACCGCTTCCCTATCATGTTTATAAACTATTCTTCCGCTGTGAAATTATTAGCGGTAAACCAATCGTCAATAACGAAGCCAGTGAAATTCAGTTCTTCGGTTATGACGAAATCCCTGAAGACCTATCTGAATCGCGTGTCAAACTTGAACAAATCAACCTCTTCTTCCGCTACCGCTTCATCGAAGGCCAACCCGCGGAGTTTGATTGAACTTTAAACCTTTTATAGATAATATTTGTGATAGTGCGGCAAAACGAGCAATAGGTTTATAAGTCCCCGCACATTTTGTGGTGCAGGTTTCCAGTCTGCCTTACATCTTATTGAGACAATCTCACCACAAGAAAAGACTTTTTACTAAACCGTAAGATAATATTGCATCCTCCCATCCACGTGATAAACTATGGTAAAGAAAAACCGATAATTAAAACTGGCTCTGCTGTGTCCGTGATGTTCGAGGGACTTTTCGAGGCTATAGCTTTTAAAAGGGATCCCTGCCTTAAGTGTAAGTCAGGCCCCTTGCGGGAAGGCTGATCGCTTAAATTTGGGAGCCCACCTGGTTTTCAGGTCTCAATAAACCTCTCACACGGCATAAGCGGACCATCGTAAAGCGGCTTCACATGTGAAGCCGCTTTCTATTTTCTCCATTTACCTTTAATATAGTGATTCTCATGAACCAACATATTGCCATTGTCACAACCGAAAACCTTCCCTGTACTTCCCTCCCCTGCGCGGGTGGAGGTGTTCGTATTTGGGGATTGGGTGAAGCCCTGCGGCGCGAGGGGATTCAGTGCACCTATTTTATCCTGGATACACTCAAAGAAGCCTTCCACATTCGCAACGCTCCTTCCATCAGTTTTTATAAGCCCGAATTTCTTGATAGCCAACTCAGCCAATCAAAGTATGAAGCCGTCTTGTTTGAACAATGGCAACCTCTCACCTTTTTGAAACAGTCACTAGATATCCCCATCATCGTCGATTTACCCGGCCCATTGCTTTTGGAATATTACTGGCGGGATCAAAACCGCTTTTATCGCCACTTGATGGATAAAGTCACGACTCTGTCTACCGCCGACTATTTCATTTGTGCCCTGGACCGACAACGCGCATATTACACGGCGTGGCTTACCCTGGCTGGCATTCCACCTGATCATGAGCGTATTGCCACTGTACCCTTTGTTTTCCATGAAATGCCCCGTTCACGCCAAGGTTTCACTGAAGATGAAGCTCAGCTATTCTGGGGAGGGATGTTTTGGCCCTGGCAACAACGTACTGGTGCGTTCAATACTATCCTTGAAACCATTACCCGTCTGCGCCGTGGGCAACTGGTCATTGCTGGTGATTGGCATGATTCGCAGGGAAATTCAGAGCACGACATAGCCTATACCGAAAATCACCCTCATGTCAGCTGGTTGGGGAAACTGGGTTTTACGGATTATGCCAGCGAATTAAAACGAGCCGCAGTGGCAATCGACCTTGCCAAGCCAACAGAGGAACGCCGAATTTCCTCCGACCTGCGAACGGGTACCGCATTATGGGCTTGCACACCATGTATCGTCACTCCTGATTCGCCCTGGGCACATATGATTGAAACCCACAATGCAGGTTGGATTATAAAATATGATGATACCAAAGGATTGCGCCATCTTATTGAAGAAATCGTGTTAGAACGAGTTGATATTGTAGCCAAACGCCGTGGAGCACGAGAAATTTCCAACCTAATCTCTGACACCTCCCAAATTCGCCCTTTACTCAATTGGTTGAAAAATCCATCAAAACGTGAACGGTCTTCACCCTTTTTTGAAGCGGGGATCCAGGATTTAAACCGTCAGTTACATAAATTACAGAATGATAAAGATCAATTACAACATGCGAACCAACACCTGCAACATGACTTGGATAGCATTCGATCCAATCCCCTATTTAGAGCTTATAAGAAGCTAACTGGAATGTTTTCTTCTTAAATAATTGCTATGGTGAGATTGTCTCAAAACTCATCCAGATGTTTGCCGTACCACAACAGAGGGCGAACACATAGGTTCGCCCCTACTACATGTAGGGGTTGACCCAATGTCATTAAGTTCAGATCAAATTGGATCGTTTAATAGGGAGGGCAAGGCTCCTGCCGAACCGTTTCAACGTATAACGGCTCGGTGGGAGCCTCGCCCTCCCCTTTAACTTAATAACATTGGGGGTTGACCTATGTGTCAACCCATTTTTGAGACAATCTCTTTGAAACAAAGTGAGATAAGCATGCAAGCACCACAAAATCACGGTTTTTCTTGACGCTTAAAAAACATCAGGTGTTGCCAGGGGAGTTGATCATATTCTTCAACCAGCCTAAAACTATTATGCAGCCATTCCTTTAATATTTGTGATTTGCTCATTTTGTGAAGCTCCTTAATAGGGACATCAGGATCTTCAGCGCGATATTCCACCAATGCCACCCGTCCATGGGGTTTCAAGCTGTCTCGAATGGCTTTTAGCATATATTCGGGATGAGAGAATTCATGATAAACATCAACCAATAACACCAAATCAATTTTCCCCTCCGGTAATTTGGGATCAATGGCATTACCCAAAATGAAATTGATATTTGAAACAGCAGCCTTTAATGCGCGCTGCTTAAGGCCATTCAACATCTCTTGTTGAATATCGACGGCAAAAACCTGCCCTTTTTCTCCCACCCGCTTAGCCAGTGGGATGGAGTAATATCCAATACCACAGCCAATATCGGCAATCATCTGCCCGGGTTTAATATCCAGTTCATCGAGCAATTTGGAAGTGGCTTCCTCATTCTCACGGGTTTCACGAATAAGCCATTCGGCACCAGAATAGTGCATGGTGCGGGCAATCTTTCGCCCCATATAATGGCTTCTGGCTGGTGGAATAGTCTGTGTGGCAGGTTTTATGGCTTTAGCTGATGCTGGGTTTGAAAAAGACCATGGAATGCAAAGACTGAAATAAACAATAAATAGAACAATCCATATTACGAAAGGTTTCATTTGAATGTCCCTTTTAGAGTGATAATAACTCGAGCGGATGGAAAACCTCAAAACGGGTTCCCTCACGGAGATGAATCCGGCACACACTGCTTTCCGTCACAATAGCATCCACATCCGCTTCGTTAAATGCTTTAAAAAGCGGTTCTCCAACTGCCTGGGATAATTCGTACCCCAATTCCCCCGATTTCATCCCAAATGTACCCGCCATCCCACAGCAGGTACCTGTTTCAATCAATGAAACCTTGGCTCCCAATTTTCGAAGCCACTCCATGGTTGCCTTCCCCGCGGAGAGGGGACGCTGATGACACGAAAGATGAAATCCAAAGTGTTTACCGCCTAACTTATGATCTTCCAAGGTATCGTCCGGAATCAGTTGTTCATCAAGCAACCGATTCAGATAATCAAATAATTCATATGTGTGAGAAGAAACCTGGAGCGAGTCTGCACTATGATCAAGCAATTTGGGATAAGAATGAATAAGGCAATAAGCTGCAGTTGGTTCAGTTGTAATAATATCACATCTTTCATTTACCAAGGGGGCAAAATGATCAACATTATATTGGGCTATTTCCTTCGCACGATCCAAAGCCCCGTAACCAATATATGGATAGCCGCATGACTTTTGCTCCGGTAATAAAACCTCACACCCGCAACGTTCCAAAAAAGTTACAACCTGCCTGCCTATATCAGGCCTATTGTAGTTCGCATAAATGTCGGTAAAAAAAGCCACCTTTCGCTTGAATTCTCGTGTTAATTTATGTTTTTTGTGTTTCTTATACCACGTGGTAAGTGTTTTTCGAGAAAAGGGAGGTATTTCCCGTGTCCGTTCAATCCCCGTACATTTCTCCATAAACGCGCGGAAGAGCGGATTACGGATAAACCAATTTGAAATAGGTGCTGTCATAGAACCTATTTTTGCCATGGCCTCGGCTTTCATCAAAAACCGATTAACCATAGGCTGGGGATGATCAGTATGATACTCATGTTTGGTCTTGGCGATCATCATGGGAATATTGATATCAGCAGGACATATTTCTTGACATAAACCACACGATATACAAAGATCCGCAAATTCATTCGCTTTTTCCAAGCCATGAACATTGGCTGTCCAAGGTATTCCAATGGGGCCAGGATAAATATAACCAAACGTATGGCCTCCGACAACACCATAAGTCGGACAGATATTCATACAAGCTCCGCATCGAATACAGTGCAGCGCTTCAACATACCAGGCATCGTTTCGCATCCGCGAACGGCCATTGTCCAACAAAATAATATGGGTTTCACGTTTCTTTTCTTGCTGGTCCTCACCTAATGGATTCCGCCCCGCCATAAAGGTGACATAAGTGGTCAAAAACTGACCAACCGCGCTAAGGGGATGAGCAAGCGCTAATTTAACCGCTTCTTTAAAAGAGGGAACAATTTTTTCTATCCCCACAATACATATATGAACATCTGGAATACTGGTAACCAAACGGGCATTGCCTTCATTGGTTTCAATGGCAATGGCGCCAGTATCCGCGATGGCAATATTTGCCCCGGTCAACCCAATATCAGCATTGAGAAAGATCGGCCGAAGGTATTGGCGCACCACTTTCATGATTTCTTGAACATCTTCCGTTAGGGGAACATCGGTGAGTTTCGTAAAAAGATCAGCCACTTCAGAAGCGGTTTTGTGAACCGCGGGGAATACCAAATGAAAGGGTTTTTCTTTTAACTTTTGGATGATCAATTCACCCAAATCAGTCTCTATTACTTCCAATCCCGCTTCTTCAAGCGGGTGGTTTATTTCGATCTCTTCGCTGGTTAAAGACTTTGATTTTGCTACACGTTTAGATTTATGCTTATGAACAATTCTTAAGACATGCTCAACCGCCTCAGGGCCATCCTGAGCCAAAAACACCGATGCTCCCCGTTGTTGAGCCTGCGCCATGAATTGGGCCACCAATTCATCTTGAGAAGCGATGCTATTTTGCTTTATTTCCTTAATTTCCTCACGAAACGATTCCCCCTCAGGCATCGTTTCGATAGCCTCAGATCGTTTATCTCTACCCCGCTTCATCGCGGTATAGAGTGCTTGACCTTTCTCTTTTTCATCCAATGCTTTGCGGATTTTCTTCTTCAGTGTATACGTCATCATTCTCCTTTAATCATGAGAATCCTTATACACAATCACGTGCGATTCCTTGGGACCATGCACACCCAGTGTAAGTTTCATCTCAATATCTCCCGTCCGGCTGGGACCGGAAATAAACGAAACCACACAATGTTTTGAATGGTCATTAAATGCGGAATTTAAAATATCAGTGGCTTCATCCAAAGTGGGTAAAATCGTCTCTTGGTTAACCAAGGCAATATGAACTAACGGTAATGTGGAGACCAATCGAAGCGCATCGTTGGTGCTGATTTCAATGATTGTACCGGTTTCCGCAATCGCGTACTTTGCGGATGATATACCTATGGTTGCTTTGTCAATATGATCAGGAAGGTGAGTATTATCAAAGGGTTCATTTAATAAATCAATACCTTGCACAAAATGAGATGTTTCCAATCTCTCAACTATTTCTGGTGATAAGCCCGCCAGAGCAACGTGTTTAGGAGAATTGGCTTCAATAATCTGTCCAATAAACTCGATCGTTTGCTCCACACTCCTGGAACAATAGACTTTTCCAGAAAGTGATTCATATTTTTCTTTAAATTTATCAATAATCTCATTCATCATTTATCAAGCCAAAACAAATGGACATTATATTTATTCAATATTAAACAACTTCTGTCTATCTAACAACAGCAACTGGATTCAGAAAAATTGTGAAACCACCTGGATGTTGTAAAATAATTTAAATCATTACCAAACTATCTAAAAAGAAAATCCAGGATTGTATTTAAATTTATATTGACAAAATTGACAAACTTATATATAATTTCACTTTATATAAGTTTTATAAGGTTTTAAATATAAATATTCTGTGAATAAGCTTGACATTAGTCTATAAAGTTTGTAAAATATTTTTCAATAATGCTATGTTTTTTTAAACCATCGGAGGATATATGTCTCGTTTTTTTTATATTATTCCATTATGCTTCGTTTTTTTATTCTCTGGCTGCGCGATGAAACCTGTTCAATATGAATCTGTTTCCGACTTGCAAAAAGAGAGTATGACCAGCATTTCCCAGCAAGTATTGGATGGGATGGTGGCTGTTCTGGATGATGCTGAATTGCCAGCGTTCTTCTATATCGAAGCTGCCCAATCATCCTGGGGTGGTAGTTATAACGCTGGAATGGCGGCCCAAATCAATCCACGTTGGAGTGCAAACAACACTGTTCTATCTCCAAACATTGGTGGAGGAGAAAATTTAGGCTTTTCGCTTCAAGTCAACGATTTTGGTCCGGCACCAATGACACGAGTGACAGGTATTTATGCTTTCTTATGTAATCCCATCAACATAGGTAAAGGAAAATTACCAAATGGCGCTTTGTATACTGTTGTTGGTGAACAAGATACTCCAAAAGGAATGTTGCTTTGGAGCAAACGTGACAATGGAAAATATATTGGTGTGACGAATGAAACAAAACTCGAGTTTTTTAAGTTATCCCGTGATCTGATTTATTGGACCCGCCATTATCAACCCGATTCCACAACCCTTGATTCAGCTGCTGGAAACTTATACGCCTTTTTCGCGGAATACCCCAAAACAGAAGTGGAATTAGCAGATGCAGTTCAATCCGCAAGCAAAGCAATCCATGATTTCAATGGCGCCATGCAAGGATATTCCAACGCGATGCAGACCATTCATAAAATGGAAGAGAAATTCCAAAATCCCAAAGACAAAGCCCAGGCGGATGTTCAAATTGCAATTTTAAATGAAGCCTATAAGCAGCGTAGCATGAGATATGCTGAGTATGGTGGTGCTTTCCAAAGCAAAAAAGAAAAAACCCAGCGGCTTTCAATGTTAGAACGTAAAATTGATCATCTGTTAATTGAACTTGAATCATCCGTTGCGCTCATCAAAAAGAACGATCCGAATAAAGACCAAATTGATATAGATGCAATTACTACTCCCTTTAAAAAGCGTATTGAGGGGATCATTAACCACGACATGGAGATTATTAAAGAAATACAGTATCAAACACCGGCTTCAACAGGAATCGATGCCAGAGATAGTGTGGATAAGTTATACCGAGATCGATTTGAAGCATTACCCGATCGGTTTGATTCTCTGTTTCAGGCACATGATTAAACATTTTATTTTACGATGATTTGAAAAGATTTATTTTTTTTGTTTTGGTACTATTGTTTTAGAATGGAGACAAGAGAGTATGGGAAATCATACAGATATGGTTTTCTGTCTGTTCAATAATTTACACCCCACACAATTAACCAATACTTGGCAAAATTTCGCCCAAAACATATCGTCATGTATTTCATCATGTCTATCCATCCTCCGGCGATTTGCTTGTGTATGTTCAAGAATGGTCAATAAGTATTCAACCGGTTTTTTCACCATTCTTCTTACACAACGAAACATGACTTTGTTACAACATACTTATAGATTTGATTTATGCTGGCATTGAAATGGATTAAATTTCAATGTCCACAAAAGCATATAGTTTTTCATAAACCATCTTTATGGGGTTTATAGTTATATTCCATCAGTAAAGGGGGTGGTTAAAAAAAAAGAGAGTAAATAATTAATTAAAGCCAAAATCCACACATCATGTAAATTCAAAAAATAAAGAAAAAATTAAAGAGAGGTTAAAAAACATGTTTAGTAGACAATTCAAAGTCATTGCATTAGGTATTACACTATGCCTTGCTTTACCCTTCGCTTCATCAGCCTCCATTCTTGGGCCGGGTGGAACACCACCAATTATTGGACCAGGTGGAACACCACCCTGGATTGGTCAATCCTCAGTGAATGCTGGCCCCTTTGGTGTTAGCACTCCCTGGTTCGGACAGTCCTCAGT
>CAZFER010000126.1:0-8799 GCA_964517495.1 uncultured bacterium | reverse complement strand
GAGACTTTGGAATGAAAAGAGGCCATCGGCGTTCTCCGCTCATGTTCAGTGTATATACAAAGCTTGGCAAAAATAAAAGCCATAACCCTCTATAATTCAAAGAGTTATGGCTTCTCCTGCTTTACTTGATCGTTTGTTCTATAATAAAGTCACGCTAGCATTGCCCAGATCGCTAAGGCTGTGGAAGGTTACTTTGTGATTGAAGACTGGCACAACATCGGGCCCCATTACGATAAGACGTTGATGGCATGGAACGCTACGTTTCAACAAGTTTGGCACAAACACATGAAAACATATGATATGCGTTTCAAGCGTATGTGGGAGTATTACTTGTTATCTTGTGCTGGATCTTTCCGAGCTCGTAATATCCAAGTTTGACAGGTAGTCATGACAAAACACGGCTCAGGAACAACGCAACCACGCTGCAGAGATGGTTTGCGACAAATTAAAAAAGAGGAGAGCGCGCAACGCCAATTTGCGTCTACATATCAATAATTCTTATCAACGAGTTGCGCTTGTTGAATGGTGGATCCGGAAAATAATAGGAGTGATATTTAATTTGATTGGAATGTACTTGAGTTTCAACGAATTGTTTTGAATAATGTCTTGCTTTTTTGTCAAAAGAAACTATAATTCGTTATATGGTGAATTATAGAAGCGAACTGCAATCAAGCTTGGCAATTTTCAAAGCACTTTCTGATGAAAGCCGCTTGCGCATCTTTTTGGCCTTGCACGAATATGAACTCTGTGTTTGCCAAATTGTTGAGTTGTTAAAATTGGCCCCATCAACGATCTCAAAGCACATGTCCATCCTTAATCAAGCGGGACTTGTAAATATGAGAAAGGATGGGCGATGGCACTATTATCGTCTTTCCTCCGCAGAAAACACACAACAGTTTCACCAGTGTCTATTAGAGCGTTTAAAGAACGATGATCAAATTGCGAAAGATAATAAAATAATCAGTATTTTAGGAAAAATAGCACCAGACGAATTGTGTATTCGGTTAAACAACAAAAAAGAACGGCAACAACTTTTGCAAATGGATGAATCTAACACAGCTGAGTGAATGGTAACAAACACAATTATTGAATAGAATCCGCGAGGTTTAATGATGCCAATTTATACTTATCAGTGTAAAAAATGCAATAACAATTTCGAAGTCAAAATGACCTTTTCTGAATACGCAAAAGGGGTGTTGCTGTCTTGCCCGCATTGCCACTCAGATCAAGTCGATAGAACATATGAATCTTTCGCCATTCTCGATAATATGCGCTCCGGTTTTGGTTCATCAGGGGGATGTCCACCTTCTTCTGGGCCCGGATGCTGTGGCTGAGATTTTCTCGATGTTAATTAGTGATTGAAGGCTCAGAAAAAAATATGCGAAAGGAAAAAAACTATGATAAGTAAATTCATTATTGCTACAGATCTTTCACCGGCTTCCCATGCTGTCGTGAATTGCATTGGGGGGATTAAAAAATTTGGTGCCCAAAAATGTCTTCTGCTGCAGTGTCTAAGTTTCCAGGAGGCGAGTTCAGTTGCTTTTTCATATAGCCAGGATTTTTTGAAAAATGATTTACAATCACAAAAAGAAATTCTTGAGAATGAGGGTTTTGAAGTTGAAACACGGGTTGTTACAGGGTTTGCTAAACGTGAGATCAATCGGGTAGCCCTTGAAGAGAATTATTCACTTATAGTAGTTGGTTCGCGTGGTAATTCATTAATGGGAGGGGTTTTTCTTGGCGGGGTAGCCTCTGAAGTGATACACAATATGCGAAAACCTGTTTTATTGGTTGGACTTGAAGTTAAAGATGAAAAAGAAGAATGCATTGAGGCTGTTCAGTGCGACTTTTCCCAACACATTCTCTTTCCTACCGATTTTTCAGAGAATGCCGACCAGGCATTCAAGTATGTTGAAAAAATGGCTGAAGAAGGTGCGAATAAAATTACTCTTCTCCACGTACAAGACAAATCTCGCATCGACCCGCATCTTCTACATCGCTTAGAAGAGTTTAACAAAATCGATCAGGAACGTCTTGAAAAGATGAAAGAGAGACTGAAAGAAATGAGCAATGCGGATATCAATATTAAATTAACATATGGATCTCCTGTTGCAGAGATTTTGCGTTTTTCCAAAGAAAATAATGTGCATCTGATTGCCATGGGTAGCCAAGGCCGTGGGATCATACAGGAAGTGTTTTTGGGAAGTGTGAGCCATAGTGTTTCGCGTAATTCCAACGTATCAGTATTGCTCATTCCACCCAAAGAAGCATAAACTTGATGGTCTATCATGAAAAAAATAAATACACCACTCATAAGTGAATTTATGTTGAGATATCGTGATGAATATTGCTTTGATACCATCGCCACGAGACACGAAACTCTGAAATATTTAAGTTCCAGTAACCAGAATAAATTAATCTTGGATGTTGGAACAGGTTCTGGTTGGATGTCTATTATAGCTGCGGAAGAAGGTCATCGCGTCATTAGCATTGATATTGATACAATGAATTTAGTTAAGGCAAGAGATCTAGCCAAGCAGGTATTAGTGAAAAATAACAAACCACTTGATTTTGTCGGCGCTGACGCATTGCAATTACCTTTTCATAACAATAGTTTTGAAGCGGTCATCTCATTCAATGCTGTTCACCATCTGATTGACTATTCATGTCCTACAGGAATAAATGAAATGATCCGTGTTTGTAAAACACCGGGAGATATAATCATCGCCGATTTGAATGAAGGTGGAGTCGATACCGTTCAGTCACTTCATGCAAAAGCTGGCTTGAAACACGAAGAAAATCGATGTGATGTAAAAGAATTGGAAATTATTCTAAATGAAATTGGATTACACATGACACGTGTTGATACTCCCTTCGTCTCGATCTTCCATACATATAAGTAATTAACGATAAACCTAAAAATTTATTATTAAAAAGCAATTCTATTGATTAGGAGAACCTAAAAATGTCTACCACAATTCAAGTCTTTGATCCACCGATGTGTTGCTCGAGTGGTGTCTGTGGTCCTACTGTTGATCCATCTTTGTCTATGTTTGTGGCAGATGTGGAATGGTTAAAAAAACAAGGATTTACTGTTGAACGCTACAACCTTGGCCAACAACCAGATGTGTTTGTCGAAAATCCATTGGTAATGGATACGGTTAGCAAAGTCGGTAACGAATGTTTCCCATTGATAATCGTTGACGATGAAATCATTAGTCAGGGTGAGTATCCCTCCAGAGAACAATTGGCTAACCTGTTAGGAATTACTCAATCTCAAAAACCAACCCAAAATACCAACTTGCAACAATGCATTCAAGCATTGCAACAAGGGAAATTGGTCTTCATTGTTATGCAAAATTCCAATACCAAATGGAATGAAGAAGCCTTGGAGGGTGTTAACGAGTTCGTTTCAGATCCTCGTTTTTCTGATGCGACCAAAATCGTACAAATTGATCCCTCTCATCCGGATGAAAATGAACTTATGAATGAACTGGGTCTCGACAATGACGTGAACCAAGCAACAACGGCTTTGCTGATTCCTCCAGGTATGCTGGTAGGGGTCTTTCAAGGAAAAACGAGCAAAGAAATGATTGTCTCAAGTCTTCAATCTACACTATCATCTTGCGGTTGCGGACCCGGTGGTTGTGGCTCATAAGGTTAAACATCAATAATCAAACGGCTAGGAATTACTAGTATCGTAAATGATAGGAGTAAGAACTAATGGATTTTTTAAATCAACCTACACGATATATATTTTTCACGGGTAAAGGTGGTGTTGGCAAAACCTCATTGGCCTGTGCTGCTGCGGTCCAATTGGCTGATGAAGGCAAAAAGGTTTTATTGGTCAGCACTGATCCTGCTTCAAACCTGGATGAAGTACTTGAGACTCAACTTTCTTCACAGCCGACCGCCATCCCTTCAGTGAAAAATCTGATGGCAATGAACATTGATCCAGAAAAGGCTGCCGAGACTTTTAGGGAACGAGCGATAGATCCTTATCGAGGAGTACTTCCTGAAGAATCTATCCAACAAATGGAGGAGCAGTTGTCTGGTGCATGCACCTTGGAAATTGCTTCTTTCGATGAATTTACTGGTTTACTTACAGCCGATCAACAATGGAAATCGTTTCAGCATATTGTATTTGATACTGCACCAACTGGACATACACTTCGTTTATTGCAACTGCCTGCCTCCTGGACGAACTTTTTAGACAGCAATCCCCGTGATACCTCTTGTTTAGGGCCAAGTTCTGGTTTAAAAAATCAACGTGTACAATACGCTGCCGCCGTCAAAGCATTGAGTGATCCAAACCAATCTACCATCATATTGGTTTCACGTCCTGAAAAAATTGCTTTATTGGAAGCGGCTCGAACTTCACGAGAGTTATTGGATTTAGATATCAAGAACCAACTTTTAGCGATTAATGGTATTTTTTATGCCCAGAATTCTAATGACCCAATAGCGAAAACTTTGGAACAACGCGGACAAGAAGTCCTCTCTCAAATTCCAGATGAACTGAAAATAATGAACCAGTTTCATGTACCATTACAAGGATTTAATATTGTCGGTATTAAATCAATTCGAGCGTTGCTAAACGGTTCTGATACGAGTGTGTCGCAAGAAAGTTTTAATGAGGATGCGATTGTCGATATCCCAAACCTTTCACAACTGACCAATCAACTCGCAAACCAGGATCATGGCTTAATCATGGTCATGGGGAAAGGTGGTGTAGGAAAAACTACCATGGCCTCTGCAATTGCCTTGGCTTTAGCCTCGAAGGGACATCTAGTTCATTTATCTACCACCGACCCGGCTGCTCATTTAACTGAAACCATTTCGAAAGAGTATGAAAATCTCGAAATAAGCCGCATTGATCCTAAAGTTGAAACTGAACGGTATAAACAACACATTCTCGAAACCAGCGGGCAGAAATTGGACGAAGAAGGAAAGGCACTATTGGAAGAAGACCTTAATTCCCCCTGCACTGAAGAAATCGCTGTGTTTCATGCATTTTCTAAATTGATATCGAAAGCCCGGAAAAAATTTGTTATATTAGATACCGCTCCTACAGGACATACGATTTTGTTGTTGGATGCAACCGGGTCATACCATCGGCAGATAATGCGTACGATGAACAAGAAGATAAGCGATATCACCACACCGTTGATGCGTCTGCGGGATCCGGAATATACGAAAGTCTTGATTGTTACCCTTCCTGAAAACACTCCTGTACATGAGGCGCAAAAGTTACAAGAGGATTTGAGACGTGCTGAAATTGAACCCTTTGCATGGATTATGAACCGTAGTTTTATCAACACAGGTACAGATGATCCCATTTTGCTCCAACGTGCCAACGCAGAAAGAAAAATGGTACAGGAAGTGCAGTCCGATATCGCGAAGCAGGTGTTTCTTGTCCCTTGGCAAGTGGAAGAACTAATCGGTCCTAAGAATCTAGCATACTTGATCGAGCAAAATAAATTGACCGTGAACCAATAATTTTGTGCTAAATGTCTGCTATTGTATTATGAGCGGGACCAGTGTATTTTAATCCGTGGGTCATTCGTAAACTTATTTTGTCATTGACTGGCTAATTGTCTCTTATTTTATTAATGCCCAACAACGCTTTAATAATACATATACAAAGTCACGGGACCTTTTTTATTATCGTGAGGGAATATTATATAAACATTAGACTTGCTTTTTTATCGCGGGCATATATAATTCGTTATATGGCGAAATATAGAAACAGAATCCAACACGTGGTCTCGGCCTTTAAAGCCCTGTCAGATGAAAACCGGCTTCGCGCCTTGTTCGCGATCTGCGATCAGGAACTCTGCGTCTGCCAGATTATCGAACTGCTGAATCTCGCCCCCTCAACCGTCTCCAAACACATACCCATCCTCAAACAGGCGGGCCTGGTCGAGTCAGAAAAACGGGGCCGCTGGGTGTACTACCGCCTCGCGGGCAACCACTCAAATTCAGAAGCCAGACAGGTTATCGACTGGGTGATCGAAGCATGTGAAAACGAAGGGATCATTCTGGGGCTTCATGTGGATGAAACCATCAACACCGATAAAAAACGCCTGAAACAAATTCTTCAGATGGAACCCGAAGAACTCTGCAAAAAACAAATGTGTTAACCAACGCGATGTTATTAGCAGAACATAGAAGCATTAACAGACATTCAATCAATAAGAGGAGAAAAATCATGAACAACAATCAAGACATGAACCAGAATCAAGACGCTATTTATGAAATTCAAAATAAAGTCCGCCAGGGTTATGCGGATATCGCCCGGGCAGAAACCTCATCCTGCTGTGGCCCCTCTTTGTGCTGCAGTGCGGATTCAGCGCTTTCATCAGAACAACTGGCAAAAGCGATCGGCTACTCAGAAGAAGAACTTTCAACCCTGCCTGAAGGCGCTAACATGGGTCTTTCATGCGGCAATCCGGTGGCGCTGGCTTCATTAAAGCCGGGTGAAGTTGTGGTAGACCTGGGCAGCGGCGGCGGCTTTGATATTTTCATCGCGGGCAGAAAAGTGGGCCCCACGGGTAAAGCCATCGGCATCGACATGACGCCGGATATGCTCTCCAAAGCCCGCAAAAATATAACCGCGTATAATCAACAAACGGGCCTGAACAATGTTGAATTCAGACTTGGAGAAATAGAACACCTCCCCCTGGCAGATAACAGCGTGGATGTCATCATCTCCAACTGCGTCATCAACCTCTCGCCACAAAAACCACTGGTTTGGCAAGAGATTTACCGCGTGCTGCGCCCCGGTGGCCGGGTATCAGTCTCAGACCTCGCTCTGCTGCAACCATTGCCCCCTGCTGTTGTTGATATGGTCGAAGCCCTGGTTGGCTGCGTCGCCGGTGCCGCTCTGGTAGATGAAACCCGCAAAATGGCAGAAGACGCCGGCCTGCAAAACATCACCCTTGAAACCCGCTCAGACTACATCGAAACCATGACTACGGTTCAAGACCCACTCTACCAGAACATTCTTGAACATCTGCCCGAAGGGAAAACCGCCAGCGATTACATTACCAGTTTGCAGGTCTCGGCGCAAAAACCACTATAAGCAAAACAACAATCAAGATGATAAAGGAACCAATCATGGCACAAACCTGCCAGACCAAATCAACCCTCTCATTTCTGGACCGCACCTCACCCTGTGGATCTTCATCGCGGTGGGCATCGGCGTTGCCACCGGGGCCTTGTTTCTCACCAGAATCGAAAGTGAATTTGCCGGGCGAGCCTACGCCGCTTATGGTGGGGTTTACATTACCTCATCAATCATCTGGTTGTGGTTCATCGAAGGGAAAACCCCCGATCTTTGGGATGTCACGGGAATGACCATTTGCTTGATCGGCAGTGGCATTATCCTGTTTGCACCTCGTTATGAGTGATCAATTAAATAAATCATTAACTAATTACAAGGAGATTATCCAAATGAAAAATAATAAAACATCAGGAATCAGCTTCTTCGAGAAGAATTTGACAATGTGGGTGATTTTGTGCATGGTCGCCGGGGTTCTGATCGGTAAATTTCTTCCCGCGATTCCGGCTACTCTGGCGCAGCTTGAATATGCCCAAGTGTCTATTCCCATTGCGGTTTTGATCTGGCTGATGATCTACCCCATGATGATGAAAGTGGATTTTACCAGTGTTAAAAATATACGTAAAAATCCTAAAGGGCTTTATATCACTTGGATCGTGAACTGGCTGATTAAACCTTTTACAATGTACGGTATTGCCGCGTTCTTTTTTTATGTGGTCTTTAAACCCTTCATTCCAGCTGATCTGGCAAAAGATTATCTCGCCGGAGCCGTACTTTTAGGTGCCGCTCCATGTACCGCCATGGTCTTTGTCTGGAGCCATTTAACCAAGGGGAACCCTGCTTACACCGTCGTGCAGGTTGCAACCAATGACCTGATTATCCTGATCGCCTTTACCCCGATCGTCGCGTTTTTACTGGGTATAGGTGGAATCAGTATTCCTTGGAACACACTGCTTTTATCAGTCTTTCTATTTGTGGTGATTCCATTGGTTGGCGGCATCTTGACGCGCAATCTGGTTATTATCTATAAAGGGGAAGAATACTTTAATCAGACCTTTATTCCCAAATTTAATAATGTCACCATTGGTGGTTTATTGTTAACGCTTGTCCTCATTTTTTCCTTCCAAGGCGATATTATTCTCGGTAATCCATTACATATCGTTTTGATTGCTGTTCCCTTGATCATTCAAACGGTGCTTATCTTCTTTATCGCCTATATGATTAGTAAAAAACTAAAATTACCACATAACATCGCCGCGCCCGCAGGTATGATTGGCGCCTCGAACTTCTTTGAATTAGCAGTCGCCGTTGCCATTACCTTATTCGGTACTTCTTCACCAGCCGTTCTGGCAACCATTGTTGGTGTATTGGTTGAAGTCCCAGTCATGCTTTTCCTGGTTAAAATTGCTAATCAAACAACATCATGGTTTTCTGAAGAACAAGAGATATAAACAAAAGGAGTAACCTTGACTGGTGATGAATATTTATGTTATTACAATTTGTCTCTTTTAGTCCGAAGTTCCTAGACAAAATTGCCCAAAATCAAGCGTAACTATCAGGTTTTTCTGAGGTTACGCTTTTTTATGGGCTTGAATATGTACCCATGTAAATATAGAATCAATTTAAATTTATTTCAATTATCACTTGATATAATGTTATATTTAGTCCGAAGTTCTTCCATAAATCGCCAGAAAATCGAGGGTAACCACCACAATTTATTAAGGTTACCCTCTTTT
>CAZFER010000125.1:0-9141 GCA_964517495.1 uncultured bacterium | reverse complement strand
ACCGCAACCATTTATCCCATCACCAATTCAGATATGCTTTATATCTTGTGTCTGATGAATACACACCCGATCAGGAGTTCTTGAATCGATGACAAACAGCAAACGTTTTCTTCCCACCCTGGCGGCTGTCGGCTCGGTCTTTTTGTTTTCAACCGGGGGGGTCAGTATCAAATCCCTGGAAATGACCGCCTTGCCGATTGCGGGGATGCGGGGGTTAATCGCCGCTATATTCTTGTGGTTTTACCTCAGGCGGCAGGGGCGGACCAAAGAGCTGCTGCGCATGACCACTCCAGGCTGGATCGCCACTGCGTGTTATGTGGCGATGACCACTTCGTATGTGGTTTCGATGAAGGCCACCACGGCGGCTAACGCCATCTTTTTGCAATATACCATGCCCGCCTGGGTTTTGGTGGGCGGCGCTCTGTGGCTCAAGGAGCGGATCACCCTAAACCGGGTGTTGACCGTTGGATTGAGCATTGTGGGAATGCTGTTTTTCTTTTTCGATGAATTAAGCCCCCGGCAATGGTGGGGAAACTGTGTGGCCCTTTTTTCAGGTTTTACCTTTGCGGGATTGGTGTTAGCCCTGCGCCGTGACCGTGAACACGGCCCCTTGGAAGCGGTGTTTTGGGGGAATGCCATTAACGCTGTCATTGTGTTGCCGGTTGCCTATATTCTGGAACCGGAATTCATCAACCAGTTGGGAACACTTTCTGCATGGATCGGGCTCTTATGGCTGGGGATTTTTCAGATCGGTATCGCCTATATCCTTTATATTATTGCGCTTAAGGGCCTGCCTGCCATTGAAGTGGCCATTCTTTCGTTGATCGAGCCAGTTATTAATCCAACCTGGGTGTTTATCGTTAATGGTGAAGTTCCTTCATACTTCGCAGTGGCCGGCGGGGCGATTATATTGATTTCGGTTTTGATACATAATCTTACTAGCCATGAGGTGGAAGAGGAGGCTGAGGCGGCCTCTGCTTGAAGCTTTTCACATCAAATAAATACAAGTATTATATAAAAGCATAATAATAAATGATTTAAATATTCTGTCATTATCCAACTTCATTAAACCATATTCGGAGGTCAGGGATGAACCTGAACACCTATCTTGATGATTTTTGCACGCTGTTAAAAGAAGTGAATCCGGCGGAAGCCGATGCGCTGGTGGATGCCATCGAAGACGCCTATAACCGGGATGCGTTTGTTTTTGTCATCGGCAATGGAGGCAGCGGCGCCAATGCATCCCACATTTGTGAAGATTTGGGCAAAGGCACATTAAGTGATTTTGAAAACCAAAAACGGCTTAAGGTCATGAGCCTCACTGACAATACTCCTTATATTCTAGCTTGGGCTAATGACACCAGCTACGATCGCATTTTTGTGGAGCAACTCAAAAACTTTGCCCAGCCGGGAGCGTTACTCATCGCGATCAGTGGTTCAGGGAACAGCCCCAATGTGGTGAAGGCAGTGGAATATGCCAATCAACATGGGATGAAAACCTTCGGCATGACCGGCTATGATGGGGGTGAATTAAGGAGAATTGCCCATAATTCTCTGCATGTCTCTTCATTCAATATGGGAGTGGTTGAATCAGTTCACGCGGTGGTTTTTCATTATATTCTTGATACTTTATGCGAACGATTTAAAACAGCGGCAGCCGTATGAGTTTAGCATTAGGCATTGAAATAGGTGGAACCAAACTGCAAACCGGGATCGGCTTGCAGAATGAGAAACTTATCGCCGTCAGCCGAACCCATATTGATCCCCAAAAAGGCGCGGCTGGCATTCGTGAGGCGATCCCATCCCTCGTTGATGAAGTGCTTGAAAAATCCGGCCTTACCAATAAAGAGATTACCGGCATCGGTGTGGGATTCGGGGGGCCGGTCAATTCCAAAGAAGGGATTACTCTGGTTTCCCATCAAATAAAGGGTTGGGATAATTACCCGCTAAAGCAATGGTTTGAGGAACGCTGGAAGGTGCCGGTGTCGATCCAAAATGACGCCAGCGTGGCGGGTTACGCAGAAGCCATGCTGGGTGCAGGACGTGGTCATCGCAGGATTTTTTACATCACCATTGGCAGCGGAATCGGCGGAGGTTTGGTTCAGGATGGAACAATCGATGAAGGCCAGGGATTAGGTGCAGCTGAAATCGGGCACACGTGGGTGCCGGAACCGGATACGGGTGAACCGGAAAAACTGGAACTGATTTGTTCCGGCTGGTCCATCGGCCAGCGCGCCTGCGAAGCGGTCGAAGATGGGGAACCGACCCTTTTAAACAAACTGGCCAGTTCTGTGGATGACATCACGGCAGAAACCGTTTATCAAGCCGCTGAGCAAGACGATCTTCTGGCAAAAACCTTACTGGATGAGACTTGCACAACTCTGGCATTGGGTATTTGCAATGTCATTGCCTTATTGCATCCTGAAAAGATTATCATTGGAGGTGGCGTCTCTTTGATGGGGCCTCTGTTCTGGGATTCTTTGAGGGAAAAAGTTCAGAATTATGCATTTTCTCCTTTCGCTGACCGTTATGAGATCGTCCCCGCCGCATTGGGAGAGGAAGTGGTCGTGGTGGGCGCCACTTTGTTGGGGATGAAAATCGGTGAGTAGGTTATGCTCAGTAAGGACAAAATTTTATTATTTTGCCTTAAATTCGAATAATGAAGTTATGATTGCGAGGGTGATTTTCAACCCCCTCGGTATCTCCCCCAGAATCTTGGGGGAGACGTGGATAGCCGATAACTTTTTTGAAAAACAAAACTTAGGTGAATCGCTAAACGGATGAATGATCCATTCACCTCCCAAGCCTGGAAGGGCAAGGGGAGGGTTGAAATATAGTGGCACATTCATCTTTTATTATTACAGCTTCTTCATTGAAACCATTTTCATTATGTGTTAACTTAAGTGATAATTTATTAAAACTCAACGGTTATCTAATAATACTTAATAATGAAAATAATTGTTACTCCCTTTTTCTTCTTATTTCACTTAATGGTATTAATGGCAGTTTTTTCATTACCTGCATTCGCTGCCGTAGAAGATCATCAGAATTTACAACTCACTGCCTCATTTGAAAACGGAAGCCTGGGTGGCTGGAAACAAAATGAAAAGGGGGAGATTGTACTTCAACATGCCGCTGGTTCTGGTGATTTATGGTATTATTTCCAAGTCGATCATTGTTTGAATCAAACTCTAACATTTGTGTTCGAAAAGGCTCGTGCGGATTATTTTGGAGAGCACAATGTCCCGGTCGTCAGCTATGACCGTCAGCATTGGTCATTCATCAAAGATCGAATTATTGTTCCACTAAATGAGAATCAGGCGGTTGTTCGTTTTTCATTTACCCACACTTTTGCAAAAAATCGAGCCTGGATTGCCTATGCACCGCCCTTTTCCAATTCTTTTTTGGATCAAATCACCCAAAATATTGCAAACCACTCTCATGTGAATGTAAATAACTTATGTGCTTCCGCCATCCATAATGCGAGTATTCCGATCCTGTCCATTACGGATCCGGAAATTCAAAGCAATGAGAAAAAGGGAGTGCTATTATTATGCCGCGAAGATGCCTATGAATCAGCCGGATCATGGCTGGCATTAGGTGTCATTAGGTTCATATTATCAGATGATGCCGTAGCATCCGCCATCAAAAGGCGATGTACGTTTTTGATAGTTCCCATATTTGATGCAGATGGCGTTACGATGGGGCGAGTAATTCACCCCCTTCGCGAGGGTGGAGGCGATGTGTTTTGGACAGAAACCTGGCCGGAAACCACCTATTCGTTCCATGAGCAAAGGCAAATGAAACTCTTTTTGCAGCAATGGAAAGATAAAGGAAACAGCATCGATTATTCCTTTCGCATTCATTCCAACAGCTGGATAGAAAACCTGGTACGGCGCGAATTCACGGCCGACGATCAACAAACCAACCAGGATAAACTGTTTGTGGACATGATGGAGAAAAAATACCTTCCCTGGTATCGGAATGTGGATCGGTTAAAGCAGGACACCCGTTTTTCAAGATTCGTGTGGGAGCTTTTTCCCAAGGCGATTACCGGATTTTATATGAGTGATTTTATTTATCCTGATGTCTTTGGTGATGAACTGTTATTTTATAAAACCACAGATGATCTAATGATCGAGGGTGAATTAATGGTTCGCTCACTTGCTGAACATCTTGGGATCAAGGCAAGCGATCCACCTCCCTATTTGCATGGTGCGGAAATTTACCGACAGGTTGGTGTTAATCAAAATACCTTTCATGTGCGGTGTATTTATCGAGACCTGCACAATCGTCCTCCCACGTATGTTCGAGTTGTTATTAATGATAAACCTTATGACCTTTTCAGAGTCCCAAATCAATCACGGGATAACAATCATGGTGTTATTTATAGTGGTTTTATATCACTCAAAGGCCCTGAACATCAGCATTATTTCCTCACAACCAACGGCTCTCGTTCGCATCGTGTTCCACGAATAGGTTCCCGCCCCGGCCCGTTTCTTTTGAACGAAAACTAGTTCAATGCTCAAAGAAATTTTTAATTTATCTTTAACCTATTCAGCAAGACTCTGATTTTGAGGCAATCCATAGTAAGATTCTGACTTTAACCAATTTTGATCAAGAAAGGTCATTTTCGATGTCAGACGGACTTTTGGAAAAAGCCCAAGCGGGTATTACTGCCTTTTTGGATGAAAAAGAGAGCAACTTAAAAAGCGACCATCCTAATGGACTTCCTAAATCCGCTATTGAATATTTTGATAAAGCACGAGCCAATGTTATTCCCAATTTAAAGGAATGGATGGAAGATCCGTATATCGGCAATTTCTCAGCTAATATTGTCGAAGGCATTACAGAAGCCATCCAGGAGGAAAAATGGGCGGAAATTGTTGATGTGTTTCTTCAAGATATCAGTTTCGGCACCGCTGGGATTCGAGGACGCATGGCGTTTGATAAGGAATCCATTCTTAAGCTGAAAAAAGATGGCTTAACAGCGAAAATTTTAAAAGGCCCCGCAACGATTAACGATAAAGTCCTGCTTTTAAAATCCGTAGGCGTTGCCAAATTTGCCTTGGACCGAGGGATGAACAAGATCGTCATTGGCTATGACAGCCGCATCTGCGGGCAGACTTTCGCTCAACTTATTTCACGCTTGTTTTTAGCCTATGAATTAACCATATACCTCTTTGATGAAGCGTGCCCCTATCCTGAATTGACCTTTGCGGTCCCTAACCTGCGGGCTGATATCGGGATTTTAATTTCAGCCAGCCATAATGATTACCGTTACAATGGTTATAAAGTTTCCTGTGGCAATGGTTCGCAATTCAGTTTGGAAGACCGAGCCACTATCGTCCGTGATTATATCAGTTCAGCGACATCCGCCGATATAAAATTGATCAAGTTTGAAGATGCCGGAAAAGATCAACTCTGGTTTTTAGGTGGTGCCAAACCCGTCGAAGGGCTGAATTATTTCGGACGCGAGGACCATCTTATTGATATGCATACCCGCCATATCGAACACGTGAAAAAGTTTGTTATTCGCAAAGATATTATCGAATCGCAAAAAGATAACAAAAAACCCTTAAATATCGGATTTTGTGCCTATCACGGTGCTGGCCGCATAGCGGTTCCCCGGTTGTTACAAGAATCCGGTTTTTCCAACATTCTTCCCATTCAACGGTTGAATGAACTGGATGGAATGTTCCCTTGTTTCAATAGTGAACCAGGGCATGAGCAGCAGCCTGATCCGGGTGACACACGGGCAGCGGCTATCGCTGTTCAGGCTTTTCAGGAAGAATATCCTGGGGTTTTTGATAATTTGGATATTCTAATTGGCACGGATCCAGACGCCGACCGTTGCGGTCTGATCGTGAAAGTCCCGGAACAACAACAGGAACTTCATGATGGCCGCACCTATACCTTGCTTCCCGCTGATGATCTCTGGGCATTGATATTGTGGTATCGCTTGCAACAGGAAGTTGAACAGTATGGTTCCGTGCAAAATCCGGAAATACGCTTTATTTCCATGTCGCATACCACCAGTGATGCATTAATCAAATTGGCGAAAAAATATGGGATTGGTGTAACAAAAAGTTGGGTGGGATTTGCCATGCTTGCCATGTGTGTGAATGAAGCGTGGCAAAATGATTCTCTACCTGATATAAATGAAGGGCGGCTTGCCCCAAATAATCCCAAATGCCATCCCTTTATGCATTCATGGGTGGATATGAATAATGGACAAAGGAAATACAATCTCGCTGCGATGGAGCAAAGTAGCGGGTTTTCCATACTGGGAGGGCCGCCACCTGATGCCGTATCGATGGGAGACGATGGTCATGTGCGTGACAAGGATGGAACCTTGGCAGCGCTTTTATTGGCTGAAATAGCCTCATACGCCAAACAAAAAGGGACCACTCTCTATTCACTCATTGATGAGAATGTCTTCCTCGACCCGGAAATTGGGTATTTCCTTAATTATTATGAGCCTGATCCCCTCGATGGAGAGTATGACGGGATGGAAGGCTATATTAAAAAACGTGAAGTGATTCAAGGCATACTCGATCTAAAAGAAGAGTGTGATAAAGGATCTATTTCATTGGCAGGCGTACCCGTTACCTCGACTGCGATCTATTGGACAGGGAAATATGATAAAGCCAATTTTGACGGTTTCCCGGATGAAGGCGTGCGTTTCTACTTTGATGAGGAAAAATGGAACTATTTAACTTTCCGCCCAAGTGGTACTTCTAACGCGCTACGCTTTCATCTACAGTTGCATCAAGCAAATGTAACAAAAGAAACACTGACAGAAACTAAAAAGAATCTTAAAGAAAAAGCAAAGGAACTTGTTGCTGAACTGCGCCGACGTGTTGGAGCCGTTTAAGCGCAATTAAAAGGAGTGCAAATAAGAAACTCATATGGGTCGTTTATGGAAAAAAAAAGCAAGCCGTTATGTGGCCCATTATCGTATTTTTCATTTACGCGAGGATATTTGTGTTTCTCCGCGTACCGGCAAAGAACTGCCCGTTTATGTTCTGGAAACGCGGGATTGGATAAACATCATCCCACTCACAAAAAATCGAGAAGTTGTAATGGTTCGCCAATATCGCTTCGGAACAGAAGAATTAACCCTTGAAATCCCCGGTGGTTTAGCCGACGCTGAAGACCCATCAATGGTGGAAGCCGCTCGTCGCGAATTAAGGGAAGAAACGGGATACGATTCTGATCAGATCATCAAATTAGGTAAGGTAAGTCCTAATCCCGCTATTCTTAACAATACCTGTCATCTTTTCCTGGCGGAAAATGTTGAACAAAAGCATACGCAAACGTTGGATGAAGGTGAGGATATTCAAATTGAGTTGGTTCCGTTGGATCATATTCCCCAGTTGGTTCAAAACGGGACAATTACCCATTCCTTAGTGTTAAACGCCTTTTACTTTTATCTCTTGTCACATCTTGATGGTCAATAAATAATATCCATGAGTCGCTCATATGCGATAAAAAATAGAAATTAAGTAGCGATTACGGAATAGGAGAGCAATGCCACATTTCGATACTCATTTCACATTGCGTGAAGCGAACGAATTGATTCCACGCATGCAAGAAATATTCTTTCAAGTCCATTCTTTGATTCATGAAACCAGAAATATGGAGGAATTATCGTTTGATGTCGAAAAGTTAACTTCTGGACGAGTAAATGGCCACCATAAAAAGCAAGGCCGATCCAAGAAAAATATTTTGGATGAGATAGATGCATTGGTGACTGAAATAGTGGATCACGGTATTGTTATTCAAGATGTCTCACGTGGTTTAATCGATTTCCCCGCATTTATACAGGGACGTGAAGTGTTTTTATGTTATGAATTGGCGGATGGAAATCAAATCCAGTATTGGCATGACCTTGAAACGGGTTATGCTGGAAGACAACCTATTCCAAGTGATATGGAGTAATCTTCTTACCTATAAATCCTCGAGTTGCATCCCCAAAATAAGATATTTTTGAATGCCCGCCGGTTTTCCTCCGGTCACAACAGATGTGGGCGAGGTAGATAGGCGGTTCGATGACACTTGGGATTGAGCATCCACTCGAACCGGCACACCACCAAACGCTTCCCATGATTCGGACGTTATCAACACTGCGGAACTTACGATGGGGAAGAGTGGTTTTTCCCGGCCTTTCTTCTTTTCTTCAACTCCCATAAAGGGTGAGGCGGGTTGGGAATCTCCATTTTCCTCAGAACGCGATTGGTTAAGATTTTGTAACGGAGGTACATTGCCCAGAAATAGTTTGGATTTCGAATCCACTTCTTCGGATACATGAAAAAGTTCCGCTTTGAGTTTTAATCCCTGCCCATTTTTTGTACCACCTTTAGGGATTATACGAAGATAATGTTCGGGATAAACCAATGCTACCGCATCTTCATCCCCAAACACGCTAAGCCGAATCGAATTTGAAAGCTGATATGAGGGATATTTGAAGGCTTTGGTCAGTAATTGGCGCATATCGGAAAGTTCCCGCGGCACATTTCCGTAAATACCAGTTGTTCCCGCATGAATAACACGAACCTGAATTTTATAAATCGTGCCGGATTCAGGAGATTGTTTTCCTTGTTCCTTGGATTGATCTTGTGCCCAGGTCACGAATGATAGCATTAATATGAGTAGCAGTGCAATAAAACGTTTCATATTGATTTCCCTCAAAATATATTTGTTTGACTTAATAAAATTATCTTAACTGCATGTTTGTTGCTATAAGTCATGTGTTTTGAAAATATTATCGCACCATAAAGGTTATAATTGATTAGGATCCATTCCCATTTTTTTGAGCATTTTTTTAAGTTCTTCTTTTTCTTGCCGCTCACGCTCCAATTCGGCTTTTCCTGCTTTCAATTGAGCATCTTTGGAGGCTAATAGAGCTGTTTTGGAAGAGGCTTCCTCTTTAGCGGCCTCCATTTCAGATTTAGCGGCCTCCATTTCAGATTTAGCGGTCTCCATTTCAGATTTAGCGGTCTCCATTTCAGATTTAGCGGTCTCCATTTCAGATTTAGCGGCCTCCATTTCAGATATAGCGGCTTCCTTTGCAGTGTGAGCAGCCTCTAATTCAGCGTAAATTTGCTCTTTCCATTCATTGATGGTGTTTTCTTGCAT
>CAZFER010000124.1:0-9359 GCA_964517495.1 uncultured bacterium | reverse complement strand
ACTTTAAACAGCCTCGCAAATATATAATCCTTCCAACGGGTTGGCAAGCGGTCGAGCAGGATGCGTAATTTGGCGTCAGTCCCCAGTAAATAGCGGGGCTTTGGACGGCGGGCGGTGAGGGCATGGCTGATGGCGCGGATCACCACATCGGTGGAGATGGCCCGTTCTTCCGCTTTTTGCGCCAATTCACGAAAAACACCGATGGGTGATTTATATTTGCCCAAACGTTCTTCGCTGATATGTTTAAAACGTCCTTCGGCATCCTCTCTTGATTTGACCCAGATAGGTGTTTTGACAGCACCAGGTTCTATAATAGATGTCTTTATGTTCCAGGGTTTGAGTTCCACCCTTAAGGCATCACCCAATGCTTCCAATGCGTATTTGGATACACTGTAAGCGCTGGCAAAGGGTAACGTGCTGCGCCCGGCGATTGATCCAATCAAGACAATCCGGCCTTCTGCCTTCTTTAAAAGAGGTAGAAAGCGTTGAGTTACAGCGATGGTTCCCATCACATTGACATCCAGCTGGCGGCGCCAGTGCTCCAAGCCAAGAATTTCAACCGGCCCCATCACCACAATCCCGGCATTGTTAATCAAGCCGTAAAGGCCATCATCCCCCACCTGGTTTGATACCGTTTCATACGCTTGTTGGATATGATCATCCTGGGTAACATCGAGATAAAGGGGGATCAAATCGTCATACTTATAATCAAGGAGCGCCTGGTGGTCCTTTTCCTTACGCACCCCGGCAAAAACTCGAAACCCCTGCTGACATAACTGAACCGCACAGTCATGCCCAATACCGGTTGACGCTCCCGTGATAAGAATCGATTTTTTCGGCATAAATAACTCCTCTATATGTTTACACACAAAGATTAATTATAAAGCAATATCTTGGTTGGTGAAATGTGATGGTGGTTTATCATATATGTCCTTTAAGAATCTGATTTTATTCATTAAATCCCTTCCCCACTCTTGGAGCAATTTACTTGCAATACCTGTATAGAGTATATTGGAGAGTGGAAACTATGTGGAACAAGCATCCTGCTTGCGCTATACATCGAAAAGGGGATAAAAATGAATAATAAATCTAACAACCGCCGCCACTTTCTAAAAACCGCATCCCTCCTGCCCGCCTCTTTTCTCTTTGTACCGGGCCGTGCCTTGGGAAAAGAGGATAAAATTTCCGCCAACGAACGCATCAATGTCGGGTGCATTGGAGTTGGTGGACGGGGTACTGTGGTCATGCAGGGCTTCCTGAAGGACAAAACCGCCCAAGTGGTTGCGGTTTGCGATGTGAAAAAGAATGTCCTGGCCCAAAAACACAAACTCGTCAATAATTTTTATGATGGGAAGGTGTGCAAAAAATACGCTGATTTTCGCGATGTCACTGGTCGAGAAGACATCGACGCCTGTATGGTGGCCACCTGTGATCATTGGCATGTCCTCGCTTCGCTCTATGCTGTACGATCCGGCAAGGATGTATATTGTGAAAAACCGTTAGGGCTTACCCTGGAAGAGGATCAAACCTTACGCCGCGAAATTTACCAGAATAAACGCATCTTCCAATTTGGCACCCAACAACGCTCCGATCCCAAGTTTCAAGTCGCCTGCCAATTGGCTCGTGATGGCAAACTCGGTGATATCCATACAATAAACGTATGGTCACCTGGAAGCAGCGCCGGTGGTGATCCCACTCCTGTTCCGGTTCCTGAGTGGCTGGATTATGAATTCTGGCTGGGACCTGCGCCCTATAAACCCTATACCAAGGACCGATGCTCAAACTCCCTCTGGTGGTTTATTTCTGATTATGCCCTGGGCTTCATCGCCGGATGGGGAATCCATCCGCTGGATATCGCTTTGTGGGGAGCGCCGGATAAATTCAAAGGACCTTGGACTATCAATGGTTCAGGCAAATTCCCTGCCCAAGGCGTAGCCGACACAGCGCTCAATTGGGATGTTACTCTGAAAACGGGAAGCGATCTGACCATGCGCTTCACTGGCAATCCCTTCCCGGACGAGTGGAAGAAGCGCTATAGCGACCAATCCAGTCACGGCACTGCCTTTGAGGGCAGTGAAGGTTGGGTTTATGTACGCCGTGGAAAAATCGCCTCTCATCCCAAAAGTCTTGTTGAAGAAGCCAAATTCCCCGAAGGTTCAGATCAATATGGCCCTTCAACTTATATGCATGTTTCCAACTTTTTGCAATCCATACGCACACGCCAGCAGCCACTCAGCGAAATCGATGTCTCTGTCAAAGGCGATATGATTTGCCATGTCAGCGATATCATGATTCGCTTGCAACGTGAGTTGAAATTTGATCCCAATAAGGAAACCTTTATCAACGATGCCGAAGCCAATCAGCGCCTGACACGTCCCATGCGTAAACCCTGGCATCTTTAAAACATGTAGGGATTGACCCAATGCCTCAACCCAGTCTTTCTACATACTTCATAATATTCTATTAAATTCAATTCCTATTGGATGGTGACGGGGAATTCCCGGAATTCTCCGTCCACCGTCCAGCGGATTCGATAATCACCTGCAGGAATATCAGCCGGTTCCCATTCGTATATAATCAATCCCCTCCGGTCTTTTCGTTCGTCCTCCCTTTTCCGGATGGTTTTGATTCGCTTTTTTCCATCATCTGAGTAGAGTTCAATGTCAACATTACCGCCTATTCGTGACTGGCTCACCAAGCATGTGGTTTCCCCTTGTGCGATCTCTGCAGGAATCGCGGCAACCATGCTAAAGGTATGATTGCTATGGAAAGGACGGTGAAATTCGGTCACGGGCAGCTCCTGGTATTTGCGCTCAAAACTGACTGGCGAATCATATTTCCTGTCCGTAAGTTCACGAATGGTCTCGCTGAAATCATCCAACCCCGTCCATAATGTGCCTGCCAAACTATCGAAGTGGCCTCCCGGCGGCTCTTTAATGGGGATCTCGCCCAAGGCTTTCATCTGCACGGCATAATTGGAATTATTCCACGTGGGATCATCCTCATCCCCATTCCACATTACCTTTAAGTTCGTGTTGATGATGTGCTGAATATCCTGCCTGGTGAAGGTTAAACCGGAATGATAGGCTTCCACGATTTCGTGAATCTCACCCGCCTGATAATTTCGATAGGGATGAACATTCACCCAGTGCCTCAATTGATTCTTCTCCGATGATTGGATATCCCATTCACCAAACGGTTCCCAATAATTCCAAACGTAATGGTCGTTATACAGGCACATCCGGCTTTTCATAAAGTTGAATATCTTCAACGCCTTTTGACCATAGAAATCTTCACCGGTGATGCGATAAATTCGCAGGCAGGCAATTGCCATGGAATTCTGTTTGTTAAATGGAAGGGAGAGTGTGGATTTTGTAGCAGGCAAGGTTCGCCACTCACCCAGATTCTCACGCTTTAAATACTGATCCCATGATGCATACGCTCCATACGGGCCATCCTCATGCCAGGTTCCCCGTTTATCCCACTTTTCGATCAAGTGCTTTTTGGCGAGGTGAAGGTAGTCTTTCGCTTTATCGCCATACTTATCTTTAATATCTCTATCTTCATGCTTCAGCACGGTTTCGCTGAAACCGAGCATATGATTAATCAGAATGGCGTCACCAATATGCACATCGCAGATGTAATCCTTATCATAAATATAGGGACCCACCCAGCCTTTGTAACCATCCGGAGAGGTGTGCATTTTATCGATGAGCGCATCGTAATACTTAATCGCAACATCCAGATAGGCCGTATCGTCCGTATTGCGAAATCCAGACATAAACTGCCCCATGTTATAAGCCGCATGCCAGCATACACCCTCACCGGTGATGGTTCCCTCGGCACGCAACAATGGCGTTCTCATCCGGCTGCGGAGAAGATCCTCAGCGGGACGCACGGCAGACAAAACAGGTACAACAACAGTTTGAATCAATAGAGTCATGAACAGTATTTTTCTCATAAATAACCAACCTTTTTAAGCATTTCTAATAATAAATGTTCGATAAACATTCTACTCTTCATCCATTAAAACATCAGATAACAATTTGTTAAAGAATCGAGGCATTTATCTCATCCGTTAAGAATATCCGAGAAATATGTTAAAATCATTGATCACTATTCTCTTACAAAAAGGGCATTTACATGGTTCGATTATCTCTCCTGTCAACAATCATCTTCATTCTCTCGTTACAAAGCAGCGCGGATTCCTGGGCTCCACTCCCCAAGCTAAACCTTGAAGATTATTCAGTAAGTGATTTCACCAACGATGAACTCGACATTCCTTATTATCTTCATCATTTCCATCGCTTGGCGAATAGCGTGATCGAAGAAGGCCCCAATCGTGGATTTATCGACATCTCAGTCTGGCGGGGTGAAGATGACAATCGCCCTTACAACGCCCGTGTGATGGAGAACATTCTTTCCCTCGCTTATTTCTACACGAAAGATCGTCCTTGGAACGTTTACTATCACCATCCCCAACTTAAAAAGCGGTTGCAAGCGGCTTTAAATTTCTGGTGCAATAGCCAAAATGAAGATGGAAGATTCAGTGAATATGGCCCTGAAAAATGGAATCTCCCAGGAACCGCATTCGCCACCAAATTCATGGGTGAAACGCTGCGTTTGCTAATCGAAGATGGAACGTTAGATAATACTTTGCTGCAACGAGTATCCCATCACGACCGCAAAGCCATTGAAGCCGTTTTGAATGATCCTTCCTTGTGGTCGCATGGGAAAAAATACACCAACCAATACTCCAATGTGTGGGCAGGAAGCCTTGCCTATTTAAATCTCTTTCCAGATGATGATTTGAAAGCAAAACTCGTGGACCGCATACAAAAAAGTATGGACACCTTTCAAAGTCCTGCGGGTTATTTTTATGAACGTTCCGGTCCCGATTGGCAATACAACATGGGAACCCACCACAGCAATCTATGGATGAGTTGGCATTACGCCCGTGGGACTGATTTGGAAGAAATGTTTCTGCAAAAAGAAAAACGCTGGTACGAATGGCTTTCTTACAATGCCGTTCCAGAACCCAATAGCAATGATTTCATTCTAAACCGTGCCATCGAAACCCGTCAAAGAAAAACCCATTTCCACCGTGAACACATCCCCACAGGAGCCGAGGGCAATCTGGGTGACGATGAAATTGAAAGCACCCCCCTGGCCCAAAAAGTAAAAATCGCGCGAGCCTATTGCACTACCAAATCAATTCTTACAGAGGACATCAAACAAGCTCGCGTAAAACTTCGCGAGCAATGGCCTCATATGGCAAAACTTCCCGTCGGAGATTTCAGAGCCTTTTCTCCCTATGCCTTTTTACACCGTGATCACATCCGCTGGTTTCCAACCAATGAACAAAAGGAAGAAGCCAAAGCCCACATTCCATTTTTCGCAAAAGAAACCTTCATCCATCAGCGCGTGGATAACCGCCATCCAATTGCATTCACCTATATTAAAACACCTCACTATTACGCCGCTTTCAATTCCGGTGAGGTTCTGCATTCCCAACAACAATATGGATTAGGGCTTTTGTGGAACAAATCCATCGGCGCGGTGCTGCAATCCCAAACCGGCAGCCATGACCTGGCTTGGGGAACCCGTCCTCTGGATCAATCCGATGTGTATGAAGCAAAATCCTTTCATCCCACCTTCACACTTGAACACGAAGAAATCCAACCTGAAGCGGGATGCCATGATTTTCCCTTCTCTCCCCTCACCATAACATATCCGCTTGCAGACAAAGGCCAAAAGAGGATCACATTATCATCCGGCAAAATCCATGTTCATATCCAGCATACCGGTGAGTTCATGGAACATTTACCCTTGCTCGTCAGTGACTATGAAACCATGCAGGTCTCATCCAATGGTATTCGCGTATTATTTGGAGATAAGGAACTTTCCGTGGAATTCCAGGGAACATCGCAAGCCCCCCGCTGGAATAGTCATTCGGTCATTGCCCAAAAAATCCTCTGCGGTATCCGGATGAAAGCAAAGGATGAGATTGAGTATACATTTCTATTTTCGAGTATTAATCCATAAAGCGTTCAAGTAGAACTCACAATAAATGAATACTCTTGATAACATCAATTGTATTTTTAAGAGTTTTTCGATTATACTATTCTCAAGATGAGAAATATCCATTTTGGGAGATGATAAATTTGGGTTTCCCAAAAAGAAAAAATCTATGTACCAACACCGGATATTGCCCTGGCTTTGGGGAACATATAAGTTAAACGATGCCACTATACATGAAAGACTACGAAAATTTGTACAATCACTTAACACCTCTCCTGTTTCTCTTGAGGAACTGAGAGAAACTTTAAAATAAGAGATGGGAAATCGTTCTTTTCCAGATGAGATTCGCCGGCTAGAAGATGAGGAATAAGTCAATGAATCTCTATTACCTTGACACCAATACGCTTAAACATTAAAAGCCCGGCCCAAAATTGAGCCGGGCTTCCTGCCTTGAATGATACCGGGGGGATTGATCAGATAAGTTTTAAGAATTAATACAACATATAATCCGATACAGAGACCACATCCGGCGCTTCCTCCAAATACATCCTCTGAATCTGGCGTGGCGTCAGCGCACGGCTATAAATACGAACTTCATCCATCACGCCTTCAATTCGGCGCCCTCCACCATCATCGGCTCCCAAATGTACATTATGTGCGTCATCAGAAAGAGTATTGATAACCGTTTCCGGTTTCACTGACCAGGTATTCGGATCAAATAATCCATCGACATAATGCATTACATCCTGAGGATGCTGGCCTTCGAATACTGAATGGATCAAATGCCATTCACCATCCGTGATGGGTGTTGATGCTGTGGTTTGGTTTCCTCCGGCATATTCAGTTCGAATCGCGCCAACTGTTCCATTGCCAGCGTTATCATTGATTCTGAAATGCCATTTTTCGCCTTCGATATTGTTCCCCCATGCAACAAAGATTGGCCCATCTTCATTATCAGTGGAGAATTTTGTCCAAAGTGCAATCGTCCTCGGTGTATCACCTTGAACCCCCGTCCATGGAACATTTAAGTAAGCATTATTGTCGAATTCCAACGCCTGCCCTTTGATGGCATCATCGGTCAGCACTGGCTCACCTTCCACAACGGTGGCATCATACCCATTATCCGTCATATCGGGTGTGCTCGTTCCATCAAATTCATCAAACGACCAGTACGCTTCCAAATCGCTTGTGATATCCTCATCCGCAAGTGCTTCGAGAGATAGATAGCCACTGGCCGTTAGTTCACTATCTCCGGCAATGTCCATATCATCAAGCGTTCCAGAGAACGTTCCAACCATCGTCGGATCTGTGGGATCTTCCGGTGAAGTTACTGTGTAGGTTAAAGTCGCGCTTCCCTGAAGATCTCCTGTTTCCCACACTATTTCACCACTCCCATCTACCGATGCTTCTCCCACTGAGGTTTGAATCGCCGAAACGGCCCAACCTTCAGGTGGAACTTCTGTCACTGTAACCGATTGCTCATTGCGAACATAAATTTCGATATTCACCTCAGCGGAATCACCAAATCCAAACCGCCCGGTTTCAAATTGGGTAATCGAACGGCTCGCACTGAACGGATCGAGTTCTATCTCTAAATCCAGGAACAGCAATTGCGCCAAATCCCCATTCGAGTGTGATGTGGTTGCCAAACCTGCATATACGGGATCTTCCAAATCATCCAGTACCACTTCACCATGAGGTTGGCGCTCGCCAGCCGCATCAATCCTAAAGAACTGGATCAGCTTTCCAACGCGTTGAATTTCCATATCACCAAACTGGTCATCCGTTAAGTCTTCAACCGTTAAAGCACTATTTCCTTGTGCAGTGCGGGCTTGGCTTGTGAGTTGTTGATCGGCGCCACGAATCATGTTATAACCATACGATGAACCCGCTGTCAGGTTATTTCGGATCATCAAGCCACCCTTCATCCAGTCATGACCACCAAAGTCGAAAGCGATAATAAATGCGTTGCCTTTCATGGTGAACGGGCCTTCCACTTCATTAAAGAGGAAATGAAAACCATCGGCCGTTCCCCAAATATCCGCACCGCTGCCAACAACAGAATATTCGTTGCCAGTTAAACTCGCCTGTCCTTCGGCGCCGACATCACCGATATCGGCTTGGAAATCAAAATCGCCAACACCGCTTTCCAGGAGTGTAACCAATACATCACCATCCGTAATCAAACCATCCAGTGTTCCAGAAAAAATATTATCCGTCGCGTCAGCGTCAGGTGCAGCAGTATACGAAACAGAGGTAACCGATTCAGTCAGGTTCCATGTAATAACGTTACCATCAGCCGTTCCACCGTCGCTGATATCACTGGCACTCCAGCCATCCGGCAGTTCTTCCACTAATTCCCCCGCTTTGGGAATTGGAATATCCAGCGTCACTTTGACAGGCTTGCTCGCAGCTGCAAATCCTTTGTCAAATGAACGCATGGCCACACTTTGTGGAGCCTTGGCTTCATCATAAAGCGCTTGGATATCTTCAACACTCAAGGCCCGGCTATAAATGCGAACTTCGTCCAGCCACCCCGTAATACGATCATAACTGCCTCCTTGTACACGGCTGCCTATGGTCACATTCGCTTCTGGTGAAGATGTCGTCGTATTGATTTCCAGGGTTTCGTCGCCTATCCATTTTGTCGGTGATAACTCACCATCGATATAGTGAACCACATCGGTAGGATACAATCCCTCAAACACCGAAACGATAAAGTGCCACTCTCCATCATGAACAGTCCCTTCCGCAATGGTCTGGCTGCCTTGGTACTCCGTACGGGGAGACCCGACCACTGTCTCATCAGGTTGGTTGGTGGAATTGTTGACTCTGAAATGCCATTTCAATCCATCAGCTGTATCTCCCCAACCTACCACTCCATCACCCACATCAGTGGTTTTAACCCACAATGCAATGGTTCGAGGATCATTACCCAGAACACCTTCCCAATCGGTCTGAAAACCCGAGTTTCCATCTAAAAATATGCCGTTTCCTTTCTTCCCGGCTGCGGGTAGGGGTTGGCCGTTTTCCACAAAGGCATCACGGCCATTGCCGGATAAATCCTCCGCATCACCACCATCATACTCATCAAAATTCCAATATCCTTCGAGATCACTGGTGATATCCTGAGCATAGATACCACCAACGCCCAACGTGCATAACATCAATGCACCCATCCAACAAACTAACCCATTCATACTGTGCCTTCTCATAACTCAACCTCCCCTTAATCACCTCTCGTTAAATATTATTTTTCGATTAACCGATTAACATAAAATAATATTATTCGGTTGACCGATGATCCATATTAAATGAGTGCATGTCAAGGGGGTTTT
>CAZFER010000123.1:9309-9381 GCA_964517495.1 uncultured bacterium | reverse complement strand
AAAAATCCTTGCTGATTTGAATAGAGCACAAAAAGAGATGGAAACTGCACAAAAAGAGAAGGAAGCCATGCA
>CAZFER010000123.1:0-9209 GCA_964517495.1 uncultured bacterium | reverse complement strand
ACAAGAGAAGGAAACCATGCAACAAGAGAAGGAAACCATGCAACAAGAGAAGGAAACCATGCAACAAGAGAAGGAAGCCATGCAACAAGAGAAGGAAGCCGCACAAAAAGAGAAAGAGCGCTACTTAGCCTTATTAAAACAAGCGGGTATAGATCCTAATGACAATTGAGCCTCATGCTTTTCTCTCAATTCGTATATATATTATTACTTTAGCGCATAATCCAATGCAGCACGTGCCAGCAGCCGTGTGGAATCCAAAGGCGGGAGAGGGGAATTCTCAGGTGTAAGGATCAGTGGGATTTCTGTGCAACCCAATACCACTGCGTCACAGCCATCACGTTTCATCCGCTCAATAATACCTTGAAATATCTTTGTTGATTTATCAGTAATTTTAGCATATACAAGCTCATTAAAGATGATATGGTTGATGGTTTCCCGCTCTGCTGGTTCAGGAATGGCGAATTGAATGCCTTTTGGTGATAATTTTTCGGGATAAACCGGCCCTTCCATCAAAAATCGTGTTCCCAGTATGGCAAGTTTTTTAAAGCCTTGTCTTAATGCTTCATTTGCAATCACTTCAGCGATATGCAACCAGGGCAAATTAGTCTTTTCCACAACGATATCAAATGCTTGATGGATAGTATTATCCGGGCTGATTAAAAAATCAGCGCCCACTTTCTCTAATTTTGTGGCAGAGGATATCATCAAATCCGCCACCCCGTTCCAATTCTGTTTGGGAAAGAAAGGTGTGTACTTACTTAGTGGATGAGTATGCATAGTGATTTCGGGATGAGCATGTTCACCCATACGTTTTGCACCTTCAAGGCAAATGGTGCGATAACAAAGAGCGGCTCCTTCTGCGCTGCAACCCACAATACCGATATGCTTGACCATGATATCGATCCTTTCTTCTCTAAAATGAAACGAGCCCAGTTTAGCGAACCGGGCTCATTTTATTAACTCATTAATGTTAGCAGGACAGATAAATAATTACGTGTTGCCAATTTACATATCCTGTATGCGCTGGGCGATTTCATCGCCAATTTTTGAGGTAGACATCCCCGCTTTTTTGATATCACTGACACCCAAACCGGGTAATAGACCGCTGGACAGAAAGTCACTGACGGCTTTATCCAACATTTGGGCGGCTTTTTCCTCTCCGAGATGTTCCAACATCATCTGACCGGCACATATACACGCCAATGGATTGATGACATTTTGATTAGTGTATTTTGGTGCTGAACCACCTATGGGTTCAAACATCGATGTACCTTCGGGATTGATATTCCCACCGGCTGCCACACCCATACCACCTTGCACCATGGCCCCCAGGTCGGTAATAATGTCACCGAACATATTCCCTGTGACAATGACGTCGAACCATTCGGGATTTTTCACCATCCACATGGTAATCGCATCAACATGGGCATAGTCCCTTTTGATCCCGGGAAATTCCTTCTTGCCCATCTCATGGAAAGCTCGTTCCCAAAGATCATAGGCGTAGGTTAATACATTGGTTTTTCCACAGAGGGTTAATGTGTTATCTTTGTTTCGCTTTTTTGTATATTCAAATGCATATCGCAGGCAGCGGTCGACATCGTGGCGAGTATAAACCATTTCTTGAATAGCCACTTCCTGAGGGGTGTTTTTCTTAACGAACCCACCTGTTCCGGTATATAAACCTGCGCTGTTTTCGCGAACGACCACAAAGTCGATCTCATCCGGGCCTTTATCCTTTATCGGAGTCCAAACGCCAGGATACAGCTTAACGGGACGCAGATTTATATATTGATCCAGTTCAAATCGTACATGCAATAAGATTCCTTTCTCAAGAATCCCTGGTTTGACATCTGGATGTCCAATAGCACCAAGGTAAATCGCATCAAATTTCCTGAATTCATCCACTGCACCCTCAGGCAGCACTTCACCTGTTTTAAGGTAGCGGTCACCTCCGAAATCAAAATCGACATACTCGCATTTAAATCCAACTTTCTCTTCCAATACTTTGATGATTTTGACACCCTCACGGATAACCTCAGGGCCGGTTCCGTCACCACCCATTACTGCAATCTTATATGTCTTCATGAATACCTCCGATTTCTCACTGATGTGCACTTCCGGTAAGGAAGGCTTCATCTACTGAGTGAAGAGATTGGTTCGATTGTAAAAAAAATCAAGATGCACAGCCCAAATTTTGTATGATTTGGATGAGGGTTGATTTTTAATTGGTTGAAAAATAACGATTTAACACTCATTTATTGGCCGAAAGCAATCGTTTGGGACAGTCTTCATCCTCCGCTTCCAAGGTTTGTTGATAAAGAGTCTCGTATTGAGCTGTGATGGTATCGACTTGAAAATGCGATAAAATTCGCTGGCGTCCTGCTTTTCCTAGTGATTCTTTCAAGTCAGCTGAGTTCAATATTTTAATAGCGGCTTCTGCCAGGCTTTGGATGCATCCAACGGGCACCAAATAACCTGTTACACCATCTTCAATTACTTCAGGTACTCCCCCAACACGGGTAGCGACCACCGGCACTTCACAGGCCATCGCTTCCGCAATGGTCATTCCGAACGATTCGCTTTCAGAGGTGGAAAGAAGCAAATCGGCATTTTTTAGGATGGTTGACACATCACTTTGTGGACCTAGAAACTTGACTTTCTCACCCAAACCCAATCGGCTAACTAGCATATCCGCGGTCGATCGATCTGGCCCTTCTCCGATGAATAGCAATTCTGCTGGCATCGAAGCGGCAATCAAATCAAACGCTTTGATCGTATCGTTGATCCTTTTCACGGGCCGAAAATTACTAATATGAACAACTTTCTTAACTTCATTGGAATTTTTCCTCCGCTTATCATCCGGCAAGGGAGAAAAAATATCAGGATCAATAGGATTATAAATGACTTGTATATCTCGTTTTATGTCAAATTGGTTCAAGGTGGATTGTTTTAAATACTGACTCACTGCGGTGACCGCATTGCTGGTATCGATACTGAATTCAACCACGGGTTTATACGAAGGCATTTGGCCGACCAATTCAGTATCTGTACCATGCAGAGTGGTTACCACTTTTAGTTTGCGTTCCCCTCGGCTGCAAAGCATATCCTTGGCCAGCAGCGCGGAAGTGGAATGGGGGACGGCGTAGTGCACGTGAAGAATGTCTAACATATCGGTTTTGGCGGTTTCGTATATGCAGGAGGCCAATGCCAGGGTGTATGGTGGAAAACGGAAAAGTGGATAAAGTGGAACATCCACATGGTGGAAATGAAACTTCTCCGTGATGCCTTCTAATTTTTTGGGCACATCATAGCTGAAAAAGTGTATTTCATGCCCACGGCGGGATAACGACATACCCAATTCAGTAGCCACAATCCCACTCCCCCCGATGGAGGGATAACAAACGATGCCAATTTTCATGCTTTAACTCCCAAAATAAGTTCGATCAAAGAATTATAATCCAGAATTATTAATATGAAATTATCTTTTTTGAATTTGAGGCAATTCTTTTTATTTGTCCCAAACAAAGCGATTGGGGGTAATTAATACGATTCTCTTGTCTGGCTTCTCAGGGCAGAAGGACAGGTTAAAATGGGCAGGTTATAAACCTGCCCATACGGGATTATAAAAAAAGCATTTTTCAATCGATCCTTTTTTTTAAACTTATTTTGTACGTTTCAAAATGAAATCAACACTTCCTTGTGTTCGTTTCATTGATTTAAGTGGTAATGAGTCTTCTGTATAGGATAAATGATAACGTGAATTTGTACCTTCCGCGATAAGTTCAAGGTGATGTTTGCCATCAGGGGTATCACTTAAATTCAGTGTATGGGAATTGGTATTAATGTCGATTCCGGTTTGTACCACGTCTCCATTTAAAGCAAGTGAAAAGGATTGTGGGGCTTTACCCACCCAGTTCCATTCCACCTTTAAATGGTCATCCATGATGACTTGATGTGGAGATGGTGATGCTAGGGCTAGAACTGTTGTATCCATTGGTTCTTGGTGATAAAGATCAACCAATGCGCGGGTTAAATTGAGGTAATAATACCCCCATCCCCCTTCACCGCGGTATCCAGGGGCGGTGAGGGATGTGGGTTCGATATCATCGCTCATTTCGACACTGTATGAATCGACATAGATATCCTTTTCCGGACCATACCCTCCGCCTTCCCATTGGCCTGCATATTCCTGAAACTGATGAAGCTGAATAAAACGTGGTTTATGCTTCAAGGCGGCTTTGAAGGTTTCGATATACGTCCAACCATTGCGGCGGCCATAAGCGTTCTCTGATCGCCAGCCTCCTGGGGGGAAGAAAGCAGTAGATATAGTTAAGGCTTCCGGTTTACCTTCGAACATTGTCACTGGGGGATTAAGCGAGCCATCCATCCATGACCAAAAGCCATGCAGATGGTGTTTGTTATGCTCATGTTGCGAAGATTGCCAACGGATAGTGAAATTGTCATTCTTGATTGGAGGTTGGTTTTTATGCTTAATCCAATCAGGTCCACCACCATTGTGGATGATGATCAATGGTTTGCCCAGAAAATCGAGGAATAAATCATTGAAGCGGGGATTGCGGATGTAATTGTGAAATATCCAATCCAACTCTTCTGAAATGGCGACGGTTGTTGTTTCAGGGCCGTTGTTTAGGCCAGGGAAGAGAACCATTTTGGGGACAGGATGGCCTTCATCCCGCAAACGCGCCAAGGTTTCCAAGGCTAGTGTAGTGGCGTGGATAATTGTGTTGGTGCCGGGGTGACGTTCATCCCAATGTTCTTTACCCCAAAGGTGATTGGTCCAATCGACGATCAGAAAATCGACACCCGATTCAATAAGCCAGATCATATGTTGGCGGCATACATCCGGATGATACGACCAATAGTATCCCATCACTGGCACAGCGTGGGCTGAGGCCCAATTACAGGCTTGTGGTGTAAACCACGGTTCCCACTGCATACCCACCAGCCGGTCTGAGCGATTGGGGACGGTTTGTAATGGACGCCAATCGACACTCACTTGGATAGGCTCGGATAAAACCGCATTTTTGGGTGTACGATGACCAGCAAATAAACGTTGTTTGGGTATGACGTTTGGCCAATTTCTCAAACCCTGGCTCCAAACGCTGTGATAAGGATCTCCAAAAATATGGGGTGTTTGGCCTTTATCCTTTGCTTTTAGGGGCCAGCCATCAGGCTTTTTCTCATATACGTTCCATTGTTGATTGGAGACCAGCGTTTTAAGGCCATTGGAGGAAGGCATTTCCAACCGTGCCATTACACCGGCCAGGCCGGAGGAATAGGAACATTCAAGGGATAGGATATTTTCGTTTTCAGTCAGATTATCAATTAGTAGAGGATCATTCTTGTTCCAACCGCTTCTTGTGGAGATGAACTTTCCGTTTACATAAATTTTGGCCAACTCATCAACAGCAATCCAAAGTTTTGCTTGTTCAAGATGATCAGGCGTGGAAAATCTTCGCTGCAAATAAATGGTTTGTTGATCTTTGAGTTTTGAAGTCCAAATGAATTTTTCGGTGGGTTTTCTGATATCCGGCAATACTTCGACCTGGATTTCCATTATACCAGGATTGGGGAGGGGGAAATGAAAATGGGTTTTTCCTTCAGAATCGCTCCATTCATGGGAACCCCAACGCGCGCCATTGACATAAGGAAGAAGGAGCACCCCTTCAGCGGGTGCTCCTTCCTGATTTGTTACTGTTGCAGTCAGTTTGATGTTTCGCCCCATTCCAACTCGGTCTGTATTGGATTGGATTTGTACTGACAGTAATTCTGAGTTATCTGCATATGTAATGATGCATGTCAAAAGGCAACTGAATAAGCATACGATTAAAAAGGGGAAAGAACGTTGATGCATGATCATCCTATATATCTTCATTTTAGAATATTGACCAATCCTTAACGTCTGTCGCCACACCGGTTAAAGAACGGGAGGCAAAATCTTTACCTACAGGTTCGGAGGTGGGTTCTCCGATAAACAGATCGAAGGTGGCAAAGCCGTCGATTGGTACACCATCGGAATAAGCCATGTTCTCATTATCCCACCAGCTGGAATCCATCCATCCCCAATGGCCGACATTCCCGGTTCCACGATTTGGTTCATCCGTCACGACCAAATAGGTGCCATCCGGTTGAGGATTGTCCAATACCAATTCAGCACGGGCATTGTCAGAATGGTTTTCAATGGTGGTTTGGGCAATGGGGGGTTGGGCGATGGTGGTTTCGTAATCAGTATCCCATTCATACAAACTTATCCGGAATCCGGCGCCGCTACCGTTCCAGGTTGGACTGGCAATGGCCACCCCCTGAAAATCGACGAAGGCAAAGAAACTTTGAGCTAAACTGGGTGTGTCGGATTCAGGGAAGGGAAATGGAGTCCAGGCCCCTTCTTGTTGATCGCCATACATGCGAATCCAGGTGACGGACACTTCACCATAAGGAACACCATTGAAGTAGGCTTCCCCATCGGCGTAGGTGCTTTCGTTCCACAGCCAACAACCGATTTGGTGGGGATCGACTGCATCGGGGTTAGAATTGGTGGGTTCGGATGCTTCCCAGAAGTATTCTCCCGGTGGTAGTTCGCCTCCGGCGTAAGCAGGGAACCAGCCGTTATCTTCCAGGTTTTCCAACACGCTGGTGACAATCGGTTCCTGAGCCACGGTTAGCTCATAATTGCCTGCCCATTCATAGAGCCGAATGGTCATCCCTTTTTCACCGTTGACCCCCCATGTTGGACCATTCACTTCGATGCCCTCAAAAGGTACGGAAGCTGTAAAACGCTGGCCGCATTTTTGCCCCCCATTGAGGGTGATGGGTGAACTCCCTCCATCAGCCGTAAAAAATTGCTCCACGACTTCCTGTGAGTTTCCTGTCAAGCTGAATAATACCAGAGATGCGATTAATAGGGTTCTGTACATAGTTATTATCTCCTTTGGCTTATGTTTTAAATCCCAGCGAGACCGCCGGGTGAATAAACGATGTCGCCTGAACTCTTTAAACCGTTGCTTATGGCGTAGGGGTGTGGATTATAGGCGGGAAGAATATCCTCGACCTTATCGGGGCCTGGACTGGTGAGGATATATTCACCGTCAATGCCAGTGCGAGATAGCATATTATTCCAACTGGTTCGCCATGTCTCTGGTGTTGAGCCTGCATTGGGGCCGGTATATGGCTTGCGCCGTGCAGTCCGGTAACGGGCATGTGGATTGCTGAGTTTATTCGGACCAGTGATGGAATCCTGCCCGTAAATTTTATAATTGAGGTTAAATTCATCGACCGGTAGGGTGGTCATATAGGGCACGGGAGTGGTTAATGATTCAGGCAAGAATCCCCAACTATGGGCTTCGCGCGGATCTAAAAAGGAGATTATACCCAGTGGATAATCATTATGATCCACGGAATAGGCTCCAAATGCGACCCCGATATTGCGCATATCACCTGCCACTCGAGCGATTTTCGCCCTGATTTGGGCATTCAGAAAATTCGGAACGGCTATAGCAGCCAATATCCCAATAATGGCTACCACAATAAGCAACTCAATAAGAGTAAACCCGGTGGGACGTTTCATATTTACCTTTTCAAATTTAACAATGTGTACCAATTATCACTATCTTAAAATTTGGTGGATTAGTCAAGGATAGATTCAAGAAATGTTAACGGACGAGTTCTTTCTTTTTTTCTCTGTTAAGTATATGAATTTGTTGGAAATTCATTGCCAAAGAGATTAAGTGGGGGGTGAAAAAATTTGCTACACCTTTTATAATTTAATTTTTTATTGCTTGATACATTGTATTTCTTTTGAAAAGGTGTAAACATGCCTGATCCTTTAAATGCGGTGGTGGTGGGTGTCGGTTCGCTTGGGCGGCACCATGCACGGGTTTATGGTTATAACGGAAAGACACGGCTGGTTGCGGTGGTTGATACAGATCCTCAAGTGCGAAGCCAGGCTTCCAATGAATGGAATTGCCAAGGGGTCAGCCGGCTTGAAGAAGTGACGGAACGTATCGATCTGGCCAGTGTGGTTGTTCCGACTGTTGATCATCTTGAAATCGCTTCGTGGTTGATTGAACGTGGTGTCCCGGTATTGGTGGAAAAACCAATTGCCATGTCGGTTGAAGAAGGCGAAAAACTGGTTGAATTGGCGAGTAAAAAAGGGATCATACTGCAAGTTGGCCATATCGAACGCTTTAACCCGGGTGTTATGGCTCTTGGAGAACATTTAAACCAGCCTTTGTTTATCGAATCTCACCGCCTGGGTCCACCGACTCCTCGGGTAAAGGATGTTGGAGTGGTGCTTGATCTGATGATTCATGATCTTGATTTGATTCTTTCATTGGTGAAGTCTGATCCCTTATCCATTGATGCCGTGGGAGTACCGATCATTACCTCGCAAGAGGATATCGCTAACGCGCGGCTGAAGTTTGCCAACAATTGTATTGCCAATGTGACAGTCAGCCGGGTTACACCTGAACGTCAGCGAAAAATTCGCTTTTTTCAACGTGACACGTATATTTCACTTGATTACCTTAAACCTGACCTGCAAGTTTATCGAAAAGAAACTCGCGCCGATGGTCTTGTTACCATTATTCATGAGCAGCCCACCCTTCCTCAGCATGAACCGCTTGCAATAGAAATTGATTCGTTCATTGAATGTGTTCGAGAAAACCAGAGGCCTGTTGTTTCCGGGGAGGATGGTGTGCGTGCCCTACGCCTAGCGCAAAATATTGCGGAGCAAGTGGGGCGAATTGCGAGTGATCTTTTTGAACCCAGTGGTGAATGATTTTAGAATTGGTTCAGGGAGAACGCTTGTTTCTCAAAATGGATATACACATAGGTATATCCCTGCGTTCGTAGTATAAAGATGCGGGTATATGCACAAAGAAAGTGCCACACCAGGGTAGACACGTAAGTCTACCCCTACGATTACCATTGAATTGAGGTCTCCTTGATGGGTCAAACGGCGCGACCCAACCGATTTGCCAATCACCGGGCAGACACGCAGGTCTGCCCTTACACATATCATTTAAGATCGGTTATTACTTTTTTTTCGGGGCGCCCCGAGTTTTTTTCGGGGGGTGCCGTCGATTTATCCTATTCTTGGTTATCTCAGCGCTTTCGCGCTGACGAAGATAATATTAATAGGCCTTTGTTCTTCGCTAAATGGTCCTCAATGCTCTCACATTGAGGAGGGT
>CAZFER010000122.1:0-9735 GCA_964517495.1 uncultured bacterium | reverse complement strand
AAGTCTCCCGCCGAGCCGTTTCAACTCATCCTACTGGCTTGATCCGTCTTCGGGCCGCCCTGGATACCTGGTTGGTTGAAACCGGTGACCAAGGCGTATGGCCCGAACCGGATAAAGTGGTCGAAAAATTCGAACAAGAAATGCATGAATGGTTTGGTACACCATCCTGGTATTCAAAATAATGTTGAGCATCCAAGTCTCAATACCGTGTTGAAACATATCTCAACCCTATAAATGGTGTAGGGATGAACCTATGTGTTCGCCCCTTAATTACGGTGTTCGTCCAAAAAACGTTGGATCCATTTTGTAAATTTCCACACGGTCAATAAATACGGTGACAGATTCACTCTCACTGTTGGATGCCAATTGAATGGCGGGTGAGACGATTGTGCCGGTATCTGGTTGATACATGATAACCATACGCTGTTCTCCCTCCACAAACGATTGTGTATCAGAGGGGATCAATGTCGCGATGGAACTATCCAAGTTTTCACCGGATATCAAATTTCCCTTTATGGCAACCAATGCCAGGGATGCACCCGAACTGGTTGCTCGAGCGTTTATACGTATGGCGATGGGATCTCCATTCGTATCGATTGGATCAATTTTGAAGAGTAAGGCCAATTCGGTTGGATTGACGGTTAACGCAAGGCCTCGTTTATCCTCAGATGAAGGGATAGGATCCCCATCAAATGTTTGTAGAATAATCGAACCCGGTGTGGCATTCACAAATCCTCCTGGAAGTTCTGACCATCCATTAGCCGATAATGATGGTTGATCGAATTCATAAACAGCCAGCAATTCCGGTTGAGAAACCATCGGAGGATATTCTGTTGGAATCGGGGTTGGTGTATTTTCAATAGGCTCTGGTGTATGTGTGGGTTGTGGAACGGCGGTCGGTGTAGGCGCAGAGGGATAAATGGGATCACCTTCGTCACCATCTGGTCCACCCAAGGGGCCTCCAAAGGCTCCCATGTCGTTTCTTGATCCATCCTGGTCACGTGACATGGGGAATGGTTCACCAGCATTGATCGCTGGCGAATTTGCCTGCAATGTAAAGTCATCATTGAATAAGGGATCTTCTTCAATATTTCCATCAAAAGGTGAGAATTCGACGACATCGTCAATACCATCTTCCCATATATCACTATACGTCACTAAAACAATGGTGCCAGAGTTGTAAGGAGAGTCGATTCCTCGATCGTTGTTTGAAGCGAAGATCGTATTGCGAATCGTGCCTGTATTGTGAATACGATTCACATACACTCCATCCTCATCATTTTGAGTAATCACACAATTCACGATTTCGAAGGAATCCGGCCGGCCACCGCCGGTCTCATCATCGGACGCATTAATATGAATCCCAGCGTTTCTGCTTTCTTTTATGATTGAATTTTGAAGCAACATAGTGCTGCTCTCGGTTGCAGCAGAGAATAGTATATTAACATCTCCTCGCCAATCATTGGAATTATCCCCATTATTGGAGAAAATGCATCGTGATATTTCCAAATGACCATTTCCAAAATAAGCGAGACCCGCATCCTTGCATTCGGTCACCAGACAGTTTATGACGCTAAGATCACCAGCGGGATTGTTTTCGTTGAAGAGATTGATACCACGTTTTTCTGCTGTAATGCGTAAATTTTTGATGGTTGCCCCATCAAGGGATGTCACTTTGATGGCCGTATCAAATGCACTGCGAATAAAAGTATCATTAAAGCCACTGCCTTGCAGGGTTATGTTCTTGTCAATCACAAGAGTTTCCTGATACGAACCCGGATTGACATGGACGATATCCCCTTCCTGAGCCGCATCAATCGCCGGTTGAATCGAGAGGAAATCACCTAAACCCGTTTTATCCACAACACGTATGGGCTTATCCACTGTGGGTGTTGGGATTATTGTGGGGGTTGATGTGTTGGTTGGTGTAAATGTAGAGGTGCGTGTCGGAACCGGAGTCGAAGTTGATGTGGGAGTATCCACGATAATTACTGGTGTGGAGGTATGGGTAGATACTGGTGTATTCGTTGGTGTAGACGTAGAAACAGGAGTGTTCACTCGCGTCGGTGTTTCTGTAAGTTGAACGGCGGTTGGAGTCGGTGTTGCAGTCCATTCAGGAGTTGGGGTGTTCACGGGTTGATTATCTTCTCTTTGGCCTACCCATAGAATTGAATTTTTCAGTAGGTTTCTTACGTTGTTATTCGTTAAGAATTCTCCGCCATCCGTGTAATTATGCGCCCAGGTAATATATACAACACGCCCACTATTTATATTTGCGCTGAGCAAGGCGGGATGTTCAGGTCCAGATAGCAAAACACGAACATTCTCTTTTACATCAGTACCAAAACTATAGCTATGTTGAGGTAATTCAAACGTTTTCTCGATTGATGATGTAATGAAATGATTGGTGGCATTCACTGTGTAGGTTCGCGGACGGGCACTCTGGTATCCCTCAAAGGTTATTAATATTAATGGCTCGAACAGTTCATATCGCCTTGCTGCATGTTCCCACACTATCCATTCATCATACACAAGACCTCCCCCATTGTTGACAAAATCAACAATGGCTTGTTGCCCTGCTTCTGGCATATCATTGCCCCAATCCACCCCATCAAATAATACAATCACATCGGTGTCAGCTAAATCAATCGAACCGTCAAATTCGGCATCATCATTCACGATTTGTATATTCGAACTGACCTCTTCAAACACTTCAAGATAGTTTAAGCCATTTCCATTATCCGCTATAAACACAATGGATAAATTATCTGATGAGATTGGAGGTGTAGGAGATGGGGTAGGAGTTGGCGCATCGTTTGCAGGGGTAACATGGACAAACCATTCCTGTTCCACTTCGCTGCCGTCATAAGTATCGATCACAATAGCGGAAATTCTATATTCCCCCGCTACAAGCGGAGAAAAGAAAAAGTTCGGCCCTGTGCTGTGTTCATCACCATTAACAAAATATCTAAACTCCATGACATCATTATCCGGATCGTGGGCATTCACAGTAAATTGCATCCCCATATTGGTTTGAAGCGATAAACTTACATTTGACTCACTTGGCATGAAACTATTAATCTCAGGAATACGATTCAATAAAATTGATGCAGAATCATCACTCCAGCGGCCTGTATTGCTTTGACTTCGTACTGTAATTCGAGGATGGAAACCTTCTGGAAATTGAGAAATATCTATATCTTGTGAAATCAATGTTTCTCTCACGGAATCAAATTTTCCATCCGTGGGATTCATGATATTCCCTGAACCAGCTTTTATATTCGTATCCGCAACCCATTCCGCTCCTTGGATCGCCAAAGGCTCATACACTGTAAAGGGAACCTGATGGGGTGGTCCCCAATTTCCATCCGCATCTTGCATGCGGACAAATAAGGTATGCACCCCTGGATCGAGATTCAGCGAATTGATATCTTCAATTTGAATGGCTTCTACTGGATTATCCCATTCACCATCACGTGGGATATCGACTGGATTCGCTTCACCCTCGCCAGGATCGGTATCGAAGAACCATTCTGCCGAGGATAATGTTTGTTGTCCTTCAACTCGAAAATAATGAGGTTTGGACCAATTCGACCATATCCCATCACTGTCTTTCATTCGAATGGAAAATTGATGTAAGCCGATACTCAAATTTGAAGCATCCACTTGGGCATCAAATTTCTGATCATTTAAAACGAGCTTCGTATCGGATGCTACATTCATGGTGACGGGTTCACCACCATCAATCCGATATTGAGCTTCAACCAGGGATTTGTTTTGTGAATGGGATAGCGGCACAATCCCAATCAGTATTCCTATTATCAATATAAGTTCAACCGACCGTTTCATTTCTCACTCCAATCTGAGTTTTCCAATTCAATCCTTACCGTACGCTTCCAATCGCTTCGATGGTAAACGTACCGTTTTTAAAGATGGCAGATGGGGAGATTCGGATATCGCGCACAACCGGTCCGTCATTAATACTTTCAAAGAAATTCGTCGATAGCGATCCCCCATAGGCTCCCATATCATTGCGCGTGCCATCCGGATCATTGTAAATAACGGCAGGATTACCTTGGTTTCGCAGGGAAGAGTCAGGGCGAAGACGAAAATCAAAGCCGGTTAAGACGCTGGATGGACCAACAAAAAATGGATCAAGGCTTAAATTCCCTTCATTCGTCTCAAAGTTACTTTGAATAAATTCACTATAAGGACCATCTCCATTCTCGTATAAATTATTGTAACGAATGCGGATATCCGATGTTGCTCCGGAAATATATATAGAGGGAGTGGTTACAGCATCTATACCAAAATTTTCATTCCGATAAAACACATTGTCAAATATGCCCACCGGAACAGGCCGAAAGAATGAACTCGTAGATTCTTCGTTTAATTTTAAGCCGCTCTCTCGATTGGAGTGAAATACATTATTACTAATTTCAACATTCACGTCATCTCGACCATCGACTTGAAGCAGGATTCCATTGGCGTCATTTGAAAAGAACACACAATTGGATACAGTCAATGTACTAAGGTAGGTGCTATCTGTAAGTATTCCATTCAAACCGCCGGTTATAGTGAATCCAATCAGGGTTAATTTCTTGTGATCAATCTCCAGGGTATTGTTTTGAATTTCATCCCCCATTCTTCGGTTGGAGCCATCAATTAAGGTGAAATTAGGACCATCGTAGGATCGGAGTGTTAATTCAAAAACAGATCGGTTGACATTATCAGTTCCGTCAATGGATATATTTTCTACGTACACGCCAGGAAAAACGATTACTTCTGAACCAGAGCCAATTAATTTTGATGAAACAGCGGCTTGAATCGTCGTAAAATCCCCTGTTCCATCCTTTTTAACGGTCACTGCGTTGTCAAAGTCAATCGTGCCTTGCGCGTGGGTTATACTGCATACACCCATTATTACAGTAATTGTAAAAGTCAAGATACTTGTTTTCATCATTTGCATCCTTTCAAATTCTTTCATTTTGTTTAAAAACGTTAGTAATTATATGAACTTTACAGGATTAAAATCTATCGTGTAATACAAGATTTTTTGTGGTGGAATTCATGACAAACGGTGGTGAAATAAATGGATAAAAACCATGAATATCATGATTGTGGATATCCTATTTTTACATAAAAATAGGATATATATTTTTAATGTGTTAGCATAATGAAGTAGAAGGAGTGAACACTAGAAATCGGTCCCACCATTCCTCCCCCAATGAAATGGGAAAGGTTAGGAGGGGTGTAACGGATTTCGCTTTACGTTTAATTATCAACCCTCCCCTAGCCCCTCCCAGGCTTGGGAGGGGAATGGTACTTCAAATGGCTGGCCACTTACCACTATTTTTAAAGGGATAGATTAAATGTAGGGATGGTTATTCGTTATTGTTCGATTGTGAGGCATATTTTAAAGCGAAACAGATGAGTTTATAACTTGATTCGAAGCCGAGTTTATTTTTCATGCGGTCAATATGCGTATCGATTGTAGGCAGCGAGACATGCAGTTTGGAGGCGATCTCTTTTCGGGGATACTCTTTGCCCAGCAGTTCAAAGACTTCCATCTCACGCTTGGTTAACTTTTCTTCAACCTTGATGGATGGTTCGGGTGCCGGTTCCTGTAAATAATGGACAATGGCCGAAGAAGCCCGGTCACTTAAATAACGCCGATTACGCATTAGCGAATGAATGGCCTGAATTATATGATCGGATGAATCCTGTTTGGTGATATAACCGCTTGCACCTGCTTTTAATGCGCTGTTGATACTATCAAAATCCTCATACATCGAGAAAACCAATATGGGAAGGTGAGGATGATCTTTATGGATTTTTTTGATCAGCGAAAAACACAGAGTTCCATTTAGGTTTAAATCAATGATGACGAAATCAGGCTGTTGTTGTTCCATCATCTCTAGAGTATGCTTGGCATTGCTGCTTTCAATAAATTCGCTATCGGGAAAAGCGTCTAAAATAATGCCACGGATCGCCTTGTGTAAAATGGGGTGATCATCAACATGAAGAAATTTTGAAGGATACGGGTCTTTGCAATTTTTGTTTGCCATAATACAACGGCTTTTGTCCGATCCAGCAGTGGATGAAGAATAGACCTTGGAAAGATATCCGGTTACACTAAAACAGCTTGATCGAATATGTGATCTATTGTTCTGAATAAACTTATGTTAAATCCGATTCTGAGTTCTATTTTACTGGTTCTTTGCTCCCTATCAAGTCAGGAATCCCTGTTCCAAAAACCTCAATGGCAGTTGCGCGAATTCCATGCCCCAGAACAACTTCCCCACGATGTGGTTCGAGATATTAAACAGGCTCCCGATGGTGCAATCTGGGTGGCAACCTGGGGAGGGGGCGTTGCGTGTTTAAATAATGGTATTACAACGGTTTATAACACAAGTGATGGTTTGTTGACCAACGATACCCGAAAACTCGCCATTGACCGCTATGGGGGAATATGGATTTGCACATCTGAGGGGATCAATTATATTCAACCCAACAAGGAAATCCTGAGTTTCACACCTGCAAATCAATCGGTTCTTAAAGACGATTCGTTTTATTCAGTCGCTATCGATTCAACGGGATGTGTTTGGTTTGGCTCCGGTAAGGAACACCTATACTCGTGTGAATTAATAAATCCCAATGAATTTTTCCCTTATGGCAACTTAAAACGCTTTCCATTGACCCTACCCGAAGAGGCACAAGGGATTCGGGATATTGAAATTGATGAGAAAGAAAACATCTGGCTGGCGGTGAATACTTATGGCATTGTAAATATTAACAAATCCGGATCAACGAACATCATACCTCTCCCCAAATCTATAAAAACCTTTCCTCTATATACCCTCTATCCGGATGGGGAGAATGGAATATTTGTTGGTGGATCATATAAAATTTATAATTACAAAGATAATAAAACAACGCTTTATAGCCAAAATCAATCAATCTATATCATATCGATAGAGAAAGTTAATGGCCATCTTTTAATTGGGACCAAACATGGACTCTATCGTGTCGATAATGGTCAATGGAAATTGATTCCGCTTAGTGAATCTTATCCAACTCCCACCATTGAATGTATATCCATTATGAATGATGGTTCAATTTGGTTGGGAACACATTCTGGAGTATACCGCCTTTTTCAGCCCATTTGGGATTTTCATACGTTACCTCCAAATCAAAATCCCCCAAAATATAAATCGCTCACGAGTATGAAGAATGGCTCTTTGTATGTCGTGAGCAATCATACTCATTTATTTAATTATGTGAGAGATCAATGGATACATGTGGCGGATTTGACTATTCCAAAAAACCATGCAGAAACGAAGGATGATTTGAGCTTGAATGATCCGGTTATGTTTGTGAAAACCAATCAACATATTTTGAAAATACAGGAAGCTCCCACCTTAATTATTCGGTCAATTCCACCTCCAAATCCCGTTTTGTCTTATTTTGAAAAAGGCTCTTCCCACCAATTCCGCTTATATCATGTGGGTGAAAATGAATTGTGGTTAATCCACGAAGTGGGTGCATCAAAATGGAATGGAGAGGTGTGGACCAATTATACATTCCACGAAAGATATAATACCCCTGATTCCCGTGTTTATAGCATGCTTAAGCTGGGGAAAAATGAATATTGGTTTGGCGGTTTGAATTGGGTGGAAGTGTGGAAGGATGGAAATAGAACGGCATTGGAACTTCCTCAAAGTTATCGTGAAAACGAAAGCCATTTCAATGATATGGTTGAACATAATGGAAAAATTTATCTCGCAACGGATGGAAACGGCTTACTGATTTTCGATCATGGGAACTGGGAGCATATGAATCAAAATACCGGCTTTCCCTGTGAGGGAATTGGCTCCTTATATAGTGCTTCGGATGGCACGCTTTGGTTAGGTTCTGAAACATCCGGCATTTTTTCATATAAAGATGAACGATGGGTGCAATATGGCGTACAGGATGGTATTCCAAACGGTAAAATCGATACCATACTTGAAGATAGAAATGGAACGATATGGGCAAGTATATATTACGTGGGCATGGTGAGTTTTTACCCTGAAGATCATTCTCCCTTTGTTCAAATTGATACTTATTCGGAACGATTGATTCCCAATGAACGTGCGATATTTTCTTTCTCTGGACGGGATCAATGGCACGAGACGGAAAGTAAAGAATTGGTTTTCTCCTGGCGAGTGGTTGATTTAAACCTGAATCAACCCATTAGTTCCTGGAGCCTTTACAGTCTTGAAAACTCGATCACAACCGAGAGGATGCAACCCGGCAATTACCGCTTTGAAGTTCTCGCTCAGGATAAAAGTCGCAATACATCAATAAAGTCTGCAATCGCCCATTTTTCTGTAGCACCCTATTTTTGGAACACCCCGCAGTTTTATATTCCCGTGTTTCTATCCTGCCTGGTGGCGATTGTATCTCTTTCTATCTGGTATAGGAACCATTTGGCTTTACAACTATCTGAAAAGCGATATCGCAACCTGTTAGACAAGGATTCAGCAACCTTGGTGTTAAACTGGGATAAAAACGGCCGGTTAATTTATTGTAACGAAACAGCCGAACGTTTATTTCATACGATCCAGCCTGATTTTGATCAACGTCCCGTCCATGAATGGATTACGTGCCATGAAACTGACTATCAAAAAGCGTACTGTGATTCCCTTCAGAATGCGTTGGAAAATCCCGAAACACCTCAAAGTTGCTGTTTAAAATTAAATCGTTTCGATAAACCCAAATGGATATCATGGTTTTTTCGCGCTACGCACACCCATTCTGATCAACATCTGGAAATCCACGCCGTGGGTGTGGATATTAGCCAACAAGTCAATGCGGAATCGGAATTGGAACAGGAAAAGATCAGTTTCAAGGAATTTTGTGACGCGGCGCAAGTTGGTATTATCCGATTTAACAAACATAACCAAATCATATATATGAATCCTGCCATGGAACATATTATCAAAGCCAATCCCTCAAGCGGCACTATTCCACCTTTGGATGAATGGGCTGATATTCATGCTTGGAAAGGCTTTTTATGGTTGGTTCGGGAAAACGAAAGTCCGATCTCTCAAACACTGCAAGGAACACGGCGAAATTCGAAAGAAACCTTTTATGCGATTGTTTCTGCAGTAAACAAACACGATAGTGTCGATATGATGATTGTTGATTATACCGAACAAAAACTCCTGCAAGAAAAAATCGCCTTAGCCAGCCAATATGAACAGGAAAAGTTGGGAAGGGAATTGCATGATGGCTTGGGCCAATTGTTTTCGGCTATCATGTTTATGGGGATGCGCCTTCAAAATCAGCTGATTGATTATCCAACCGAAATAACTGACTTGATCTCAGAAATCAACCAATGTCTTTATAAAGCCAAAGAACAAACTCATTTGGTTAGCAAAGGTTTGAATCCCACCACCCTTCACAAATTGGGACTTAAAAAAGCATTGGACGAATTGTTTGAGTCTTATCAACAGGTTTATCCACCTGAAATCCAACTTGATTATGATGATGAATTTATTATACCGAATGATGTTCAGGAAATTGTCTATCGCATCGTTCGTGAAGCGGTGTTTAATGCCTTAAAACATGCTGAAGCCAAACGAATTGATGTCATCTTTCAAAACGATGATGATCATACCCAAATCATCATCCAGGATGATGGAAAAGGGATGCCGGATCACTCTGATCCTGAAAAAAGTAAAAGTATGG
>CAZFER010000121.1:0-10007 GCA_964517495.1 uncultured bacterium | reverse complement strand
GTGCGAAAGCGCTGAGATAACCAAGAATAGGATAAATCGACGGCACCCCCGAGCAACAACCGGGGCGCCCCGAACAAAATGCTAAATTCGTAGGATGGATCACGCTTTTCGACCCATCGAGGAGAACATAAAATCAACGAAAGGGCAGATTCAATGTCATTAAGTTAAAGGGGAGGGCGAGGCTCCTGCCGAGCCGTTATACGTAGAAACGGCTCGGCGCGAGCCTCACCCTCTCTATTCAACGATCTAATTTGATCTCAACTTAATGCAGACCTATGTGTCTGCCTGGTGCGTGGTGCAATCCACGTAAGGGTAGACCTGCGTGTCTCCCCAGCGGTGATCATGTATACATTTGTGCAAAAAAATATGTGGGTTTCCCCACATGTCCTATTGACAGGATTAGGATGTGTGGCGCATTCCACAGATTAAGTGTGGCTTTTCCCACAGATCAAGCTGGCCGGAAAGAGGGAAACAAGGAGAATCTCACTCATCCAACGTGTTGGAGGAAGCTGAATGTCGAAATTTACCAAAAGTGAATTGGAAGTCATGCAGGTGCTTTGGGAACACGGCTCCCTTAAACCTGCGGAGATACAGGATCATTTTCCACGTCCCATCCGAAATGGCGCTTTGCGTTCTCTTTTGTTGGTGCTTTTGAAAAAAGGACATGTCACCCGCCAATTGAAAGGCAAAGCCTATTTCTATAAAGCCAAAACACCCAAGAAGCGTTCATTTAAACGGATGGCTTGCCAGATGGCGAATGTTTTTTGCGGGGGATCGCCAGCTGAACTCATCGCCCAGTTGATCAAAGTGGAAGAACTCTCGGAAGAAGACATTCGAGAACTTAGAAACATTGCAAATCAAAAAATCCAAGAAAACCAATCAAACAAGGAGGAGAACTAAAACCATAAAGAAACAACATTTCTCAAAATGGCATGGCCATAGTGGAACCAGTATGCTTAAGTCTTATTCTCTATCACCAACACCAAAAAAGGATTGAAAGTTACTCTCCAAACGGGCATATACGTTGTAATCCAAGTAGGGCGGCAATACCGGCGATGGTGGTACCATAATAAACCACTGGTTTATTGGCTTCCTTGAAAAGTTGATTGATTCGATCGATGGTTCCATTGGCTGCACATGAGCCGGTTACCAAACCAACGGTGCACCAATCCACAATCCACGGCAGATCGGTCTCACTATTCCAAATTGAAATACCGCTCATTGTTTTACCAATATTTTCTGGATTTAGATCGACAATACGAACATTCTCCGCTCCCATTTCTCTTACCATTGCCTCCAAAATGGAAGGTTGTAATCCGACCATACCATATTTTACCTTACCGAACTGCTCTTTCAGCTGCCGGGCCATCTCAATCCCGCAATCCAAAGGAGCGCAGTCATGACAGTGAATGGTGGCTTCCGTACAAAAGAGGGATCGCATAACCGCATTGATCGTCGCAATGTAAATAGAGATATTTTCCAAATTGGAAAGATCGAGATTAACCACATCATGCAAGGTGCCTTGAAAGGATGCTGGTGTGCTGGTAAAAGCCTGGCCTCGGCTGGTGTTAAACTCAGCCTCCACCATTACTTCCTGGCCTTTTTTCAATGCCAGGGCTGTATTCGCCTGGCATCCAATCGCTTCATCGGATGATAAAGTCTTTACTTGAACCGGTTGATATAAATCAACATTCTTTTCCTGGCATAGTTCCAAAAATTTTTCATGGACTTGATCGATGATTCTCATATTTTGTCCTCCACGATGCCTGCAACAGTCCTGATCATATTACAGAAATGAGAATAATGAGAAAGATAGGTTTCAAAATAGGTCTTGTATTTATGAATCCGAATATCCAATTGATCCGGGCGTTCTTTTTGAATGAAGTAATAAACCGCCGAAAACATCGCCTGCTCCATCGCGATCTTAAGATGTTTTGAATCATATAGAAAATTGAAACATTCAACCATCTCTGCCCATTCGCGGGTTTCAATGCGGGATGTTTCATTGGATAATTTTACCAAATATTCACAACAACGTAATCCTTGCTCAGCCCGATTTTTCCCTTCTTCGAGAGTGATATAAATTGAATTGAGTTGATTGATCAATTCAGTTGTGATATTTGATGTTGAAGGAGCTTTTGGGTTAAGAGATGGTTTGGGCTTATTTGGAAGGTCATCCAAAACATTCGAAAGTCTATGTATTTCACTCCCCCTTATATAAGCCCCTCCCTCTGTGGCATCAATAATGCGCGCACCAGTCTGACGAAACATGTCGCTAAACTGATTGATATACAATGACATGATATGAGACGTTGGAACCATCTCCCCCGTTACTCCCTCTACCCAGGCGATGTTTTCATTCATCGGACCGGTGTCCAAGCGTGGACCAAGTTGGGCTGTTTTTGACCCTTTTTCTATTTTGCCATACTTGCGGTGCAAAGCGGAAGAGGAAGCGTGAGTTTTTCCACCTTCAGTATTAAACGCCAGATCCAAACCAATGAATACAATGGGATCCGCTCCCAATGCTCGCGCAAGGTAAAACGCCGTGTGTCCCACGGATCCACCTTTGGGTAAATAACCGAAAGGACCCATACAGTCTTCAATCCAGCGAGTAAAGGCATTCTTTTCCAAATTCAAAAACAATCGATCATAAGGCCATCGTTTTGGAATGGGATGATAGACTTCCGGATCAAAAGCCAAAATCGCTGAAGGATCAGGTTTTAGACCTTCGAAATGAGCTTGATTCAGTGAAGTGGGATCGGTGGATACGATGATATCCGGTGTAATTCCATTATGAATCAATGTGCGATAGGCGGTATCAACACAGATTATGGTTATTTGGTTTTGAACAGGCCGCAATTGATGCACATTGTTATCCAGGGAGGGACCGGCAGCCGCCACAATTACCGGTTGATGGGTGAGCTTGTCGGAAACATCGCGAATTCCGTATGAATGAGTAATCGCGGGGAGGTTCATCCACAGATTTTCCTGGATGGCTCTGCCATTGCGAATCATCAAATCAAATTCCGCATTGGCCAATTTAATTTGATGGCTCAGCTGGTCAAACGCCTGTTGATAAAAGGGTTGAAAGCATTTTTGAGATGCAGGATGAGCAACCACCCGCAATGGGCTGCTCATAATTCCAGGAATGGCCTTTTTGACAACCGCTTGCCAATGTGAAAGATCATCACCGATATAGAGTGAAACCCTGGGATCCGAAAAGATATCATCCAGCCGGGTCACTTCCATTGCAAGACGCAGAATGTGAATATCCCTTTCGAGGATGATGGCATCGTAAAATTCATGCCGGTATTGATCCCACAACAAGCGCAGCACAAAACCCAAACCGATTCCTGCAACTAGGGGGAAATAAATGGTTGAATGGTCTATCGATTCCAGTTCACGCTGTGCTTCCTTTATTGGATCATAGCGGCTATGCCAGAGGATGGATGTTCCACTCTCTGTAATGTATTCAAAAGAAGGCCGCTGATTGCGTGCCGATATTAGGCGATAGCGTGTAGTATCAACCGAAACCTTATCCACTTGATCAGCCAGCTGAGGATGATTATGTCGTAGCGCACGGGTATTTTGTTCAAATAAATTCATTGGCATATATACGCCTTTCGTCCAAATTATTATGCCGTGACATGTGAAAGGTTGTAAGCCACTATATCTTCATCCTGCTGGACATCTTCCCCACACCAGGGCAGCTCCACCAATAAATTTTGGACGATATTCAAAACCGGTTTCCCGAAAACCGGTTGTGGCAAAAAGAGATTGTAATTCATAAGGGGGATGGAAAAGCTCAGATGAATCGCTCAAATACTTATACATCTGACGCGATCCCGCCAGTGACCAACCCATGAATGGGACAATACGCTGCATGTAAAAACGATAAAATGGCATCATGAACTTCCATTCGGTATGGGCTGTATCAAGGCTGATAAAAAGAGCATTGGGCTTAAGAACCCGCTTGATTTCCAGGAGAGTGTTTTCGATCGAGGTTACATTTCGCAACCCAAAACCGGACATGGCGCCATCAAAACAATTGGATTCAAATGGTAAATATTCTGCATTAGCACAAATCCAATCAATTTGAGGGTCATTGTTTGAATTTCGATGCCGGCCAAATTGCATCATGTTCATAGAGAAATCAACAGCGCTAACCACACCCTCCTTTCCCACATGTGGAGTGGCCAGGCGGGATAAATCGCCGGTACCCGCACAAAGGTCAAGTACTTTCATCCCGGGTTGAAGGCCAAGCCGGGCAACGGCTTCATGTTTCCAACGCCGATGAAGCCCCAGTGTCATCAAATCATTCAGGAAGTCATATCGGGCCGCAATCGAATCAAATCCTTCACGCACAAAGTTGGCTTTGTCCCTTTGATTCGAAAATTTTGATGTGTCAGCACTCAATTGATTTCTCATTTACATACATTTATAACTACCCATAAATTATAATCATCATGGATTGGAATTGAGTTTAACGGAAGCAAATCAAATTGAATAGAGCCAATTTGCAGGTAAATGATTTGGATTTAATAAAAGTGGAACAAAGTGGAAAAAAGTGATTGATGGAATAATAATAACCTTTATAATAACATATTAAATTAAGCGGAGTGAGGTAATATGAGTAAGAGTAAAGCATTCACCCTGATTGAACTGTTAATTGTTGTGGCCATTATCGGGATATTGGCAGCTATAGCGGTGCCGAATTTCTTGAACGCGCAAGTTCGGGCCAAATTGGCTAATTCGCAATCGGATATGAAGGCATTGGCCACCGCGTTGGAAATGTACCGGCTGGATCATAACCGCTATCCGGCGTGGAAAACGCCCAGTGGAGCCAACATCAATCCTGTTAACCGGCGATTGATCCCATTAACCACGCCGATGGGTTATATGGGTTCAGTACCCCAAGATCCATTCATTTATGGTGCACCGGGGGCCCGGTTGGATGACAGCCAGCACGTAGCTTATGTGACATATGACTATATTGATGCCTGGGCTCAAGTCAATTATAGTGGTTCCACAGTGCTTCCCGCTGCCTATCGTTGTTCTGAGTGGCGTATTAACGGATATGGGCCTGATGGAACCAATAATACTGGAACCCTCACTTTTGATATATCCAATGGCTTGCGAAGCCGTGGTGATATCATTGCGACAGGGCCGCGTGCCTCGTATCCATGTGACAAATCATTAATCGACCGGTAATCACAATCCATGACATTGGAAGAAAACCCCCACGTTTTTTTGAAGCGTGGGGTTTTCTTTTGTGTCATAATAGTGAGATTCTGTTATGAAAACATGAGGAGTTAACTATGATCATCGGCGTCCCCAAAGAGATCAAAAATCACGAATACCGCGTATCCATAACCCCGGCAGGCGTCCATCAATTGGTGGAGGCAGGTCATAAAGTCCTGATACAAAAAGGGGCGGGAAAGGGCAGTTCACTGAGTGACGATGATTATCAACATGCCGGGGGGACCATGTGTTCTTTGGCTGAGCAGATCTTTCATGAGTCCGATATGGTGGTGAAGGTAAAGGAACCCCAAGAATCAGAGTATGACTACTTGCGGCCTGGTTTGATTCTATTTACCTATTTGCACCTGGCGGCAGAACCTGAAGTTACTGATGAATTAATAAAACGAAAGGTGACCGCAATTGGTTATGAAACTGTGCAGTTAGAGAATGGCAGTTTGCCGCTGTTAACCCCTATGAGCGAAGTGGCTGGCCGGATGGCGGTGTATGAAGGGGCGAAGTATCTTGAATCTGCCCGTGGTGGCAAGGGTGTGCTCCTCAGCGGCGTGCCCGGTGTGCGGCCTGGCAAGGTTACCATTATTGGTGGAGGAGTGGCTGGTTTGAATGCGGCTAAAGTGGCCATTGGTTTAGGTGCCCAGGTAACTGTTTTGGATATCTCATTACCCCGCTTACGGTATTTGGATGATGTGCTGAAAAACGTGACAACTCTGATTAATACCCCATTGGCTTTGCGGGAGCTTCTTCTCCAAACAGATGTCTTGATTGGAACAGTTCTGGTAAAAGGGGCGCGGGCTCCCAAGTTAGTCACTCGTCCAATGCTGAGTTTAATGGAAAAAGGAGCGGTGATTGTTGATGTCTGCATTGATCAAGGGGGGTGTGTGGAGACCAGCCGACCGACTACTCATTCGGATCCTACCTATATTGTGGATGGCATCGTGCATTATTGTGTGGCCAACATGCCGGGTGCAGTGGCACATACTTCCACTGTGGCGCTTACCAATGCCACCTTCCCATATGTGAAGAAGCTGGCGGATTTTGGTTTAAAGGATGCATTGAAGCGGGATGCAGCCTTGGCCCAGGGAGTGAATACTTACAATGGCTACCTCACCGATCAGGCAGTCGCAGACGGGTTAAATAGAGAATATCGTAATTTGGATGAAGTGTCGTAAATTCAGAATTATTTCTCTTCACGAATCTCTTTGTATAAAGCCTTGAAGCAATTGGCGGATTCTCGGGCGGAATCGCTTACGTCTGCTTCGGGGTTTTTGTAGGCTTTGATGAAGTTGGCCATGCCGCACCAGGTGGTGTGTAACATTCCTTTCATTCGAGAACTTATTTTTGGATTGGCATTTTGGCGAATCAAACGCATCAATTGCAATTGGCCTAATGCCACTTCGGATTTTCGCCAGGGTGATGAAACCACATCAAAGCCTTTTACGGCGAAAAAGGCGGCAGTTGGTTCGGCCCGGTTATAATGCCAGTCGCAGATTACAATATCCTTGGGAATTATATTGATGGCGGGGTAGGTGTCATTTTCGCTGGCTTCCCAACGGCCCAAACCGGAGACCTCGCCGTTGATAAAGCGGTCACCCCACATCCACATGGTGCGGTTGGATTTGGCGAGGTGCTTGTGCAGGGTGTTGACTTCATGTGCGAATAGTTCAGCTTTGTTTTTGCCCTGGCAACGTGGGCAGGCATCTTCGCCGATCAGGAACACTTCATCCATTCCGACATGAAAAGCTTTTGCTTCACAGTCATTGGCCAATTCATCGATTAAGTCGAAGATGATATCGTGCACATCCGGATGAAGGGTGCAATAGCTGCGGCAGTATATATCTTCATTGTTGGGATACTTGCCGGGGGTTTCGTCAAATTCGGGATAGTGGGTGAGTAATGAAAATGTGTTTTTATCCCATGATTGGTGGCCCAGGCAGTTGAATTGAGGAATGAGTTGTATTTTAGCGTCCCGGCATGCATTCAGAATCTGCTTGACTTCATTCCTGCCCAAGGCGTTTTTATTACCCAGTTTTGGATGGGATGTATAGTTGTAGTTATATCCAAATTCCAATACCAATGTGTTCACACTCTCTTCAGGCAAGGTGTTTCGGATAAAATCGATACAAAGATCAAGGTCACCTTTACCCGGTGCGCTAAAGTGAATTCCCCGGATGGGGAGGTCATTTTCATTGGCACATACTTGAAAAGGAATCAGTGAAAAACAGAAGAGTATAATCAATGTGGTTATTATAGTTTTCATTTTTATCCCCCCGTCATTAAATAGGTTCAAGGATTGCACCCAGGTTATATACATCTTTTACAGATGAAACAAGCATGGTGATCATCCCCAGGTCTTTGGCTGGTTTCAGGTCGATATCCTGGCGATCACCGATGACCATGCACTCTTCAGGCAATACGCCAAGTTTGTTCATTGCATGTTCATAAACGCGCACATCGGGTTTGATGTAATAGGTGGTATCAACCCCTAATTGTAATTGGAAGAAGTTTTCAATCCCCAATTTACTCAGCATTCGCCCAATTTGAGTGGAATTGTTGTTCGAAACCAGGCCTAAATTGTAATGTTGGTTCAACTTCATCAGCGTATTAATGAGTTGTTGGTCTCGCTCCAGAAAATCACTGCCATCGTATCGGTCCGCACAGGATTTCACATATTCTTTCAGCGGAATTCCAATCTCAACCGTCGCCGCGGTCATGGATGGGAAGTAACCCAGTGATTGCTGCATTTGGTTTTGTGTATCATCCAACTTTTGTTTTGCTTGATTCCAATCACAATTGATGTGGTCTTTGATGATGTCGATTGCCACTTCTCGTTGTTTATCAAGCAAGGCCTGGCAATCATAGAGCGTTCCATCCAAATCAAACATCAAGACACGAAGCCCTGGCATTCATTCCCTCCTTTAATAACCTACTGCACAGCCGTCTTTTCGCGGATCGGAGCCAGCGAAGTAACGCTGGGGATCATCTTCGCGCCAAATGGCCTGATAGCCACCATACATGCCGTGGCCTACATCGGCGATTTCATGTCCCAGGGCTTTTAATTGATCGATCACCGTTTCATCAATCCCTGCTTCGATACCAACCCGTCCAGCATCGCCTTTATAATCCCCCCAGGGATCAGTGCTGCCGTAGTGTTGCACGCGAGGTTGCTCACCGGCCTGTTGGGGAGACATTTTATAATCGATCATATTCATTAATACCTGGGCATGGCCTTGGGGTTGCATATCGCCCCCCATCACGCCAAAGGCACATTCAGGATTGCCATCCAGGGTGACGAAACCAGGTATTATAGTATGGAAGGGGCGTTTATGGCCCTCGAGCCGGTTACGATGATGCGGCTCAAGGTTAAAACTGCGTCCACGGTTTTGGATGCAGAATCCCAAACCATCTGGTACTTCGCGCGAGCCCCATCCCCAGTAGATACTCTGGATCAACGAAACCATGTTACCTTCTTCATCTGACGTACAAAGGTAGATGGTGTCTTTGGAACCATCCAGAACACCGGGCTTGACAAAAGCTGCGGCTTTTTTGGGATCGATCAATTTTGCGCGTTGGTGGCCATATTCTTTCGAGATCAATTGTTCCAGTGGAACATCCGCTTTTTCCATATCGGCGTAGTATACTGCGCGGTCTTCAAACGCCAATTTTTTGGCTTCGATAAAGAGGTGGAGTTGTTCAGCGGAATTGGGCTTGAGCGAAGCGATATCGAAGGTTTCGAGCATATTCAATATTTGCAGGGCTGCTATTCCCTGGCCGTTGGGTGGAATTTCCCAAACATGATAGCCGCGGTAGGTGGTGGAAACCGGTTCAACCCAGGTGGGTGAATGATCGTTTAAGTCCTTTAGAGTTAATACGCCGCCACGCTTTTTTGAATAAGCCGCGATGCGTTCGGCGATTTCACCTTGGTAAAAAGCATCAGCTCCATCACGCATAAGTATGTCAAAGAAGTGAGCAATATCCGGATTGCGAAACACCTGTCCGTATTGTGGCGGTTTCCCATCGGAGAGATAGGTTTTCGCCGCATTGGGGAATTCTTTAAACGCTTGATCGGATCCCGAGAAATAGCCAGCAATGATTTCTGAAACCACAAATCCCTCACGGGCATAGTTGGCGGCCGGAGCGAGTACGTCTTTGAAGGTCTTTTTACCCAGTCGATCTTGCAACGCCCCCCACCCACTCACACATCCGGGAACGGACCATGTTAAAGGACCATGGAGGGGTAGTTGATCGGTAAACCCATGTTCTTTAGCCGCTTTTATGTTCCAGGAGTAAGGTGACCTTCCGCTGGCGTTTAGGCCGTATAGTTTTTTGTCCTTTGCGCTCCAGACGATGGCGAATAAATCGCCGCCGGGGCCGCAGCTCATGGGTTCGACCACGCTCATCATGGCGCTCATGGCGACCGCGGCGTCGATGGCGTTGCCTCCCGACTTAAGAATATCTGCACCGACCATGGAGGCCACCGATTGGCTGGTGGCGGCAGCGCCTTTGCGGCAGACTACTGTGGAGCGGTTTTGGTTGCGTCCATGCAGTTTTCTTTCATCAATAAACGAAGGGTTGCCAAATACGGTTGGGGCTGTAGACGGATTGTCTTGAGTTTCACTCGCCATAGCATTTTTCCCCGCTAAATTCACATTTGATAATAGTCCGATTTGCGATCCGGTAATTAAAAAGTCGCGTCGTTTCATCGCTCCATTCTCCCTCCTTAAAATCAATATTCATACGTTATAGCATGT
>CAZFER010000120.1:0-10152 GCA_964517495.1 uncultured bacterium | reverse complement strand
TGTGTGCTGCGTCACACAACCTGTTGTCGTTGCAAACAAAATGCAGGTCCGGGCCGTGAAAAGAATAAACGTCCAACGCTGCTGCAAGATGAACAGCATCAGCTGCCCGAAGAGGGTGCTTGCTCAGGGAGACTATGGCGCGGGAGTACAGATCTTTGGTAGTTTCGATAAACTCAAGATAATCTATGCTTTCGTCTAGGAAAGTATTCACCAGGGTGGACGCCTCTTTTGCATCCAACAGTCCCATCCTCATTTTCATGTAAAATGCGGAGATAACCTCGGCAATCGCATGCCTTGCTGTGTACATGCTTTCGCTTCTGCCGGACTCGAATTCATACAAAGCGTCCATGAATTCTGTGCCTGATTCAGTGCAATACCTTTTTGTTATGGCAGAGGAATCCAGATAAAAGAGCGGCATTGGCTTTGGTAGAATATCACCATCCTTCTTCGCGCATTCGGATTACCTCATCTGAAAGCGGGCTCCCTTTCAATTTCCTGTCTGCCATTTGCCTGGCCTGATAAACATCCATTTTGTTGTATAGTCCAAGCTGGGACATCAAGTAATCCTTCTCACTATGTGTGAGCTTTGAAGTCTTCAGTATAGTATTTTGGTATTCTTTCACCGCTTCATTCATGGTCATGCCTCAGTTTTGTCTTACCGAGCTTTTATCCTTTTCGCTGCTATAACTCCTTAATTGCGTTCATGATGATTATACCCGAATCTCCGTCTTCCATCCAACCCAAAAAATATAATAGAAACTTTTAATCCCCCCAAATTTCTGATCCCTCTCTAATAGTAGAGAAGCACACCGTGCCTATTAGCAAAGAACAACAAGACCTATTAATATTATTTTAATTGAAGAAAAATAAAAATTCACTAAAAATATGAATAAATCATAGTAAAATGGTAAACTATATCAATTTGTTTTGAGCGCAATCATACAAGATGGTTGCGGCGCCAATAGGAGGTTTTTGATGAGGTTAAAAGGAAAAGGATTTACGCTGATTGAATTGTTAATCGTGGTGGCCATTATCGGGATATTGGCAGCCATAGCAGTGCCAAATTTTCTTAATGCGCGGCTGCGAGCAATGATTGCACGTGTCTATGCCGAAGAAAAGGCGGTCAACGAAGCCTATATGATGTACCGTATGGACCAACAGGGATGGCCGCCCCACCTGGATGGTGATCCCGCCCAGCATCGATTTGTAACCACCCCCATCCCCTATTTAAACAGTTCAATCGATGATCCATTCCAGAAAAAAGGGGTTACAGATTCTAACTCCTACGGTTGGTATCAAGGACAGTATCATGTCGAACCTGCCTATCAAATGCGCAATGAGTTTTATGCAACAGGTGATCCCGCGGCGAGACGATATGCTGATTCCCATAAGAATAGCGCTTTTTTCACCCGCTCCGTAGGACCGGATATGGACAAGCAAATTGAAGTTTCAATTCCTTATGATATTTCCAATGGCTTGATTAGCCATGGTACATTGGTGACCCCCTTACATGCCCCATGGGAAGATAAATATCCCTTTGTCCGTAGGTAAAAATAGTGAACCATTTTCTATTTGTTCGCCTTGTTGTCGTATTCATTGATATGTTAATGTAGTGTGATGGAATCAACCGAATTGAGTTTTACCGGTTATTCAAAGGAGTGTGAAAACGATGGGTAAAAACAGAAAGACGACGCGGCGGTCTTTTATCAAACAGACCGCTGCAGGGGCCGCCATAATACAGGTTGTCCCCTCCAGTGTTTTGGCGGGCAGCGGAAATCCGTCGCCCAATGATCAGATTGTTTTGGGAAGCATTGGAGTTGGGGGGCGAGGATCGGTGTTTTTACGGCCGGGTGTGACCGCGGCCATCTGTGATGTGGATGATAATCACCTGGCGCGAGCAGCGGAACGTGTTGGGGGCAAACCCGGTTTATACAAGGATTACCGGGAACTACTGGACAGAAAGGATATTGATGCGGTTACCATTGGTACTCCCGACCATTGGCATGGCGTGATGACCGTGGATGCCTGTGAGGCGGGAAAAGATGTATACGTCGAAAAACCGGCCAGCAAAACCATTGAAGAAGGCCGGGCGATGGTGAACGCCAGCAAGCGGTATGCGCGCGTGGTGCAAGTGGGATCACAAGGCCGTTCAACCAATGCGGCTTATCATGCCTGCCGTTACATTCAAAACGGCAGGATTGGAAAGGTGAATAAAATCACCTGCTGGCATTATGAAAATCCCGTGGGAGATTGGGTGCCCGACACCGCACCGCCTGCTAATCTGGATTGGGATCGATGGCTGGGACCGGCACGCTGGAAGCCATATAACTCGAGCGAAGTGCATTTTAATTTTCGATGGCTGCTTCCTTTTGGTGGTGGACAGATTCGTGACCGAGGGGCTCATGTAATGAGCGTGGCTTTCTGGATTATGGGCGCCGATCAAACCGGCCCTGTCAGTGTGGAAGCAACCGGCTCACCTCCACCGAAAGGAAATTGGGATTGCCCTCCTGAGATGGAAGTGAAATATACTTTTAAAAATCCTGACTGGACCATGACCTGGAGCCAGCCGGGTGAAAAACTGATGAATGCGGGATTTGGCGCCAAATACTGGGGCGATAAAGATACCTTGATCGTCACCGGCGGGGATGGGGGATGTGGAACCGAAGATAAAGCGATGAACTACGAGGTCCCGTCCGGCGGTGAGAAGGTGTTCGAAAGCCCAGGGCATTTCCAAAATTGGCTCGATTGCATCAAAACCCGTGAAAAACCAATTATGCACATCGAAGCTGGCCACCGGGTGGCGGCTTTATGCATATTGGGCAATCTCGCCTATCGCTTGGGCCGAAAACTTGATTGGGATGCTGAGAACGAAAAGGTTATTGGCGATGAGGAGGCCAATCGAATGCTAGGCCTTCCAGGCCGCGAAGAATGGCATATTTAATTTGTGTTCATATATTCCATTCCCATGAAACAGCCTCCGGACTGATTTAAATTTATTGCATCGTTCAATAGGGAGAATCATTAAATCTGGAAGATCATAAAATAGGGAGGGCGAGGCTCCCGCCGAGCCGTTATACGTGGAAATGGCTCTGTAGGAGCCTCACCCTCCCTTTTGATTTAATGACAATAGATATTGAGGTTTGTAGGGGCGAACCTAAGTGTTCGCCCGATGGTGTGGTATGGCAAACTTAAGCTGTTAATGCCTTAAAAGTCCCCCCGTTGACGGGGGGATTCAGGGGGGAAAAATATCACATAGGTTAAACTCACCTGTTTTTTTATTAGACAAAATCTCATTTCCAAGGTATTAATGGAGATATTTACACCCGAACCAGCAATGGCCGAATACAGATTGAAAACACCTCTCATTAATGGGGAACTTGAATGGAGTAAACGAACCAGATATAAAATTACGTAGTACGAATGGTGGTATTCGTATAAAGCATATATCCAGGTAATTCTCATCAAATTTAAAAGGCGCGGAAAAATCCCGCGCCTTTTGTGACTGGTTTAAGCGGCTGCTTATTTGATTTCGATTGTACCACCCACTTCTTCGATCTTGGCTTTGATGTCTTCGCTTTCATCTTTGGAGGCGGCTTCCTTGATGGGTTTGGGAGCGTTGTCGACCAATTCCTTGGCTTCTTTAAGGCCCAGACCAGTCAGCTCACGAACAACTTTGATGACCTTGATTTTCTGTGAACCGGCGCTTGTCAGGACCACATCAAATTCGGTCTTTTCTTCTTCTTCCGCTGCGGCTCCACCGTCAGCGCCTGGGGCCATGGGCATACCAGCCATTGGCATGGCAGCAGTAACGCCAAACCGCTCTTCGAATTCATCGGCCAATTCTTTGGCTTCCAAAAGGGTCAAACCACTGATGGATTCTAAGATTGCTTCAATTTTTTCACTTGCCATTTTTTTATCTCCTTAACAGGTTCAAATTGTTTTCAGTTTTCTATTCAAATTTATCATGGGCTGAATATGGTTCCCATTTTTTGGCTACGCGGTTTCCTCTAGTTTATCTTTATACGCATTAATCAATCCAAACAGTTTTTGGTGCAAGCCTTTAATTCCACCGAGAATATTCGATGCTGGCGCTTTAATTCCACCCAATATCATGGCGTGGATTTCTTCCAAAGACGGGGTTTTTGAAAGCCGTTCAACACCGCTGATATCGATAAAGGATTCGCTTATCATTCCACCTTTGACCTTAACGTCCTCATGATCTTTAGCGAAATCCATCAGGGCTTTAGCGGGTTTGACAGGATCTTCACCCGAAAAGATCACGGCGCTGGGACCGATGAGAATTTCCTGCATGTCGCGATAAGGCTTGTCATCGATGGCCCGTTTGAGCATCCGGTTTTTGACGACTCGCATCGTCGCTTCCGCTTCACGTACCTTGTTACGCAGGTCAGAAATTTCGTCAACGGTCAGTCCACGATAATCGAAGACAAGTAAACTAGGCGATTGATCAACCAGTTCTCCATACTCATCCGCCAGGGCGTGTTTATCTGCTTTTTTCATGGGCATATGGTATTCACCTCCTTCTTAACCTCCAGTGGGTAAATTTTCAGGGATATGTTGTAACAGCCAATCCGGCTGAAATTGTGGATTCGGTTGAGTTGTGTCAATATGGCTAATTTGCCATTCTCCATTTAACTGTTGGGCACGATAAATGATGCTATGAGGTACATTGATTCGAACGGTTTCTTCAGGTTCAATGCCAGCGAGCAAGGAGAGGATGATTCGATTAATGGCAAAATGAGCCACGATCAGCAGTGCACGATCTGAGTTAAACGCTTCGATACGTTTTATGACTTCGTGAGCGCGTGGCAAAGCGTCTTTATTGGCTTCGCCACCGGGAGGGCGATAGCTCCATTTATCATCCATGCGGGCTTCCCACATCCCTGGGAACTTGATGTCCAGTTCCGGAAGCGTGTTTCCCTCAAAATCCCCAAATGAGACTTCTCTCAATTCGGGAAGATTTTCTTTGGTAAAATCAAGGTAGGATTGAATGATTTCGACGGTTTGCTGAGCACGGCCTAACGGACTGACAAAGGCATGTTGGATATCAAGTTGGGCTATCGTTTTTGCAAGCTGATGAACTTGTTGTTTTCCCCGGTCGGATAGAGGGGAATCGCACCAGCCCTGCAGCCGTTTCTCCTGGTTGTATTCCGTTTCTCCATGTCGTACAAAAAAGACTGTTTTCATAATTGCTTTCAATTCAATAAGTGTTGTCACTCATTCGCATGCATTAAAAAAGGCTCAATCCGAAGAGATTGAGCCTTTGAATAGACAATAAGGTGCTAAAGGACACCGTGCTTAGTCAATTTTAGGTTCTCAATCTCGGCAGGTGAATTTTACCCTTTTCGGAACCTGCTGTCTTTGATTGAAGTTGCTCCAGTATGTTCCTCTAAATTACTCTCCTTCAAATAGAAAGTATGTACTTGTCATTATGCGGCGCGTGAAACCTCGCGCAAGTCCGCTGTATCGATTCTGATTCCAGGCCCCATGGTTGAGGAAAGATAGACACTCTTCATATAGGTCCCTTTGGCGGCTGTGGGTTTGGCCCGAATCAACGTTTGGATGATCGTGCGGATGTTATCCACCAAATCATTTTCAGAAAAAGACGCTTTTCCGACAGGTACATGAATGCCGCCTGCTTTATCGGCGCGATATTCAATTTTACCGGCTTTAAATTCCTGAACTGTTTTGGCAATTTCATTGGTAACGGTTCCGGTTTTCGGGTTAGGCATCAAACCACGAGGACCAAGAATTTTACCTAATTTCCCAACATGACGCATCATATCGGGTGCAGCGATTGCTATATCGAAATCGAGAAAACCTTTGGTGATATCGGTAGCTAAATCTTCGCTTCCCACCCGGTCTGCCCCGGCTTCTTTGGCTTGTTCAGCCAGATCGCCTTCAGCAAAGACGACGACACGAACGCTTTTTCCCGTGCCGTGGGGCAGGGAAACGGTGCCTCGCACCTGTTGGTCGGCTTTTTTGGGATCGATCCCCAAATTCGCGGTCAATTCGATGGTTTCATCGAACTTGGCGGTAGCGTTCTTTTTAATAGTTTCAATCGCTTCACGAATAGTATAGAGTTTTTGGCGATCGATGCTTTCGAATGCTTTGTTATAACGTTTTCCTTTTGACATTAGTCCACCACCTCTACTCCCATTGATCTCGCGGTTCCGGCTATCATTTTAACGGCGTGATCGAGATCGAATGCATTAAGGTCAGGCATTTTCAGTTTGGCGATCTCTTCGCAGTCGGACCGTTTGATTTTTCCCACTTTTTCCCGGTTTGGAACTCCTGATCCTTTCGCCAGTTTGGCGGCTTTTTTGATCAAGACCGGGGCGGGAGGTGTTTTTGTAATGAATGAAAACGAACGATCCTGATAAACCGAAATGATGACAGGGATAATCATCCCCATCTGGTCTTTGGTACGTTCGTTGAATTGTTTGCAAAAATCCATAATATTTATACCATGCTGGCCGAGAGCTGGCCCAACCGGCGGTGCCGGATTTGCCTGGCCAGCGGGACACTGCAATTTGACTTGAGCGAGTATTTTTTTTGCAGGCATTGCTTTTCACTCCTTGGCAATTTAAAAAGAAAATGATTTTCGTATCGTTATAACTAATCGGTTACTTTTTCCACCTGTAAAAAGTCCAGCTCGACCGGTGTGGAACGGCCAAGAATATCCACCATCACTTTTAAACGACCGCGTTCTTCGTTAATTTCAGCCACATAACCGGTAAAATTGTAAAATGGACCTTCAATCACTTTAACGGTTTCACCAATTTCAAAGACAATTTTAGGCCGGGGCCGATCTTCTGTGGCGGTCATATGGGCTTGAATATTTTCCACTTCATCCGGAGAGAGTGGAATCGGGTTACGGCCTGTACCGACAAAACCAGTGACGCCTGGCGTATTTTTAATAAGCGCCCAGGTGTCATCGTCATATTCCATTTCGACAATGATATAGCTTGGGAAAATCTTTTGTTTGGAGATTGAACGTTTTCCATCCCTTATCTCCACAACTTCTTCTGTTGGGATAAGGATTTGGGATATACGTTCATCGAGTCCATCGGCACGTGCCGCGGATTCGATGTTCTCCTTGACTTTGTTTTCCGATCCAGCATAGGTATGGACGACATACCATTTTTTATCCATCGTTAAAACCTTAGAATAATCAATCGTTTAGAATCAATAAAAGTATTTGAACAAGAAATCTTCCCTGATGAAACCCATGATAATGTCCCAAATACCGCTGTAAATTGCGAATAAAATAACGGTCACCAAAACCACCATGGTGGAGTTATACACTTCATCTTTGGTGGGCCAGGTTACCGTATCCAGTTCAGTTAGCACACCGTAGATAAAACCACCGGTTTTGGTTTGAACAAATTTGGTGCCTTTTAAAGCCTCAATTATACGTTTTAAAAGGCTCTCACCCATGATGATGGCCTCTCTTTTTTGTTTTAGATTTGTATATAAGTCTTTTCTTCAAGAAGACTTACGTTTGATCCGTACTATTCGTTACGCTTTTATGTGGTTACAAAACCAAAATTGGTAAAAAGCCGAATAAACAAAAAAATCACCCCTTCATAGGGGCAATTTTATTAATTTATTACCCTTGGATGTTTTTGTCAACATGTCCAAACAATAATATATGGATTTCAACGGGTAAACTTAATGAAATTTCAACAATCAAGATTATATTCTTTTGTTAGAAAAAGTGAATATCCACAGCAGGATATCTGACGGTTATGTGGATATTTGATATTGTATCCATTTTACAATCAGGTGGCGAGGATGAATTGGATGATCTTGAGATGGTACAGGTGTCTAAATGTATAAATCTGTTGCAGTGTTTTTTCGATGGTTGAATCTTGTTATCAGGTGTGTTCCCGTTTTGCTTGCAGGTTGTGCGACTGTTGGTATGGATGAATCATATCGGGGGGCTCAGGAACGCAAAGTTGAGGATATGGCTTTGTTTCAGTATTCTCACCAGTGGGAGGAACTTTCCAACGATACGTATGATGGAGGAAGGAAGCGGGTTGAAATAACGTGGCCGGGGCGGGAAGAAAAACAGCATCCCCCCTTGGTTTTGGATTATTATCCTTGTAAGTCTGGTGGGTATCAGCCCGGTTTGTTGATATCTCCCATCATGGGAGGAAGCAACAAAATTGCCAAACACTTTGCCGTTTATTTATCCAAGCGCGGTTATCATTGCATGGTAGTTCATCGTCCTCCTAACTTTTTTGAAGGGATTGAATATCCTAAAGTTATTGACTCCTTGTTAAGAATGGCTGTGATCCGGGACCGGATGGCATTGGATTGGTTATGCCAGCGGGAGGAAGTGGATTCGAGCCGCTTGGGGAGTTTTGGAGTTAGTTATGGAGGTATAAAGAATGTCATTCTTGCGGGAGTTGAGCCACGGCTTAAAGTGAACATTTTTGCCTTGGCGGGAGGTGATTTGGCCTCTCTTTTTATGCAGAGCAATTTAGAGGAGTTGGAAGCATTTCGGCAGCGATTGATCGAGAAAGAAGGGATTGACCTGAAATCATTCGAGAGGGATATGCGTAAATTGATCAAAGCAGAACCGCTGAAATTTGCTCCGTATATTGATGCAAGACGAACCTTATTGATTTTGGCGAGGATGGATCATACGGTGCCACGCAGGAATGGAGAATTGCTAAGAGAAGCGCTTGGTTATCCTCGCACGGTATATATTCCCGCCGGGCATTATTCCACCGCTTTATATACAGGAATGGTTTATAATCCTTATCTTGATACATTGGTGCATCAGTTTTTTGATGAACACTTAAAGCGATAATTATTCTTGTTGAATCCAGGAGGTTTGTATGAAGAATGCACAGATGGCTTACCGTTCTTTGGGACGATGTGGCACGAAAGTAAGCCGGCTTAGTTTAGGAGGATGGACAACCTATGGAGAAAGTGTCAAGGATGAAGCCTTGATCCGTTCGATATTGCACACAGCTTTTGATGCGGGAGTGAATTTTTTTGATATAGCCGATGTTTACAACAAAGGTGAAACAGAACGGGCTATGGGTAAGATTTTGCAAGGTTTACCACGCCATGAATTGTTGATATCCAGCAAAATTTATTTTCCGATGAGCGACGATGTGAATGATCGTGGATTATCGAGAAAACATATCATGGAATCCGTGGAAAAGAGCTTAAAACGCATACGAACTGATTATTTGGACCTATATTTTTGTCATCGTTTCGATGAAGAAACTCCCTTGGAGGAGACCATTCCGGCGATGGATGATTTGGTTCGTCAAGGTAAAGTGCTTTACTGGGGAACCAGTGAATGGAGTGGGGATCAATTAAGAGAAGCGCATAAAATTTGTGAACTGAAAAATGCTTATGCCCCGCAAGTTGATCAGCCCCGATATAGTTTACTGGCGCGAAAACGATTTGAGTCGGATGTTCAGCCCGCACTAGAATCGCTAGGGATGGGGGCCGTGACCTTCAGTCCATTGGCATTTGGGACACTAACAGGAAAATACGATGATGGCATTCCAAGTGATTCACGTTTGGAGCGAATCGAATGGTTAAGGGGACGTACGAATACGGAAGAAAATATCAAACGAGTTCGTGAGATGAAACGTTTGGCTGACTCAGTTGGTTGCACCCGGGCGCAATTGGCCCTTGCATGGGCTATGGCGCAAAAGGGGGTGTCCAGTGTGATAACCGGCGCTACGCGCCTGGAGCAATTACAGGAGAATCTGGGGGCATTATCCATTTCCATGACCGATGATTTGTTGAATGAACTTGATCGTTTATTCCCTGGGTAAGAATATCCACTGAATAGACACACCTATGCCATGTTTCTTAAGGATGATTGTTCTAATTTAGATTGTGTCACTCACCGGGCAGACACGCAGGTCTGCCCTAACGATTTACGTTGATTCAAAGATTGCATTGATGGGTCGAAAAGCGTGACCCATCCTACCATTTTCGCTGATTGCATTTTTTTCGGGGCGCCCCGGTTTTTAATTCGGGGGGTGCCGTCGATTTATCCTATTCTTGGTTATCTCAGCGCTTTCGCGCTGACGAAGATAAAATTAATAGGCCTTGTTTGTTCTTCGCTAAATGGTCCTCGATCCTCTCGAATCGAGG
>CAZFER010000119.1:0-10208 GCA_964517495.1 uncultured bacterium | reverse complement strand
CCGTTTCCACGTATAACGGCTCGGCGGGAGCCTCACCCTCCCCACATGGATGACACGATATAAATAAAGCAAGTAGGATGGGTTGCGTTGTTTAACCCATCGAGTTTTCTACATGTTATTGCTTATACACTTTCACCTCGATGATTGATGCGGATTGATCTTTCGGTTTTTTCTCGATTTCAATACGAAGTTTCCGTATGGCGGGGGCATCCAGATAGAGATGCTGTTTTTGTTTGGTGCTGTCGTTATCAGATTTATCGATCAAGGTATTCCATTCGCCATCCTTGTTCATGCCTTTGATGATGTATTTATATTCCGCTTTTTCCTGTGCCCAATGGATTTCCATACTTTGGATATCGAATGGTTTCTTTAGATTTACTTGCCACCAGGGCTTTCCCTCTTTTTTCTCAGCGGTCCAGCGGCTGTACACTTCTCCATCATTTGCATGGTTTGCCTTATGGCGGCCTTCACTGGTTGAGCCGGTGGCGGATTTTCCGTTGGCGATTTCTATATTTCCTGAGCCTAGATGTTCAAGTAGAAAATCTTCGAATAGGCTGAAGATTTCCGTATATTTCATATCGCCGCCCAAATGGTGCCCACCAGCGGTATCGAGAACCAGATCGACCAGTCTGGTTTTTCCGGCTTTAACATAGGCCTGGTACATTTTGATGGTGTCCTGGAATAGAACATTGGTGTCTTCCACGCCATGAATCAGCATCAGGGGATCTTGAAGTTTTTCCGCCAGGGGGATTATGGTGAATTTCTTTTTGTCTTCCTGATCATCAAATTCACTGATGGTGACGCTGGTATAACTTCCGTAGTAGTTTTTCCACTCCGTTGGTCCGGCACCTGCCATGCCTGCAGCAAAAACATCCGGTTGCGTTAAGAGGGCCATTTGGGTGACAAAACCACCAAAACTCCAGCCATAAAGGGCCACCCGGTCGGCATCGCCGCCATAGTGTTTCGTGATGTATTTCGCACCTGCCGCCAAGTCTTCCACTTGTGGTTTCCCTGGATTTTCCCAATTGGCACTTTCAAAAAAGGAGCCGTAATTCGAACTGCCGCGTGGATCAATCACAGCGGCAATGTAGCCATGCTTTTTTGCCATGTACATAGGGAAGCGGTAATTGTAGGTGCCAAACCCACCATATTGCACCATGCTAGATGCGTTCAATGGACCACCATAGGTGTAGATCGTTACAGGGCGTTTGTCGGATTTTTTGTGATGAGGGGGGAGAAAGATCATGCCGTGCAAGGTGTACCCTTCATCATTCTTGTATGAGAATAGTTCTGGCTGAAGAATATTGAGTTGGTTCAGGTCATTGGGGTGAGATTGAGTCACTAAACGTTCGGTTGCACATTTCACACAACCAACCGCCAATTCACGGGGTTGCCGCCAACTTGAAAAAATGGCGGCATAGTGCTGACCATCCTCGCTCACGGCAGGATCAGAATATACTCCAGCATTTATCGTCAACCGTTTCATGTCTCCAGTTTCAATGTCGACAGCATAGATATCCTTTTGTGCCGGATGCTCTTTGTTTGCGAGAACATAAACCGTGTCCCCCTTTTGATTTATATTAAGGTACATGGCGTCAAATTTACCGCGCACGAGTGGCACTTTTCCGCGGGTCATGGGATCAATGATCCAAGGCTGACGAAAGCCGCTGTCTTCAAACATGGCGATCACCAATTCACCGTTTTGGGTGAATTCAGGATCGATCCGGTTGGGGGAACGCTGAGTTCCACTGTTGCGGGCTCTATGAATTATCTTGGCTTTTTTATCATCGATATCCGCCGAATAGATCAGAATTTCCTGGTTGTCCGGATTAAACGTGCGAAATACAATTTTCCGGTTATCTTCAGACCATTTTGGATTGCTAAGACGCAGATGGTGTGAGCCATCATGGTGAAATATCTGAGTGGCAGATTCTTTTGTGACACTTTGGATAGGTTGTGCAATCTCCTGAAGATAAATCCACAACTCTTTGGCAGGTGGATCGGGATCTTCAGCCAGGGGGCGGCTATGTTCTTTCCATTGAGCGAATCGATCGCGAAAGGTGACATATCCCACTTTACGTGGAGAATAGGAGCCTTTTGATTTGGAAGCCACAATCACCAACCATTTATGGCCGGGAGATAGGATTTTCTGTTCGATAGCCTGTCCACTGGGAATGGCGGGAGAGATTTCTTCAATGAATGAATCGCCAAAGCGCACCCTGTACATCGAAGAACCATGCCAATAGATATAACCTTTCCCATCGGGTGTGAATTGAAAGTGTTCTTCGTTTCGGGCGGTTTTGGTCAAGCGTTTTAACTCATTTTTCTCGATATTAGCAAGATAAAGATCGTTTTTATAATTTAAAAGCATACGATTTGAGTTTTCCGCCCATTGATAAGAGGATACCCCAGAATAGCGGGGTGTTTTATCACTGTTTTTGGATTTAAGAATCGTTCTGGCCTCTGGATCGAAAGAAGAAAAATGAGTGACCGAGGTAATTTGCTTTTTGCACGTTTCAAGTGCATCATACACCCATATATCGTAGCCTGTGGCATTGTTGATATTCCAGCGAAAGGCCAGAAAGCGGCCATCTTCTGACCAGTTTAAATCCCGTGGCATTTTGCCGAACAGGTCATCATTTAGAAATAGATTTTCATAAGTAAATTCAAGTTGTTCGTCCTTATCCGGTTTAGGTAGAAGTTCAATGTCAGACCAACCGGAAGACCATACTTGAAGTGAGAAACCAACCAATAATAGACAAGAAAAAAGGGAACGTTTAATCATCTTGTTTCATCCTTTTGTTATAATTTGAGTTATAACAATATAATAGGTTAGTTTGCAGGTGATGTGCCAGAGGTATGGGAAGTATTCGAAGGAATGATAACAAAAAGCCGTGGTTTCTTTTCCAGGATACCACGGCTTTTTGGGTTCTGATAAACTTTTAGTGCTTAAATTACACCGTAAATCGACTCACCATTTGTTGGAGTTGCTGGGCCTGAGCAGAGAGTTCCTCACTGGCTGAGGCGGTCTCTTCGCTGGTGGCGGAATTTTGCTGAGTAGCCTGCTCAATTTGAGAGATAGCGTGTCGAATGCGTTCCGCGCTGGATGATTGATCAGAGCATGCTTCCGCGATGGCATTCATCAGATTTGAGGCTTCTTTAATGACAGGCACGATTTCTTGTATTTGTTTGCCAGCGGTTTCGGCCTGGCCAACACTATTTTTGGCCAAGACACTGATTTCTTTGGCGGCTTCCTGGCTGCGTTCCGCCAGTTTTCTCACTTCGACTGCCACAACAGCGAAACCTTTACCCATCTCACCAGCACGGGCGGCTTCGATGGCGGCGTTCAATGCAAGAAGATTGGTTTGATCGGCGATTTCATCAATCACGGTAATCTTTTCAGCAATCGCCTTCATGGCTTCGACGGTTTTTTCAACAGCTTCACCGCCTTTTTCAGCGTTATTGGCAGCGTTACCGGTAACTTCGTTGGTCTTTTGGGCACTATCTGAGTTTTGTTCCACCGATTCGGTTAAACTGACAATGGAGGTGGAGGTTTCTTCCAAATTGGCAACCTGTTCGGTTGAGGAACTGGCCAGCATCTGGGAAGAGCTTGATAATTCCTCCGAACTGGCGGCCACCTGTTCGGCTACATTGGCGATTTCTCGAATCAAATCGCGTAATTGGGCTAAAAAGCGGTTAAACCATTCGGAAACTTCAGCGACTTCTTCATCGATATCAGTATCCAGTTCTTTGGTAAGATCCCCTTCCCCGGTAGCAATGTCTTGCAGTCTGTTTTTAAGAAGGTTTAGCGGTTTAAAAACGGTGAACGAGAGTAAAAGGAAAATGGCGATCAAACTGATGATCAACACCGCGCCGGAGATACCGAACTGAATCCGTCCGGTTTTGGCAATCTGGGCATCCAATCCATCCAGGGGCGCTATAATTTCGAAAGCCCCATGTGTTTCACCCACAGACCAGCCTTCTTTGGCAAAGCCCAGTGGGTCTAATTCTCCAGCCGGCGATCCATGACAAGCAAGACAGTCTTGCGTCAATTTGATCGCCCTAAAAAACCGTACTGCATTCATTTGCTGCTCGACACCATTTTCAGCTGCATTGCCTTTTTCTATACCTTTATGAAGGACACCGATTTCATCGTATTGTTGGGATGAATCGATCTCCTTCGGATAGATAATTTTGCCCCCGGCCTCTTCAACTAAACTGAGGCTTCCTATTCCCTCCAGGTAGTTGACAACCGCTTGTTCAAGACCAGGCCGGGGGGCATTTCTTGGATTACGTGGGCTGTTTTTGGGTACACGGAATTGATAGCCCAGTTCATCCGCTTTGGCGCGTGCGGCTGTCCAGGCCGCCACCACGGGTACTGTTTTATAAAAGTCTGTTTCGTAATATTTTTTCCCTTGCGCTAATGCTTCTTTAAGATCCGCTTTTAAACGATCCGTAGCGAAGGTGTTCTTTTGGTTGAGATCACCCACAAATGTCCGAATCTGTTCACAAAAGCTGGTCAAAGCGCGGGCGCGTTCAATCTCTTTCACATAACCAAAAGAGCGAGTTGAAGATGTGTTGAAATAATAGATGCCGGTGACGACGATCACCATCGCAATGGCAAAGGTCACCAAAAACTTGGTGCTGATTCGTTTAAAGCGAAAAGAGAAGGTTGAGGCAAATCCCTTTTTTTGTTGGGGAGGATTTGGAGCATCCATGTCATGGCGTTCAACTGGGATAAAGTCATTCATCGGCATATGCTGGTATCCTTCATTCATGAAAATTTAAATTAATTTATATGTCGATTAGAGATTTTTATCGCATTTTCAGGGAAATGCAATCGACGAAATGAGAAGTCTCATTTTGATAGGTTTCTTAAATTGAGAATTTAACTTGGCTTTATTTAAGTTTATATAAATCAAGTTATTAAATGATTTCATCTTTGGGGATGAAGGGGGGATCAGATGGAGTTCATTTCAATTAATGCATTCGACGCAATTTACGTATTATCCTCGCATTTTACTTATATTGGAATTTACCGGGATTTTGTTATTGATGTGAGTTATATTTTAGTTACGCGAGCGCTCTTTTAGGGCGATAAGGTCTTGATGAGTAATTAAGCGGGCGCCGCGGTTTTTGGTGAAGTAGTTCCAGGCCCATTGAAAGAGTACGATCACACGGTTGTCATATTCGACGAGATACATAATATGCACGAATATCCACATGAGCCAGGCGGGAAAACCGGCGACATGCCATCCTTTAATATTGGCAACGGCTGAGGAGCGGCCGATTACCGCCATGGTGCCTTTATCAAAATAGCGGAAAGGCTTAATTGACTTTCCCTTTAACTGAGCGTTGATGCGCTTTGCGGCATAGCGTCCCTGCGCCATGGCGACGGGTGCCACACCGGGTAATGGATTCCTATCCTGCTTGAAATGGGCGAGATCGCCAATAATCATCAGTTCGGGATGACCACTCACAGTCAGGTCTTGTTCAACCAAAATGCGGCCTGGTTTGTCCCGCTCCGCTTTATACCGTTCAGCAATGATATGTGAAAGTGGTGACGCTTGCACGCCAGCTGCCCATAACACGGTTCGGGTGGGGATAGAATCAAGTTGATCTCCGGATTTTATCGCGACGGTTTTATTATTCACATCTGTTACAAATGTATTTGTTTTTACGGTCACACCGAGTTTTTCCAAATCTGATCTTGCTCTGCTTGATAAATCATCCGGGTAACCACCAAGAACCCGGTCTGTGCCTTCGACCAAATAGATATTGGCCTCCGTGGTATCGATGGAACGAAAATCCTTTTTAAGGGTATGATAGGCCAATTCGGCCAATGCTCCTGCGAGTTCAACACCTGTGGGACCTGCTCCGACGATTACGAAATTGAGCCATGCTTTTCGCAAGGTGGGATCATTTTCACGTTCCGCTGCTTCAAAGGCCAGGAAAATTTTGCGGCGCATTTCGGTGGCATTTTCAATGGTTTTCAGGCCAGGTGCTTCTCGCTCCCAATGGTCGTTGCCGAAATAGGAATGAGACATACCGGTGGCCACAATCAGTGTATCGTAAGGTAATTCATCATCTCGTAAAATCACTTTTCGCTTAACGGGATCGAAATCAATGACTTCGCCCAGAATCGTGGTGACATTTTTTTGATGGTTAAGCACGGCACGCAATGGGGATGAAATATCCGCAGGAGATAATCCCCCGGTGGCGACTTGATATAGCAAGGGCTGAAAGAGGTGGAAATTTCGTTTATCGACCAAGGTGATCTCGACATCAGTCTTTTTCAAAGCCTGGGCGGCATATAATCCTCCAAACCCACCTCCAATGATGACGACATTATGTTTTTGATGCATTGAATTTTCCTTTGCTAATCCGTGGTATGGTTATTATACATTATCGTGGATCATTATTTTATTGCTCTAGACAAACTCAATGATGAAATGGTTGAAGTGGAAGAGGAATTGATCGATTCGCCATCCAATGAAACGTTGCAAAAAATACACACATTAAAGAAGAAAACCATGAGTTTTCACCGCATTATCTGGCCGGTTCGTGAGATGATCATGAACATTCAAAAGAAAGAACAGGATTTATTTGACGAAGAAACCCGTCTATTTTTCCGTGATTTATATGACCATACTTTACAAATTGTGGAAACACTCCAAATCTTCCGTGAGTCTATTTCAAGTATGATGGATCTCTACTTGAACTGGACCAGCCATCAACTTAATGAAGTGATGAAGGTGCTCACCACCTTTGCCTCCATTTTCATTCCGCTTACGTTTATTGCCGGTTTGTATGGTATGAATTTCGAATATATGCCCGAGCTCAATTACAAGCTTGGTTATCCCATTCTTCTGGTAGCTATGGCGGTTTGTGGATTGGGGATGTTTTTCTTTTTTAAATTCAAAAAATGGATTTAATTATTGTTTAACGAGCAATCCATTCAAACGCGTTAGAAAAGTTCGATGATGTATCGATCTGTGCAACCACCAATATCAAAGCGATAAAAAACAGGATGAAGAGCAGCATGGATAGCAAGGAATATTGTGATTGCCGCTGCATGGTCTGCACCATTGCACCGTATCGCCCAATATCAATTTTTTTGGGGACAAAATCTAGTTCCTCCTTTTGCTTGGATTTGTTTTTGGGATTGCCATACATCATTTGATACCGGGCTTTGCGAATCCGTTTGTCAAGATCACGTAATAGGCTATCAGGATGGGTTGCCGGGATATACATGTTTCGGGAAGGCAAAAGGTTTTTAACCACATGATCTCGAATTTGTTTTGCTTCATCAACATTGGCCTCATTTTCTCTAAGTAATTTATGGGCCTGCTTTAGGAGTTTGACGGCTTCTTTGCCCACTTCCAATTGTTTTTTACTCATCGGCACTTTATATGTTTTCAACCCTGACATGATTACACCTCCACTGTGCAAGCATTATTTACTTACCTTAGTAAACTAATGATATCATCAAACTCTATTATCGTCAAGAAATTTTTCATATTTATACAAAGTTTTACAACATTTTGTAAATGGAGGGTAATATTGTCATGAAAGATAGCTTTAAATGATTGTGGAATCGCTGGATAGGTGTTGATCGCCGCGACTAAAAGAATCTCCTTTTATATACCTTAACAGGTTTAAATCATCCGAACAGGAGGATTGCATGATGGTGACATCGTGGGAATAAAGGATCCAGTTCATTCCGGCATCCATATATGTTTCAATCTGTTGAAGGGAGGCAAAATCTGGACCAAGATGCATACCCATTCCCAAGCCGGCTTTACGGCTGCGATGGATGATGTCGGTGACCACATCGATAAAGGCGGGATTATCGTATTCTTCCGGCATTTCCAGGGAAATGCTAAGGTCATGGGGACCGATAAAAATTACATCAATCCCATTAATACTCAACAAATTATCCAGATTTTGGTAAGCGGGAACGCTTTCGATGCCAATAATCAAGTATTGATGGCGATTTAAGTGGGCTAAATACTCATGTGTGTTTTTATTGAGTTTGAATTCTCCATTTACCTATAAATGCCAACTCTTTTTCAATAAACAAACAATTTCCACTGTGGATATCTAATTCCTATAATTCAAATCAAATATTGAATTATTCAGACGATAACTCTATATGACGAAATATAGCTCCAGAATGCATTTAGGCCATTCTTAAAGAAAATGATCGTTTTGAATTTGAAGTGATTAAATTTTTATGGCTCAATTGAGGAATGGACGTTCGATGGGTAAGAGATGATAAAAAAATTGAAGAATTCTATTGATAAAATTAATAAAACATTATATTATGTAAATTAGCATGGCTATATTTAACAAAATTTTACTTTGTTTCGCAAAAGAATGAAACACCAAGAGAGTGAGGCTATCTCAAAATGTTACCACTGTTTATGATTCTATGTTTAGCGGGGATCTTCGGGATAGCGATCTATTTCTTCACCTTGAATAACCCACCTCGTTCGGTTACCCAGATCCTCACCGACATTGGTATTCATGATAATTGGTCATCGGAGGATACCGCCCCATTTTATAAATGGGGCTGGAATGAAAGCGAATCGAATCGAATATCAGGTGAAAGGATAGTGAAGAATGCATTTAGTAAGGCAAAAGTCTGCCTTGATATGGAAGATTTGCACTTTTTTGAAAACCAATGCAAAAAGAACATGCAAAGTAAACCGGTAAACGAGGAGGAGATTGAACGTCGCATTCATGAGATCGTTCATCGTTCGGAAATGATTACTCAATGGACGAATGAACAGATCAAAAAAGTCATCGATTTTGTAACCAACACCTCACAGGAAGAAGCGGTTTCGCTGCTTTATCATGCCGGTGTTAAGGTGGAACAGGATAAGGCGCTGCCAAAGTTATGTACGATTGAACTCCGGCGGCTTATTAATCGCCTTGGCTCACAGATATTAGGCTTGGAGAATACCAGCTTGGAAATAAGAGACGAAAAGACAGAACAGATTATTCATTTACGCAGTCTGGATGCATGGAGTCAGCTAATCAAGATCATTAAAGATGCATTGGTTAACCAAGCGAAAAATACAGCTTATGCCGCTTATCCTGAAGTGTTGCGTGTGATTAAGAGTTCAGCGAATGGTAATTTAATTAAAGAACTAATCAAAGATGTTGAACGAGCCGATCTTTTTCGTAGGAATTTAAACAATTCAATTCGGGAAGGTTCTATCCAGCTTCCACCAGAACGAATTAATGCATGTGATTCCATTATGTATTCCTGGAAATTTTCTGATGGGATACGTTTTAACCAGGTTGATCATGATCGAACGCGGGATTTATTAATGAGTGAAGAATTCTCAGCCCATTTTCGTGAGTTATTGATCAGGCGGTTGGATGAGCAATTCAGTTGTTTGCAGGGAATTGTCAATATGTTCCCCAGGAATGTCATGTTTTATGGGTCAAACCAGCTGGCTCGTTCATTTACCACTGATCAATATTCACGCCATTTAATGGCTTTATTGGAATGTATGGCACCAACCACAGGATGCGATAGTATTCCACCCACCATTATTAATGTGTTGGAGGATGACCTGGATCATATCCTGCGAGTTAATAAACGAGGAATGGTACCAGAGGCCATTCGAGATTTGATTACCGAAAAACAACAACGGATGACATTGGAAATGGCGATGAATGAGGAGACGGCCCGTGCTCGGGGTTGGATCATAAATCTGGCTTTAAAAGAGGTGGATTCGGAAGAACTCAGCCAATTGAGTAAACCGCCTTTCAAGCGATATATCAGGTTTAATTGTGACTCAGGAACCGATGTGGATTTGAAGAACAATACTTACCATGCCAAGCAATCACGTATCAATTTCTTTAACATGATCATTGATTCGTTGGTGGAGATTCCCGCCTTGAATAAGAAAAATAATCCCGCCACTATTCACGAAGAAAAACGAGAAGTTGAACCAGCCTTTACCTGAAGTATATTTAAGTCTTTGAAATAAGTGAGTAATTTCATTCCTCTAAAATTTCCATGGGGAGGATCAATTCATAGTTTTCCTGCAGGTTAATGGTTTGTTCAACGTCTCTGTAATTTTCGGCTTCTATTAAAATTGTATGTTGTCCCTTGGGGATATTGGGGAGAAAGAAAAATCCGTTTTCATCCGATACCGTCACCTCTCCTGCTACTTGGATGGAAGCGTTCA
>CAZFER010000118.1:0-11090 GCA_964517495.1 uncultured bacterium | reverse complement strand
ATGCAAGAAAACACCATCAATGAATGGAAAGAGCAAATTTACGCTGAATTAGAGGAGGCAAATATTAAATTGGAAGCCGTAAAAAAGGATGCCGCAACCAAAACAGCCCTTTTAGAGGCTCAAAATGCTGAGTTGGAATCCAAAAGCGTTGAATTGGAATCCAAAAGCGTTGAATTGGAATCCAAAAGCGTTGAATTGGAATCCAAAAGCGCTGAGTTGGAGCGTCAGAAAAGAGAATTGGAACAGCTAAAGAAAGTATTAAAACAAATGGGGATTGATACAGACCATATACAGTAATATCAAGATGTATCTAGTTGAGATAATTGATCTTAATATTACTCTTTGTTTCTGCTTCAGTATAAAAGGGTTGGTGCCAATAACTCCAATTTGACCATTCGCCCGATTCTGATTGTTGCCGAATTCGGCCAAAAAATAGGGTATCAGCTTTCAGCGATATTTTATTCTTGTTTGAACCGGTAAACTCTCCAGTCTGGTTATTAACTGTTATTTTCGCTTTCTCTTTGATAAGATTAGATTTCCAAACAATATCATCTCCATGCTCATCAGATGCCAATTCCACCTGCCAAGAGTCAATCTCATTGTTCTCAGGTAATTTTGAACGGATCAAAGTAGGATTTCTTGGACATACAACTGGGCCAATATATTTAGTAGCAATCACAAAATTATCGATCCAGCGTGATTGAGTCACTGGTGAACCATCGTTCCAATACGTTTCAAGAAATACCGCATTTATACCATGCTTTTTGTAACTCCCCCGCCAATCAAGGTTTTTCCGCTCAGTTTGAAATTTTCCATCAATCCAAAGTTGATTAAGACCATCTTTCTTCCCCGGTGTGTTTAACCTGGCCCGCGCTTCGACACATCCCCACCGGCCAGATTCCTCTGTGCTGTGCAATTTAAAAGGGGATACTGGCCGATTTCCTAACCAATCCAAATGAGGGAAATCATTATAGCGGGTTGTGACCACTTGGCTTCCTTTTACTCCTGTGGCAGGATCCAACGTCAACGCTTCACCGCTGCTCCACACATGGGCGATCATGGCTTGCGCCCAATTCGAAGTAACAATACTGGTGGCCCGTGATAATTTCGCCGGTCCTCCTCCCTGCCATCCATCCTGATGCTTTACATAGATTCGCCAATACACATCAGTGAATTGCTGGTCCTTTTTCACCACGTTCCCCGTTGGGCTATCCCCAAAAAATACTTTGCGGTTGCCAACTCCTCTTGAACCTTTCTCATAGTATGAATGCATGGATCGTCCAGAGGAACCAAAGGCTTCTGCGTTATCCAAACCGCCTTGAGATTCAGTATAATTCATTGGCGGACCGTCAAAATCATCATACCAAATCACCGCGGGATCGTCTTCAATCGGTTGAGAAGGCGACATTACCACACTGTCAATGCGTGGAACCGCAGGAGGAGCGGCGGCAGCGAAGTTTAATGATCCAAGAAACACGAAGCAACAAATTAAACGAACTAAATTCATTGAAATCCTCATTTTATATTTTGTTCCATAACAGGTGCTTAACAAATTACTAATTGAATCTTACCGTTCATCTACTCATATGAATAGCGGGAAGGATAGAGTAAAATTGGAAACGTTGCATTGGAATCTGGACTTTTGTATAAAATCTATAATCCATTTTAGATAGAGCGAGCGGATCGGGGAGGAAGGGATACATGTGCAATCATAAACTTGTTAAAACGGCTTTATTCTTAATATTTGGATTGGTGGGAATGTTATGGTCGAAAACGCATATGCCCAATTGGCGAAGATTAATCGAAAAACAGTTAAAATGACGGTTCAACCTGAAGTGGTATTGCAGGGAAATCAATGTGCAATAACCTTGGAGCGCTATCAACCCGTGGATACGTACAGGTTGAGTATATTTTCGAGTGCGTATGATCTGATTCATCAAGAAAAATTAACGATATCGGAGAAGATTTTCTCAAAAACAGTCGATTTGCCAGATGGGACAAAAGGCCAAATAAATATCGTTTTTGAGGGCAAAATCAACGAACTTTGGGCACCATTCGTAGAAAAAACCATATCAATAATCCCTGGTTTTGGGGAAAATATTCAATCCACCATTGATGATTTACAGCAACTTGAAAGACAGTATAAAGATGAAAATTCAATCATGTTACGATCCGTGTGGGCTTTGCTCGCATATGGAGAAGACTTGATGGAACGGGCAAAATCAGCCGGTCCTTATGATGCATGGGATCTACAACGCCGATTAAGTTCCCTGCAATCCAAAACCCAAACCCTCCAAAAAGCCCGGAATCCATACGATAAAAATACCGGTTACGTGTTGCGTGGTTATCGTTCACCGCTCAATCAAGAAATAATAAAAAATAACAATATTGTCCTGTTTACCACAACCGATGGCTCAACCTGGCTTAACAACCACAAAGATTTGCTTCCCATTCGGATTGAAGATAAAACCATTGAATTTGCCGGGAAAACCCTGCGTGAAGGTCAATGCCTATCCTTCATTTGGCCAAATCCAAAAAATCCCAGCCGCTATGTCTTGTATAATATTGCCAAGGATTTGAAGGGTTTAAAAAGCCTTCGTCATCATTCCGAACGGAACTCCTTGAATCCCGCCTTGCGGGGAGATTTTGTGGCTTACGATAAAAATAGCCAACCTATTTGGGGTGGATTATTTAATAAAAAGTGGGAAATTGAAACGAAAGATATTTTTCAATAATTCACAACAAATATATTTCTTGCGTTTTATCTATCATATTTTATAATCATTTAAGTATAATTTGATTAAAATACTTATAGATTTATCGCTCTATATAGCGAAGAAAAGTTGAATTCAAATTGAAACAGCAATCCGACAAGAATGCCAAGCGTGTTGCAGGTGTAAAGGCAAAATACTTGCAGGGAATGGAAGATTCCAGTCATGGGCAGGGTCAGGAAAATCAAGAACCACCCTTGATTGTTTTAACCATCAGCCCAATATGCAAACGCATTTCTCTTTTTTTGCGAGACCTCTTCCGCCATAACAAAAAGTACCTTCAAGGCGATGGGGTCGATTTATACAAAAAAGCTTTGGTGGTGTTGCATAGTGAATTGGCACACCGGGTTGTAGCGCTTATTATCACGGATAAGCCCGATGATCATAACCACTTGACAGAAAATAACTTACCAATATGGAAAGAGATTGTGGTTGGCTTTCAGGAAATCTACCGTTCCACTTATGCCGATTTTATTCAAAATGAAATGCTTCCCCCCAACTTGACTGTTATAACCATGTTTAAGCATAAAAAAGGCAAAATGACCGACAGCGAAGTTGAAGCGATTTCATATGAATTCAGAAAGTTACAGGAAGAGACGGGTATCAAACACGTCAATTGTGAATCGGAAGAGGAATTAAAAAATGTGGTTGACGATCAGGTTGTTGGGACCATCGTTCAGCGATTTCGCCAAAGAGAAGGGGTGCGAAAATACGAAAGGCGAAGAAGCCAACGGTTAGCCAAGGCAAAAAAAATAACCAAAGACGCCTACCAACGCTTATTACGGGGTGAATAAGCCTTATTCTCTCAATCCCTTTTTAACGTCTCATTTTAACGCATTATACAAAATGCTTGAGAAATTCGGTTTATTTCAATTCAATTTCTGCCTCTTTTCAATTAAGATAATTCCTGTTCTAATCCCTATGTGATGATCAATATATTTTTCAGGAATGTATAAACATGAAAAATACATTAACACTCTGCTTTTTTTATTTCATTCTGCCTTTTCTCATTGTCTCCTGCGGTGCTCATTCACCTCGGGTATTAGAAGAAAAGTACAAAACCATCCATATATCAACCTTTAAAAATAAAACGCATCAATTTGCGCTGGAAGAGAGGCTAACGCCGGCGACCATTGCGGCCTTTCAACGAGATGGACGGTTAAAAGTGACCGCCAAATCTATCGCTGATTTGGAACTTTCAGCCACCATCGAGCAAGTACAGGTCACGCCAGTGGCTTTTTCTGATTTGGACCGGGCGGTGGGCTATAGCATGAACGTATTGGTTATGGTAAAACTCATTGATACTCAAAACGGCGATGTGGATATGGAAGAGCGTCCATTCAGAGCCACAGGTTCATTTTTGTTAAGCAATACCATCGGAACCACAAAGACACGCGATATCTCTGAAATTATAGCCGACCAAATTTTAAGTTATTACATGGAAGGCTGGTAAATCGGGTGAATTTTGATCATGACAAAATCCATCCCTCGTATTCAATTATTTATTGGTGAGGACCGTTTTCGGCTTGACCAGGAAATAAGCAATGTTCGGCGTCATTTTTTTAAAGATGAGACCGATGTGGATGTGTATCGATTTGATGCCCGGAAAGATGAAGATATAAAACGAGTATTGGATGTATTAAATTCCTTTTCCCTCATCACCTCCAACGAATTAATTATATTGGAAGGCATTGACAAGGTATTAAAAGAAAACGCCGAAATCCTTGAGTCTTACCTGAAAAAACCACGAGGCGATACACCTTTTATCATGATTGCTTCTACTGAAAGTAAAGTCCCTGCAGCAATCAAAAAATTAATTGGCAAAAAGAATATTCGGGCGATCAAACCAGCCACCACCACTCAATTGAGGAAATGGATTTCTCAACAATGCCAATATAAGAAAATTGAAATTGAACCCGCTGCGGTTGATTATTTGCTGGATGCATGTTGCCAGAATTCCGAAGCGGTGCAATCAGAGTTTGAAAAACTGTCTCTTTGGGCAATAGACAGCAAAAAAATAACTTTACAAGATTGCCAGCGCTTAGTTATCGAAGGGCATAGCGAAAAAATCTGGACCTTAACAGATGCTGTTGCTGAACGAAATTCCACGAAAGCTTTGAAAGCCTTTCATGAATTATTGGCACAAGGAGATGATGCCTTTGTTATGCTGGCTACCCTTGCTTCAACTTTTCGCCGCATTTTACAGTGCAAATTCCTGGTCGATGAAAAAACACCATTCCCCGAGATGAAAAAAAAGACTGGAATGAAGGACTTTCCATTGAAAAAAAATACTGAATTGGGTAAAAAAATCAAACAATCCGCTCTTCAGAGAAGCATCCGGCTGCTTCTTCAAGCGGATAAGGATTTAAAAGGTGCGAAGGGAACCGCATCAGAACGGGACATCATTATTGAACGTTTGATTTTGGATCTTTGCAAAGGGATTTAGATTTATTTTTGAAATGAGATGACACACAGGTGATTTCATACTATCTTCAAAGTTGATCCTGGGTATTTCCCTGCCCATTTCATTCCATTAAAAGACCTAGTATGATTTACAAGAAATAACGTAAAGCTATGACGGCTCTTAGATTAAAATTATGGAGAATTGTTCATGAAACGTGGTCTTCCATCAATCGCTGCCTTTTTTATTCTAGTCCTAATCACTGGTATTAGCGTTTTTCCCATTGAGGTATTGGCTCAAGCAGAGGGATGGTCAGAGGAAAAATATGTCACACGCTCTTCCTCGTTGGATAATCGCGTGCAATGGCCCGCAATTGCAGCCGAGGGGAATAATATATATATAACCTATATTCAACGAACCCTGAAATTTGTATCCTCGAATGACCGGGGAAAAACATGGTCTGAACCCAAAGATATTGCCCCCAATTACCGTGATTGCAGCGCTCCCGCAATCATTTATATCAATGGAAAAATCGCGTTGGTTTGGCCGGCCCGGGTTGAATCACAAGGGGTTATTGCCTACCAACTCTTTGCTGTGCAGAGTGACGATAAAGGGCAATCCTGGAGTGATCCCAAGAAAATTCGGACCAGCCGGGACGATACCTTCTCACCCAAATTTTTAAAACAAGGAAATCAAGCCAAACTTCTTTGGCTCGAAACCCCTTTGAGTGACATGCTGGGAAAGGTGGCTGGTGGACAAGCCATTAATTACAATCCCGAATCCGTGGAAGAACTGGCCGCTTTCGACATGGACGAACTCGAATTGGAAAATAGATTGCGCAAGACTCGATCAAAGATTTACATCAATACTTACAACCCTAATTCAGGCGCGTTTTCAGAAGCCACTCCCATCAAAACGATATTCAGCCAGCGCGTTCCCCACATTTTTGATATCTATGGACCGATCTCTGGAAGTTTGTTTATTGTGGCAAACGAAAATACCCAAATCAACATTTACGAAAGTAATGATGACGGAGCCACCTGGTCGAGTTCATATGAAGATAAAAGCTATTTTGATACTAAAATGTTATTGGACCTACACATCATCGACGGGAAGTGGGTTTCCACCTGGATCAGACGGGATCCTTATCAGCAGATTCCAATCAATTTCAGGCCGGACCAAGGGGCAAGGGACATCGAATTATCACCTCCCCATTATGTTCGCTCTGTCCCCCACTTGACGTTCAGTGATGGAGTATACCATGTTTGTTGGGAAGCGGGCAGTTTGGAGGATAGCTGGATTTCCTACATGCGGACCGATAAAATTCCCCCTACCTCCAACATTATCCAACCAACCTCTCCTCATATCCTTGAACGGGATGTGATGTTTGTGTGGGAGGGCAACGACAATATTTCCTCTTCGGACCGTTTGGAATATTCATTTACTTATGGTGACAACCCCTGGTCTTCCCTTCAGTCAGAAACCAGAACCACTTTTGAAACTCCACCGGATGGAGAATATGTATTCAAATTGCGTGCTGAAGATGTGGCTGGCAACATTCAAGATCCTATTACCGAATTTCCCTTCAATACCTTTATGTCTGCCCCTGAAACTCAAATTTTGGATGCTCCACCAACAGGGCAACCGTTAAAGCAACGCCAGGTTAAAGTGACATTCACAGGCGAGGATAATACCGATCCGGCTGACCAGCTGATGTACTCCGCTCAGGTTGATGATCAGGCATGGTCTGCCTTTACCAAAGGCCGTGAGCATACTTTTACGGAATTATCCAATGGCCGGCACGTCTTGAGAATCAAGTTGCGCGATACCAGCGGCAATGAAGATCCAACTCCCACCGAAATGGTTGTGAACGTTCAAATCGATTTGGAAGTCATGTTCGAACAAGTTCCCCCAGAGTACTCTAATGCTGAAACAATCACCTTCAGCTGGGAATCCAAAGATGACCGTGGACAAACGGTTGATCTGACGTATCACTATAAGTTGGATGATAATGAGGTCCAGCAAACTCAAGAGAAAACGCTTGAGTTGACCGAGTTGGAAGAAGGAAAGCACACCATTACTCTTTGGGGAAAAGATGATTCCGGAGATGAAACCAACAAGATTTCCCATGAATGGATTCTTGATCGCACTCCACCCAAGACAACCGCCAGTTTCGCCAACAAATATGTTTCCAGCTTGCCTTTAATCAACCTTACGGTTCATGATCCAATGTTGGGTGAATCATTCGAACCACCGAAACCAAATCAATTTGAATATAAAATCGGTAAGGAAGAATGGGTGTCCTTCACTCATGAAACCTCAACCTGGCCGGCGGAACGAAAATTATCCTTCTATTCATGGGGTTACGTGATTCAAATTCGTGCCATCGACAACGCGGGTAATGTTGATCCCAATCCGGCGCAAGTGGATTTACGCATCTGGGTGCGCACCAATCCCTATATCTTTTATGGCGTGGTTGCTGTTCTCGTCATTATTCTATTGTATCTCCTAAAACTGATCCTCGGCATGTTCGGTGGTGGTGGGAAGCGGGTGTCCAAAGCGAAAAGCACTTCATTTGATACGGCCACAGCAGACACCGAGAGTGAAGAATCCTCGCTTGGCCTGGATGAAGAATCAAATTCCTCGTCATCATCCTTTTCATTCGATGATGAAGATGATGACGATGATCCGTATAAGATGTAAATAAAGTTTACCAGGTGGGTTATAGCCGTATCTTGTACGGCGTAACCCACCAAAACAGATAGAGCATAACCCTCCACCAAAACGAGGAACTACAAAAACTCCGGCCTATGAAAACTCATCCTACAGATAAAAAATCCATGCACCAGGGAGAGCGAATCTTCCCATGAGACGATGTGTGCGATAAACTTTTCACCCCATAAAATTTCCACGCAGGCAACAATCTGGAATATTTTTGTTTTCATGGTATTTTGTCACAAAAAATGAGTATGGCGTCATGAGCAAGCTTTCCCGTGAAGAAGAAAAAGCCCTTTGGTATAAATATAAAAACCAGGGGGATTCTTCTGCATTTGAATCGTTGATGAAGCAATATGAACAACAGATTCAAGCGTATATCCTTCTTCGGATAAAAAATAAGGATGATGCACAAGATATATTTCAGGATGTTTTTCGCAAATTCGCATTTTCCAATTATAAGGCAGAAAAACCTCTAAAACCTTTTTTATATCGAATAGCTGAAAATGAAATCAATTCATTTAAACGCAAATGGCGTCGTTTTTGGTCAAAGCAGGATAATGTGGAAGATTGGATTGATTTCATAAATGATCCGGCCAAAAATTCGGTTGATTCCTTATTTGAACAAGAATCCTTACTCCTCTTCGAATCAGCATTACTCCATTTAAAAGAAAGTCATCAAACCCTCATCCGACTGATTGATATACTAGGCCATAGTTATAAAGAGGCAGCTGAAATAATTGGAATCACTGAAAATAAACTAAAAAGAAGACTGGAAAACGCCCGGAAAAAACTAAAAAAAGTCATCCTTTCCAACCCTGCATACAAAATATTAAGGGATTACATAGATTAATTTTTACCCCAAGGGGATTACATAAGACAGGGTGGGTTAAAAGCGAAATCCGCCCAAGCGGATGAAGCGTAACCCACCAAAACGCATGGAGCCTCACAACTCGTTGCATCACCGACAAGCGTAGGGGCAGACCTACGTGTCTGCCCTAGGTGGCGTATCGAGCGTGACAACCCTTTAAATCAACGATACCCGTAGGGGAAGACCCGCGTGTCTGCCCTGAAAGGCTTATTCATTGTGCAGAACGGATGTATCCCCATTCCCCTACCAAGCCTGGGAGGGGCTAGGGGAGGGTTGACGATATGTCGCACAATCAAAATTTAAAAAAAACGGGGGGATTTCTTTCCCTGAGCGTATTGGTCTATAAGTACGCTATTTTATCGCAATGAAAAGGAGAAATACAATGTTTAAAGCACTGACAGGTTTTTTGACGGTGATTATGGTCTTGGCGGTGGGGGGATACGCCATGTGGAATTATGGCGCGGTTCGCTCCGGAATCGAGGATATACAAAAAGAATGGAAACGAAAGAACATCGATCAACTAATCGAAGATAAGATCAATAATCTCAAAGACGAAGTGGATTCAAAAAAAAATAAAGTGGTTGATTTGATGGTTAAAAAACGCTCGGTTGAGCGCCTCTTGGGTGAAGAAAACGAACGTTTTAACAGATATGACACCGTCATCAAAGGCTTGGTCGACCAGATCGAAAAAGCCAAAAAGGGCGAAATTAACGCGCCTTTTGATTACTGCGGAAAAGAATACACCGTCGCATCTGCGGAAAAGACCTTCAACCAATGGACCGAAGAGATTCTCCCTCTGAAAAAACGCATCGGTTACCTGGAAAAACAACAAGAAATGTATGGCACTGCCATCGCCAACATCAACCAATCGATTGAAAGCATGAAAAACGGTATCGTAGGGCTTGAACAAAAGGCTCTGGAATTAACCACCATTCGCGATACCCTCGAAGCCCAAAAAATGGCCAAAGACCTGATCGCGGGTGCTTCCGGCTTTGATGACAGTGAAGTAAACGCATTGTTAAGAGAACTTCAGGAAGATGTCGATGAAATCGAGATTCGCGTAAACATGGATATGGAATCTCCCACCTCCTCATCGCTGGCCGAATCAGTTAATTACAAAGAAGAAACGGTTGTCAATTCCGAATTAAACCAATTACGTCAGCAATATCTGAAACAAACGGAGAATAATTAAGCAAAATGGATAAGTACAAAGAACTCTGCGGGCGGATTCGAGATGCGGCTTTCGAAGCCGCCCGCCAGTCTCTGGATGAAATCAAAGCACAAAAAGGCCCCCATTGGATAAAGGAACTGTGCGAGCATCCTCCCAAAACATGGGTGTTTCGCAACACCTTTGAATCAGTTTTCGGAAATCCGGTCTTCCAGTTGGTCAACGCATCGATATTGGTATGCCTACTGTTATTATCCCACTCATTGACTATGTGGCTAGAAATAGTAGAGGCTTTCATGAAAAGTGCAGCATAACCCATTCCCCTCCCAACCCTGAAAAGGGCCAGGGGAGGGTTGAAGAAAAGAGGCAGTAAGGAAGTTATTCCTATGGTGGAAGGTACAGCCGATCAATCCCTATCCATTCCCCTCCCAAGCCTGGGAGGGGCAGGGGAGGGTTGAAAGTAAGTGGCACAATTTATAGGTCTTATGAAGATATTGGAGCACATCACAATGAAAAGAGGTGTTAACAGTCGAATCAAGCAATATGCAAAAGAATTACGCCAAAATATGACAAAGGCAGAAAAGAGATTATGGTCTCATTTAAATGCTAAAAAGCTACTTGGTCTTCGCGTGCGTAGACAACACCCTATAGGTTCATATATTGCTGATTTTTGTATTGAACAAATAAAATTAGTTATTGAAATTGATGGATATACCCATGATTATCGTTCAGAAAAAGATCAAATTCGAGATCAATTTATGAACACAAAAGGATATGAAGTCGTTCGAATAAAAAGCGTTGATGTTATGGAAAAACTAGAAGATGTGGTTGAATTTATAAAACTGGTTTGTGAAAGAAAATTAGAATTAAATAGATCAGAAGATATCAGGAATAAGAGTTAAATACTGAGTTGTACCCATTCCCCTCCCAAGCCTGGGAGGGGCCAGGGGAGGGTTGAAGAATAGCGGCACTAAGTAAGTAATTCGTAAAGTGGGAGGTATAGCCAATCAACCCCCTCTCCATTCCCCTCCCAAGCCTGGGAGGGGCTAGGGGAGGGTTGAAGAATAGCGGCAGTAAGTAAGTAATTCGTAAAGTGGGAGGTATAGCCGATCAACCCCCTCTCCATTCCCCTCCCAAGCCTGGGAGGGGCTAGGGGAGGGTTGA
>CAZFER010000117.1:0-11538 GCA_964517495.1 uncultured bacterium | reverse complement strand
GAGGCTCCTGCCGAGCCGTTTCCACGTATAACGGCTCGGCGGGAGCCTCGCCCTCCCTTTTAAGTTAATGACATTGGGTCAACCCCCTACATGTTGTAGGGGTGAACCTATGTGTTCGACCTATGTTGTGGTGCGGTAAATCACAGGATAAGTTTTGAGACAATCTCCCAGGTTTTTAAAAGGAATTTGATCATGGCTGTTTATTTTGATCACAACGCAACCACCCCAGTGCATCCCGACGTCTTCAACACCATGGAACCTTATCTGAAGGGTAATTTCGGAAATGCCTCTTGCTTGTATCAACTCGGTGTGGAAGCAAGTTACGCGGTTGAAAAAGCCCGAATGCAAACCGCTAACCTTATCAATGCCAACGAAGATGAAATCATCTTCACCAGTGGGGGAACTGAATCGGATAACCTTGCTTTAAAAGGGATTGTTCTGGCTACCGGAAAAAGGCATATCATTACAAGTACCATTGAACATCCCGCCGTTTTGCGTACCTGTGAGTTCTTGCAAGACCATTTTGGTTGCCATATTACCCATATACCTGTCAATCATGAAGGATTTGTTGATCCAAACGCTATACTGGAATCTATCACGGATGATACAGCCATCGTAAGTATTATGTTGGCCAATAACGAAATCGGCTCAATTCAACCCATCCAAACGATCGGCGAGATAACCCGGGCAAGAGGAATTTACTTACACACCGATGCGGTTCAAGCTGCTGGACGCCTTCCCATTGATGTTCAAAACCTAAACGTTGATCTTCTAACCTTATCAGCCCACAAAATTTACGGACCAAAAGGTGTTGGAGCACTATTTATCAGGAAGGGTGTGAATTTGATTTCTCAATCACAAGGTGGAAGTCAGGAAAATGGACATCGAGGCGGAACAGAGAATGTCCCCGGAATTGCTGGCTTTGGGAAAGCCTGCAACCTGGCAAAAAATGAATGGGAAATGCGAGCCCAATGTGAACAAAAACTGCGCGACCAATTATGGGATTCGCTATCCACTTTGGGTATTGATCTTCCACGCAACAGCCCAAGCAGCAATTGTCTGCCCGGCACATTAAACTTTAGCCTCAAAGGAGTGAATTCGCGTGAGTTTATTCGGGCTATGGACAATGAGGGATTTTGCCTGTCAAGTGGATCGGCTTGCTCTCAAGGCAAACCTTCCCCTTCACATGTGATCAAAGCATTGGGTCGAAATGACACAGACGCTTCCTCAGCCATACGCCTATCACTTGGTTATCAAAATACAGAAGAGGAAATATCGGATTTCATCGAGGTTTTCAAAAAGATTACCTATCCGCTGTATGGGTTAAATGAGAATGGATGATTTCAAGACCCTTTAAAGTAAGCAAAGGCTCATGATGGTCAAAAATGCCTTCTTCCGCGATGATTGTACTGATCCCACCAGTGCCGATTACTTTTGCTCTATCACCTACAATTGTTTTTAAACGCTTTGCCATCCCTTCGATCAGGCTGACTGTGCCGTAATAGATACCGGATTGCAAATGTTCCAGCGTATTTTTGGCGATAATTCGTTCTGGTTTTTTGAGGATAGCGGGGGGAAGCAGAGCGGTTCGTTGGCTGAGTGCCTCCATTGATATTTTCACTCCTGGGGCAATTGCCCCTCCTAAATATTCCCCCTTTTCTGAAATGACTTCAAAGGTGGTAGCGGTCCCTAAACTAATCACAATGGCCGGGCATCCAAAAAGGTGAATGGCTCCATACGAATTGACAATGCGATCCACCCCTACAGTTTCCGGACGATCAACCATAAGTGGAATTAAACGGGTTTTGTGCTCTTCCAATGTGAATGGGATAATGGACAAACTGCTATGGAGTAGGGTAACCAACAAATCGCCCAATGCAGGAACCACAGAAGACATGACGATTTGTTCGAAAAAATAGGTTTTTTTCCATTCAATGGCTCGATTGCAAACTTTTTCAGCGTATTCCGCCGCAGATGGAAAAAAATCATGCTTGACCAATTCATGTTGATCGAAGATGGCCAGGTTGGTTCTTGAGTTACCAATGTCAATTGCAAGCAAGGATGTATTTTTCATTTCCGTTTTGAAATTTCGCAACAGGTTAACCATTTAAAGCACCATTCCCCTCAAGATTAGGAGGGGTTAGGGGAGGGTTGATAAGAAAACCTGGAGCATCCTTCGTTAATCCCCTCCAAACCTCCCCATTTCATTGGGGGAGGAATAGCGGAGACCATTTTAAGTGGTCACTCATTTTCAACTGCATATGGCTGACACATAATAAATATTCAAATACGCTGTTTACTCGAATGCATAAGAAGGATTTTCGCCTCCTTGTGATATCAGTGGGTAGCAAGTCGTTCCCCGAATAAAACCGATTCGTGACGGTGGCCAATAGCGGAAAAAGGCTTTCCCCACGACATTTTCCAATGGCACACCACCCCATGCGCGGCTGTCCCAACTATTACGGCTGTTATCGCCGAACACAAAGATTTCCCCTTCGGGCACCATAAATTCACGCTTTGATCTGGTGGGAAGCGAAACATAGCGATTTTTTTGGAAAAATGGGGGATCCTTCACCATTTCGCCATTGCGATAAATATGGCCATCACGTCCGATCCGTATACGATCATTGGGTAATCCAACCACTCGTTTGATGTAATAAGGTTTCATGGGATCCTCAATCTCTTCAATCCCGCGTGTGCGAAAAACAACAATATCTCCCACTTCAATCGGCCGAAACGCATAAATGAATTTCATAACAAAAATGCGGTCATCTTCTATAAGCGTGTCATTCATGGAACTGGAAGGGATTTTGTAGGCTTCAAATAAAAACGTCTTGATAAGCAGCGCCAATATCAATGCCGTGTAAAGCGCTTCAAAATTTTCATAAAAACGATTGTGGCGTGTAACATGTTGAACAATTAAGCGGCCAAAAGGAAAGTATTTCAATTTGTCAGCAAGTAATAGGTAAAAACGTCTCATTTGGCAATATCCTGTCGTCGTTTAATCTAAAAAATCAGCCAAAACTTCATTGCTTATCACTAAGGCTTCCTGGCTTATACACAATTTCCCATCATCAAGTTCCAACCGGTTGTAATGAAGATGCTTTTCTATTATCGATTTCCAACGGTCAAAGGGTGAATAACCAAATCGTTGGGTGAACTGTTTGACATCAATACCCTTTTTGAGCCGCAAACCAAATATCATCTGATCAGAGGCGGCAAGGTTGGTATCAAGCACAATATGCTCTTTTAACAAATCCGATTGGAGAAATGATTCATATTCATTGTTACGCTCAAAATGCTTTATATATTCATCGCTGGAATCAATAACGCCATACCTTATGCCTTTGTATGTGCCACAGGCGGATACACCCACCGCCAAATAGTCGTCACGGTTCCAGTAAAGTAGATTATGGCGGCACGCTTTGTCCGGCAGGCACCAGTTTGATAATTCGTAATGGTGGAAACCTTCGACTTCCATGGTTTGGCACAATAAATCATACATCTCTATGTATGATTCATCCAGCACTGGAGTTATCTTTCCAGTGGTTAGCAAACGTTCCATCAATGTGCCTTCCTCATAAGAGAGCCCATAAGCCGAAAGATGATCCGGCTTGCAGCGAAGCGCCTGTTGCAAGGTCCATTCCCAACCAGACAGCGTTTGCCCTGGGATGGCATAAATAAGATCAAGGGAAATGTTATCTATCCCCGCTTCCCGGGCATTTTCAACGGCTGTTTTAATCAATTCACTTGAGTGCACTCGTCCCAAGCGGCTCAATTCTTCATCATGAAATGATTGAGCGCCAATGCTTACCCTATTGAGACCATACGAAGCAAGCGAACAAAAAAGTTCATAACTTGCGCTTTCCGGATTCACTTCAATGGATATTTCGGCATCTTCTTTAACGGAAAAGGTTTCATAAATTGTTTCAAACAAGGGAATAAGCCGTTGTGCTCCGAAAAGGCTTGGGGTTCCACCCCCCAAAAAGATACTGGATAACGCTCGTTTTTCTTCTTCCTGTTGAATCCGTTCAATATGCCGTACCAATGCCTGTCCATAGCGATCCATTTGTTCATTCGATCGCGGGGAACCGGAGATAAAAGCGCAGTACGTGCATTTGCTTTTGCAGAATGGAATGTGGAGATAAAAACCCAGATTCTGAGTCGTCACGCCTCGTGGGATACTGCTTATTTCTGCACCAGCCGGGAAATTTTGTGTTTTCACAACCATCAACCAGGAAAAAAATGCCCTTATAAAATTTCAGAAAGAAGTGTACTCGAAAAAGGCCAAATTGCAATCCACTGATTTTGAAGAAGTTATGATATCCAGTGGATCGGTGAATTATGTTGGTATACATGTTGCACATTAAGTGGGCGTTGTCAACTCTGGAAACACTTCAGGCTTTCAGGTGCGCGACAGGATGGATAGCTCCGCATCTATTCGTTCAGCCTGGAGTGTAACAACGCGAAGGGTGTGGAGCTATCCAATCAAAAAAGGAACAACATTAAAGATTAAATTGATTTATCCCGACATCTTCATTAGATGGGTGGTAACAAAACCCATATCGTTGGGTAAAAAGAGTTATTGCCGGCGATAAGATGTCGGAGAAAACAGGGAGGTTTTCTCCGGCACTCATTGAATTGACCGTAAAAATCCTGCCGGGGAAATCGTGGATTAACAATATGTTTCCCTAATCCCTCCCAGTCTTGGACTGAGCTCGACCCAAAAGTTGTGGGGCCGACGATCAACCCCCTCTGTATCTCCCCCAGGCTTGGGGGCGGGTTGAAGGAATGGTGCTTTAAATCTATTTATCAGGATAATTGGGGGCAGAAAAATGAATAACATGGTTTATAAAAGTGATTATGAACATAAAAAGGAAGCCTATCTCCTTGCCTCGCGCAGTCCCTGGCTGGTATGGCGGTTGCAAGCGTTAAAAGCCGGTTATGTGCCTCCATTGGTACATGGGCAGATTCCTCAGGGCATGCTGAAGGTGCCTGGTTCAAACTTTGATAACTACCAGATTGATCCGCTGGTCAAACATGCCAATCGTGTTAAAAAACGGGAAAGCAAATTAGCCAAACGTCTGGTGTTTATACTTTCAGTATTTGCCATCACCCTGATGGGGATTGTGGTTGTCTATTCACTTATGCAAGGCTCCTCGTTTCGCATCGGATTGATTGAAACATTAATTTCCGGCAATTTTTAATGGCGTTTTGATTCATATCCGGATTCCTTTTGATTCAACCTGGCGTTTGTATTCCATCCATTCCCGGATTTGGGCTAATAAGGATGGTTTGGCTTTGTGAATAGGAATGTCGTATTCTCGATTCCTGATGAACACATGGGGATTTACATCATCGAGGTTTAAAGCCTTCAATCTTTCCTTGATTTCCCAGCGAAGATGAAATGTACGGCTATTCTCTGGAGAGGTGTCATTATTGGCGTTTGGTTTTGATCTGCGAATGTATCGTCCTTGATCATTGGATCGTTGAAGCCAGCCGTTGAGGAATTTGGTCATTCCCTTTGAGGTTTTTTGCCTGGAAGGATTATCCCTTAACCATTGCAAGGCCTTTCGGCATTCAGCCATGACATCCATGTCGGGGTAAAGTTCCTGCCATTCGTTCAATTTTGTCTGTCCAAGGTTCCATGCTTTTACATTCCCTTTCACCGGAAAAGAAAGAACCATTTTTTCGGTTTGGATATCGTCGTTGTTTGACGATTCCGAACAGTTATGTTCATTGGAGCTGTTAATGGATCTGTTATGTGCGTCCAGTGGGACACCCGTTCGCGACTGGTGGGACGCCCCTCCCGTGTCCAGTGGGACACCCACTTGCGTCTGATGAGACGCCCCTCCCATGTCTGGTTGGACACCCCTTTTATAGGTATTGGTTTTAATTCCATCGGTTGAAATTTTTCGTTCAATTAATCCTTTTTCACATAACGCTTTTATGGCTTTTTGAACCGTTCGTCTGGTGTAATTTGTTCGTTGACATAACGTTTCAATCGAAGGCCAGCAATTCCCATTTTTTTGATCAAAATAAAACAGAAGAGCGATGTAAACCCATTTGGTGGGTTCGGAGAAGTCTCCTTTTGAAAGAGCATCAAATTCAACGCTACTAATTCGGGCATGCCATTCGTTCGTTTTCATCTCGATTCTCCTTTGGGAATTATTGAATATTTTCTCACTTAATGTGGAAAGACCCGCATATTGAGAGAGTTAAAAGGCACCGGTGGAGATTTTTCAGTCAGAAATTCGTCCGTAAGTGCAGTTTTTTAAGGGAGATATAGTTTACTCAATTTAGTCATCCCATAGAAAATAAAAAAAGTTTATGGGATTTCAAAAATACGAAAGGAGCAACCATTCCGAGATTTGGGTTGACAAGTTACGAATTTACATGGCGTGTCTGAAATGAGGATTAAGGTTGTTTTTGGGGTTGATCACCCAGCATTTTCAGAAATGTATTTCCCACGGCACTTCCCACATCTTTTACCGCCCCTCCCACATTTTTGACGGTATCAAAGACAAAATTGGGGAGATTGGTGAGATTGTTGAATAAATTACGCCCCAAAATTTCAGCGATGTTGGTCCCGAAATTAAACGAGGGGTTTCGAATATTGCCTTCCAACCGGTTATTATTGAACACGATGTCTCCTTGCCGGTTTTTTAATCCATTGAGTGCGCTAATCACCGCTTTTCGGTCTATATTGACGGGTAATTTACCGTTTGATTCATTAAAGACTGTTTTCAATAAGGTTAAATTAAAGTTGAAGGACAAAATGTTGTTTGTCAATTTCAGATTACCATTCAGGCCAAAGCCTGATTTTTCAATCCCAATGGGAATCGCATTTTCATAATAAGGTTTATATTTTGTCAATTCATCCAGCTGGATGATAAGAATTCCATCCAGTTGATTGGGGTGTGTGCTAGGCGCCGCTTTTCCCACAAATCGAAAGAATCCACTGCTTGGAGAAATGGATTTTGCATTCACATTGATAGGGCTTAAAGGGGGTACCTCGGCCCCCACGGCCAGGTTTGCCCATTTTAATGATATTGGCGACCATACATGTTCAACGGGTTCTCTCAGGCGTGTATCACGCAGATGAAGGGTACTTTCCGAAAGTGTTATTTGTTCGATCAGGATAGATTTTTTCATGCTTGGGGGGTGTTTGAGTTTTGTTCCCAATTCCGATTGGATGCGTTGATAATAGTTTACCCACCGATTAAGCATGGTGGTGCTATTTATATCGTGAGATGGGAGCTGATGCCAAACGTGCAATCCATTAATGCTTATTGTATTAATCGTATGGATGGCTTGGGGAGAAAATCCAGTCATGGAAAGGGAGGGAAAGGAGAAGTACGGTTTTTTTTCTTCGTCGGTTGGAGATAATAGAAAATCATTGACTGCCACTGATTTATTCTCGTTATCATATAAAAAATTTGCCAGTTTTAATTGATTGGTTTCTTCATTTGAATGATGGCTGTATAAGGCTAAATCTGAAATGTCTAACCGTTTGAAACTTTCACTTTTAAAATGATCTTCTGATAAAGCTGTTTGAGCGGCCGGTGTAATGAACGACCGAACCACGGATTGCACCCGTTTGATCGCGCGGGAAATATTCAAAATATCTTCATGGGTATCACGAATGTGTAGATTAATACCGTCGACTTCAACCCGTTCGAAATGAAAATAGCCGCTTTGATCCAATATAAACGCCAAATGCTTTAAACTTAATGCTTGTTTGCCGGATTCATTGATGAGAAGATTGGTCAGAGAAATGATCCGTTCCTGCTGAGAGTAACGTATGTTATCCACTTCAAGGTGAAGGGTGCCTGTTGCGTTCTCCACTCCACCCATGGGGAGAATATGGGCAGTGACGTTATCCAATTGAATTTCGCTTAATGAACTTTGGCCTTCGGACTTTTCGTTCTGCGGGGAAGAAACCACTTGGACGATCTCTTTGATCGATTGATACCAGCGTTCAATGGGTTCATTAAAATCATAAAGATCCTTGCTCAACTCACGCCCGGTCATTTCAATTTGAGAGGCATCAATTCTGATTTTGGTTTTCTGCTTTCCAAATGGAATAGCAGCATCCAGCGTTTCTATGCTTAGAAATGGGGGATCAGGCTGTCCACTTTGATAAGCCTGGCTATTTTCAATGTGAATGTTGTTTTTCTTCGGATTAAGGTGAAATTGATCAAAGTGGATGACAAATCTTTTTTGATCCACTGTATCTGTTGAATGGTAATTAAATTGTGCATTTTTTAAGTGTATTGCAGGAAAAGAGGAGGATTGTTCTTTTTCCGATTTTTGAGAACGTTCAGGAACCTGCTGTTGAGTGGACGAAGCAATTACCCGCCGGGCCGCCTGGGCGATGGGCAAAGAGCCATCCTTTAAATGCTTGAATTCAACGCTGGGTTGGTCAGCAGAAATCTCAGTAATTTCAATGGAGCCCTTTAGTGCTCGATCCATCCGAACACCAACCCCCAACTGACGGGCGGACGCCAAGAGGCCTGAATGATCCATCAATGAGGGATATTCAAAAGCGACATCACCAGACAGCGGGGAAAAACCCACATCCTTATGATTCAATTCCAACCCATATTGGGTTTTCAAACTGGAGCGGATTAAATTGGAAAGCAAAGACTGCCAATAGAAGAATAAGACGATAAAACCAACAATGAGCAAGCTCGATAAAGTGATATAAATCTTCTTTTTCATCTATAACTCCTTCATTTACATCAATTATTCGATTCCATTACAACGATTGCTAATTAAAAAAGAAGTTTATATGAGTATAACACAATAAAAGAATACGCTATTCAAACAAAAAAGGGACGACGAATCGCCCCTTTTAAATTCAACCTATTCAATACGTTACTTTATTCACTGCTTCCCTTCATGAGGGCTTCATCCTCTTCATCAGAGACCATTTTACCACCGGTATCTTTGGCGAATAAAATGATGATGACACCGACGAGATAAATACTGCACATGGTCATCATGCCTTTGCGGTAATCTCCATCAAACACATTAACTAATGCACCACCGAACAATACACCAACTCCGGCAAGCACACGGCCAATATTGAATGAAAAGCCCTGGCCAGTAGCACGGATTCGGGTGGGGAACAATTCAGGCAGGTATTTGGGCAGCCATCCAAAGAAGGCGGTCACAAACAAACCGGCGATGGCACCCATCCAAAGCATGGGAAGGCCAAAGGTGGTGTTGAAATAAAATAAGGAGAACACACTTAGCCATGCGGTAACGCATAGCAAAATCCAGGATTTCTTGTTCCCCATCCAACCAGCGATCAATCCACCTAAAAAGCCACCAAAAATTTGGCCATAGGCCTGCCAGGCAGCCACGGTGGAACGGGCGGTATCGTGAACAGCGGTACCCTGGGTGATTTGATCCACATAGGTGGGTAACCATAAAAACGAGCCCCACGTGCCAAGCAAGGCAATGGTGGAAAGCAAACTCCCCACCACGGTGGCCCGTATATAATGAGGATGGAAGAGGTCAGAAAGCTTGGAACGTTGCTTTTTCGCCCTGGATTCACGCCATTTACCTGGTTCAGGTACAAAAATAATGAGTAATAAACTTGACAGTCCGATAAACATACCCATCGCGATAACCCATCGCCATGAAAAATCGGCATCCGTCATCCAGCCGGAATATTTAGCGGCAATGAAAAAGCCGATATTGGCTCCCATTCCCATCAAGCCAGCCAGCACCGCTCGAAATTTATCCGGCCAGCAGGTTTCAACAATCAACGCCACACTGAGTGGCCACGCTCCCCCCAGGCCTATCGCTCCGAAAAAGCGGCAGGCGATAAACTGGTAGGGGTGTTGGGATAGCGCCGATAAGCCGGTAAAACCGGAATACACAATGACCGCGAAGATAAGGCTGCGTACCCGGCCATAGCGGTCACCCATCCGGCCAAATATAACACCTCCACACGCGGCACCCCAAAGCCACCAGGCAAACGCCCAGCTAAAATAGGTGCTGACCGGCCCATCGATCTCTTTTTTCAATTGATCGAATTGGGCTTGCAGTGATTCGAGCTCAGCGGTATTGGCGCCGGGATTGGCAGTAAGTTCATCAATCTGCTCTTTGATCGCGTTTTGTTGTTTATCCTTTTCAGCAATCTCGGGCATCATGTCCTTCAAGGCGGGGCGGGTCATGATGCCATAAATCCCCTGTTCCATTCCATCAAAGGTCCAAGCCAACAAAGCCGCAATTAAGGCCAAAGTGCGAAAGAATTTACTGGTTTGATAGACATCTTGAATAGGTGCTCCCGAACTGGTTTGATTATCCATAGATCTCTCCTTTTCATACTGGAATCAATTATAAGGGTTACAGTTTATCAAACACCGCGTCGCATTTCCAAGGGGTTGGAGAAAAATTTCACCGTTTTGGAAGAGAAGAAGGAATGATGGAATCTGGAGCAACCGGCCAAACACGGAAATTGCGATAACGGAAATGTGTCCATTTCATTTGCCGTAAACCAAAAAAACACGATGCACAGTCCCGCGTCGGTTTTCATATTTTGCGCATCCCACTGCGCGATAAAACTCTCCGGGAAACGCTTTGGACACCAAAACACATGATGCATGGCCTCATTCGGCGATTGCATATGCATCCAACCATCTTTGAAAGACACCTGGCCCGGCCCTTCCATTACCCAATCACTCACACTGTCGGCCTGCTCCAGGGAAGCCTGGTAAATCAACTTTCCCGCTTTTAACTCGTTGGGAAGATTTGGCGAACTGTCAGCCAAAACCGGGAAACCTAATCCCATTAGAACAAGGAATAGACATGCAACATATTTTGAAAAATATGAAATGATAATTAACCGTGACATAAACACTCTCCTACAAGTAGACTTCATACGAATCATTCCTAATCCCTGCAAAACCATTCCGGTGCATCGTAAGCATTACGGCCCCCAGCCTCGACGTGCCGCTCGTGAAGCCCGTTCTCGATTGCTGTCAGCCCGTTTATTTCAAGCGTAAGAGGTGGGTTCAATAATTCGTTGCATTGTTTCTTCTTCTTTTTAAAGGACTGGCTTTCTATCACTCTACATTTACATTTACCGAAATACATCAATGCGGCGGATCACCATCTCGCTTGGCCAATCGTCCCCGTATTGAGGAGTATCGGAGAGAAAAAAATCGCCATCTGCGCCATACCAGAGGTACAAATTCTGAGGTTTGTCCCACATGTATTCGGCAATCTCCTTGGCGGACATGGTGCATTCAACGCCTTTCTTTCCCCCGCGATCCAGTTTGGGATGCATCTCTTTCAAATTGGCGACAGAGCGCTCATAAACCACACGGTCATCAATCAAGTATCGCAAGATTTTCTTATCGTTGGTTGGGCCGTTATACCATTCCCAGCTGAGCTTGTGTTCTTTGTCTTCAGGCCCAAAGTTGAGTTCCTTCGGTTCCATATGTTGCACGCTTCTGTGTCCCCAAGGAGAGCCGCCACCGAACCAACTGTGAAGATTGGGATGATAGCGAAACAATCCAT
>CAZFER010000116.1:0-12070 GCA_964517495.1 uncultured bacterium | reverse complement strand
TTGCCCTCTCCGTATTACCGCGGCTGCTGGCACGGAGTTAGCCAGGGCTTCTTCTGCAGGTACTGTCAAGCAGAAATGATATTAGCACCTCTGCCTTTCATCCCTGTCGAAAGCGGTTTACAACCCGAAGGCCTTCGTCCCGCACGCGGCGTCGCTCGTTCAGGCTTTCGCCCATTGACGAAGCTTCTAGACTGCTGCCCCCCGTAGGAGTCTGGGCCGTATCTCAATCCCAGTGTGGCCAGCCATCCTCTCAGACCGGCTACTGATCATAGCCTTGGTAGGCCATTACCCTACCAACTAGCTAATCAGGCGCGAACCCCTCTTTAGGCGGGAGGTCCGAAGATCCCCCCCTTTGGTCCACTCAACTTATGTTGTGTGAACGTCATGCGGTATTAGCCCCGGTTTCCCGGGGTTATCCCCCACCCAAAGGCAGGTTATTCACGTGTTACTCACCCGTTTGCCGCTCTACTCACTTCCCGAAGGAAGCTTTCTCGCTCGACTTGCATGCCTTATCCACGCCGCCAGCGTTCGTTCTGAGCCAGGATCAAACTCTCCGTAGAAAATCTAAACATCCAGAATCGGATGATTTTTCCTGCTTAGTGAACGCCGTCAGTTATGACAGTGTTCGGATCTAGTTTAGGATGTGCTTTTCGGTCAAGAAAAGCACAAACTCAACTCACATTGACGAGTGTATGCTGCTCGATTGTCAAAGAACAAGGAAAGGTTTCCCTACCCTTATAATAAGTGTTTCCACTTTTAGAAACCAAACCCGCATCGAACCAGTTAAACTGTATCCATGCGGGCGAAAGTAAAGTCTAGCATAATTTGGAGCGCCGTCAACCCGCTTAATTCATTTTTTCACTTTTTGGCGCTCTTTTTCTTTTCAGCGGTTTTCATTCCGTTTGGGGCACCGCTGCCAAGCCTTTTTTCATCTGAAGCGTTGAAGAGTATAGCCTGGTTTGTACCCTATGAAACCCCTGTGATATATATTTTGTTAATTTTTTATTTTTTTTCCAGGGGTTTTTTCATCCCGTCAAAACTGTGTTTGAATCGGGAAGAAAAGTTTACCCATTTCACCCCGAAAGAAAAGCCCAATGAACAAAAAAAGAGGTAAAAACCTACCTCTTTTTTCTAATTCCCTCACAGTGGGATTTCTATATTATTATTGGCTGTTAAGCGGAATACTTGAACCGCATTGTTTGACGGGGTTAATCTTATCGAATTCCTCAGTCGGAATGGATGGCCCCTCTGCGGAACAGTGTTCATTAAACGCTTGTTTTAAGGTATTGGCCACCATTTCATTGTTCATTTGTTCGATATGGCGGCGTTCCATCACAAAAGCGGGTTTGCCATCCTTGAACAAAGCAATACATGGTGAAGAGGGTGGAACCTCTGACATATGTTGCCGGGCACGTTGCACGGCGTCGTGGTCCATTCCTGCAAAAACCGTGCCCAAGGTATCGGGAATCACTTTGTTCTGAAGGGCCAGCATCACGCCGGGACGTGCACTGCCAGCCGCACACCCGCATACCGAATTAACCACAACCAAGGTGGTACCGGGTGAGTTGGTGATAGCTTCATCCACTTCTTCCGCCTTGCTCAGGGGACGAATACCCACATTCTGCAATTCTTCCCACATGGGACGCACGGCTTCTGGATCATATAATGGCTGCATGGGACACTCTCCTTTTGAGGTATATTTCTGTGGTTTAATATAGTTTATACAGAATAAAGTTTACTAAAAAGGTTGAATTTGTCAAGAAAATAAATCTTAATCCCTAACCGTTGGATGTTTCCACGCAATTAGACTGCAAGCCTATTGGAAATTGTGATACACTAATTCTGTTTCAATTACTTATTTTTTTGGGTCTGATTATCAGCTACCAGGAGTTGAGGACAATGCAAAACCTATTTTTATTCTTTACTTTTTTAATTAGTATTATTTTATTTAACGCATGCCAGCACTTTTCTCCGACGCCCCAAAAAATGGTTTCGGATGAGGAATCCATTACCCAGCAGGTTCAAATTCCCGACAATGTGAAACGGCTAGAGTTTATTCATGAGAACGCCAATTTAACCGTCATTGGGTGGGAAAAGCCATTCGTGCTCATCGAAGGAGTAAAACGGGCACGCGCCCAATCCGTACCGGAAGCCCGGTTACTTGTGCAATCCATGCAGATATTGATTTATGAACGGGCGCCCAATCGTCTGGTATTTGAATACAAGGGCATTGAAGATGGTCGGGATGATATTCTGAAAACCATTGATTACACGGCGAATGTTCCCCGTGATATGATTGTCGACATCAACACGCACAATGGGAAATTGACCGTTTCCAATTTGAACAGAAATGTCAACATTGATCATGAAGCAGGGGAACTCAATGTAGAGGGATTGCAGGATAATGTGGAAGTCAAAGCGGATAAGGCGCAGGTTAATATATCCAATGTAGAAGGATCAATGACCGTTTATCTTCATGACACCAACGCCATTATAGATACGGTTGGGGGCAACATTGCAGGACGCCATTCCCGGGGTGAAATCAAAATCTCCAACCTTGAAGGGAACCTGATACTGAGTGGAGATCATAGCGCCATTACCTTGAATAAAATCACGGGCCGGCTCGATATTGACAATAATAACGGTGATGTGCTTTGTTCGGATGTTTATGATGGCGTGGATATACAGTTGGTTGACGGTTCATTGCGGTTAGAGCCGAATATCCCTGTTCAGCGCAATTATTATTGTGACATCAGAAAAGGGGATGCGGTATTACGTTTACCTGCCTCATCGGATATGTTATTGGAAGTGGAAGTGCGTGATGGACGAATACACTCTGATTTCCCCATGCCCATTTGGGCGGAACGGGGGATATCCCACGCGCGGGGGGCGGTTAACAAAGGGCATCGAAATGTACGAGTGAAGGTTCGAAATGGCGCTGCCAATATCATGAAAGATGTTGAGATTCCTGGCGGCAAGCCTGATGATGCTGCATCAACCGGGGGCAGCACTTCAAGCGGGTCAGAACAGTTGGACAGTGTAAATCTTGAAGCAACCGAAATAGCACCTTGACATATAGACCATCCCTGAGAATATGATTCAACGACGGGCGGGTAAATGATCATACCCGCCCGTCTTGTGATTCAGTTATGTACCCAAATAAATGATGGTGTGAACGTTAATCACCCGCGACTTGCGGATCCCATTTGGGACCATGAGTGACTTGATCCTTGGCATTGCGCCGAGTGTCCTCATCAAATTCAAAGTTGGCATTTTTTTCTATATAGTCCGACCATTCGCTGGGAACTTCATCTTCAGGTAAGATGGCGTTTACCGGGCAAACCGGACCACAGGCATCACAATCAATACATTCATCCGGATTGATATACAACATATCATCGCCTTCATAAAAGCATTCCACCGGACACACTTCGGCACAATCACCATACTTGCAGTCCACACAAGGTTCACAGACTACATAAGTCATGATTCATCTCCTAATCTGTCATAACTCACGGCTTGCAAAGCCGATCTCGTTGACATTAAAAAATATGTTTATTCAACAACCGTTCTCGCGTAACTTTGCGAGAACGGTTAGAGAGGATTTGAATTGATAAAAAATCAAATCCTCTCTAACACGGTTGAAAAAACCAAAAATTCACAGTAAACAACCAGCCGATTTGTTTGGCTCTATAATTACGATTAGTTATACCCTTAGAGCACTGCCAGGGCAACCCTTGTCCGGTATTCCCCCGATCGATGGTCCAAGTGACAAGCAAGGATAATAATCATTGTTTTTTTGTGAAGGGAGGATTATGTTTTTAAAGCAACCGCCGATACTTTCCAAAAATCCTTATACAATATATAAGGAATGGAAAAAAATTGATCCCTTCCCTGATCTCAGGGGATTTGAGTGATGAAATAATAATAAAACGTTTGGAAGTTTGTTTATAAATAGGTAAGATGAATCACCCTATTACGACCCTATAGATAAAAGCTATTGGCAATGAGAGCAACCTTTTTTACAGTGTGGGCAATAGTGTTGCAGACTAAACATGAGAGATGGTGGTTTGAACGATTGGGGGAAAGATTTTTAGGATTTATGGCCGCTCATCGTTACTTTTAATTTGGGATTGCGTTATCGTTTGGACGAAATGTATGATCTTGTCAAAAGATCGAATTATATATGTTTATTGTTTTTATCTCATTTTATACAGACGAGGCGAGAGAAAATGAGGCTCTTTTGGATTGGATGTTGGCTAGCAGGTTCATTGATTTCTTCAACGTTGGCGTATGCACAAGGTGACTGGGCGATTTATGAGATTTTTTCGCGATATGCGCCTTCGGTTTACTCGGTCAGTGTGGAAATTCCCAAGAACGTTATTCTCGAGCGGTACGAGCAATCCGTTGACCGCCTGAAGATGTATCAGGATGGTTTAAATGATCTCATCACTGACGCCAGCAAGACCGAACTCAATTACAATCAATTTGAAACGTGGTTTGGCCAGTGGGAGAGGCAGCTGGATACTATAAAGAACCAGATGCTGCGCAACAACCGCTTTCGGGGGGCAGCCTTTGCGATTAATCCGCATCATTTGGTGACCTTAAGCACAGTGGTGAAGAGTGCGACATTGGGGGGTGAAATTTCAATTATTGATGACTATGACCGAGCATTAAAAGTCGACATAAAAGGCATCGATTCGATGACCGGAATTGCCGTGTTGAAAGTGAGGGACGCGACTTTTTCGAAATATGTCCCACTGGAAAGCACGAACACCATGCTTCCCGTGGCTTCCTATATTATGACGATTCAAAGGCCCTATGATTTGCCGGCCACACCGACTTCCGGAATGATTGGTGGATATTATAGGCGATTGAATTTATTTGAGTTAGAGCGTTATATCCAGACAGATATCCAATTGTATCCAGGCAATGAAGGCGCTCCGGTGTTTAGTCCATCGGGGCAGTTGATCGGGATGCTGGCCACCGATTTCAACATTGGACGATGGCCGAGTGTAACCTTTGTGATCCCAAGTGATATCGTGGCTGATTCAGCGAAGGAAATTATCAAAAACGGCAAGCGTGAACGGGGTTGGATCCCCGGTTTGGAGCTCAAACAGGGCTTGGGGGGCATTCTGGTCAAAGATATTGATCCCCACAGTCTGGCGGCCAAAAGTGGATTACAAAAGAATGATTTGATCATAAAAGTGGATGGTGAACGAGAGCATCAGGTTTGGAATTTCGTTTATCATATCCTCGATACCAAGCCTAATGAAAAAGTTGAATTGGAGATTCAGCGGGGCGAGAAGCGGTTTATGCTGGCCGTTGAGACTCAAAAGAAACTACATTGAGATATAGACGTCTTCCCACATCTGGATAAAATTTCAATCCATGCTAATTAACACTTGCAATAAGGGCAAATTTGTGGCTAATATTAAATTGTATCTATAAACGTATCCTTTTGGGGAGGAAGAAAATGAGACGTAAAGGCTTTACCTTGATTGAATTGCTTATTGTGGTCGCCATTATCGGGATATTGGCGGCAATCGCAGTACCGAACTTTCTAAATGCCCAAGTTCGTGCGAAAGTTGCAAAATGTAACTCAGAGATGCGTGCCTGGGTCGATGTGTATGCCATGTATAAGTTGGACAATGGCAACTTTCCCATGCATGTCCCAGGTCATCCACCTCATCAGAACAAGTATATGACTACGCCGGTGTCATATATTTCCGCCCCTCCACGTGATCCATTCCAGGAGGCAAAGGGCAATGTGCAAGGGACGCTGCAATGGAGCCACGGTTCCTATCATGCGGATTATTTCCCTGTGGTTTCACCCAATCGCTTGATTCAGGATCCCAATTTATACAGTCGCGCCCAAAAAGGCCGTATTGTGGCCAATGAAAACAACCATCATGTGGGTACCGTGTATTATATTTGGAGCATGGGTCCCGACTATGTGCATGCGCCAAACTCATTGTTTGATATTTACAATCCCACCAACGGATTAAACAGTTACGGGGATATCGTGGTGGTTGGCGACTGAGTTCGCACTGAATTCCTATGGACACTCAACATGCGGGCGGCTGTGTAGCCGCCCGTTGTTTGTTTGACAAGAAACAAATTCAAGAACTTCATGAACGCGCCTGTGCACTATAAGGCCTATTGTTTACCCATTCTCCGCGTTGACATTCCCTCATCAATTTCGAATAATACCAATCAGTGTTATTTATTCTATATCGGGAGAATCGGACATGCAGCTAAATGCAATTGATTGGTCGATTGTTTTTTTCTATTTCATATTTGTCCTGGTAGTGGGATTAATCTATGTTCGGCGCGCAGGCAAAGGGATTGATGAGTACTTTGTCTCAGGCCGTAACCTGCCTTGGTGGATCGTGGGAACCTCGATGGTGGCCACCACTTTTTCAGCGGACACCCCCAACCTGGTGACGGATATCGTGCGCCGCTATGGCGTTAGTGGAAACTGGCTGTGGTGGGCCTTTTTGATTACCGGGATGGTGACGGTATTCTTTTATGCCAAATTGTGGCGGCGTTCAGAAGCACTCACTGATATCGGATTTTATGAGATGCGTTATTCAGGCAAAGAGGCCGCCTTTCTGCGGGGATTCCGGGCGCTTTATTTAGGGGTGATTTTTAATGTGATTGTGATGGCCTCGGTGACATTGGCTGCCATTAAAATCTCAGGCATTCTCCTGGGAGTGAATAAATACACAACCGTTTTGATTTGCAGTGTGATCACGGTGATTTATTCGTGTACTTCGGGATTGTGGGGGGTTGTCATCACCGACATTTTATTATTTGTGATGGCAATGGTAGGTTCGATCGCCGCGGCGTATTATGCCCTGGACCATGAGGCGGTCGGTGGATTATCCGGATTGCTGACCAATCCAAATATCGTGGATAAATTAAACCTGCTTCCCGATTTCAGCAATGGGGAAGCGGCGATGTATGTCTTTATCATCCCACTGGCGGTGCAATGGTGGAGCGTGTGGTATCCCGGAGCGGAACCGGGTGGTGGCGGCTATGTGGCACAGCGGATGCTGGCTTCAAAGGATGAGAAGAATTCGTTGTTGGCCACGTTGTGGTTTAACGTGGCGCATTATGCCATACGGCCCTGGCCATGGATTATTGTGGCGCTTTGTTCACTATTGGTTTTCCCTGAAATCAAAGATCTGCAAGCCCAATATCCGAACATTGATCCTGAGCATATCAAGCACGACCTGGCCTACCCCGCCATGTTGACCTTCCTCCCACCCGGATTGTTGGGCTTGGCGCTGGCGTCGTTGGCGGCGGCTTATATGTCAACCATCAGTACCCACTTGAATTGGGGATCATCTTATGTAATCGATGACTTTTATAAGCGGTTTATCAAAAAGGATGGTGATAGCAAACATTATGTCTTTGCCGCCCGGGTGGTGACGGTTGGATTGATGGTATTGGCTTGTTTGGTTTCGTTTGCGCTCGCCAATTCATTGCAGGCGTTTAAGATTCTGCTTCAAATTGGGGCGGGAACCGGGCTTTTGTTTTTACTGCGCTGGTTTTGGTGGCGCATCAATGCGTGGAGCGAAATATCGGGCATGCTGGTTTCGTTTTGTGTAGCCATTTACTTCACCTTTATTTATAAGGGAGATTGGACCTCCGTCGAAATCATGTCATGGAAACCGCTGTGCGTGGGTGTTCTCATCACCACCATTGGTTGGCTGCTGGTTACATTTTTGACTCCTGCAACTGATAAAAAAGTGCTGCAATCGTTTTACGATAAAATCCAACCCCTCGGGCCAGGCTGGTCTGTAGTGGAAAAGGGCGAACAGCAAGTGGAAGAAAATGTAACGGCCTCCATTCTGTGTGTGGTATTAGGATGCCTGGGGGTATACTCTGCCCTATTTGGAACCGGGTATGTGATCTATGGACATATCACACTTGGGATTGTTTTCCTTATTATCTGCATTGCCTCAGCCATTGGGATCATGAAAATGTTGCCAAAAATTCAATGGCGTGGTTGAGGATACGTATACCGAAATAAAAAATTCCGGTTTAGAATGGGGAAATAAATACAAACAGAGAATTGTATAACGGCATTATTATGTGAGAGGAGAATGAAATGAGTTTATTGGGTATCGATGTTGGAACCACCGGCTGTAAAGCCGTTGCCTTTAATTTGGAAGGCCATCTGCTAACCTCCGCCTATCGGGAATATCCCCTGCATTCCCCCCAACCCGGTTGGGCTGAACTGGATGGGAATCAAGTTTGGAACGATGTAAAGGCATGCATCAGCGAAGTGGCAGCAGAAACCAAACAGAATCCTATCACCGCACTTGCGGTATCCTGCCAGGGTGAAGCGGTTTCACCAGTAAATGAGAATGGTGAAATCCTGCATAATGCGCTGGTGAGTTTTGACAATCGAACCGAATCATTGGTTTCTCAATGGGAAGAGAAGTTTGGACGTGAAAAAATCTTTGATGTCACCGGGCAGCCCCTCGCTTCTGTATTTACCGCTTTGAAATTGCAGTGGCTGAATCAACATAAGCCTGAAGTGCTGCAAAATTCGAAAGCGATTTTGGGGTTTGAAGATTTGGTCATGTACCGGCTGGGAATGGAACCGACGACAGATTACACTCTGGCCGCGCGAACCATGTTTTTTGATGTAAAAAAAGCTGATTGGTGCGATGAATTTCTGGAATTTGCTGGCGTGGATAAAGATATCATGTCCTCACCTAAACCATCAGGTACACTGTTGGGAACGGTGCCGGATGCCATCGCAGACGAGATTGGTTTGCCAAGAGGCGTAAAGGTGGTTACTGGTGGACATGACCAACCCTGCCAAATGCTGGGCGCAGGCGTGGTTGAAGCGAACGTGGCAGCATATGGAATTGGAACCGTGGAGTGTATCGGCCCGGCCTTTTCAGAACCATTGATAAACGAACAAATGCTAAAAAATAACATATGCTGTTATCACCATACCTGCCCGGGATTTTATATTGCATTGGTTTATAATTTCACCGGTGGCAGCCTGTTTCGTTGGTATCGCGATACTCTGGCACAATACGAACTAATGCAGGCAGAAGAAACCGGTGACGATATCTATGACATCTTAACCCGTACCGCAGCCAATGAACCGACGAATCTGCTGGTGTTACCTCACTTTACCACCACCGGTGTACCCCATTTTGATACCCGCGCCAAAGGAGCGATCCTTGGTTTAACGCTGGGCACCAAAAAGAGCGAGATTACCCGGGCGATTCTTGAAGGGCTTACCTATGAAATGCGGATGTGCGTTGAACTATTACGCGAGGCTGGCGGGACCATCAACCTGCTACGTGCCACTGGTGGAGGAGCCAAATCAAAATATTGGATGCAGATCAAAGCGGATATCATGAATATCCCCATCGCAGTACCTGCGGTGTCTGAAGCGGGATGCCTGGGTTGCGCGATCCTGGCAGGTTCAGCCACTGGCGAATATGCTTCACCGAAAGAAGCCGCCCAGCAGCTGGCTCGCACCAGCATGACATTTGAACCTCAACCCGAAAATGTAAAACTATATGATGAACGCTTTGAATGGTATTCAGAGGTATACCCTCGTCTGAAGGATTTATTCCACCGCATGTAAAATTCGGCAGTAGCCATTATATCAATACCATTTTTTGAATAGCATGCCTATTCACAACGTTAAGGAGGAACTAATGAGCATAAAAGGAAAAACACTGATGTTCGGTACCTGGCTATTTAATATCGGGCCATGGGAAAAGCGCCCCAAATCATGGGAGGAAGTGCTTGGTATTGCCAAGTCGTGTGGATTTGGCGGCGTTGCCCCTGGGGGATTCGGTGAGCACCTTAGCCCGGACCGCTATGATACGCCGGAAAAGATCGATGCCCTTAAAAAACAGGTTTCAGATGCTGGATTACAGCTAGGCACCATGGCGGCAGACATTTGGGGACCCAATAAAAAATGGCTTACCCCTGAAGGAAGAGACACCTATACATCCACCATTTGTAAATATGTCGACCTTGCGGACGCACTGGGAATATCCTCAATCCGTATTGATCCCAATTACGCTCCTGAAGAAATCACCGATGATATCCGCCAACAGGCCTTCGACACCTATGTCGGCATCCTAAAAGAAGTTGGAAATTACGCCAAAACGAAAACTATATCCATCCAGGTGGAAGCGGAACCCAGCTGGGGTTTACTAAACACGGTGAAGGGATGCAAACAACTTATTGACGCCGTGGGCATGGATCATATTCGCTTGATGTATGACTTGTGCCATTTCAATGTTATCATTCAGCATCCGGAAGATTCCTATGCCAACCACATCGCAGCGATTGATGCCTTGAGCGGCCGTATTGGCTCAGTCCATATCGCTGATAACAACAAGGGTGAAATCGTCACCGAAGGTGATTTTAACCACCCACCCACAGGCCGCCATTTACCGCTGGGGGACGGTAATGTACCGATTAAGGAAGTTTGCGAACGCCTGGAACAGGAACCACTAATTGCTGCATCCAGCGAGCGCACACTCGATCTATGTTTTTATGGCGAAGAAGAAGACTACCCCCGTGTGCTGGAACAATCCATAAAAGTGATGAAGGAGATTTATCCACAGGATTAGGATAGCTAAAAAAGAAGTTTCGAACGCGAGTAATATAATCGGCGCGCTGGGTTTGCCTGCAGGCTTGGCGCGCCGATTTATGTTTCATTGATGGATAAATTTCGGAATGGTTTTGTTCGCCTTGAGATAGCCAAAACTCGGAGATTTATTTATACCACCTAAAAAAGTGATTGGGCACATGTATGGGATATGTTGCAAGCAGCTAATCTCGTCAAGGAGTTTTCTACTGGCCGAAGTTACCAACAATTTATGCAAGATGTTATGTGTCGAAATGCCATTGAACGTCAAATCGAAATTATCAGTGTTTCGGTTGATCGATTTTTTTGAAAGAGATATTAATCAAGATCACTATGCTAGCGGTGATCTTCTTCCCAATCTTGTTTGCTCTCTAGCAATGGAGGGAAGTTCACCTACCACCATTCCTGCGAAACATTGCTATAGTTCTCTCTTATTCAATTCACCCTCTTAATCCACAAAAACACGCATCTCGTTCCAGAATTTCTTACCAGGGAACCAATCAACAACCCAAATCGATATTATTTATAAATTTTGTCATATAATGACATTTAAAATTTTTCGTATTCCAGTATTGACAAAGAATATACTTTATGAGAATTTACTTATTATTTTTACAAATTCCCATTTCTTGTATTTGTGCTAAATATGTTTTCCATTGAAACAAATGTAAAAAATATTTACACAAAGCGCGACAAATATTTACATCCGGAGGCCACCTGTGAAAAAGAGTCACATATCCTGTAAAAACAACGATTTCGTTGAACTGAATCAATCCCTTTATTTAAACAAAAATAAATTACAAGCAATTGTGAGTTTGCTTTTTATGGCCTTCTTGTTAAACCCATTAATGTCAGGTGCGGAACCTCCAAAAACCTTTGATTTTTCGAGTGGAGAAAGTTCAGCCTTTGGATTTGCATCCCAATTTGTTGATCCTGATACGATTACTCTCGAGGCAGATCAAAATGATTTGATCATTTCCAATGGGATGGTTCAAAACTCAGGTGGCATGGTTAAGGCGGTCACAATGACGGTAAATGACCATGCAGCGATTGATATAACAGGTTGGGATATCACTAATGGCGCTGAATTTGCAGTTGAATATGTCATAAGTGGGTGGGATAATGCTGGAAATGTCATTAATACACATACTTCTGGCGTTATTAGCAACGGTGGTGGTACATGGGTCGTTTCTTCAGCGAATGGATATGCTGGAAGTACAAAAATCCATTCAACGCGCTCAAATATCAATGATTCACCAGAACTTCTTTCCGTTTTACCCACACAAAATGACCGGCAAAGCGCTGGTGATGCAAACCTTGCAGCATCATTCGATACAACTATGCAAGTTGGTGATTCAGACAGTTTTAAAGTTTACGGTTCTTTTTCGGGATTCTCAACGGGAGCCTATGGTGGAGGGTCAAGTT
>CAZFER010000115.1:0-12375 GCA_964517495.1 uncultured bacterium | reverse complement strand
TCGACGGCACCCCCCGAATTAAAAACCGGGGCGCCCCGAAAAAAATGCAATAAACCAAATTCGTGGATGGGTCACGTTTTTCGACTCATCAATGCAAACTTTGAATCCATGCTTGTCGTAGGGACTGACCTGCGTGTCTGCCCGAATGGCGGTGCTGCCTGAAAGGCCATATCTGCCACAATTTAAATCAATAAGGCATACCTATCCCTATTTTGACAACCAAAATCGGCGTGGCCAACCTATGTCTTTATCCTTTTCGTGGTATAAGATTCCATAACATTCAAATCTTTGGAGGATGATAGAATGAATGAACAACAACCCCAATCGATCGAAACACAAGCAAAACCCTGGGGCTTTTGGGCAACGGTGGGATTCTCGTTTATCATCGGTGTAATCTTCATCCTAATCCAGTTAGCAGTCATTATCATTATCGCTATTAATGGCCCCATAGAAGATTTTGACCAATTTGTTGCACAAATTGAAAAATTAGAAAACAACGGTTTTTGTTTGGCAGTAATGACCATCATTGGTGGAGTCATCATCATACCCATCATTCTCTTTTTCGCCTGGTTGCGCAAAGAAATATCGCTTGACGACTATATGGGCTTCAAGCAATTCACCTTGCGCGAACTATGGGTATGGTCATTAATCCTCATCGCTTTCATCGCCGCATCTGATCTCGTTTTATACTCAAGCGGTCATTCTATTTTTTCACCTTTTATGATTGAAACTTACTTAAGCGCTGGTTCTGTTCCCCTCTTACTTTTCGCCCTTCTAGTCATGGCTCCGTTGGTGGAAGAATTATTTATTCGTGGATTTTTACTGCAAGGGCTCCGTTATTCATGGCTTGGAACCGGTGGGGCTATTATTCTAACATCCGTTATATGGACATTAATGCACACACAATACGAACTTATCGCCTTGGTTCATATCTTCATTACAGGGATAATCCTGGGTGGGGCATTCATAAAGACAAATTCAATTTATATTCCATTAATACTTCATTTCTTAATGAATCTAATCGCAACCGTTGAGCTAATGATTTACCTGCATTTGCTAACATAACTCAAGGAGCTTTCCTTGGCACATCATTAAGATAACCCCGTTTAAAGGTAGGATATGCATCGCTTTCAGGATCAAAAAAAACAGGCAGGTCAACTGAGAACCTGCCTGTTTTAAGCAAATTTGGATTATTAATTCAGATTTACTGAATCACATTCAACTCCGTTCGACGATTCATGGCCATGTTCTCTTCCGTGTCGTTAGGACGTACTGGTTTGGTTTCACCAAAACCACGCACTTCCAATTGATCCGCATCAACACCCTTGCTTACCAGGTATTCTTTCACCGCATTAGCCCTACGCAAGGATAACGCCATGTTATAGTCTTCTGTTCCTCGTGAATCGGTATGACCGTCAAGATAAAATCGAAGATCATCATTTTGCCTCAATACATCGGCGACATCATCCAGTTCATCATAAAATTCCTCACGAATGACAGCCTTATCGAAATCAAAAGTCACACCTGGAATAATCCAGCATCCACGCGCATCAACACTGGCACCTTTCGGTGTACCCGGACATTCATCTTTCGAATCAACCACGCCATCACCATCACTGTCTTTCTCTTCAACCACCTCTTCTACTTCTTCAACAATCGGCGCAGGTCCGAAAAAGACGTGACGAATAAACTCTACCATACTGGAGGCCTGATTAATGGAATCATCTTTACGGAAATCGCCACACACTGTAAGTTTAGCGACATCCTGCAGGAACATTTTACCCTTTTCAGAATCGCCAACCTGAATCGTGTGTAAACAAATTTCATCCTGATACGATGAAACCAAATTTTCAGCGGCATTCATCGCCCGACGGGTATGAGTGGGCAAACCATCACTCAACAATATAACCGCTGCTTTCCCACTCTTCCCGCTCAAAATATCCTGAGCGGCATTAAGGCTGTTTTCCAGTGGAGTGCTTCCACCCAAGTATGGAAGTTCCTTCGCGATTGAAGCCAATGAACTTCGATTGAACGAATTCATCGATTCAACACTGGTTTTTTCTCCACTAAATAAAATCAGGCCGGTACCATAACTTCCATCAGGCATGCCAGCCACCAACGATTCAACGATTGATTTTGCCGTCGAAAACTTCTCTTCCTTTCCCATCGAGAGAGACGAGTCAACAAGAATAATAACCTGCTCAACATCAACCTTCTCTCCCTTTTGAGGAACAACCGGTTGAAGCGCTAAGGGCTCTTTATACGGAACTTGCAACGTCCCACACCCAATAACAAAGACCGGAATAATTAGAAAGGGCATCCACTTTTTCATCATCGTTCTCCTTTTCTCCAATGAGTTCGATTCCAACGTTTTCATTAAATTTATTACTAATCAATTTACTTACATTGTAACATGCCAGCCTTATAAAGTAGAAATGGAGTTAAAAACTTTTATGCGATCCCACTATTCCTCCCCCAATGAAATGGAGGTGGTTAGGAAGGGGTTAATGGTTTTTACTTAATGTTATCTTATCAACCCTCCCCTAGCCACTCCCCGTCTTGGGAGGGGAATGGTACTTCATTTAGCTGACCACATACCCCACATTAAATGCATTTACTAATCCTAAACAACTCACTTTAAATCAAAAGATCGAATAACGGAAGGCGGCTTGAATTAGTTCGTAACCCTTTTAACCGTTATTTAATCGTTTTCAAAGATTAAGTTCCACTTCAAAACGCCGTTTTTCCTGCATCATCTGATCCCAGGTTACCTCTTCACCACGGTAGGCCGCCATACGCCCCAATACCCCCGTCAAGGTACTTTCCACGGCATAGTCACCATGATTGATCAAATCAATTTCACCACGAATGGATTTGACAAAATCACTGACATTATTGTTAACACCATTGTTCCAGGTATCATCATGATCCGTCCCTGGCCAGGCATTATCACCCGTGATCTTTACCGGCCCATTATAATGTGAATCAGCTGTCCCTTTTGAACCATACATGCGGATACAAAGATCACTGTAACCTTTGGTGAATTGGGCCGAACTAAAATCAACTTTCACTTCATCCGGGTACCAATACGTAACTACAAAGTGGTCCCAACAATCCCCCACATCCGTGCGGGCTTCACGGCCACCTGCCCCTTCCGCTTTGATGGGATGAGTTCCGTTATACCAGTTAGCCACATCAAGTACATGCACATTCTGCTCGACAATAATATCGCCCGACAGTTGGATGTCGAATACCCAATTGCGCAGGCGAAACTCGTCGTCTGACATCCCCGCTTTCTTCTTTACCCCTAATCGCCCGGCATGATAATACACATGGCCTAAAACGAGTTTTCCAATATCACCATCATGGACACGTTTGGTGACTTCCTTGAAGTGATCACTATTGCGGGTTTGAAAATCGACCAGGAAGGTTAAATTTCCCTTGGCTTTCTGTGAACTCTCAAGGATGCTCTGGCAGCCTGGAACATCAACCGCCACCGGCTTGGCCAACCAGACATGCTTGCCAGCCTTTACCGCGGCTTCCACTTGCGGGGGATGAAAATAAGGTGGGCTGGTAATCGCCAAAGCATCCACCCCAGAATCAATCAACTCACCATAAGCATCAATCCCTAGATAAGAACGAGATTTGGGGACATCAAACCGATCCTGCATCACCGTTAAACGATCGGCAAAATAATCCTGAATCGCAACGACCTGAATATCATCCGGCGCGTTTTCCTGATACTTGCGGGCCACAAAATTACCACGGCCACCGCATCCCATGATCCCCACTTCAATTTTCGAATTGGCCGGCGCCCCCGAAACAGATTCCGGCTTAACAAGCATCAAGCCCACCGTTCCTGTCGCTGATGCTTTAAGAAATGCTCGGCGGTTATCTTTTTGCTGGGTCTTCATTCTGCATTCCTCCCTCTTTTGGATGATTAACAATATCCTATGTTATGGTAGATTCTAAATTCTTTTTGGTGATTTCTCCATGATTAAAAACATGGGTAACTTTTTGATCGTGCAAACGCAACACCTGCGGACTCTCATGCTTCACATTCAGATGAGAGGCAATTTTATTGGAAAGGGGACGCTGCTCTTGAACAATCACCAGCGAAAAGGGCATCTGCTTTTTCGATAAAAAGGCATCCACTTCCTGTTTCGCACGGGTGGATATGGGGCACGTGGTGCTGTGTTTTAAGATATACTGAGGCTCTTCCTGGCTTTTTTGCAAGCATTCCTCGATGGATTGTAATTGACCATAATGACCATCTTCTGATTTCGATTGCCGTTTAAATAATTTCATAATCACAATAATACACCATCCTTATTACTCATGAATTGCCAAATTATCTCAACCAAGACAAAGTAAAATCATACATTATTTGGCGTTCCATATTGTAATCGTTCATGGGATTAAATGCATGTAAAATACAAAAACATCACTTGTTTTTTATGTATCGAAATAAACATCACAAAAAGGTGGGAACAACTAACCACGTTTTTTTCTGAGTTCAATCTCAGCTTCTTCAAGCACCATTTTCCCCGTGAGATCATGCTTTACCCAATTACGCAGCTCATTCAACACCTGGTCCGCATAATCGAAATGTTTGGTCTCTGCCAGCGATCGAATTAAATAGTAATACCCCACCGGCACAGAACCATGCAACAAAGGGAAAAAATACCTGACTGTGGAAGGTGAACATAAACGGTCCAATTCATGGCGTGAAAAATAGAGGGTTCGCAAAATCACTTCGTTATTCTTATAAATAGGAAAGATCTTTTCAAATAACGGCACCAATTCGGCCATTAGTTTTTTCGCCCGCTGCAATTGGCGGGGCAAGTCTTTTTTGGCTGAGCTCAGTATTTGATTATCCAATCGCGATAAATTACGATACGCCTGGTCTTCTTCGAATATCTCCTGCGAAGTATACGCTTCGCACAAACGAATATTGTCCCTGGCTTTATCCAATTCATGCCATAGGGTCCCAAGGATTTTGTCAAATAATCTTTGATTCCCTTTATCGATTTGACGTTTTTTTTGAGGCCGATAAAGAAAATGTGAGAGATCTTTCAACTCACGCAAATTGGTTTCCAATAAGTTATCGATTTGGGTATGAGTGATCGCTTCATTTTGTTCAAAACGATTAATTATATTTATCAGCAGATGGCGGGTTTGATAGAAACCTTTAATAAAGCGGATTCGTTTGTGGTTTCGCCAGCTGGATTTGGGATCATTGAATTTCTGTATCATGCTCTGTCTCAATTAGCTGATTAACCGCATTGAAAACAGTATCAGCGGATAATAATTTCATGCAAAAAGGGTCTTTATCACATCGAGTTAAATAACACCCTAAACAATCAATATCTCCTTGCAAAATGACGCCTTGGCCATACAGTTCCAACTCCGCCGCGGATGTTGGTCCCACCAGGCATACCACCTTTTTCCCCAATCCCAAGGCTGCATGCAGAGCAAAGGTATCGCCGGTGACCACTAAATCACATAAGTTTAATATGGGAAAAAATTCTAACACCGACGGTTTTAAACCACTGTCGATATAAGGAACTGTCATGGCCTGCATTACATCCTTGGCTCGCTGATAATCGGCAGGACCATACAGGATCACAATTCGGCCCCCAATCGACTGATGAATCTCTTCCCCTAAACGAACAAATCCTTCCACTGTCCACTTTTTATGCTGCCACCGGTCACCCGCACCGACATTGAAACCAATGATTGGCCCGGTCTCATATAGATTATACTCGTTTGCGAACGATTTTGCCTTCTCAATCATATGGGGCAGTAAAGTTACTTTAATTGGATGATTGGTATCCGGTGCCCCCAATATACTTCTCATGTGGGATTGATACGTTCGAGCATTGGCTTTTTTGATATCATCCCACAAACTCATTTCCAGCCAATCTTCCGCTTCAGGATTCAAGGCGGTAACCCGGCCATCTTTTGTACGGCTAAAACCTTTACTCACAATAGCTTTAATACGAGAGGCCAAACCAGTGGCTTCCGGAGCCAAATCGAAGTTGACCGACAAATCAAACCATTCATGATCCAGGATGGTCAGAGTTTCTTCGGTTAACGACAAGGGCCGGTCAATTAAATCAATATACCGGATAAGGGAGAAACTCCGGCGGCCACAAACCCAGGTGATATGAGATTGGGGATAAAGTTCCTTAATCGAATCCAAAAGCGAGGTGGTGCGCAGAACATCCCCCGCCGCCCCCAATTTGATGATCAGTATGCGGGTTTTAATAGGATCAAAATGGGTACAGTCCTCACAAACAACGCCAAATTCCTTATGCGGTTGGCAGGGACGATCTCCCTCATAATGGCGGCAATCACTGTAAACTGTTCTCAGGATCATCACCCCCCTTTTTTTTCGAGTAGATACATTTTTGCCTGGTCTTTAAACACCCCGGCATTGGTGTTGCGTGATAGTTTTTCCAGTTCCTCTTTACCATCCTGATGAGCACCGGCTTCGTAAAGCGCAACCCCTAAAATAAAGCGGGCGTGATAAATACTTTCCGAATTGGGATTCTTGGCGATAAACCGTTTTAAGTTTTCAATGCATCGATCATACTCACCTTCATAAAAGGCCTTGCTCGCCCTTAAAAAGACCATGAATTTATAGGCTTGCTGAGCTTCTTCTTTCACTTGTGGATCAACATCCTTCATTTCAAGCAAGCGATTGAATTCACGATCCGCTTCGTCAAACAAGGCGCGATCGCGTAAGCCTTTGGCATACAATAACAATAACTTTGGACTTTTGCGTGTCATTTCTTGTTGAGATTCAACCAAGGCAAACTCATCGATGGCCTTCAGGACTGAATTCATTCTTGATATCAAGGGACTAAGTTTTAAACGGTCGTCATCCAAGCGATAGGCATATAATTCTCTGCCTTGGGGATCAAAAAACAAGATGGTGGGATAGCGATTGGTTCCATACTTTTCGGCGATATTAACAAAACTTACAATATTCACTCCCACCGCAATAAAGCGATTGGAGAAACGGCTTAGAGCGGAGTTCAACCACACCTTTTTATCGCCCTTGTTGTCGATAGGGTGGTAAAAATAGGCGAACACCGGTTTACTTTGTTCGCGGCCTTTTTTCAAAGCCCCTTCAACATCCCCATTGGGCATCCATCGAAAAGCACTCCATGCCATGGAAGGTGTTAAGCATAGAATGATCAAACCAAATGTGAAAATATGTTTTCTTAACATAAACACCCCTGTATTAAGAATTAATGTTTCTTATATCAATTGAGAAAGTGCGCTAATTCTTCAACCCTCCCCTAGCCCCTCCCAGGCTTGGGTGGGGAATGGAATCCACATGGCTGACCTTTTATTAACTACCCTATGATTGTATAGAGTGATGAGGGGTTTGTCAGTGGGTAATACTTAACGAATCAGGAATGTGAGCCGGGGTTAATTGCAACGGTGGAATCCTCCAGAGTGGAATATTCCGCTTCAGATGCTACCTTCTTCACATCGAGGGCCATTAAGGTGACATCATCCTCAAGTGGTTCAACATCCAACGGCCGTTGGACATATTGTTCCAATTCCTCCATGATCATATCCAATAAATCTTTCGGAGTAGAATCCCGGTATTTCTCAATCACATTCTTTAATCGGTTTATTCCATAGGGTTGTTTATCATCATTACACGCTTCGATAATGCCATCGGTATATAAAAATAAGCGATCTCTGGATTTCAATTTGACACAGATTTCTTCATAGGGATGGTTTTCCAGAATCCCCAGGGGCAGCCCCCGGTTGACTTCCAGTTCGGTTAACGTTTCTCTTTCAGCTGAATAGAGGATGGGGGGAGGATGTCCAGCAACAGAATAGGTAAGAACCATCTCTTCAAGGTCCAACCGTGCCAAAAACATGGTGACAAACTCACCGGAGCGAATGGTGCTGGCCAAGGTGTTGCTTAAGGTGGTTAATATCTTACCGGGCGCGGACTTTTTCTCGATCAAAGTATGGGTGATCGAGCGGGTAATCCCCATAATAAAGGCCGCCGGGCTGCCATGCCCGGATACATCGGCAATCAGCAAAAACATCTCATGATCACCGAGGGTAAAGAAGTCATAATAATCCCCACCCGTTCGTCCGTTGGGCAAGTAAAAACAGCGGATGCTGACTTCATCGCGATCCAAAGCAGGCTTGGGTAGAAGATTCTTCTGCAGTTCCCCTATCGTTTTTAGTTCATCATCAATCTGGGCATAGGCGCGGCCTAATTCTTCAGAAATCATGCGCAGCCTGAAGTTCTTCTCTTCCATATCATGGGTGCGTTCTTTTACTTTTTCTTCAAGTTCGCGGTTCCATTCCTCTATTTCCGCCACGTAGGAATGAATCTCTTCCAAACGTTCTTCCAGGGTTTTGGACATATGGTTGATCTCATTGCCCAGTAATTCCAATTCATCGCCGGTTTTTACTGAAGCGTTTACGCTGTAATCTCCATCCGCAATACGGGAAACTGTATCGGCTAAATACTTAATAGGGGCAGTCACCCCCCGGGCTAGAAAATATCCGATCAGCAGTGTCAAGCACAAAATGATAATGCTGACTTGATAGATCGTGCTTTTTAGTTGCGATAGAAACCGATAACGTTCTTCCAATGGACTGAGGATAAGGTAGGTTCCTTGACGCCGTTCAGAGAATGGAAGGGGAGAGGCATAAGCCAAATATCGTTCGTTAAATAAGGAAATGACATCGGGCTCAAACAGAAGCGAGTGTTTTCGTTCCTGAGAGATTTGATTCCAAAAGTTGCGAAAGTCAACCGAATGTATTTTTTCCAGACTGGACGTAATCATCTTGCTTCCTAAAAGGAATCCAAGATGATAGCGGCTGCCACTGCGTAAATCTCTGGCTAAATCTTCATTAACGGGAAAACCGATGCTGACAGTACCTATGATTTGATCCTTGCGTTCCAAGTCCCATACAGGCGCGGAAGCGGTAACAAAAAGTGAAAAGGGGAAATTTTCCTCAACTAAAAGATAATCAACTATTTCCGATCCTTTAATGACATTATCGATACGGCCATAGGTATCTATAAACTCCTGGATTTTGCTGGAATCTTTATATACTTTGGCATTCTTATTCCCCTCAGGATTTAAAGCGATTTTTCCATCAACCACTTTTCCGTGTTGGTCCGTAACAATGATCAAATCCCGTTTATCCACTTCGGGAAAAGATAAGACCAGAAAGCTTTCCAGTAAGTTTCCTTCTTCCAACATTGCCAGGGATTGGCGGACGTGTTTTTGGCCAGCATGGAGTTGGGCTTCTTTGCGGATAATATCGATTTTGGTATTTAGAAGGTTATAAAAGACGGTTTTCAAACCTTTGAATGTAGCTTTTTCATCCTCCATAATGCGAGTGGATACAATAATATTAACACGATTGACTATAAGATTGATCAATGGAATGAATAGAATGATGATCAACAAATAGATTTTAAATTGGAAGGGCATTTTGATGCGAATCATTGCTTCATCAACTTTCAGAGTAATTCAGAACAAAAAACGTATTTCATCCCTTACAATTATGAAGGTTCAGTAAATCGTTTTTTGGCAAAAGGTCTTTTCTCGAGGCTCTAGCCATGAAAGCTCTACAACTTTAACATGTATTGTGAAAAGGGGAATAGGGTAATCCCTTATTCGCAAACATCTTTCAACCAACTTAAGGATTTGAGGCAATTCATTGCAAAACAATCAACCCGAATCCCACATATCAAATCGCTTGGTAAACCATAAATTTGTGTTTTTGCTTCTTTGTGCAACCGTTTTTCCTCTTTATATATATCACAATTTTTTAAATCAAACGATACGATACGATGCATTGTATTACAATTGGTATTTCTTTATATATATATTTCATCCAAATACACTACTATTTCATTTAAAAGATATATTGATTATTCTGTCTTTATGGTTGATAGGCCATTTAGTGGGGAAAGTATTACTCCTATTTATAAGTTCAAAATGTTATGAGGTTACTTCTTTTTACATCACCATCCCATTGGGTTGGGGTGTGGTGTCTTATGTTGTTTTCATTCTTGCGTTAATTCATATGTTAACGGCATTATATATTTCCATTATTCTTTCGATTCTTCTATTAGGCTCTTTGTTGATTTTATGGCAAATGAGAGCGCTTCCTTCGTGGTTTAATCTATATAAATCGATAAAATCGGGCGTGAGTCACAAGGGTGTCAAGTTGTTTTACCTGATATTATTGTTTTCACTTTTAATATCGCTCTCTTCTTCGTTAATGCCTCCCACACAATCGGATGGATTACGATATCATCTTTCCGTACCGAAAATCTATCTTGACCAGGGGGTGTTTGTTTCGCTTCCCATGATTGCGTTTTCTAACTTTCCTTTTTTGATTGAATATTTGTACTGTATTCCTTTGGCATTCGATTCCCTTTGTGGTCCTAAATTGATCCATTGTTCTTACTATTTATTGACATTGGCTTTGGTTTACCGATTAGGGAAGCGCTTGGGAGGCAGGATATCCGGATTTTTCAGTTCTTTGTTTTTGGCCACAATTCCCTTTGTACCCATATTTTCATCATGGTCGTTTATCGAGTTTGGATTGACGTGTTACACGTTGTTGGGTTTCATTTTTTGTCTTCGCTATGTGGAAAAAGTCCGCAAGGGCAAGATTCAAACCACCATCCCTGAGGTTATTCTGATAGGGATATCAGGTGGGTTTTTATTGGGGTGTAAATATACCGCATTAGCAACAGTGTTTTTCTATTTGATCCTAAGTTTGATACTAACGTGGAAACACGCTGGGTGGATTGTATCCATAATCCGTTTGTCTATTGGGGGGATCGTTTCATTCATCATTGCTTCTCTCTGGTATATAAAGAATATTCTGCTTTTTAACAATCCACTTTATCCTTTTGCCACTTCCATTTTTTCGACGCCCTATTGGACAGATTTTAACGGGGCCTTTTTTTCATATCACGCCGGGATGAAGGGGCATCTGAATGCGGTTGCTCAATACAACATTCTTGAAAAAGTACTTGATTTCATTACGCTTCCAGCCCGGCTAACATTTATGCCTCAGGATTTTGGCGATTGGCCGGCAGGATGTCTTTTAATAGCGATCCTACCCTTATTGTTGATCATTCGCCGCTGGGATTACAAAACCGTCTTTGTTTTCATTATGGGTTGTGTCTTGTTTTTTGTATGGGCGTATACCTATCGTGATACACGTTTTCTATTACCCACTTTTGCTTTCTTTTCAATTTTATGTGGGATGATATTTCACAAGGATTTAATCCAGTGGCCACTGGTTAAGTGGTTGGTTTTGGGAATGGTGGTATATGGGGTGGTGGGAACCTATAGTTTGACATTACTGCATGGGAAGTATGAACCGTGGTTTGTGGTGGGCCAGCATGAGGTAAGGGGAGTTCAAATAACGGACGAGTATTATTTGGAAAACATTAATGAATTTACCCGTTATGAAAACCAGGCTTTTCGGTATTTAAAAGAGAATACGGATGTGAGCCAAACGGTGTTATTGCATGGAATTGAACATCCATTTTATTGCCCCAATGATTTTATTGGTGCAGATTGGTTTAATACAGATCCCCTGATTGCCTGGTCGTGGGAATGTACATCTTATGAGGAATTGTTGAACAAATTAAAGGAACACAATGTTGAATACATTGTTTATTATTATGGGAAGATCAAACGTCCAGGCTATTTCGACTACTATCGATTGTTTCGGCTGCCCATTGATCGAAGCCTTCCCCTGCTTCAGGATTTGAATGAAAGCGAAAAAATGCGGGCCAAATACAAAGAAATGTATGATCGCTGGTTTAAACCCCGCTATAATCAAAGGGTAACAACAATCGAGAACGAAGCGTTAAATGTTCAATTACTTCATGCTTTGCTGGATGAAGGACGGCTGGAGGAAGTGTTTCGATTTGAGGAATCTGATCAAAATCCGTATGAGGGGATCAAAATTTTGAAGGTTCCTTAGGGTGAACATATAGGTTTGTTCCTTAATATCATTAAGTTAAAAGGGAGGGCCACGCTCCTGCGTAGCCGGTTTGTGAATATTGAAATAAAGAGGCACATACATAGAATCCTGCACAGAAGGATTTATGTTTGGATATAACTTGATCGGCCACCTCGGCTCGGCGGGAGCCTCGCCCTCCCTTGTTCAAAACCTCGGCTCGGCGGGAGCCTCGCTCTCCCTTGTTCAAAACCTCGGCTCGGCGGGAGCCTCGCCCTCCCTTGTTCAAAACCTCGGCTCGGCGGGAGCCTCGCTCTCCCTTGTTCAAAACCTCGGCTCGGCGGGAGCCTCGCCCTCCCTTGTTCAAAACCTCGGCTCGGCGGG
>CAZFER010000114.1:0-12503 GCA_964517495.1 uncultured bacterium | reverse complement strand
GCCCGAAGACGGATCAAGCCAGTAGGATGAGTTGAAACGGCTCGGCGGGAGACTTGCCCTCCCCGCGACGGAAATCGCATTATGTGGTTATCTCTTCCTTTATTTCCTCTTCTACTTTTTCAGGTTCTTTAAAGAAAATCATGAATGCAATTGCACATAATACCGTTAGAACGCATGGCAGTAAGAATAGCCATTGATATTGCACCACACTCTGTCCATCGACTTGAATGGTGAATATTTGAGTGACCCATCCCACAAACATGCTTCCCGCGGCCAAGCCGCCAAAGGTTACCATAAAGATAAGCCCCTGGGCGGATCCACGAATATCCTTGGGAGCAACACGGTCAACGAACATCTGGCCAGCGATAAAGAAGAAGACATAACAAATTCCATGCAAAGCAAGTGAAAGGATCACCAACCAAACGGGATAGGCAAGACTGAAAATGGCATAGCGTATGGGCCAGGCAATAATCCCAATGGCAATGGTTTTGCGTAGCCCCAATTTACTCAAAGCGAAGGGTAATACCAATAATAAAGTTACTCCTTCTGCCCCTTGAGCAAAAATACTCATGTAAGCGGAGGTGTTTTCAGGTGAAATATTGATTAAGTTGCTTTCAAGATAAGGGGGGGTGAGGATGTAAAAGAATTGCAATTCGGTTGCCACAATAAACGAAAGGATAATGAAGAACGCAAAGTTAAAATTCTTGCACAACGAAATGGCTTTTAAAAAGGCGAAGGGATTTTCGGCTTCTTTTTTGGGCGGTGTATGGGGGAGGAAGAAACAGTAAATGCCAAGTCCAATCGAAACTACACCCGCCAAGGTAAAGAGCCAACTTTCAGTTGTCACATAAGAGGCTTTTTGGGCTGCTTGTTGACTCTCGGGAAGTTCAAGTATCTCACTCCAGTTCATCGTGAATGGATCGATTTGGCTCCACCAGAAAGTCAGGAGCAAGCCAGCCATAACCCAACCGATGGTTCCCCAAACACGGATCGGGCCAAAACTTTTATCTGGATTTTCCAAGTTATGAAAGGAGATGGAATTGCTCAGCGCCAAGGTGGGAGCATAAAACAGGGCATACACAAACATAATCCACCAGAGGGTATTATAATCCTGGATATCAGCGAGATACACCAATAATCCACCACCAATGATATGCGCAATCCCCATGACCACTTGAGAGGGCATATAGCGGTCGGCCAACTGACCGCCAATAAAAGGGGAAACCAAAAAGGCCAGGAAAAAGGCCATGAAAATGTTCCCCATTGCATAGCCCGTAATCTCAATATGGGGCAAGTAACTCCCGAGTTTAATAAACCACAATCCCCAAACCATATATTGCAAAAACATCATCACACTGAGACGAACACGCAGGGAAGTCGACATCACATCCTCCTAACAAACAGAAAAATAGAGTCACATACCACCCGAAATAATCGAAGAATCGGCTGGTATCTATGATAAATCCAAACGGAATCAGCACACCGTGTTAGAACATCATATAAATAAATGGCGCAATAGCGGATGATTGGGTCAAGACGATCAACCCACCCAGCATCACCATGATGATGACGATAGGGAGAAGCCAAAATTTCTTTCGTTCCATCAGGAATGCACTGAATTCTTTTAACAATTCAACCATGTTTTTATCCTCTGTATATATATACGTTATATCTTGTGATTACAATAAGTATCGCCTGTTTTAGGTAGTATAATAAAATGTTCTGTTTTTGCCTACCTTTAAGCGCATGGGATGTATTAATTTATATCACAGACGATTGAGGGCTATAAATCTCCATAAACGCATCAACGAGTTGAAGAGGAATATTGATATTCCGGTCCAGCCCTTCGAACAGTTGAATCAGCTTTTCCATTCCACATAATAAGCCCTCCTGTGTTAAAGAATCACTATATGTCATCAATGTATCAATCGCATCCGGATTAAAGAAAGGACCGTTTAGGCAGCCTTGCTTGAGCAAAAGGGCATCGCGCAACAGGGTGATGATGATATTCAAATGCTGACGAATTGTATCCCTGCCCTTTTTGGCCCAGTTTTCAGAAACCTCCGATATAACTGATTTGTTCTTGTTGATTTGAATGAGAATATTCAGCATCTCATCGCGATATTCAATAAAATTCTCATTAAAATAATCACGAGCCTGTTGGGGAATACCACCTGAGGCGCGTGCCAGAGTTTCCGCCATAGCCGGGGGCATTTCGTTGGATAAAGTTTGGATCATGGATTGAGTATCGAGGGGCAACAGCCGGATCTTGTTGCAACGTGATATGACCGTTGGGAGGATTCGAAAGATATTGTCTGTAAGCAACAAAAAAACCACATGAGGATGGGGTTCTTCCAAGATTTTTAACAAGCTGTTAGCGGAGGGATCCTGCATCCGGTGGGCGTCCTGAACAATGAAGATTTTATATTGGCTTTCATAAGGGAGCGATTGAGCATATTCCTGCACCATACGCATATGGTCGATGCTATAATCCTGACCTTTTCGCTCGGGTTTATCCCAATCCTCAGAAGGGTGCAGAACAAAAACATCGGGAAATTGGCGCTCGATGATCCGTCTGCAATTGATGCATTGGCCACAAAAATCATTCGATTGGTTTTGGCAATTAAGGGTAAGGGCGATCGCCTCGGCCACGGCTAATTGGCCAGCCTGAGGGGGACCGTAAATCAAATGGGTGCCACCCATTTTCTCAGCGGCAATTAGGCTTAAAAGAATCTGTTTGACGTGGGGATGACACTCGACTTGATTCCAGGGCATTGGCTTGCTCGCATAATGTGGGGAAATTATTTCCTCACTCATGATACGGAAACTTTAACTTGCGTGTTATTATAATCAATGGAATACTATTGAGCGATGGATATATATTCATAATTCATATAATTGTTGAGGGAAATGTTGTCATGAAAACAATTGGTATAATCTTATTGTGCCTTTCCGCTGTTGGTTTTTTGGGTTTGTTTTTACTCACCTATGCCAATGAGGCGCAAAATAATATTGATCCGGTTACCTTATCAGCTAAGACCGAATTAGAGTGTACTAATAATCCATTTAAAGGTGAGGTATTGCTGGTTACGTTTGTTGACAAACCTTTGGCATTTCAATGCGAAGTCAAACCAAGCGAAAAAATCCCCGAAGGCTATCTTCCTGCTCCAACAGAATTTAAGTGGTCGGTGAGTTCAGGAAAAATTGAAACCAAGAATGACCGATGTTATTGGAAGGATGCATCATCGGGAGTACAAACGATTAAAGTGGAGGGTTCGTTAAAGTATCTCCCTCCTAAAAAAACTGGATTGTTTGAAGCCGCCAAGCCTGAAATAGAAATCCCATTTCAGGCGCAGATGAAGTGCCTCTTCCCCGTTGATGTGGGGAATAAAATGAGTGGGTATATCAATCAATTTCCGATTGGGACCTATCCCGATCCTACCGATCCAAAGGATCTGAACAAAGCCACCATTCCCAGCAGGATTAAGAACAATATGGAGGCTTATACACCGCCATCGCTTTATTATAAAGTCACGTCGGAAACCTTTTTCTTGAATGTGTTTGATAATTACCGTTTGGGTGATTTTGACCTTGATCCACGCTTTAAGGATTTAAACTATCCACGATACATCGCAATTCACCCTAAGGTGTTGAAAAAAATAGATTTACTGAAGCGTTTGATGAATAGCGAAGGGGTAAAAGTTACGAAATTCAACATTATATACCTCTATCGTTCGCCTAATTATAACCTGACGGCTCGTGATAAAGACGGCAAAAAGAGCTTGAAGAGCGCTTTTTCCAGCCATATGTATGGCCGGGCAGTGGATTTTATCGTGGATGAAAACCACGATTGGGTGATCGATGATCTTAACGGAGATGGAAAGATCGATATTGGTGATGCACGGAAATTACGCAGCTATGTTGATAAGCTGGATAATCATTTGCTGAAAGAAGATCGCAGTATGGTGGGTGGTGCATTTACCTATTATCACCATGATTTTTGGGAACGAGGCGATTATGTGCAAACCCCTTATGTGCATATGGATGTGAGAGCGCATACACGGGAGGATGGCAGCTTGATACGGGATGAATTTCCGGACACCATAGGAATAACACGGGAACAAAACCCTTATAAACAGAAAAAACCTATCCCCCCCCTGCCCTTTTCAAACATTCATTAAAGTTTGCTCATTCTTATCATGAAAAATCGGATTCCGTATTGTGGTATAATGAATCTCGCTTTTCTCTGTCATATGGACAAGGACGGGAGAAAAAGACTAAAATCAATATTATTGAAGATATTGAAGTTAAATTGAATGTAAATCTGATTGAGGTTACGTACAATTTGAAAGGAGAATTTAAATGACAAGAAAACATTGGGGCTTTTTAATGGCGGGACTGTTTGTGATAGCAATTGTGGGAACGTGGGCGCAGGTTCAAACCTCGGACTTTGATCCGAATGATCCGGATGATTATCCGGAGTTGACAACGATCGATATTGATATCAAAGGCATCAGCCAATTAGGCCGTGTCTTTATGCTGGAAGGAATCGAAAACCAATCCCCCTTAAGCGGTGGTGGGGATACGAGTTATCCCAACCTCGTATTACATGGGGTTTTTGATCGTCAAATCCGCGATTGGCGAGAAGATGTTATCGATGGCTCGTTTCAAAGGCGTGAAATTGAAATTGATTTACGTAATTCAAATAATCGACGTGTATTGCGTGTCAGGTTTGAAAACGCATACCCGATTAAGTTTTCCATTCCCCCTCTTTCCGTGGATGGTTCAACCCGTTATGTGGAGCGGATCGAGTTCGCTCATGATGGATTCACCATCTCTAATATTTAAGCTCAGAGCACATGTTTAACGAGAGATAAGAAAGAGGTGGAGTAATGAATCGACTTATACGATTAGGTCTGCTCATAGGCGTATTCTTCATAGCCTCACCAGGGATGGCTTCGGAAAGAGCGGTTGATATGGAAGTCGTCCAAGGTGAATCCGGAGTATATACATTGTGGGACGATGGGGTTATCCAAACCGCGGGGAAAGCAGTTAATTTGGGATATCCCAAAGGGGTGAGAGCGGTCGACATGGTAATGACTGCAAGTGGTAACGGATATTACGTGCTGGACGAAGAGGGATTTGTTTATACCTTTGGTGATGCGGTAAACAAAGGGCGTCCTTTTTCCTCAAACCATAAATATGTCGATATGGAATCGATTGACGGTGGTGAAAGTTTTTATTTTTTAAGGGAAGACGGCCATATTGAACGCGTTGGTAAAGCCGTCAATTACGGCGAAATCCAATACGATGGCGCGGTTGATATGGAAATGGCACGTAATAACCAAGGGTATTATGTACTCTATAAGGAGGGCCAAATCGCGTTTTTTGGAAACGCTGTTGATATGGGTTATTACGAAGATTTGCAGCGATCCGCGGTGGACATGGAAGTGGTTTCCGGTGGATATTATGTTATGTATGATGATGGGATGATCCGGCGATTTGGCAAAGTGGACCTGATTCCCGCTGATCTGTCTTCGACATTTAATGCCACAGAATTGGTATTGACACAGCGTGGTTATCGGATACTCAATCAAAAGGGTGAGATTCAAAATTTGTTACGAGTCAATAACCAGGGCAATATTTCATGGTTTGCGCAAGCGCAACCCCGGCAATTTGAACCAACCCCCACGCCAACACACACCAATACACCGACGCCTACACTGACTCCAACACGAACACCACGCGCATCCGTACCCTATTTTGACTTCAACATTAGTGGTTTTACGGCCAAGCGAATTGGTAAATTCCCAGAGGGAGTCCGAATTCCTGCAGGGGTTACGTCCAGTCAGGCCAGTTTGGCAGGTGGAGGGACATATGTACTTGTCAGTGATGGTGAAGAGGAAAAAGTGCGAGCCATTCACTTTTTCAGTGCTGAACGATTTGATGAAGACGAGGATGGGGAACGTTTTGTGGAGCTAACCCCAGAGCGGGGAGCCGCTGAAATTCGGGGGATTTCGTTTAGTCAACAAGGCATGATTGTCACCGTGAAGGATGATCCTGGCACATTTTTATTCTTGATCGAAGGCGATTATGAAAGCGCCACGGTTCAGGATTTTATGCTGCATTAAGAGATCATATGCAAATTGCATATAAGTTATAACATGACGGGGATGTATGGGTTACCATGCATCCCGGTTTTTATGTCAGGCTGTTAGGGCACATTCACCTTCATAAACAGGGGGTTGAAGCGTTGTTTCTTCAAGCGAGTCACGCCATTCGGTGATGGCTTGTATGACTTCGTCCAATGATTCCAGCTTATTAATTCTCTCACGCAGAGGACGTACGTTTGGCCAGCCCTTGACATACCAGCCGATTTGCTTGCGCATTTCAAAGATGGCTTTGCGTTCCCCTTTCCACTCTACTGCTAATTGAATATGACGTATCATGGCGGATATTTTCTCAAAAATAGAGGGCTCAGGGCGGATTTCACCGGTATCGAGGTAATGGAAAATATCTCGAAACAACCAGGGATTACCATAAGCCCCTCGGGCGATCATTACCCCGTCACAACCGGTTTCATCCAACATTCGTTTGGCGGAAACCGGATCGACCACATCGCCGTTGCCGATGACGGGAATATCGAGATACTCCTTCAGATCAGTGATCCACTCCCACTGGGCATGGCCGCCGAAGCCCATCAAACGGGTGCGAGCGTGTATGATGATCCCATCACAACCTTCGCCCTGGGCGATATCGCCAATGATGCGGTAATTGAGGGAGCGGTGATTAACTCCGGCACGAATTTTGACAGAGAGATGCTTGTTGGTGGCTTTACGCATAGCCCTTACAACATGCACCAGTTGAGTGGGAAAGATGGAAAGCCCACAGCCGGATTTATTTTTGAAGACTTTCTTGACGGGGCACCCCAAATTCAAATTCACCCCATCGGCCCCCATATCATCCACCATGCGTACCGCTTCATAAACATCATCCGGTTCTCCTCCGAAGATCTGAATCACTAACGGGTGTTCATCTCGACACTCATCCAGCATTACCATAGTTTTCTTATTACGTTCACGCATGCCACGGGCGCTGATCAATTCAGAAAACGTGAGAGGGCAACCGAGTTCACGTGCCATTTCACGCGCTGCACGGTCGGTCACACCAGCCACGGGGGCCAGCATGACGATAGGGAATTTCAAATCCGGTATTTCTTGCCGGGGAGGTTTAACAGCCATGATCCATCCTGTTGATTTCTAGTGATATCAAAGAGGTATGATAGTTCCTGGATGATTTTTTTGAAGGAAAAAGTGAGTATTTCATTTCGATTCCCCCAGTCATGAGAATATATCTTGCGTTTTCTTTTCTCGCAGTTACAATTTTACCTACCGTTCGGTATATAGATTATACAATTCAAATTAGGACACATGCATCATGGTAAAGGATGATTTATCTCAAACTTTAGTCGTTCCAGGTCCCCAAAAAAAAATCAAGGACACAAAAGACCATATCGCAGAGGTGGCTACCCATTTATTTGCCCATCAAGGTTACGATGGGACAAGCATAAGGGACATTGTTGAGGGTGCGGGTGTAACCAAACCGGTTTTATATTATTATTTTAAGAATAAAGAGGATTTATATCATTGGATTATCAAAGATGCGTATGAGTTCTTTTTTGAAAAGTTACAGACAATCCTATCCGAAAACAAATCGTTTCTGGATACCTTTAAGAATTTGATTCGTACCTATATCGAGTGCTGCCTCGAATATGAAAATACCACCCGTTTGATTTTTGGAGCCGCGTTTGGCCCAACTCGTAGTATTTCACCCGCTTTAGTGTGCGAATATGAGCGTCAGCATCTGGCTTTACTACACCCATTCATGCAAGCAGGAATTGATCAAGGGTATATACGCAAAATAACGGTACAGGAAGCCATCCTGCATTTCATTGGGTCGATCAACATTTACGTTATGAACCAGCTGGTCCTGAGTGACGAGCTACCAGAGCAATTGGAGGATAAATTAATGCAGAATGTATTATACGGCATCGGAGGGTCTCGAAATGAGTAAACTCAAGCAAGTGTTGATATATATTCTCGTATTGAGCTGCTTTTCCGGCGCATTTTATGCGATGTCGATCATTCCTTCTGACAGCGAAACGAATAAAGAGAACGCCAACGAAGAATCAAAACTCCCTGAGAACTTACAGCGTGTTCAGGTGATGGAAATTGTACCTCAGCCGTTTACTTACTCTATCGAAGTTCCAGGTCTGGTCGAAGCGTTTAAGGATATAACATTGGGTGCTTCTATATCAGGGATCGTGGAAAAAGTGAGTGTAGAGGAAGGCGATAGGGTACAAAAAGGCCAAGAATTGTTCCAGATTGACCTTCGGGCGCGGAAAGCCATGTTGAAAGAAGCCGAAGCGGCGTATGAATTGGCCAAAAAGAACGTTGAGCGGTTGGAACCACTTTACAAACGTGGTGATGTTTCCGCCCAGGCTTTTGATGAAGCCAAATCCAATGAGAGTCAAGCGGAAGCACGTAAACGGCGTATGGAAGTTGAAGTCTCATTGGGTCAGATAACTGCCCCCGTTTCCGGCATTGTTGACCGGGTTGATGCAGAAGCCGGAGAATTTATGGGGGAGGGGATGACACTGGGCCGGCTATTGAAATTGGATCGTGTCAAATTAAGTGTGGGTGTTCCTGAACGCTATGCCGATGCGGTTTCAAAGGGAAAAACAGCACAGGTTTATATCGAAGCCATAAATGAAACCCGAACAGCTAAAATTGATCGAGTCGCCTATGGCGCAAATACGCAAACCAATACATTCGAAGCCTTGCTGGTCCTGGATAATCCTGACTATCGCATTCGGCCGGGCATGATCGTTCGTTCGAGCCTCGTGGTCAAGCGAGTCCCGGATGCTTTGTTGATCCCGCTTTTTGCCTTGGTCAAACGCGAAAGTGGGATGAGTGTTTTCGTTGAGAAGGACGGAAAGGTTGAATCACGGCCCATTACCATTGGATTTATTGAACGAGATCAGGTTGAGGTGTTGGATGGATTAAAACCCCATGAACATATTGTGGTGGTAGGACACAAAGACCTGGTGGAAGGGCAAAAAGTGAGAGTAATGGATAGCGTCGACCGTTCCATTGAGTTTGTAGAAAAAGAGATGATGAAATGAGCATATCTGAATTTTCCATCCGGCATCATATAACCATTCTGGTCCTGATATTCATTATCATTGTGGCAGGGGTTTATTCTTATAAAACTTTGCCTCGTGAATCGTTCCCTGATATTACCATTCCGAACATTATTGTAACAACAATATATGAAGGGGTGGCCCCATCGGATATTGAGAACCTGATCACCCGCCCAATTGAAAAGAAGGTGGTATCCATCAGCGAAGTGAAGGAAATACGATCGTATTCCTCTGAAGGATCTTCCACCATCGTTATAGAGTTTAATTCGGGAATCGACATCGATACCGCTTTGCAAAAGGTGCGTGATAAAGTTGATGAAGCCAAAAGTGAGCTACCCTCGGATTTAGAAGAGGATCCCATGGTGGATGAAATTAACTTTGCTGAATTTCCCATCATGACGGCGATCGTCCATGGCCCAATCAGTTTGGTGCAACTTAAGGAAATTGCCGATGATTTGTCCGATGAATTTGAAACCATTCCTGGTGTGCTTGAAGGCAAGGTAACGGGTGGATTGGAGCGTGAGATCCGGGTGGTATATGATCCGGAACGGCTTTCCGCCTATAACCTTTCGGTTATGGATTTAATGAGCGCCGTGCGGCAAAACAACCTAAATACGCCGGGTGGTAAGATGGATATTGGGGTTGGAAACTACCTGGTAAAAATTCCGGGCGAATTTAAAAATCCCGCTGAAGCAAGGCGATTGATTGTTCGTACCGATGATAACTTCACTGTTTATGTCACGGATGTGGCTCAATTGCAGGATGGATTTGAAGAACCTAAAACCAAAGCACGGCTTAATCAACATGATGCGGTTTCGATTGATATCATCAAACGCAGCGGCGAAAACATTATCGAAATATCCAACCAGGTAAAAGCCATCATCCAGGAGTTTAAAGCATCCTTACCCGCCGATACTAAAATCTCGATCATGAATGACCAATCCAAAGACATTCGGTTGATGGTATCTGATTTGGAAAACAGCATCCTATCCGGCTTGATTTTAGTTTTGTTGGTTGTGCTTTTTTCTATGGGGATTCGCAATGCTTTGTTAGTTGCCGCTTCTATCCCCCTATCGATGTTAATTACCTTTTTTGTGTTGAGCTTAATCGGCTTGACCTTAAATATGGTCGTTCTTTTCTCGCTGGTTCTTGCTGTAGGGATGCTGGTGGATAATGCGATCGTTATAGTAGAAAACATTTTCCGCCATCGCCAGGAAGGAAAGGGACGGTTGGAAGCAGCCATTGTGGGTACTCATGAAGTGATGTGGCCAGTCATCGCCAGTGCGGCGACGACCATTGCCGCCTTCTTTCCCATGATCTTCTGGCCAGGGATCATGGGGGAATTCATGTCCTTTCTTCCCAAAACGGTCATAATTGCATTAGGGGCTTCGCTTTTAGTCGCCTTGATTATTAATCCAACCTTATGTTCGATATTCATACGAGTCCTCGGTAAAGCTCCAGACAAACGTCCTAATAAAGTTATACGTATATACGAGCGCTTTCTTGGATGGGCGGTGGATAATCCAGGCTTGGTTTTGCTGAGTACGATTTTGCTGCTTGTATTCATTCTGAGTGCTTTTGGCCGATTCAGTAAAGGGGTCGAATTATTTCCCGAGGTAGATCCCAAACGGGCTTATGTTGAAGTAAAGATGCCCAAGGGAACAAATTTGGATGTCACCGACCAAATGACCCGCCGTCTTGAACCGGTATGCATACAATACAAAGACGTTCGCAGTATGGTGACCAATGTTGGTAGTACAGGATCAGGCGCGGATTCGTTTTTATCCGGGGGCCAAACCTCACCTGATATTGCTCGGATAGTATTGGAATTTGATGACATGGAAGAGCGCTCGATTCCATCACCCCAAATCATCGAAGAATTGCGTGAATCATTCCAACCAATTTACTCCGCTGATTTGGAAATTAAAAAGGAGGAAGAAGGCCCTCCTACTGGAGCACCTGTCAGCATTGAAATTTCGGGGGAAGATTATGAAATCCTCGAAAAATTGATGCGGCATGTCAAGGAGAAAATTCGAGGGATTCCCGGCCTGGTTAACTTAAAAGACGATTATGTGGTATCCAAACCGGAAATCGTCATCAAAGTCGATAAAGAACGGGCCGCCATGCTGGGATTAAACACATCATTAATTGCTACTAACGTTAAAACTGCCATACGTGGTTTGGAAGCGGGTGTATATCGTGACGGCAATGATGAATATGACATCATTGTGCAACTGCCATTGCAACGGCGAAAAGATTTAAGCGCGCTCAACAACCTGATGGTTGCAACCCCCACTGGCCGTTATGTCCCTATCAGTTCAGTGGCTGAAGTAAATATTTCCGCTGGACTGGGTACGGTTGTAAGAAGTGATCAAAAGAGAGTGATTACCATTGAAGGAGATGCGGAAGGGCGGCTGGCCAATGATGTACTGACCGATGTACAAAAAACCCTGGCAGGCATGAATTTGCCACGTGGGTATAAGATTGCCTATCGTGGAGAGAATGAAGACCAACAGGAAGCACAAGAGTTTTTATCCGAAGCGTTTGTTGCCGCTTTGATGTTGATCGCCTTGATTTTGGTTACGGAATTTGATTCGTTATTTAAGCCATTTATTGTCTTGTCATCTGTGATCTTATCCACTATGGGGGTATTCGTGGGTTTGTTGATTACCCAAAAACCATTCGGAATTATTATGACGGGAATTGGAGTCATCAGTTTAGCTGGTGTTGTTGTAAACAATGCCATTGTTCTACTGGACTATATCGGCCTTTTAAGGGAACGGGGAATGAACGAACGTGATTCACTGATACAAGCTGGTTTGATTCGATTTCGACCGGTAATTTTAACAGCCGTCACCACAATTCTTGGCCTGATTCCCATGGCCATCGGTATAAGCTATGATTTCCGAAATCAAGTTTGGCAAGTGGGGAGCGAATCAGCCCAATGGTGGGGCCCCATGGCGATTGCGGTTATCTTTGGGCTGGCGTTCGCCACCGTTTTAACCCTGATTGTAATCCCATCAATGGTCTCCGCAGGAGATCGGGTAACCTGCACGATCAAAGGCTGGCTGGGCTGGAGCAAGGAAAGCCCATCTGAGGTGACATAAGTTGAAACTCCGAACAACTTCCGAGCAAAGACCTTGACGAACGAAAGGTTTCACCAAAAATACGTGTTTGGAACTAAAATCAGTTTGAAATATATATAGCAAAATCTTTCGCGCCGGTGGCTCAATTGGATAGAGCACCTGACTTCGGATCAGGCGGTTAGAGGTTCGAGTCCTCTCCGGCGCGCTTTTTAATG
>CAZFER010000113.1:0-12770 GCA_964517495.1 uncultured bacterium | reverse complement strand
ATCCTTTTTAAACGTATGCACCCGGTAATCTGAATAACGTTATTCGTTTCGGAAAGCACATGATTTTTCAATCGTGGAAAAACGATGTGCGTTCCTACCAATAGAGAGGAAGCCGACTTTTTGGGGTAATTAAACGCGCTTTTAATGTGAATTGGAAGGGATTTTTTGTGGTGCTGGGCGTTCGTAAGTTAAATAATATGAACGGACAAAATTATTTTTTGAAAAAGTGAATTTAAAGGGGGAAAAGTTTGAATTTTATGGGTGGGGATGGTTTTGTCGCACACCTTCTCTCATCGAGAGATTTTCCCACTTGGGTTTAGAGTGTTACCTTTGAATATTTGGAAGAATTTGTATGAGGGTGTGACTCGTGGGTAAAATCAGCGTTTTACCCTTGGCAACCGCGCTGAATTATTGATTGTGATATTTTAATCATATGCATCACCTAAAGATTGAAAATTATTTTTTAACCAATAAAAATAATCACCTTTATTAATATAACCTTTATAAAGGAACTCGTAAAATGAATTAGCTATTATTGGACAAGAACCAGCAACCCCATGTATTTCATAAAAACTATCATAACATTTACCTAATCTGGAAAAATGTAAATCTATTGTTATAAATTGATCTGTACCATTTCTTCCGACTATGTACCATGAATCAGATACATCATCAAACCTTTTACCGATGATTAAAAGATTTGCATGTAAAAACTCTTTTGGTGGAACAAATTCTATAAACTAATCACTAGATTTATATAGAATTAATCCTCCACAGCATTGATAAAACTCCAAAATTTGTGGATCAATAATATGAGATATATCAATTGTAGGGGTTCCGGCGGGCGAAAAAACTATACAATCAGGTGTTTTTTTTATTATCTTAATAAGTTCAGTGATCATTTTTTTCTTTATAAATATAACTATTAAAATCTCTATAAAACTCATCACTTGCATATTGTGGGACGTCAGTTGCATCAAGCATCATTTCAGTTAAATATTTTATTTCACGTGGTAAAATATCATTCCAATCCACTCTGCCTCCTACAGGTTTACACATTCTTTAATCGAAAGGGTAAACCCAAAGTCATTCAGTCAACAGGGAGGGCGAAGTTCCCAGCGAGCTGTCTCCACGTAAAATACTCATTAGGAGATTAACCCTATGTTATATACTGGCATGGTAAAGGCAGAGATGTATCTATTATTCACAATCCCAAAAAAATTCTGAACAAAACTATCCCGTTTTCACTCTTAATGCGGTTATACTTCTTTTACTCAAAATTTGTAACAATATAGTGTGGAGTTACAACAATGGACGTTGAAGTATGCGAAATGAAAATTGATGATCTTGCCGCCGTTTATCATTTGGGTGAACGAATTTTCACCTCACAGGATCACTCAAATTTATATCGCACCTGGAATGAATACGAAGTCACCTCCTTTTTTCAATCTGATCCGGAATTATGTTTTGTCGCCAAAATCGACGAGAAAGTAGCGGGTTTCGCGATGGGCACCATTATCCAAAAACGCCGAAAAGCCTGGAACTACGGCCATCTTGTTTGGATCGGAGTGGATACGAGTTATCATAAGATGGGAATTGGCGATAAATTATTCGATGCGTTTTTGGATCAGTTGATCGAAGAAAACGTTCGAATCCTTCTTGTCGATACCCAAGCGGACAACGAAGCAGCGATCAGGTTCTTTAAAAAACGCGGTTTCGCAAATGCGATTGATCATGTGTATATGTCGATGAATATTGATACCCATGTAAAAAACTCAAAAAATAACAAAGAAACAAGGAACCATCATGACAAATTCGATTAAAGCGGACCGGTTGGAATCTTTGCTGACCGATATGATTGATATCTACAGCCCAACCGGCAAGGAGGGTGAAATCCTTGAGTTCCTTGAGGATTACCTTCAAACCTTCAATCTGCCCGTTGAACGCCTTTATGTCGATGAGGATCGCTACAACTTGATCGTATGGCCTGACATAACAGGCCTGCAATGTTCCTTTTTAGGGCACATTGATACGGTTCCCGCTTTTGATTTGGATAACTTTCAAACCCAAAAAGAGGATAATCGCCTATACGGCCTGGGCGCGGCGGATATGAAGGGCGGTTGTGCCGCCATGATCGAAGCGTATATCTCCTATTATGAACAAAACCATTTCCCTCCCGCCGCATTGGTTTTGGTGGTGGGAGAAGAAGAGACCGGTGACGGCACCAAAGCGTTTTTGGAAAATTACAATGTTCCTTGGTCTATCGTGGGCGAGCCAACCGCTAACAAACCCTGCCTGGCTCATTTTGGGTATTTGGAGTTGGAACTAAACACCTGGGGCAAACGTCTGCATGCCTCTTTATCCAATTGGGAACATAATGCCATCAACAAACAGTTAAACACATTATTAGCGGTGGTTTCTTACTTGGAAAACGAACGCCAGGGAATCATCTACAACATCCGCGATATCTATAGTTCAGAAGCAGGTTTTAGCGTTCCAGACCGCTGCAGCGCCAATCTCGATATCCACGTCCCCCCCTCCGCCAAACTGGAAGACATCATTTTCGAAATTGAAGATGTCGTCAAAGCCCAGTTAAAAGTTGACCAGCTTAGTTCAGAAACCATCAGTTTCGAAACCATCGACTCCGGCTATCACCTTCCTGAAAAAGGCCTGCTGCCTGATATTCTCAAAAAGGTATACGAAACAAACAACTTGCCCTGGGAAACAGACGCTTTCCGCAGCCATTCAGACGCCAACCTGCTTTGGGCCTCGGGAATCAAGCCCATTATCCTGGGACCCGGCCAACTGGCGGAAGCACATACCCCCACTGAATCGGTTTCCCTATCCCAAATCCATGAGGCGGCAGGGCTTTATTATGATGTCCTTTCTGCGCTCAATCAATAATTGAATTGAAATGCGAATGTTCTGAAACACATCGCCATTGCCATTCACCCACTTGATCACAATAGGCTCGAGCCTTATAAGTCTGATTTCCATCATAAAAACCATTCACTCGAACTTTTTTGCCATCAGGACGGATGAAATCGACCTGTATGGAAACATCAAAGAACGGATTACCTTTGGGTGAATACTTCTTTAATTGCACCTCATAAACACCAAAGTGGGGCGCGGTTTGGTTCCCATTAACAATATATGGCTCTGAATAGGCAAACGAACAGAAGAATAGGATTATCGAAATAAGGATGATATTTTGCAAAACACGTTTCATGTCCCTCGATCCCCTTTGAATTAACTATGTATTGAAAGATAAGTCTATCACATACACGGGACGATGGTCGATGATCAGATTCTTGAAGTCCTCAAGCGTGTTCGATGTCGGTGTAGTGGGCGATTTCGTGATTGAGGGTAAAGACGTCGGTTATGTCCAGGCCGTGGATACTGTTTCTTCCGTTGATTCGGGCGAAGGTTTTGAGTTCCTCGTTGGTAGCGGTGTAGTAATTGACGAACCGTTTTACGGATTCATCGATGTTGAACCGGTTTCGCAGTTCTGTATCCTGAGTGGTGATACCGACCGGGCAATTACCGGAATGGCATATGCGGTATTGCTGGCAGCCAATGGCGATCAGGGACGCGGTGGCCAGGGCGATGGCATCGGCTCCCAGGGCCAGACCTTTGGCAATATCGGCGCTGTCCCGGAAGCCCCCGGTTATGCATAAGGTGACATGGCTGTTGACTTGATCGAGATACCTTCGGGCGCGGCGGATGGCATAAATGGGGGGCAGGCATACATTATCTTTTACAAAAGTTGGGGCGGCTCCGGTGGCTCCACCTCGGCAATCGATGGTGATGAAATCCGGATTGGCTTTTAGTGCGGCATCTATATCTTTCTCAATATGGCCGGCGGTTATCTTGATGCCCACCGGTTTGCCTTGGATGATTTCCCGAACTTTATCCACTAATGCTTTTAGATCCTCAAGTTGCTTTAAATAGAAAGGGCGTCCGGGTGAGATGGAATCCTGGCCAAGTGGAACGTTACGGATTTGGGCGATCTCTTCGGTTATTTTCTCTTTGGGCAAGTGTCCACCCAGGCCAGGTTTGGCGGCCTGGCCGATTTTCAGTTCCACGGCATCGGCTTGACGCATGGAATCTTCAATGTGCGAAAACGAGGCGGTGCCGAGTTCATAGATATAACAACCTGCTTCCTGACGTTCTTCGGGCAGCATCCCGCCTTCGCCAGAACAGATGGCAGTGCCGAGCATGTTTGAGCCTTTTGCCAGGGCGATTTTGGCTTCCCTGGATAACGCGCCAAACGACATGTGTGATACATAAAAGGGAATGGCCATTTCAAGAGGTTGTTTGGCGGTTTTACCGATGATGGTGTTGGTGACAACCTCTTCGTTTTCATTGAGCGGGAAGCGATCCAGCTGAGCCCCTTTGAAGAGGATCAAATCCCAGTCGGGAAAGGATTTTTGGGTTCGCATGGGGGTGATATCACTTTTTCCATACTTGGCCAGTTCAACCATGCGGCTGAATTTCTTTTCAAAGGAGTCTTCGCGTTTGGCCCATTCGCTCAAGTATTCTTCAGAGGGTTGGGTAATGGCTTTTGAATCCTGTGTTTCCTCCATTCGTTCAAAGGCTTCTGGTTCTGCTTCACAAACGGGGCAGACATCGGGTGGTGATTCTCCCTCATGGAGAAAACCACACAGTGAGCAAATCCACTCAATTGGAGTTTGTATAGGGGGTGGTTCACTTGATGTTTCTTTTTCAAAGGCATCGGCTCCCGCGCCACAGACAGGGCAAACCTCTGGAGGCTCATTTCCTTCGTGAACATAACCGCATACTGTGCATATCCAGGAGATCGTTGATGCATTTGACATAGCTGCCCTCGCAAAAATGGTAGGTTGGTTTCGGCAGGGGCTATTAAGATATCAATCGCTTAATAGCCCGCAGTTAATTCAATTATTCATATTTTTGATTGCTTATTGCACTTCAAAAAACTTCTCGCCGGGCGCGTTGCAGATGGCGCATTTTTCCGGTGGGGTGCCGAATTCGATGTTCCCACATACCGGGCATACATAGACGGAGATGGTTTCCAAATCACTTCCATTCTGTACCGATTCCAGGGCTTTTTTATAGAAATTGTGGTGGACTTCTTCGGCTTCGCAGGCGTGTGCGAAGCCGATTTCAGCGCGTTTATTGCCCTCTTGCTGGGCGGTTCCCAAAAAGCCGGGATACATTTCCTGAAATTCATAGCGTTCGCCTTCCACGGCGACTTTCAAATTCTCTTCGGTGCTTTTGATGCCATCCATTGCTCTTAAGTGGGCGTGGGCGTGAATGGTTTCCGCTTCTGCGGCGGCCCGGAAAAGTTTGGCGATTTGGGGGAAGCCATCGCTATCGGCTTTTTTGGCAAAAGCGAGATAACGCCGGTTGGCTTGGCTTTCACCGGCAAAGGCGTCTTGTAGATTTTCTGATGTTCCCATGATGCATTCTCCTTTTCTGATTGCTCGGGATGTTTATTGTCTGAATGATTCTTATCTAGGATTAATTAGAGAACCATTTATTCGTTTAGTCAATGTATAGAATTGAAATTTTCGGGATTTGTTTTATGTTTATAATTATTATAAACTTTATCATATTTAGATGGGCGAGGATGTGCTCGTTTGTAACGTTTCAGGCATATTGTCATTGGCTCATAGTGAGAATCCTCTTACGAGTAAAACTTATAATAAACAATAGCATGTATGCGGCGAAAAAACAAAACGGAAATATATCCATGTCCATGATGAGACGATTGAATTATGAAAAAACCTACGTTTTCTTGATGTTAAAATAGAAGAGAATTGGGTTGTTGTAGTAAAGGTGCGAGTCATATCTAAAAAAAATACCCTGCGACTCGCCTCCGTTGTGAGTGGTTCTGTATACTAAATGTTAATCTATGTTTGTAGAAAAATTATATGGAAAGACAACCGAAATATTTTTATGCAGAACAAGGAGATATACTTGTCATGGAAGTAGAAGAGCTGCGGCGGTTGTTTCAGAAATCAGATTTCATTTATGCGGATGAAGTGCCAGTGGAAGGAACAACGGTTGACGATATAGACCTCGGTTATTTTAAAGATTTCTTTCAACGTACCTATGAAACGGATTGGGACCGGACTGATATGCCGTTGACACAATGACTAGAAAACATGAATTTAGCCGGATTACTATTATTCGGAAAATATCCGCAATGGAAAAAGCCAGGGTTCGTGGTTAAAGCTATCGCGTTTTACGGAAACGATCCAACCTCACAAACGTACCGTGACAGTGAAGATAGCGGTGCTTGCATCTTTTGCAACCAAGGAATTGCCCTACCGTGGGATCGGCACCGGCATCCGCCGTGCCTCAAGTATTATCCCGACAATGCTTTCGAGAATGATTACGAAAACAACTTGTTTCGCTGTATTATGCAAAGAAGAGAAAATTGATGGAGGATATCGGCTCGGCGGGAGCCTCGCCCTCCCTTTTAAGTTAATGACATTGATTGACTGTCACTTCAATCGCTCAAGATAACGATATACAAAAAACGATGTGATCTTAGTCATATTTTGTATATGCTATATGAATATTGCTTTAAACATTAAATCCCTAACTGCCCGACAATCAATGTGATACAGTAAAAAAACGGGTATTGGCGCGTGTTTTGCTGGATATTGAATCGCGGTATCTATATTTCACATATTTGAAAGGGCGGTAATCATGGTTCGTAAAATAGCAATGATTGGTATGGGATTATTTCTATTGGCAGCGTTGGTGATGACATCGGCTTGGGATTCCGCGGTTTCCCAGGATGATAAGGCTTGCATTCGGGTTGGGGTTTATGACTCCCGTGGAGTCGCCATTGCGTTTGGCAATTCAGATTACAATACGCAGGTGTTGCAACCTAAAATGAAGGAACACAAGCAGGCAAAGGAAAGGGGTGATGAAGAGAAAATGAAGGAGTTGGAAGGGTGGTTTGAAGATCGGCAACATCAGGCTCATCTGCAGGCTTTTTGTGGGAAACCGGTGGATAATTTGTTGGATCACATCCGTGACCGTATTCCTAAGGTTGCGAAAGAGGCTGGCGTTGAGCTTGTTGTGAGTAAGTGGCAGATTGATTATCAAACTGAGGATATTGAACTGATCGATGTCACCAAAGCATTAGCCGAAGCGTATAATCCAAAAGAGAAGGCGTGGAAATGGATTGATGATCTTAAAAACCATGATCTCGTTCCTGTGGAAACGCTAGAGAAACATAAGCATTAATTTAACATATGCGAGTTTGCGTTCGACCATCAAATATTTATTAAAAGGGAAATGTGTTATCTGGATATGATGCGCGGGTAGGAATGCCCGCGTTTTTTTTGTCCGTTTAAAGTGGTGTAGCAAACAGGTACAAATTTTTTGCGATCGTTTCAATTGGAAGGATGAAAGAAAAAATGTAGAATTGATGATCAGGACATAATATTTTTGCAAAAGGAGATAGATTCGTATGAGACCATATATCAAACTAGCGATCTTGGCGTTATTTTTATTTTTCTTTGCTTTTGGAATTCAATTTAAGATCCATGCAAAAACAATAACTCTTGTAGAGGATGGTTCACCTCAGGTATCTTTTGCAGCGGAGGAGATTCAGAACGCTTTAAACATTAAAGGTCATGATGTAGTTCGATTGGATATTGCCAATTCCAATAATGTTGGTAATGGAGATCGTATATTGCTTTGCCCGCTTGGCGACGTGGAAATAGACAACATATCTGATAAGCCATTGAAACCAGAGGGATTTCGTATACGAATCACGCAAGAGAATGGCATAACGAATTATTGGATTATCGGAGCGGATGCTGCTGGAACCATGTACGGTGGCTTGGAAGTGGCGGAAATGATTCGTACAAATGGTTTGGATGGTGTGGCAGAAGATGTACAAAATCCCTATATGGCGATGCGGGGGACCAAGTTTAATATCCCGCTGGATGTGCGCACTCCCAGTTATTCGGATGTGAGTGATGCGGCTCAGCATAATATTATTGAAATGTGGAATTTTGATTTTTGGAAAAACTATATTGATAATCTAGCACGCTATCGCTATAACTTTGTTTCGCTTTGGAGCCTGCATCCCTTCCCCTCGCTGGTAAAGGTTCCCGAGTATCCTGACATTGCGCTGGATGATGTCAAACGGTCGACGGTGCAATGGGAAGAAAATTATTCCCTCAATGGGGTTGGTTTTGACGCGCCGGAGATTATGGAAAATCTGGAAACGTTAAAGAAAATAACCATTGAGGAAAAGATTGACTTTTGGCGCAAGGTCATGCGCTATGGGAAAGAGCGGAATGTCGATTTTTACTTTGTGACATGGAATATTTTTACCTATGGGACAGAAGATAAATATGGAATCACCGATGATATTGATAGCCAGACCACTATCGATTATTTTCGTAAAAGCGTCAAGCAGATGTTTTTGACCTATCCCGACCTGGCGGGGATTGGCTTGACGACCGGGGAAAACATGCATGGCGCCAATTTTCAACAAAAAGAAAATTGGGCCTTTCATACCTATGCGAAGGGTGTGCTTGATGCGGCCAAGGAACAACCGGGTCGCAAAATCACCTTTATTCACCGGCAACATCAAACCGGTGCCCAGGATATCGCAAAAACCTTCAAGCCATTGATTGATCATAAAGACATTGAGTTTATTTTCAGCTTTAAGTATGCCAAAGCACATGTTTATAGTTCAACCATTCAGCCTTATCATCCAGGCTTTGTTGAGGATATTGGTGACCTGAAAACCATCTGGACCTTGCGAAATGATGATGTTTACCGTTGTCGGTGGGGTGCTCCGGATTTTGTGCGTGAATTTATTCAAAACATCCCATATGAGGTTTCACGAGGTTATTACTTTGGTTCGGATCAATACATTTGGGGCCGTGAATTTATGAGCCTGGAACCGGAAACTCCCCGGCAAATCGAGATCGTCAAGCATTGGTATCATTGGTTGATTTGGGGCCGGTTGGGGTATGATCCTCAATTAGGCAATGATCGTTTTATTGAGATATTGCAAGCCCGCTATCCGGAAATCGATGGGAAAGCGTTGTTTACAGCCTGGCAGCAGGCTTCCATGATTTACCCCAAAACCACTGGTTTTCATTGGGGTTCGCTTGACTTTCAATGGTATATTGAAGCGTGTAAAAGCCGTCCCGGCCCCGCCAACACGGAATCGGGATTTCATGATGTTAACCGGTTTATCACGCTTCCACCCCATCGGGGCACGGATAACATCTCTATCCCTGATTTTGTTAAAGCCAAGGTGGAAGGGAAGGAATTACAAGGAACCACTCCTATCGAGGTTTCACAACAGATACATAGGCATGCTGATAAGGCGCTGCACATTCTCAAACGGCTTCATCATCGCGGGAACAAGGGACTGCGTCTCACATTGAATGATATGGGGGCCATCGCGAATCTCGGAAAGTATTACGCGCATAAAATACGGGGGGCTGCCGAACTGGCAATGTATCGTGAGACTCAGCAATCCTCTTATCAACAAGCCGCTATTGAAGAATTGAATCATGCTGCGCATTATTGGCGTTTATACTCTGCCATTGCATTAGGGCAGTATAAGAATCCCCTTTGGACCAACCGAGTGGGGTATTGCGATTGGCGAGCGCTTTATCAACACGTTTTGAATGACATCGTCATCGCCGGTGGACATCCGGATGTTGATCCCATGCAAACAACTCCTGGTGGACCGAGGCTTGAAGCTGAAGCCAGCCGATTTAGTGGAGCTCAACGGTCATCGTCTTTAGCAGATTTTACAGGTGAAGGGTATCTTGAATTTGATGAAACCGCTAATGATCCCTGGATTGAATGGGATTATATTGCAGCGATGGCCGGTGATTATACGTTGGAGTTGCGTTATATCGTGGAAGGCGGTGAACATCCCTCCACTTTACGAATAAATGGCGAGAATGCAGGTGAACTTACATTATGGGATACCGGAAGTGATGCAACCTGGGCTTGGGACCGAAAAACCGTGACATTGAAGAAGGGGATGAACACGATTCGGATTTCACCCACGGTATCAACACAAATCGATCATCTAAGAGTGCTTTACGGGGGATCATATTAATCCATATGATGTGCTGGGTGAGAAACCCGCCAACGGCGGTGCATCCAAAGCCATGATTCGGGATGCTGTTTGATAATGGATTCAATACAATTGCTGAATTGCAAGGTGTTTTCATATAGGTCGATTTCCATATCGCCGGTTTGGACGAGAGGGATACTGTCACTCAAACAGACATCCATTGTATTTTCGGCCTTACGCAAACAGTAGCCAATATGAACCGGTGTGCCTTGCTTTAAGGCAATATAGGCAGGTGCACTAAATGTACTTGCCGGTTGACCAAAAAAATTGATATTTAGTCCCTGGGCTCCAGCATATTGATCCATGGCGAAAATGACGATGGCGTTTTTTTTCAAGGCGCGATAGGCGCGATATAGCCCCCCGACACGATTAATGATTTCAAATCCCATGTTTTCCAAATATCGTTGATAAATGGCTTTTAGCCAGCGGTTTTTAATGGGACGAATGATGACATAAACGGGAAAATGTTGTGCCAAAGCCGCGGCACCAAGAAAATAATTGCCTAAATGCGGACCGGCTATGATTACCCCTCGATTTTTGGTTAAACTGGTTTGGATCGCCTCGATATTTTTGATCGTTACAGAGCGAAGGAAATAATCTTTTTTGGAAGTAAAGCGTAAAATTTCCAGGCCAATTTCCCAGAGGTTTTTCCACGATGCCGACATAATTTCACGGCGGCGTTGGTTGGTCAACTGGTCGCCAAAAACCAGCGTGATATTTGAACTCATCAATCGGGACCGTTTACGAAAGAAAAGACGGGTCATGGCCGCCATCCAATGCACGACAGATTGAAGCATTCGATCAGGGAGTACCTGCTTTTCGGCTGACTTGTTTTTGGGCCTTTTTAGTTTGCGGCTTGAAATCACCATGTTGTTTTGTTTATCCGAAAAAAAATCTTTTCCTGTTTTTTCTTGTATCCATGATGGAAATTTTTTGTTAGAATCGAAGCCAAAGAATTCTTGAGACTTGACTATTTTAAAGAGTATATAAGGAAACAATCATTCTTAAACAAGAATGGAAGATTTATTTATCTATCCGGGAGGAAAATATGAGTATAAACCATTCAAAAGATCAGAAAACTCAGGAACTTACGTTGACACGGCGAACGTTTGTTTACCACGCAGCGGGCGCCACCGCTTTTTTATCCACGGCATGCAGCCACCTTCCAAAACCGGATGTGGTTCCGCGGGAGACGGTTGGTGGAAAAGGGATGATCCCGCCAAGTGAAAAGTTGAACCTGGTCGGTATCGGTGTTGGCGGGGTGGGTTATGGCCAGTTGAGCCGTTGTGCGGAAAATAACCATGTAGCCGCTCTTTGTGATGTGGATGATAAATATGCTTCGAAGGCATACAAAAAATGGCCGCAGGCGCGACGCTATCATGATTTTCGTGAACTGTTTGATCAGGAAACAGACTATGATGCAGTCTATATCGGTACGCCTGACCACACCCATGCGCTGATTACAAAGGCCGCCATCGAAAAGGGCAAACCGGTATGTTGTGTAAAGCCGCTGACCCGCACCATTGGTGAATCACGTATCATTGCCCATTTGGCACATGAGAATCAGATCATCAGCCAGGTAACAGCTTCATCCAATACCAACAGCAGAGCGTGCCGAGTGTGTGAATGGATTTGGGGAGGGGCGATTGGTGATGTTCATGAAGTTCACTGCTGGTCAAATCGTCCGCTTTGGCCACAGGGGATGGCTCGTCCTAAAGGTGAGGATCCCGTGCCGGAGCATTTTCGGTGGGATTTATGGCTTGGCCCGGCACCCCAGCGTCCTTTTAAAGACAAATGGCCGGACGGGCATTTAGCGCTTGAGCAGGTGATTCGCTCGAATGTACGCCGTGATATTTATCATCCCTGGAATTTCCGCGGCTGGTGGGATTTCGGCACTGGTGCGCTGGGCGATATGGGCTGCCATCACTTTAATACGGTGTTTCGTGCGTTGAAGTTGAAATATCCTACCCGCGTTTATGCCTCATCCAGTAAAAGCATGCCGGAAGCCGCACCATTGGCATCGTGTGTAGTGTGGGAATTCCCCGCCCGTGAAGGCATGCCGCCTTTGAAAGCCTTTTGGTATGACGGCGGCCTGCAGCCCCCCATCCCTCCACAATGGCCCAAGGAAAAACCCTGGCCAAAAGAAGGAAACATGTATGTGGGTGATAAAGGCGTTCTACTAAGCCGGGGAGAGCTGGAATTACTGCCTGAGAGCCGTATGAAACGATATGAAAATTACCCCAAAACACTGGAGCGCAAAGAGAGTTTGTGGGATGAATGGCTGGATGCCTGCCGGGGGAGCGGCGAGCAACCCAGCTGCCGTTTTGAAATCGCCGGGCCATTAACCGAAATGATGTTATTGGGAAACATCGCTATCCGTACCGGCCAGCAACTGGAGTGGGACGGTCCGACGAGGAAATTCACCAATAGCGATGAAGCCAACAAATTGGTGCAAGAACCTTATCATAACGGGTGGAAGTTGTAGGGAGGATTTTTCGGGCAAGAAGCATTCTATTCGTAGATTGTCATAAAAATGGATTGACACATAGATAGGTAGGGTGGGTTAAAAGCGGAATCCGCCCAAGCGGATGAAGCGTAACCCACCAGGCATATGTGAAATGATATAATGATCAGTAAACATGGTGGG
>CAZFER010000112.1:0-12815 GCA_964517495.1 uncultured bacterium | reverse complement strand
TCACATCGTTGTTATGGGTTTCATACCGGGCCTTTTCCTCTTCAAGGTTCGGCAGATGCCGAACATGACGAAAGAATCCCTGACATTCCCTGCACAGGAGGAATTCAGTTCCCGTAACCCAATCCCCGGCATTGTGGCATAAAGGGCATGCCATATCGTTTATGTGCATATTGCAATCAGCTTGTGCTCTCAATGTACTCGTTCGATTCTTTCTTTTCAGGTTTTCTTTTCAAGGATTTTTTCATGAATTTCCAAATCTCTCCCGCTATACAACACGAACCGCACCCTCTTGACGGATTTCAGTGTTGGAATGGCTTCCATGATAGTATCGAATGCCACTTCGGCCGCATCTTCCACGGGATACCCGAATGCGCCGGTGGAGATTGCTGGAAACGCGATTGATTGTATCTTACGCTCTTCAGCAAGCCGTAAAGCATTGCGGTAGCAATTCGCCAACAGTACATCTTCCGGTTTGTCCACCCCGTAAACAGGCCCCAGGCAGTGAATGACAAACTGGTTGGGAAGATTATGTCCTGCCGTGATAACCGCCTCCCCTGGATCAATGGGCGCGAATGGACGACATTCCTCCGCAAGCCCGGGACCCGCGGCACGGTGAATAGCGCCGGCCACACCTCCGCCTATCATAAGTTGAGCGTTTGCAGCATTGACAACAGCGGTAATCCCTGTTTGTGAAGCTATATCTCCACTGATACACTCGATTTCGACGCCCGATATCGTTTTCACCATAATAAGAACACCTCCCATGTCAATTTTGTATTGGAGTTTTGCCGATTGCGCCGCAAGATTGTCGCACGTTTCTGAATATCAGTCATCGGATCCGCGGTGGGCGGTTGCCTCTTCGTCGACCCAGTCCTCCTCGGTGTAGGATATGCCCTTTCGCCCCGGCACCTTGCGTGTTGGTCCGGCCTTGTAAAGAGCGCAGCTTTTCGGACCGTAACAGAAGGTCTCGAACCGGTATCGTTTCTTGGACGGGTTCCAGTGGTCTATGATCATCTCCACCGGCATCCGACAGCCCTAGCTACAGGTCGTGCACTTGGCATCATAAGTCCGGGTGTCCAGGCGCCGATGTCCACTCCCAGGTAGCTGTGGCTCCGCTCGTCGAAAGACCGCAACAGCCGGATACGGGGCTGAACCGAAATGATTCGGCCCGACCATTCAGATTTATCCATTAGGGAGCCTATTTTTGTTTCTTTGATTTTAAACAGCGATCCATGCGTGATTGCCAATCACGTAGATAGTCTTGCCTCCAGCGGTTGACAGTTTTCGCTCCATCCAGATTATTCTCTTTCCATTGCGGGGAGGGATCATCCACCCACCAGTTAGGCCGGCCATCTTTTGGTACAAACCGTCCACCCCAATGGGGTGTGTCAGGTTTGGCGGGATCGCCCTTTAACAAATAAGCCACCGACGGTGTATCGCCCATTTTGATTTTGCCTCCTTTTAATGGAACAAAATAATTCCCCAGGGCGCCATGCCCTTTTACATGTTGATTGACAAATGTGCTGTTACCCAGATCACCACTCTGGTCACCGCCAATATACCAGCCCCTAAAGGTGGTATTGCAGTGGATCATCCAAAGATCGGGATGCTTTTTGTTAAGATAAGCATAGGAATGCGGATCCTGCCGCTGGTTCCAACTGGCAATGAAATACACGCGGATTTTATCTTTTAAACTGGGTTCGTCATGCACAGCCTGGGCAACATCAGTGATTGATCCCCAAACCAGCACATACAAAGGACGGGGATCATCGCGTTTGGCACAACGAATAATCCATTTCGAACCTTCTGTTGAAGTAGAGAATCCTTTTTGCGGAGCGGGTTCGGTTGCCCCTTGTTTACTGATCGAACGAAGATATTCCGGTTTTGGATAATGATTGGAATGTTTGATTAAATTAGGGTAATCTTTTTCATATAGATCGATCACTTCCACAAAATCCATAAGGCGGCCATCTTTCGGCGGGGAAGAGATAAGCCCTTCTGTGTCGAATAAGTCGGAATAAAGGAGATAATGAACAAAGGATTGGTCATCATCCTCATCGCTTCCTCCGATATCCGATGAAACGATCACCCGATAGCGGTTACCATCCAGTGCACCGTCATGAGGCTCCCCGCATACTGTACCAACAACAAGAACAGTCCAAATCAGTGTATATATTAACTTTTGCATATTTTCCTCCCTTCAGAAAACTAGACGCTTAGCCCCTTTTTATACTACTATAGAGCGAGTGCAAGTGAAATCCAGGATCATAAACTAATCAAGGTACATGATTGCTTTTTTTATCCTTTTAAAATGTATGAGTGCATCCAGAATTAGGAGAATCGATATGCGTTTTTTTGTTTCAGTATTCTTTTATATCAGCATTACCACCCTCGGAATCCGTGCCGCTGAACCGGTTGGCCATTCAAGTGTCATCAAGTCAACAACGGGGCTCGTGGCATTTTGGGATTTTGCTGAAAAAGCGGGGGAACCAAGGATTTCCGATTTTGGAAAGCAAATCCATGCTTTGCAAGAAGTCAATGGACCGATTAAACGTGTGGAAGGTGGGCCATTTTCAGGATGTGCCGCTTACCTCATGGGAAGCGAGTGGTTCAGAATACCATATGAAGAGACCGGGGACCTCAATATTTGTGGGCCGGATGCCCAGGTCAGCATGGTTGCTTTTGTGAAGCTTGATAACGCTCTTAAAACCACCATTGCCGGTATGTGGTCTGAAGGAAAAGGCGCCCATGATGACACCGGTACCCGCCAATATGCTTTACTGCTTGATATGCCTGCTTATGGTGGGGCGCGTAATATCACCCCGCACATTTCATCTGAAGGCGGTGTTACGCAGCGTGCTGATGGTTCCAAGTTCCCCTGGTGTGTGGATTATGCGGCCAGTAAATCGAAAGTCGAAACAGATCGATGGATATCACTGGGATTCACGTATGATGGAGAATACATAAAGGCTTACTACAACGGTGTCTTCGAACCTCGCGAGTTAAATCCAAAAGCCGATCGGCGTAGTGATCCCTACTTCACAAATGGAGGCCCCGGCGGTACAGACCGGGGCATGAATCCTTATTATCATGGCCGAGGGATTTTCAATTATGATCCCAACAAAAATTATGATCCACCAAAAATTGCCCCAGCCGATTTTACTGTTGGTGCACGCTATGCAGTGGGCAGTTTTAAAAAAGAAGCCATGCAAGGGGCCATTGGTGGCCTCGCGGTCTTCAACCGCGCATTAACCAATCACGAGATGATGGCCATTCATCAATCCGCCAATTTAGATCAATTAAACTAATCGTGTCTGATGTTTCAACGATTACTTTGAAAACTCTGTTTTCGCTTTTACATACTTTTCCACGGCCTCGCGTGATAGCGGGGCTGGGTGCAACTCGCCATCTGACCACATCTGATAGGTAGAAGTGTAATAGGGGCTGGATGGATGTTCTGATTGCCCAATCGGCAATATCGATTTGGCGGTATCAACATCATGCATGGGCACCCATTGGGTATACGATTGCGCCACCTGGGATTGAATGGTCCCCCCATCAATGCAGGATAGATAAGGCATGGTTAAATCATGCTCTTTATCCAAACTGGGGAAGCCATCCAAAGAAACGAAATAGCCTAATACTCTATTTTTATGCTGGCGTATGGCCTCTTCATGCCATTCTTCCGGATTTCGGCCATATCGATTGATGGCGCTTTGCCAGGCACTGGCGAGTGTGTCATCAATCCACTCTTTTTCCAAATCATTCAGTTCCGCTTTTGGATTGTTTTGAAGGCGTTTCTGTGTGGATTTAAAAAAACGGCTTAAACCGGAATTCCCTCCGCCATGTTTAAAGGCCAATTCAGTTGACGCCAGCCGGAAAAAGGTTGAAATCAAGTTTACCACTTCGGAGCCTTTGACGGCCATGTTTGAACACGCACCCTTTTTATACCAGTCTTCCAGATAATCCAATGTTTTTAGAGTATTATTGGACAGCGAGACCTTCAATGTATCCCGCATGTGGTATCCCAACCGCACAATTTCACGCTTGGGAGCGCTTACGCAATCGTAATGTACATTGAGCACCTCTTCAGGGGAAAACGTCTCTTTGGCTTGTAAAAGTTCACGCAGCCGCCATGAACGGTCTGAATCACCGTTTGAGCCGGTGCTGATACCCAACATGGATGGATAAAATGAGGCGATTGGACGATGATTGGCGGAAAGCAGATAACCCCGTTTGGGATTGATGCAATGAGGAAGGTATTCATACGGCATGAATCCCAACCAATCATACTTGGAGGCTGAACCATCGTGAGTGGCGTGTCCACCTTCCAACGCCAATGGTGAACGCATGGGAATAGCCCCCAGCACAGAATACGCTATGTTGCCTTTCGTATCACCAAACACAATATTAGCGGATGGAAATCGCCAGTCATGCAAGGCTTTTGAAAATGAATACACATCATCCGCACGATACATGGCGATGGCACCCTGGATGGTTTCGCGGTTCAATTCGCAATGGGGTACTCGCTTTAGGGCGACTTCTTCCCCACGCCGTGTATCATGCGCGATCGATGTCACTACCGGGCCAAAGTGTGTATCTTTCAGGGTGATGGTTTTAGGCCGCCCATTTTTGATTTTTATGGTTTCTTCCCATACCTTCATATCCCGCCACTCGCCATCGAAATAATATTGGTTGGGATGTTCCGAGCCGGTTTTCAACATAAACTGGTCGGCTTGATCCCCTCCCAAAGCGGTCATGCCCCAGGCGACCTTGTCCGTCCAGCCAATCAGAATAATCGGGCTTCCAGATACACCAATACCCCGGGCGTTGAAGGTTTTCCCCTTTATGTGGAACTCATAAAGAAAAGATGGGTTGCGAACAGGGGTTTGAGGATCGCTAACCAACACGGATGATTTGCTGGTGGTTTTCTTGCCACCCACTACCCAGGCATGGCTGAATTTTGGATTAATTTCACCATCTTTATTGTCTGGTGTAACGCTTTGGCGTTTTTCTTCAACAAACTGTTTTACTTCTTTGATCCACTCTTCACTTACATCCTCACGTTGCACTACCGCGGCATCATCATCAACCGGTGGTTTGAAATTTTCCATACGTTCACGCAATTCTTCTAAACGCGCACGTTGTTGAGGACGCACTCTTGAACGGGCATCTCCACGGTCTCTGGCATCTTCACGGCGTTGGGCTGAAGCGGTTTGATCCTGATCCGCCTGTTCTCTTCGCTTCTGATCGATAATACGGTGGTAGCGCATTGTATCGTGGAGGCCTTCTCCTGAGAAAAATTTCCCCATATGCCACCAGCTGGCCAGACAGTCCGCTGGAGTCCAGGGTTCAGGTACCAAGCCGTATTCTTCGAAGAGGTAAAGTAAATCGTCTGAATTTTCTTTAATGTAATCATTTACTCCCTGGCTAAAAGCATTGAGCATCGCCAGTGATTCTTCATCAAGATTTTTTGCAACTCGCTGGGCATATCGATAAAAACCCAGGGTTCGGTATTTCACATCGTGAGTAACGGATGTGGTCCCCCGTTTTTGTTTGGGAATTTCACCAAGAATTTCCGCTGTGCGGCCCTGAATGATTCGCAATGAATAATACATCTGAAATGCGCGGTCCTTGGCTTGAGCATACCCCAAACCATAAAAAGCACCTTGATCGCTTTCAGAAAAAACATGGGGGATTCCCCATTGATCCCAAAGAATCTCGGTTTTCCCATAGTCCGTATTCGGTGCTGCCAAAAGTAGAGAAGGACATAGGAATAACAGGATAATACCACTGAAACAGAATGTCGCTTTTATCATAATTCGTTCGCCTTTCGCTTATAATTACATAATAAGTCGATGAAATACATATATACGTTCCCACAAAAGTTCTTTTAAGGCAATCGGGAAAACGGTATCAAGAAGTGAAAAAGAATTTGTGTTAATGAATAGGATATCATACCGACGCATACAAGATAAAGCCATTCTCTCTGTTGCTGAGAGTTGTTTAGTAATGTATGCAATATAAAAAGCACATATAAAGGAACAAGGGGGGAAAAAAGGTCCCAATCCTCAGGAAAACCACGGTCGGGATTCCACAATAAGAAATAGATTGAATATCCCCCACAGAGCCAAAACCAAAACCAACCTTGTTTGTTTTTTTGACCGATGAATGTTACAAGAGCTATGGGGCTTAAAATCAAACAAGGAAAAGAAAGGTAGATTAGTTCATTCAGCAAATCCAACAATCTTCCAGGGTTAAACCAGGCGGAGGGAGGCAAAAACATGGCTCGGTCAGGACCAACATGAAATGTTTCATGCAAGCGGGCCAACAACACTGTGAGGCTTGCATCATAAAAAAACACCAGCAAACCAAGCCAGAATATCGCCTGAATCACCACAAAAATGGTTGCAAAGCAAGTAATATCCTTTAGGGGAGACATTCGTTCTTTCCCTAAGAAGGGTAAAAGGATAAATGCGGGTAATAACCATCCTGCCGATAAATGTAGCAAAAAAGCGGTGGAAAACCATATCGCAACCGGTGTGATGCCTCCTAACCCGCTAAGATAGCGTTGGGCATAATACAACGCTGGTAACAATCCCGCGATGAGGATGGGATATACTTCGATATGCCCAAAATAAAGCATCATCCACCCACCGGATGCCAGGGCAAGCAATAGCGCTAAAATCCGATCAAGGTTATCCTGCCACTTTGTGCGAATTAACCACCAAAACCAATAAGCGCTCCACACCCCGGCCATGATTGAAAGAAGAGGTAATATCTTTGATGCCAATGTGATGTCGCGCATCGTGCTAAAAATCGGGCGCACGACAAGGAAGGCCAATCGGTGCAGGCCAATTGTTAGCGGTTCACGCATATAAAGATGCCATACCGGTTTGGTGGAGCGTAATATCCAATCCATCCCGTCACGCGATATATGGCTTGAGCGCAATAGCCAAAACAACAGAGCAATCAAAACAAGACCAAAGCAGGTATAAATGCGTTTTTGAGAATGGCTGAGTGGACTGATTTGTTTCGCCCAATCTCTGAATTGATTGAATATAGTGGGATGTAACCCCAATGTACCAATGCCAAACCAAAAAAAGCCAATAAAAGGCTGGTGAATCGTCGCCGCCCGAAAACCCCATAAATCAATCCCCCCCTGCAATGTGGAACTCAAAGATAATCGATAGACTATCCTGAATAGGAAGATCATAATTAGCAATAAGGTAAATCCAACAGTGATATTTCCGTTAAACTGTTTCCATGCTAACCATAATAGAATAAACAGAATCGCTTCAAGCAGGAAAATAAATCCAAATGGAAGAACAGAAGTGTTGAAAAATGAAGGGATAACATCCAGAAAGATATAAGCAAGGAGGGATACCCAAATAAAAAATGAAAAGCGTGACAGACGCTCAACGGTAAAAAAGCGGCTTGATTTATCAATCATTCACTATGGCCCTATTCGAAAAATATCACCACCGCCATCTGTACCATTGGAAGGATCATATATAAAGGGATATAAACGTTGAGGGGATAACGTGCTTGTAACATTGATAATTTTTGAGGGAATATCGATATCCCAATCCGGCCCATTGGATAAGAGAATGTACCATTGATTTGAGTTTTCAACCGGATCCTTATAATAACGATATCGAATTGTATTTTGCGGTTCAGCAAAGGGATCGTATGGAATGGAGCCGATATAGGCGATAGGGGTAGTCAATTCAATCAATGAATCCGGATACCGTTGGTTGTCAATAAAATACTGTTCAAGGCTTGATTGCAACGTTCGAATTTCAGCTTTTGCTTGCGCTACGCGATTTCTCCCAGGGCTATGAGGTATGTTGATCCAAATAAACACATACACCCCTACCGCGATGATAATAAATGCCAGGATCATTTCATGGAGTTTCATGATGGATTGACCATTCCCTTGTTTTTAAGTGAATGTATCACATCTTTAAGAATTCAACCAGATATCCTTTTTTTGCTTGCGTTTGATGTCGGTTTTCCCACCCCAATATTGGTCTTTTAACTGTTGAACACGAAGGGTGGAATAGAATTTTTCCGTAAATTTCTGACGGGGATTGCCGTTTTCGATATAGTTATAGGTCATACATTCACAAAACGGCTGATTGAGTTGCTTGCCACAAAACGGGCAGGCATGAATAAACATATTTGGCTTTATACGGTTTTGCTGCAGCCAAAGCATTACCCGCTCATAGGGCACCGAAATGGTATCCGCAAGTTCAAATACGCTCATCCTCCCGGACGCACGCAATGTATCGCGGGCTTGCTGCAGCAATTGCTCATCTACCGTAAAGCAGGGAGTGCAAATTTGCAGCCTATTTAATTGTGTGTAGGTGTTGCAGAGAATACAGTTTCCAAACATCCAAGCCTCCAAAGTATCGAATCGCCAATGCGATTTCTTTGGCCTTGGAACGTAACTCGCAACCCATCAACGACCTCAAACCCAAAAACAACAGTCATTGCATCACTATCAATATCGGCTTGAGATTTAATTAGTTAAGGAAATTTTAGGGATTCGGTCAGGTTTGTGCGATGTGTGCTTGATCGCTAAAAGACTGTAATACGTTTAGTTACTGCACAAATCAAAGTTTTAATCATAACCATTTGTATTTACTGATCTTAAGATAAAGATTCAAGCACTACTTGATTTTCTTTTTCCATGAGTTGAAAAAAACCTTTCGAATCACCTTTAAGATCATCTCTCTTTTGCAGCCTTCAGCATAAAATCCATCATTTGCCTAAAGTAAGGACACTTATCATAGACTTTCTGTGGATCAAGTTCCTTGAAAAGATTAATCCCATACGCGACTTTCTTGTATTTATATCCCCAGATGTTTGTTATAGAGTTGATTCAATAACTTAGCTGGTGGAGTATTAAAATTGACCGCTTCCGGATTCTATATTTTTGATTGAAGATATTTTTTTATGTCTTTAGGGAATATTTGGGGATCACTAAGCAACCAAGCTTCTGTTTCATGTACAGAAAAAAAGACTTTAAATCGCTGATCGTTTACTTTTTGTTCCAAGTGATTTTTAGCCCATTCAAATCGATCTGTAACAGTATTTTTGTTGGGTGGATAAAAATCAGGCCCATATAAATCCATTAAGGCAATAATAGCAATAATTGCTTCGCTCTTGGGTTTATTGAAATACATGTTTGCTTTTAAACAGAAATCATTGACCAATTCACGCCATCCCTTAAAATAAACCGATTGAATACCTATGTTGGTGTTCAATTATCTGTGGCTTCCAATTCACCGCTTTTAAATAAATTTCCTAGAGTATATTCTTTCAACCAGTAATTTAGTTCCTCCTCCTCAAGATTCTTGAGATAGGTTTGTCCATCAGCCCATTTTGCAACTGTTGTGGTAAGTTGAATATCCTTAAAGGCATCCAAAAATTGAGGGGAGTGGGTGGTGAAAACTACCTGCGTTCGTTGAGCCGCTTCAGCGGCATAATCCGCGATGATGGGAAACATGGAGGGATGAAGACCTGTTTCTGGCTCATCAATGGCAATAAGAGAGGATGGCGAAGGTGAAGCCAAAATGGAAATAAGCATTAAAAACCGCAATGTTCCATCTGAAATGTCGAGGAGTGATTGTTCTCGTTTAAGGCTCGCCCAACGAACGCGCATCTGAATCTTTTGGTCAGCGGCAGGAGGGAAGATCAACTCTTCATATTCATCACCAAAAGCAACTAGCATGGCCTGATCCACATTCTTTTTAAATTCCCGGTTACCAGTATATAAGGTGTGCAAAACACAAACCAGGTTTTGACCATCTGAATCCACTTTTTCTTCGTTGCGTGTAACAACCGGTGAACGTATCGGAGAATCCTGGTATACGTTGATGTCGTGGTAGATTTTCCAAAAAAATATTGAGGCAATAAAAGATTTAATTTGTTTATTAGAAATTAATGGAAAACTAATTAAGCTCAAAAAAGTTTCAACTGTACTGATTGGATCATCTAATGTAACAAGTTTTTTGTTATCTTCATCAAAAAACGAGGCTTTTTCATGTTTTCTTTCAAGCAATTTAAAAGGTTCAATTGCCCACCCTTTCTTGACTTTGTAAAAATTCCCTAATAATTCATTATCTACTATATAATAGTTTGATTGCCTAAACCTCTCTAAATTCAATTCATACTCTAATGATCCATATGCTTCATTGTTTTCTTCAAATGATGGGTGTGATGTTTCAAGTTTAAAATACAAATTATCAACCGCACCATCCCACACTAACGATGAGATACCCCCCGCTCGTTGAATATATTTTTCCAATCTGCCATTAACGGAAGCATTGATCCTACACATAATTATACGAACCTAATGTCGCCCCAAGAATTCCTGGAATTACCCGAAACAAGATGAAATAAGCCAAAAATCGAAAAAGAAGGATGAATTGAAGAGATATCACCGATTCCGAAGCGAAACGTTCGATTTAACCAAAATAGAGATCGTAATAGGTCATTCCATCTATTGATAAGAATCCTGGAATCCATGCGGAATCTTTGATTCAGACTTCAATTCCAAGATTTAATCAAAAAAACACCTCTGACAATTATGATAAATCAAGCGGACTACATGCTTTTTGATTGTCTTGCTTGGTACTGATTCTTTGATTGTGATTTCTTCACAAACTCCCGCAAACTCTCTTGTTCTCGAGGCGCATGTTTATAATTCTCTCAACAGTCCAGGTAAAAACGCAGCCACTTGAAATAATCCCTTCGGTCAGAGGGAGAAACGCAAAGGTTTTTCAATAGTTGAGAATATGTATGAGCCAATTTTTGATTTAAATTTTTCATAAACAAAAGAATTCTATTTTAGTTACAAATTGTGATAAACAACGGTTAGAATATATAAAAATTATACGATTCTTTCTTGACAGTCAAGGTGCTATGGTTTAAGGTTCGGAAACTATTGAATAAATTGTTATATGGCTTGAGGTCACCGACAAAATAGCTTATACAAAAGATATGAAAAGCGTAAACTTGGTAAAAAGTGAAGACTTGAGTAACAATAGTGCACTTTTCAAGGAGTCAATACTTTGGCAAGCTATGTAGCCTTTTAATTGGCAAGAACAAATTGGTGAATGGATGGAAATAGCATATTCTGTTGATGGGGTACCAATCAGACTTACTTATGAACGATGGTAACATATAACAGAGAATCATGAGGATTTGGCTGGTTATTTTTTCGAGATATTGGAAACAGTGGAGAAACCTGATTTTGTAGTCTGTGGAAACAAGGGAAGCAAGAAAGCAGCAAGAAATCTTGGAAAAAATAAGTGGTTGGTATCAGTTTACAGAGAAATTTCAAAAACTGACGGGCTTGTAATAACAGCATATTTTCTATCTACCAAACCAAAGGGAGAAATAATATGGCGACAGCATTAAATAAAAATTCAGAAAATTTTGTCAAGAATTGCATGAACATGGCTGCTGATATGATGAAACTTTCAACTCAGCAAGTTTGGATCGATTATGATAAAGAAGCTGATGTATTGTATATGAGCTTTCGCAAACCACAAAGAGCTACCGAAACCATAGAGATAGATGAAGATGTTCTAATCAGAAAGGATGGAAGCGATATTGTAGGTATGACAGTTATGAATGCAAGCATGAGGGGCGAAACATAAGTTGCCAAATAACGAATAAAGGATTATAGCAAATAGAGAACATAATCTGATTACAAGTCACTATATCTGCTATAATGATTGACTTATGAGGAGTTGAAAAAATCAATATTGATATGACAAACTTACACTTTTTGAAAACCAGCACAGATGGAACTGATTACAAAGGGAAATGGCATATCGAAAACGCCACATAACAAAAAAATCCAGCGGACGCAAAAAGCCGCGCCGCTGATTTTGGCGTTAGGGCGTCTTACCAGAGCGTGTTTGAGTAGAGAAACGAAGGCTAGTAAAATCCTAGTCGAAGATTAATGTTGGAGTTTAATGTTATGGAACCTAGAATATTACGCGCCCATTTTGACGGGAATCAGATTCTGCTCGATGACCCTATTGAGCTTGAACCAAATACAGACTTACTTGTTACCGTACTGCCAAAATCCTCGGATGAGGAGCGCAACAATTGGGCAGCGCTTTCACTGGAATATCTCGTACAGGCCTATGGCGATGACGAGCCGGAGTATTCCTTGGACTTAATTAAAGAGGTGAACCCCGAGTATGAAGGAAGGTGATGTCGTTATTGTGCCCATGCCGCAGGCGGATGGAAGGATAAAAGGTCGGCCCGCTATCATATTGCGGGAGATGCCGCCTTTCAGAGATGTACTCATCTGCGGCGTAAGCACTCAGCTACGGCAAGCGGTAAAGGACTTTGACGAACTGATTTCGCCGAACGAGGCGGACTTCGCCGAAAGTGGATTAAAGGAAGGATCTTTGATCAGGCTAGGATTTCTGGCTATTATTCCACGCAGCAAAATCGTTGGCTCAATTGGCAACATATCCTCTGAGCGACATAAACGATTGCTACAAAGACTGAGTGAGTATCTGGTGAAATAAGCCGCCCAACAATCCCTTGCAGCGGAGGCCGCGAAGCAAATCCCATATCGTTCTTTCAATGACGTTCGAGGCTCCGCAAAACGGCAGCGTTCATAATTGGTTTGTATCAATATCCGATCCAATTTTTCATAAACAAAAGATTTCTATTTTAGTTATTGATTGTGATAAACAACGGTTAAAATATGAAAAAAATAATACGATTCTTTCTTGACAGTCAAGGTGCTATGGTTTAAAGTACAGAAACCATTGAATAAA
>CAZFER010000111.1:0-13105 GCA_964517495.1 uncultured bacterium | reverse complement strand
CCCCCTTGCGCCCAACGAATCCTGAATGAAGGCGTAAAAGAAAACCAACGGGACGCCTGTTTTCGAATGGCCGTTCATCTAAAACGAACAGGAATACCGTTCGATGTGACAATTGCAACTCTCAAATATTGGGCACAAAAGAATCGACCCATCAACGGACGGCGAATCATCACAGAAGCAGAAATCGTATCCCAAACACGAAGCGCCTATAAAAAAGACTACCGCCGATACGGCTGCGAAACAGCAGCCATCATCCCTTACTGCGATCCCACTTGCCCGCTATCTCAAAACATCAATGGCTCAAACAAAGCCAAAAAATAAAACACGGAGGAAACAAACATGAAACCAGGAATCGATGTAATCAGCGTATTCGAGAAGAAAAGTGATGAGAACGGAACGGAATTCATCACCGGAACCATTGATCTCAAGGCACTCAAAAAGATCAAAGCCGATGAACTGCGTGTCGTGATGATGCCTGGCGATCTTCTCCCGCCTAGTTTACTGGGATTGATGGGAAAAAGTGAAATGGCCATGAATGGCTTGTTTATGTTCATGGAAAACAAAAACGATAGCAAAACTCCATAAGAAAGAGTAGAATATCAGGTAGAATGATGAATCTGGAACCATTATTAACAACCTCGGATGTAGCAAAAATCCTTGGATTAAGTGAAAAAACAATTCGTAAATTGAAAGAACGAGGATTGGTTCCAATTAATTTTGGTGGCCGTTTTCGGTATAGAAAAGAAGATGTGGCGGCGTTTATAGAGAAGCAGAGACCTATAAACGCCGCAGATTATTTTCCCGAAAACAATGAGGATTTGGTTCTTTTTCCAGGTTTAAGTAAACAAGCAAAGCAGGTAATCAAGAAAAGAGTTCGATAATGTCTTGGATCGTAAAACGCAAAAAACCTAATATGCCCGTGCAATGGATTTACCGGTGGAATGAAGAGGGGAAAAGAAGAGAACGCGTAATACCCAACGCAAAAACAAAAAAACAAGCCGAGAAAATTCAACTGCAATGGGATTGGCAAATTAAAGTTGAACAAAATGTCCAGGAAATTCAAGAACCTTGCACTCTTCTGGAAGCACATCAAGAACTAATGATTCAGAAGGATCTTTCCCCAAGTTATGAGATTGAGTTTCGACGCTATTTTGAAAAAAGCATATTCCCTTTTTTTGGAAAAGAGAAAAAAGTTACGGAGATATCTCTCGGTGATATTAAAAGATGGATTGCCTGGAGAAAGAAACATTAAGGCCGTGGCGGCAAGCCAATCAGCAACTCCACAATAAGGCATGAATATTTTTCACTTTCCCAGTGCCTGCAAACAGCCATTGAATGTGGTGCCTTAATTGAAAATCCTTGTTCTTTAATCTCATTAAAAAAAGTATTACCCAATGACACACAACGCCGCGAACGAATATTGAGTGCTGAAGAATTTCAACGCTTGCTTGATGCATGTGAAGGACATCTTAAGGTTTTTGTTTCAGTGGCTTGGGTAACAGCCGGTCGCATGGGGGAAATTCTCCAACTTGAATGGGATGACATTGATTTAGAACATGAGAAGATCACGTTCAGGCATAGCCCTCCTCTGAGGCGTACAAAAAATAAGAAAACACGTTCTGTCTCCGTTACGAAAGAGTTTTTAGAATTTCTTATTGAAAATCATCCAAGAGTCGAAAACAGCACATGGTTTTTCAGCCATCCCGACGGAACTCGAATAAAAAATGTAAAAACAGGTATCAAGTTAGCAACCAAAAGAGCCGGACTCAAAGATGTTACAGCTCATACAATTCGGCATTCCGTGAATTCAGCATTGCTGCATGGAGGATTCTCACAAACCGTTGTGAGAGACCATGTAGGACATAGCGATTTTCGCATGACAAGTCATTATGCACATACGCAAGAAGAAGAACAAAGAGCAGCAGCTAAATACCTATCTGACCTTAGCACTGTAAGAAAAGAAGACTCAAAAGGGTGGACAGAAGGGTGGATGAGCAAAGATTTAGAAGAAAAAATCATCGAAATTTGTTCACAAAAAGAGTTTATAAAGTCAGTGAAATCAATGAGAAGCGTGATCAAGCGGGAGACGGGGTTCGAACCCGCGACCCTCAGCTTGGGAAGCTGCAAAAATGCTATTTTTTGCATTTAGTATCCCCTTGATTTTTCTTGCCTAATAGTTAAAATAACTTGTTGTTATTTCATGAGATAAGAAGAGAATTGGTTTCTGTTATTTTCTTTTTCTTTCTCTTCTCTTTTTGTGGATTCTCTGTCCCTTTCATGACAAAAACATGACAGTCATGACCCTCAGCCTGGAAGCTGAAAGGATCACTAAGATGGCACGAAGAAAGTATCCCATTACCATCAAACAAGAGCGAGGAATTGGATCACTTAAACAGGAAAGACCTGATGGAATTTTCCGAATTTACTTTACCACACCCGAAGGAAATACCGGGAAAAAAACAACCCATACAAATGTGATGGACGAAGCCATCGGTGTTTTTGATCGATGGATTGAGGAACAAAAAGCGGGGCGTTGGGGAATTCATCAACCGCAGTTTAAGCCTGTTCAACTCAAGGAGATGGTTCAATATCACCTTGCTGAGAAGAAAGATCGTGTAAGCGATAAACATTATTTTTACGAAGAATCAACATGGGAGAAAAAGATTCTACCATTTTTTGGAGAAAACACTTATTTAGGCAGTATTTCAGAAGAACAGATTGACGCTTATTGTCGCTTGCAGAAGAAGAGAGGTTTATCCTCATCGGCAATCAATCATGAATTGCAATGGATTGGACAGATTTTCAAATTAGCAATTCGAAAGAAGTGGCTTCCTGAAACCTCTAAACCTTATATAGAGAAAGTTTCCCATCAAACCAGGCTTCCAAACATTTTAAAATCACCGGAAGAAATTCAAAATTTATTGGCTGTTGCCAAGAATCATTCCCATCATATGTTTCTCTTTATCAGCCTTGCAGTGTATACAGGGATGCGTGCGGGTGAGATTTTGAAACTGAATTGGGAGGATATCGATTTGAAAGACGCTCTTCTCTACGTGCGCGATCCAAAAAACAAATATGATCGAATCGTTCATTTATCAAAAACATTATATACATTATTAGAAGAAGCATCTCAGGGGATGACAAAAAAGAGCCCTGTTATTGTAAATCCCAGGACAGGCAAGCGGCTTCAATCTTATAAAACAGCGTGGACAACCATCCGCCAACAAGCTGGAATTCCAACCGAAGGTTTGAATCGAATCCGGTTTCACGATCTTAGACATTCCTTTGCAACACTGAATTATGCAAATGGAGCGGATATCAAGGTGATCAAAGACTTAATAGGACATCGAAAAATTGAATCAACAATGATCTATACCCATATCGTAGATCAAGTTCAGAAAAATGCCATCGAAAATTTTGATAAATTGCTACAAAACGAAGATAAATCAGAATAATAATCACTGCTATGATTTATTATCAGTTATCAATGTAGAAGGGCTTGTATTCATCAAAATATTCTAAATTTAAGATGGTGATAGGCTTACCAGAGAGCGAATATATAAATCCAGAGCCTATTAACAAGACATGTTCATATCGAATAATGAATCGGACATAGTGGAATTATTAGAATGTTCAATTTCATAACCAAGATTGCGGTAACCTCGTAATCGTTTTTCACTCATCCGTTCCAGTATTTGAACATCTCTGTCAACGTAATCATAGATTATGACTTCTTTTTTCGCATGGTGTATACGGTGTAAACGGCCTGCGTATTGCGCCAATGTGCCTCGCCAGGAGATCGGCATGGTGAGAAATAGTGTATCCAAGCGAGCATCATCAAATCCTTCTCCCAAATAACGGCCTGTTGCAATCAAAACTCGTTTTTCATTATCCTTAATTGTGCTCAACTTTTCATAAATTGCATATCTTTGGCTGTTTCTTAATCCACCCTTTAAAACTATCACATTTCCTATAAATGGGGAAAGTCGCTCTGCAAGAAGAGATACATGCTCTCTTCTTTCAGTTAATACCAAAGGAGAGCGATTATTTTTAAGCGCTAATAACACATCAGAGATAATCATTTCATTCCTGCTGTTATCATTCATCAACTCTCTATAAATCTCATTGATCGACCAATCCTTTATTTCGTTCCTATCATTCCCAAAATCTGTATAACGCAAAAAGACCTTGTGAAGGAATGGTCTTTTTTTAGCCTGTTTACGTGGATCCACTTGGTATCGGATAGGGCCGCATTGCATGAAAATAATAGGATGATGTCCATCTTTGCGCTTAGCGGTTGCGGTTAATCCCAATATATATTTCGCCTTGCATTGCCGGGCAACTGTTTCAAAACTTACTGCTGAAATGTGGTGGCATTCATCAAAAATAACATGACCATATTCTGCAACGATATCATCTACTTCATGCTTTTTGACAAGACTTTGAATAAGGGCAACATCAATAGTTCCACACGGTTTTTTTATACCACTGCCTATTTGGCCGATCTTGGAATCACCCAAATCTAAAAATGTATGCAATTTTTCAATCCATTGATCTAATAGTTGACGCCGGTGTACAAGAATCAACGTGTTTCTTTTTCTTGTGGAAATTAAATTAATGGCTATGACAGTCTTACCAAATGCAGTTGTAGCCGCTATTACTCCCATTTCGTGGGGCAGAATAGAGTTTATCACCTTTTGTTGTTCTTCGGAAAGAGTACCTCGAAAATTCACCTCAATACGTTCACCAAGATTTTGTTCCTCCCGTAAGTGTATAGGAATTCTCAAGGAATTCATCAGTTCTTTCACCTCATCTAAACACCCCCTAGGTAATCCAATATGATTTGCATACAATTCCGCACACGATATGATTCTAGGTTTACCAAAGGTTGGTAAGCGCATTGCTTGAGCTTTATAAAACTCTGGATTTTGGAAAGCCGCAATTTTGATCAGATTGTTCACAAGATTTGGGGGTAAACCTTCTTTCTCGATATATAGTTGATTACCGATAACAATTGTCACCTGATCGGGTAAAGAATCAACTAGTAGCTTCTCTTTCAATCGGCGTGAGGGAGGAAGTGACCAAGGTTTTTCACTATCATCATCAACAATCATTCTTACTCCAAGTATTTGGCCGCAACGATTGGCTTCGTCGACAATCTGATTTACCATATTTACACTTATGCGTTTGATTGAACTCAAAAATTCCCATTGATCCGGGGCTGGTTCAAAATTTTCATCAAGGAAAAGAGTGTTCCCACAAATGGCTGGTTTTCGTTGTAAAGGAAGTGCGATGAGATTGCCAAAACGGCCTTTAGGTAAGGTGTCTTGATTTGGGAAAAAACGGTCATATGAGTTAAAACCCAGTTCTGGACGGCTTTCCATAGCCTCAGTTAACAATAGAGATCCTAATTTTCTTGCCTGGATAGCTGGAATAGGTTCTGAAAAAAATATCCAAACATGTCCTCCTTTGCCAGAACGGGAACGTTCAAGAACCGCAGGTACTTTTTTCTTCTTGCATGTGTCTAAAAATGCTTTAACATCTGACAGCCAATGTTCTTTATCAAAATCCGCTGCTAAAAACCAGCATGTTTCATCGTGAAGCATGGGGTATACACCAATAGTGAAATCTTGAAATTGCCGATTGTTGGTTCTTTCTTTTGGATCATACCCCATTAAATGGTTTCGGATTACTTGATTAGTTACAGGTTTAAACGCTTGATGGGGACATATACTGCATTTAACTTTGGGTTTGTTGCATATACTTGGCACCCATTCATTTCCACAAACAGGAGAATATCCTGATTTTCCACTTTTGGGATTTTCCCAACGTCCAGGAAAGACATCTTCACGACCTTTAAAGAGTTCTTTGAATAAGGCAATTTTTTCCAAAGATGGCGATTTATGTGTGACATGGTTATTTCTGGATTCTGATTTGGACATTGGTTTCTGATTCTGAAGAATCTCCAGTTGTTTCATCAGCATGGATCGTTCATTTTCCAGAGTTACCAGACGGTCTTTGATCTTCAGTATTTCTTTATCCAGGTTTTTCATTTTTCTGATCCACTATTAAACTGCCAAAATTAAGTTAAAATTATTAAAAATAATCGATAAGATTCTCCAGTGAAGGTCTTATGTATTATGACTCATTATAAGGCAAATCTTACGTGTATTTATATCTTTTTTTCGCTATTAAGAAAAGAAATGAATAAAAAAAATAATTTGGTTGAACAATCATGACAAAAACGTTAACAATCGATATTGATGAAGAAGTACTGGCTGGATTAGATAAATCCCCGGAAGAGTTAGCGGAAGATATTAGGTTGGCTGCGGCAGTAAAATGGTACGAGCTTGGCAGGCTCAGCCAAGAAAAAGCTGCTCAAATTGCCGGATTAAATAGATCAGAATTTATTTCTGCCTTATCCCGTTTCGAAGTATCTCCCATACAGGAAACAGCTGCGGAAATCATTCATGTTCTCCAGGAACCATCGCAATGACTACCGTTGTTTGCAATGCTTCTCCATTGATCATACTCGCCAAGGCGGAATTACTTCATGTTCTTTCAAGTCAGTTTGAAAAGATCATGGTGCCCAGCGCTATCATTAAAATATTTGCTTAGTAATTGCAATCCAACCGGTTATATTAAATTTACATTTTCTCATATGAGTTTTGAGAGTTCATTAACCAGTTGTCGATTTCTGATTGCCTGAAACGGATGTATTTGCCTCCCCTTCCTCCAATTTTGATGAACTGTATGCGGTTCTGGTGGGTTAATTTGTAGATATACGATTTTGGGACCTGCATATATTGAGCGACTTGCTCAGCGGTTAATAATCTGTCTCGAATTTCTTCGTGAATTAGTTGTTCCTCTTTCATTTCCCTCTTCGCCTCCTTTCTTTGAAATGGGGGTGTTAGTGGTGCCAGACCTTTTCGAAATAGGTGAAGGCGCATTCGATTTGGATTTGGGGCATTAAGTCCGGGCATTTCTCGCGCAGGTATTTTTGCAGGGCTTTGCCGTCCTCTCTTTTTTCCACGACAAATAATAGGAAATCAAAATGCTTGAGTTGCGTGCGTAAGCCCTCGGCGATTCCTGCGCAGTCGGTGAGGGAGTTGGAGAGCACCACTTCGACAATGGTCTTTTCGCCAGTGGGGTACGCCACCACCAGGTCACAGCGGAAATCACGATGAGGGTCTTGGGTAGCCATGCAGGCTTCCTTCTGGACATGGCATCCTTCGGTTTTCATCCATTGGGCTATGACTGTCACGGTCGCCCAATGAGGCTCGGAGACCTGCTCGACATTTTCACGCAAACCGTGGAATCCATCCTGTTTCAGCAGTTGCAGGGATTTCCGGGTAAACCGCATAAAAATGGGATAGCCATGTGTCAAGGCATGAAACGGTTGTTCAATTACATACCCGTTACGTAAAAGCGTCTCTCGAAGGGTGTCCACTTCGCGATCCCGCAAGCGCAGAGCATGCATCAGCCCCTGGCGGGTTTTGCCAAAGGTATCCTCTCGCCGTTCTGCCTGCGCCAATACACGCAACGCCTCCATTTCGATCTTGTTAAGCCCGGATGAATGGAATGGCGCTGTTCCTTCGGGGAATTCCACCTCAGGATGAATGTTTAATCGCGCTATCATCTGGCGAGTGTGATTCAGCAGATTTTGGATCGACGAGGTGGCACTGTGTTGATCGGGGACCGTCACCAATTGAACGGGCAACGAACCGCATCGCACCACGGCCTCGTTCTGCTCCAGGCCTTTTTTGGCTTCGGCCTGCTCGCGACTGAGCGCCATATAATTGGCCAGGATTCGCATGTCGGTATCCGACGCCACCCCGGTATCGACAATGGCGGTGGCATTGGAGAGCACCATCTGATCAAACACCTGCGGGCTGTGACCGGTCAGGATGACCGACATATGACAGGAACGCGTGCGCCGAAAGAGATTGGCGGCCTCGGAGATGGTGGAGGTTGAATATTGCCGGGGGCAATAGACATGCGCTTCGTCAATGATGATGACAATGGGGAAATGATCCTCCCCCACGGTGGCTTCCCGGGTTTTGACCATCCGCCCCAGGAAATCATAGACTTTCAGCCGCTGGCTAATACTGGGGCTGGGGGATGCCAATAACGCCACCCCTTGCAGGTTCAATGCCCAATCCTCCCAGTCATACCCCTGGCTGCAGAAAAAGGAGGAAGGATCATCCAGCCGCCTGATTTCCATCCAATCGGTATTGCGGGTGTGTTTTTTGTAAGTCTCCGTATAGGTCTTGGGCGCATGGCTCTTTAACCAGAGCAACACCCGCTCATCGGTCAAGGACTGATTTGGGAATTCCGCCTTGGCTTTTAGCCGGGCTTCCCGGTAATACCCTTCCCCGGCTTCATGGAACTCCGCCAGGTAGGCAAAGGCGCGGGCTTGATCCCGAATCCAGGCTTCAAATCCCACCCCCCGTGGAGGGATGTTCATCGCTGTGGTATACGTTGGAAAACCAGGATACTCCACCGCTTCATCCAGCCGGAAGACCGTACACCATTCCGGGATTTCCTGAATTTTGTAGGTGATAAACACAATAAAGTATTCCAACACGAGATATTGTTGGAGAAGAAAATGCAGATAGTTGGTCTTCCCGGTTCCCGTGGCACCAAAGATCAAGATCAGCGCCGGCCATAAACCGGACATCAATTTTCCCGTTGCAAGATTTCCCAGATGAATACCGGAGGTGGGCAAGGCATGGCTGGAGAGCGGCTCAAAGGGCTTGGGATTTTCCAGAGCAAAACGCAACTCCTCGGGAATCATACGGCGATACATTTCGGCAACGTACTGGGGATTCCCCTCATGGGTGCCATAACAATCATACAGAATCCGGGCAATCTCCGCTTCCGTATAGGCGGCTTTTTCCAGTGCCTCTTTGAGATAATTCATATCAATCATGGGCTGCCGCATGATTCTCTCCTAACAGGCCATCATCAGGACCAGTCCGATCCCCACCACGACCGCCAGCCCGGTGAGAAATATACGTTGATGCCGATGCAAACAGGCGTTACAAATGACCGTGACCTGCTCCCCGTTGCGGTTGATATGGGCATGATCCGCACAAAAAACGTGTCTGCACGTGTGGCAGTAATACCCCCGCTTGGAAACCACCGGCACGCCACACTGATGGCAAAAGGCTTCGATGCGCTGATCACTGGTAAGCACATAATCACCGGCGGTCACCATGGTTTGCACCGCTTTGACATAGGTATTGTCGATCTCATCCACTTCCAGGTTGGTCTTCCGTCCGGTGATCACGGTTTGATCCTGGTTCTGGATATGGTATTCCTCCACTGATTTGATTTTTTCGATGCATCCCCCAGCCTGGGCGATCTCCTCCTCTCTCATCTGCTTGCCATAGCGGAAGAGTTCTTCGGGCGTCAAGCCATTGCGGGAATCCGGTTTATCCATCCTGACCTCCATTGCGGAATAACGTGTCCATCAGGTGTCTGATCTGTGGGGCAACCAACAGACAAAAGAGAAAGGCGGCCAGCCCGCTTGTATGCCCGGTAAACCCATAGGCAATCAATATTCGGGCAATCCCCAGAAACAGCGCAGCATCCAACACCAGGGATAGGGTGAACGCCAGCATCTGACGATTCCGGGCGAACAAAACCGATCTGGCCGCCAGCCATCCTTCTGTCCGTAACCAGTGCCACAACTCAGCAAAATTCATGATTGAATGTTTCTCCATACCCGGTTCACCTGCTGGAGGAGAATCAACGCGAAAAACAGATCCACACAGAAACGCAGGGGGGTCATCTCCAAACTGACAAAGAAAGGGGTATCCGGCATACCAATGCCCCCCATAAAAAACTCCGAAGCAATGACGGCATTGAGAAAGAGATGCGCCGCCAGAAAACAGAGCAGGAAAGCAATGACCGGAACCCTATTCATCTTTCTTCCCCTTTCCCAGAATTTGCTCACGCTGGATGCGGATGATCACCTCGTCGATTATCTGCCCGATCACATCGTTGGTAAACAAATCGACGTGTTCCTTGGTGTTGCGATCCAGGCTGGTTTCGGTATGAGCGAGCCGGTATTGAATATGATCGAGATCCTTTTGCATGGCGCGGGTGTCCACCTGAATGGTCCGTAGATCGGATTGGATATCCTTTACATCCTTTTCCACCTCACTCAAGCGGCTGTCCTGACGGCTTCGAGTCATTTCCAGGTTATGCAGATCACGCTCAAAATCCTTGCGATTCTTCGTGGTCAGCGAGCCAATCAGGTGGTTGTTTTCCTTGGTTATGGACTCCAACTTATCCAGCCGGCCATCCACCACGCCCTGTTTAAAGGCATTCGAGGTGGTCGTGCACGCGCTCAGAACGATAATGGATAGCCCCAACAGAATCAGCTGTACGCATGGTTTCATGATTGGTTTTCCTCCTCTTCTTTTTGCTCACCCGCTTCATCGGATTGGACGCCCAGCAAATGATCCAGTTTGCTTTTGATGGCTTTGGGGTATCGCCGCTTAGTGTTGAGTTTCATAGCATGCTCGATCATTTGCAGATGGCGGTGCTCGGTTGGGCTTAAGGTTTCGGTCTGCCCCACGGGGACGGTCTCCTCTGGGGGCAATTGCAGTTCCACGCTTTCCGACTCGGCTTCCGCTTCAACCGGTTTGGTTTTGGGCGTCAGGGCATCCAGCATGTGGCCGATCTGTATAATGGACCGCAATCAGGATCATCACCAGGAAACCAAGCAGAGCGAATCCCCGCCGCATAAAGCGGAAGATACCCTTGAAGCATCGTTTGAAAAATCCTTCTTTTTTGTTTCCATTCCCATTAGAATGATTCCAACTGGGGAGGGCATTCGATGAATGAGAAGGCTCCATCTCTTCGAAATAGGCATCGTGAATAAAATCGTCGTTCATGGTTTATTCCTTTCCTTCGAATAATTTGCTTGCTTTGAGTAAATCGTGGGGATGTGGATACTCACGCCGGTTGATGGCGGCGGTAAAGAAGAACAGGAAAAAGCAGGCCGTTGGGTTGCCCAGCACATTCCACAGGGCGGCGATCAACCAAAAGGGGAAGGTGGTGAAAAACCCGGCAATCCAAAACCGGCCCAGGAAGACCACCAAAAACACCGTGGCATACACGGATAACCAGCGTTGGTCTTCCTTGGGTTTTTTGGTTCGTCCGCAGGCCCATTGATAAATGACCAGGTAAAGGCACAGGGGAGCCATCCCGGCGAGAATCTCCAAATCGCAGATCCACGCCATCCATGTGCTTTTGGGATGGAAGGCGAGAACGTGTCCAAAGCCCCATAGAAAAAGCAGAGAGGCGAGAGCGGTCCCCCCAAACAGGAATCGCCGTGTTTTGCGGATATAATCACGGTAAAGTTGGAGTGAACTATGGAAACGTCCGTTTTTGCGCTTGATTAAAACATTCGTTTCAATGGTCATTGCTCTCGCCTCCTTTAGCGCCTATTCATGGCGGCAGAATGAGAACCATAAGGAATACGTCCGTCCAATCTGATACGGTGCATCCGGCCTGGTGCAATAAATCGGATCAACGGAGGCCACCGTAATGGCCGCCGCCACCATGGATTGCAGGGCGGTAATGGCGGTCGCCGCCAATCCCGCCCCCACAAGTGCGGTGGTTGCCTTGGATGCCTTCAGGCTGGTGCTCAATGCCCGTTTGGCGCATTGGGTGGCCACCGCCCCATCAGGGGGTGCGTCATCCAAATCCGGATAAAGGACGTGAACCAGTTTTGGATTAACCGCGGTTGTTAACTCATTCATGGTGCTTAAACACGCATAAGGTGAACGCGGGTATTTGGGATTACGCTCATCGGTTAACAAGCGGCAATACCAGTTCTGCTCCTCGTCAAAGATCCGCTCGCCATTGGGGATCACATCATTGCGGAAATAATACGCCGGTTCGATCTGAATCCCCTTGGCTCGAGTCTCCATCGCCCATTTGCGGCCATAGAGCAGATCCAGACAATGATGGGCATCCTCCCGGGCAAACCGGGCTTGATGAGGAACCTCGAGTTCGTTTGCACAAACTTCCATGTAGATATGATTTCGGAATGCCATGCAGACCTCATCGCGGCCCAATTCCAGGAAGTTCTGCCGTGCCAGCTGTTCCGCCCGTTGATTGGCCAGTGTTTGAACAAAACCGGCCTTGATGGCTCCGCACGAAATCGCGGAATTCCTCTTTTTGTTCCTGTTCCTTGTTACTGACGTCTGGTAAATGCATCATCTCCTCCTTTCTAACCGTCGGTCCTGACCGCCATTCGTGGGTGAAGGTGATCCGTGCGCTGAATGCGAAGGCTGAAGGGATCATGGGGATTGAAAACCAGGTTGGAACCTTGCTCCAATCGAGTGGAGAGTCTCAGGCAATCCTCGTAGGCCAGTGTCCATTGGTAGTCGCGTAAGCGGCGTTCTTGAGGATGCCAAATCCGGATCAACAGAGTATGGTGCCTGGTTTCCGGTTGGCCGTTGTAAAGGGTTTCCGTTTGGCGAATCACATGGACATCCCGGAGGACGCCTGAGACCTCATGCTGATGATCCCTGCCAAGACAAGGGGCATCCGGTATCAGATGCACAATCGCCCCCAGAATGACCAGCAGGAGAATAACGGTAAATGTGACAGCGTTGCGCATGGGTTAACCTACCCTTTTTTATTGGGGCGGTTGAGACACTCAACCGTCAGGTACTCAACCAGGGCGTCCGCTTTTTGCAGGGGGGAAAACTCACCCCAGATCACGTCCTCGGTCTTTTCATCCACCAGCTGTTTGGCGCGTTGGCGAATGAAATCCTGTTTCTGTTTGGCGGTCATGGGGCTTTTGCCTTTCGCTTTTAAACGAAGCGTCATGCTGTGCAGGTCGCCTTGAACCGAACAGACAAAATCCAGGACCGGGTCCTTTTCTTGGAATAAGGTGGGTTCATTCATAGGCTTCAGACTCCTTTTCTTGTTTATTCATCACCGTCCATCGAAGGGCCGGATTGATGTTCCTCCGCTTGTTGACGTTCCCGTTCCTCCATGATCTCTTTGGGATCGGGATAACCTCGCTCATCGTGTTCCATTTGGCGCACTTCATCCTCGTCAACACGTTGGCATAATT
>CAZFER010000110.1:0-13314 GCA_964517495.1 uncultured bacterium | reverse complement strand
GATGTAGGGTGGGTTAAAAGCAAAGCGTAACCCACCAGGCATGTGCACCACCGGTTATACATGCAACAAAACCTTTCGGGCAAGCCGGTGGGTTAAAATGCAAACAACGCATTTTTAACCCACCCTACAGTCATAATATTCGGATTCCTTTTGAATCAACCTGGCTAACACATCCATGTCTGGGTAAAGTTCCTGCCATTCGTTCAGTTTTGTCTGTCCAGGGTTCCATCCTTTAACATTCCCTTTCACCGGAAAAGATAGAACCATTTTCTCGGTTTGGATATCGTCGTTGTTTGACGATTCCAAACAGGTATGTTCATTGGATCTGTTAATGGATATGTTATGTGTGCATGACGGTGCACCCCTTCGCGCATCGTGATGCACCCCTCCAGTGCAGGATGATGCATCCCCCGGTGCATGGTTGTGCATCCCTCGGGTGTAAACTCGTGCACCCCTTCTGTAAGTATTTGTTTGTCTTCCATCAGCAGATATTTCTCTTTCGATCAATCCGCTTTCATGGTTGATATAAGACATGAGCACGACATAAAGCCACCGGGCTGAATTGGAAATCTTGGCTGAAGAGAGAGCCTTAATTTCATGATTGGAAATCCGGGTATGCCATACATTCGTTTTCATATCGATTCTCCTTTGGCACTATTTGAATAGAGATCTCACCCTGCATTTTTGAAAATGTTTTCTCACTTAATGTGGAAAGAACCGCATTGGGGGGGAACTAAAAGGCACAGGTTGAGATTGTTGAGGTGAAAATGAAACTCTTAAGTCTAGTCATTTGTAAGGAAAAAGAGATTTTCTGCTTCAGCGGATTAAAAAACAGAAAATTAATTCAAGACATTATAAAAATTCTCTCAGATGCTGTTCCGCCACTTTCACTGCCTCTAATAGAGTCTGCAAACGCTCTTTAAGCACCTTTTCCCGTTCGGCCTGGCTCAAATTGGCAGGCCCCAATCGCATAAATGAAAATAACTCCTTGGGGGCAGCATATTCGATGAGATATTCCGCGGCGGGATCAGAAAATATCTTCTGTTGATAATCTGATATCTTTCGTTGAATTTCCTGAATGGATTGATGGCTTTCTGTTTTGATTGTGGATAAGGCTTCATTTGCGATGGCAAGGCGTTGTGCAATCAATGATTGAAGGGATTGAACAATGGTTTCATAATTGCCGGCCACCTCACACGTTAGCGCTTTGATCGGCGCAAGCCGTTCAGAAATGCGAATATTTTCATCTTTATAGGAATCAATAACCTCACGCAATGTTAAAACCTGTGTGCCCCGTATCTTGGCTCCCCCTTCGGTGGCATCGATGATAATGGATGATAGATTCCCCACATCGCGTTGCAATGCATTTAAATAAATCATGAGATTCTGCACGGTCGGCACTTGCTTGCCATCGATCCCTTCCACCCAAAATAAAGGCTCACGGCTCCAGGGATCCTGTTCGGAAGGCAAGGGAATATCCACATGGGTTTTATCCTCATCGATATACCGAACCGTTCGGCAAAGCGCCGTTCCTGCTGCATGGGTCAGGCCGGATTCCGCATCCAAGGCCAGGTCCTGCCCTATCAATATGATGGGCGAACATCCCCAAAAATCAGCCAGTTGGATACCTGCCTGCGATACCATCAAGCCTTTTTTGATGCAGCCGTTGCTTCCCAATTGTTGATCCAGCCAGCTGAAAAACTCATGCTTGTCAGTCATATAGGCCAATTTGTGCTGAAATTTCTCGATGATTTCCGGCCTGGCTTCCGGATCAAACGCCATTAAACAAGGCTCATCATAGCGCTCGCGAGGAAAGTGTTTGTCATTCAATGGCGTGGGATCAACGGTCACCACAATATGAGGTTGAATCCCTTTTTCCCGTAATGGATGAAAGGCGGTATCGGTTGCAATAATCAAAAAGTGATCCTGAAGCTCTTTTAAAAGTTCGATGTTTTTTTTAAGCGAAGGACCCGCAGCTACCACGACAGCCGGGATATTTTCGAGTCGATTTTCTATTTCGCTAATGCCAGGGCTTTCGGTGATGGTTTTCATGTTAAGCAACAGATTGCGCAGACAGACAGGGCCATCCTTGAATTTGGTTTTTAAACCGCTTTGAGCCAGTTGAACCGCCTCTTTAATGCGTTGTTTGACAAACGCCGCCCATTCAGGAAAGACCGAGGTAATCGAGGGTGTTTCAATTAATAAGAGTGAATTGGCGGTAAATTCCATCAATTTTTGATGGATGGCGGTTTGTATCTCGTTGGTATCCGATCCCACAAAGAATTGAACGCCTGGATGGTTAAGCAGGTTTGTAAAATCAACAATGCTTAAAGCGGCTTTAAATATGGAGAGCGATGGTTCGAAGACAAACAGGTTCCTCATATCCGGCCGCTTTTGAATCATCAATAGGGGCACATACCCCAATCCCCCTCCCACCAATGCCATGTTATGAGCGGCTTCAAAATCCTCAATCGATGATAAAAATTGATGGGCATGTCCCAGTGGATCTTCCAAATGATGCAATGCATAAGCTTTAGACTCCGTCTGCACCACCAGCGTGGGATATTGGGTGTTGGTTTTACGCAGACTAATCGCTGGATCCATTTCCGTATTCAAAACACGCTGATGCAATGTTGGATGTTTCTTTTGTAAAGCCACCAGGTTTTGATCAAATATGGACATATCAATCACCCCATCTTTTTCGACATTCTAATGGCAATTCATGGCAAACACATGGGGTTGCACAACGATTGTAGGGGTTGACCTACGTGTCAACCCATTGATGCGTCAACCCGTTTTGAATCAAACATGATATAATCCCTCGTTTTACTTCAAATTGAATGAAAGTAAGATAATCTCTAATAATCGGAAATGTTGAACGAAGAGATTGAGAAAACCTATGCGTGCATTGTTGTTTAACCCTTGGATTACCGATTTTGCCGCCTTTGACCATTGGACACGGCCCCTAAATCTGTTACGTCTGGCCTCATTGCTGAGAAACCTCGATTGGGAAGTCGTGCTGTATGACTGCCTGGATCGCCGTAAGCAAACCATCCCCGGCTATCCACGTCCACACAGCCACCGGTTAAATCCTTATGGTTGCGGCCATTATTATCGGGAGGAAATCCCAAAGCCTGAATCACTTCAATTTATCGACCGTGATTATAAGCGTTATGGCATTCCATACGACTATGTGGAATTCCAACTCAGCAATATGCCTCAACCGGATGTGGTTTTAATTCCCTGTATGATGACGTATTGGTATCCTGGGGCCTTTCAAGCCATTCAGATGATTAAACGCATTTTCCCTCAATCCACCGTAATCCTTGGCGGTGTGTATCCCACCCTGTGCCCAGAGCATGCTCAAACGCACTCACAAGCGGATGATGTCATCGTGGGTAAACACTGGCCTGAGCTGGTGAATATAATCCTCACCACACTGAATGAACAACCCATCTGCGAGGGAAACCAAAGCACTTGGATCGAACCCGCCTATGACTTATTAAATGGCGATTCATGCCTCCCCGTGTTGACCACCACCGGCTGTCCATGTTATTGCACATATTGCGCCACCCATGAACTCTGGCCTAACTATGTGTTTTATCCCATCGAAAACATCATCGATTCCATCGAACGCGGCGTCAATGAATACAAAGCCACTGATATGGTTTTTTACGATGATGCCTTGCTTGTCAAAAAAGACCGGCACTTTATCCCCATCATGGAGGAATTACTATCCCGCGATATTCATGTTCGCTTTCACACCCCCAACGCATTGCATGTCCGGCAGATTAACCAGGAAACCGCCTATTTGCTCAAACGGGCAGGCTTTACCACCATACGCTTGGGTTTCGAAACCTCCGAGCAGGATATCCAAAAAGAGACGGGTGGGAAAGTAACCACCGATGAATACCTTAATGCCATGCAATACCTGCTTAACGCCGGCTTTTCTGCCCGCGAGGTTGGAACCTATCTGCTCTTGGGCCTTCCCGGCCAATCCTTTGAATCCGTTTGGCAAGCGGCGCGTATGGTTGCCCGATCCGGCAGTGAAATTAAGCTGGCCATGTTTTCCCCCCTGCCATCCACCGCCTTGTTTGAATCGGAACTGAACGAATTCCAGTTCGATCATCGCATCGAACCGTTGCTGCAAAACAACTCGTTAACCCCCTGGCGTTCGCGCCTTTTCTCTCATGATGACGTTCAAAAACTAAAGCGCTATATCGTTGATACAAACCTTTCTTTGCGTCAAAAAGGCCGTATTTCGGCCTGAAATCAGGCTTGAAATCAAAAAAAAGCCGAAAAATAGCGAAAAATAGACGTTTTTTTGGAATTTTCGCTTGACATGTACCGTTTTTTGAATAAATTGCATTTAGTGTAACATAATTTCAAAAGGAGAATTGTTATGAAGAAAGCCGCTGCCAAAAAATCAACAACCAAAAAAACATCGGCCAAGAAGCCGATGACCAAAAGCCAACTGGTTACGCATTTGGCAGAAAAGGTTGGAGTCACCAAGAAGCAGGTTAATGAGATGTTTGATGAACTCGCCAATGTTGGTTACAAAGAAGCCAAAAAAGGATTCACGATTCCCGGGTTTGGGAAACTGGTCTTGGTGAAACGAAAAGCGAGAATGGGAAGAAACCCGGCGACAGGCGAAGCAATTAAAATTCCCGCAAAGACCGTTGTTAAGTTTCGCGTTTCCAAAGCCTGTAAGGATGCAATTCTCGGGACCAAATAATAATCAAGCCGGCATTTTTTGACAATCGTTGAAGGCCATCGCTAAAACGTAGTCTTCGCACTACGATGAAGCGGCTTTAATTTTCAGCCCCACCTTCCTTTCATACCAGGAAAGAAAGAGGGGCTTTTTATTTGTATGGGATATATCTTATTTATACACATAGGAACGTGCAGCCAGGAAGGGGATAGTCAAATTTAGGTACACTCCATTCTTTGGATAAACAATTGGATGAATTAATAGAGAGAATTGCCATGTTGTTTTTTATGAGGATTAACCAAAGAACTCGATCCAAATACATTGTGAATTCAAGAACGACATCAAATTTTCGATATTACTCGAATTCTTGATAAAGCAAGAAAAAATGAAAAAACAAGCGAAAGAGTAATTCTGTCTCCCCCTCCACGGGAAAAATAAACAAAAATCCCTAAAAAAAAATCCAACTTTTTCCCCAATTCAAACACTATATCTATGAAACGATTCAATAAACGTTTCGCGATGTTAATGACGAAGCCTGGGGAGGCTTAAAATGTGTTACGATGGAGTCTCTGCAAAAAGACAACTCAAAGGCATTCAACATAAACCGCTTAAACCGGAAGAAGAAAGCAATCTTCTGCGGCAAGTCCGCAAAGGCAACCAACAAGCCCGTGACCGATTAGTCGAGGCAAATCAACGGTTTATCGTCAGAATGGCTCTATCGTACCGCAATCAGGGCCTCTCGGTCACTGACCTGATTCAAGAAGGCAACCTGGGCCTCATCGAAGCGATTGACCGCTATGATCCTGAAAAAAAATGCCGGTTAATCTCCTACGCTGCCTGGTGGATTCGCCTTTATATGCAACGAGCGATCGAACAAAAATCCCGAACCGTCACCATTCCCATCAATAAAGTGGGTATCCTTAAGAAAATCAAAAACTTCGAATACGGCTATATCAAACATTATGGTCATAAACCCACCTACAAAGAAATCGCTGACGCCATTAACATGGATGAAGATAAAGTCAGATATATCTATAACTTAAGTACAACCACCCTCTCCATTCATGTCGAGGATGAAGATGGCCAAACCATCGAAGATAAACTCGAAATCGACGAAGCGGAACCATTAAGACAAAATTTGTGGATTGAAGAACTAACCAACAAAGTAACCGATGCATTAGGCCTGCTGACCCAAAAAGAAAGGGACGTGCTCAATTGCCGTTATGGGCTAAACAATGACGATCCCATCAGCCTGCGTAAGGCCGGTCGAAAACTAGGCTTATCGGCTGAAGGCGTTCGCCAGATTCAAGCACAAGCGCTTGCCAAGTTGCGTGATCCTGAACTCAACACTGCCCTGACCGCTTATCTTCAAGCCGGTTAAGCACCACAACATAACCCTATCCTCCCCAACCGCTGCTCTGGAATTATTTATTCTGGTTCAGCGGTTTTTTTCATGTGAGCAAAAAAAAGTTCGAAACACCATAAACAGTGTAAAATCAATAATTAAATTACAGATAATTTACCACTATATGTTGTGGATTACCTGTGGATATACCACTTTATGCTGTTTTTTGATTGACAATCTCCCTGAAAAAAAGTATAGTGATCCAAGTTCAAATAACTTCCCTGTTGTTCGAATTAAAATAACTGTTATTTTTAATTCGCTAAACGGGTTGATAACCCATTCCCCTCCCAAGACTGGGAGAGGCTAGGGGAGGGTTGAAGGTTTAACCAATCAACCCCCTCTTAATCTCCCCCAATCTTGGGAGAGAAATGGATAGCCTGTTATGCTCTGTATTAAGATTTGATGCACGAAAGTTGAGGTTAGGGTATGTACCTGCGAAAATTACTTATTTCTGGATTCAAATCATTCGCTGATAAAACAGAAGTTGAATTTGATCGGGGAGTTACGGGTATTATCGGGCCAAACGGCTGCGGTAAATCCAATGTCTCCGATGCCATCCGCTGGGTGTTGGGTGAACAAAATCCCCGGCGTCTGCGTGGCCAGATCATGCAAGACATGATCTTTAACGGCACCGTAAGCCGTTCCGCCTCCGGTTTCGCTGAAGTAAGCTTGGTTTTCGATAACGCCGATGAGTTTCTTCCTATCTCTTACCGTGAGGTCTCTGTCACCCGCCGTCTGCTGCGCAGTGGTGAAAGCGAATATTACATCAACAAAACCAAATGCCGTCTGAAAGATATTACCGACTTGTTCCTCGATTCAGGCATCGGCACCAACGCCTATTCCCTGATGGAACAAGGCCGTGTCGATATGATCGTCAACGCCAAACCTACCGACCGCCGCCAATTGCTGGAAGAGGCCGCCGGGGTTTCACGTTTTTTGAACCGAAAAAATGAAGCCTTGCGAAAACTGGATCGCACCGAAAGCGACCTCACCCGCCTGCAAGATATCCTGAGTGAATTGCAACGGCAAAAACGTTCACTGGAACGCCAGGCCAAACAGGCGGAATTGGCTCGTAAATACCGCAAAGAACTTCAACGAGTTGAATATACCCTTCATATGCGTTCGGGAAAACAACTTCAGCAATCCATTCAAGACCTTACTGGCAAACTGAAGGGAATCACCGCCCAAATTGAAACATACGAAGGGCAATTGCAAGAAATCCGTTCACGCAAACATTCTCTAAGCGAAAAGTTGCAGGAACAGGATGAAGTTAATCGCAAGCAACGGGATGTTTACGCCTCCACCAATGCCCGAATCGAACAGATGGAACAGCAGCAGGAAAACCTCAAAGAACGGGGGAATGAATACCTGCAACTTCGAACCCGTCTGTTGGAAGAATGCGAACAGGACAGCAAACGATGTGAAGAGGAAAAGGAACGCATTCAAAACGCGGAGCAACAAATCCAGACACTGGATAAAGATATCGAATCCCTTAAAGCCAGTATCACCACCCTCTCCCAGGAATTGGAACAGGTCAATCAGCAATATTCACGCGTCGAAGGGGAAAATCAAAAAAGACAAAAAGCCTTTCTTGACCTCGAACAGGAAATCACCGAGTTAAAAAACCACCAGCGCGTCTGGGGACGTGATAAGGAATTTTACCAGAATCGCATGAGGCAGGTCGAGGATGAACAGCGCCATGTCGAAGGTGACTTGCAGACCAATCTTACCCAAAAAGAGGAATTGAATATAACCGGCCTTCAACTGGAAGAACAAATTATCAACACCCGCCAAGATCTGCAAAATATAAACAATACCCTCCAGGAATTACAAAAAGAAGAAAATGAGGCCCGCTCCGCTTTCCAAAAATTCGAACGCCAATGGCAACAGGCCAACTCGCGATGGGAATCCTTATGTGAACTACGCGAGAAATTATCCGGCTACGATGAGGGCGTGCGCTATCTCCTTAAAGAACAAGACCAATCCAATCTGCTTGGAACACTGGCCGAAAAAATCAACGTGGATAGCGGCTTCGAAAAAGCCGTTGACGCCGCTTTGTCTCAGAAATTACAAGCCATCCTGACGGAGAATAACGACGCTATCCTGCAGTCCGTCCAACATCTTCGCGATCAAAAAAAGGGACGAGTCACGTTTATTCCACGCTATTCAGAAAACGGACATGGTGATAATACAAACATTCCGGAACTACTCCTTGCATTTAAACAAGCATTGGATGTCATCCATTGTGAGCCGGATCTCCAACACATCATGGCAAAGTTGCTTCATCAAACCTACATTACAGATACACTCGATGAAGCGCTTAGTTTACGGTCTTATTTAAAACCCGGTATCAAAGTGGTCACCCGCGAAGGTGATGTGATCGATGGCGATGGCAGCGTAACCGGCGGCTATTCCACCGGCTCCCAAATTCTCAGCCGGGCAGCGGAAATCAGCCAACTGGAAAACGATATTGAACGCTTTAAAAACGAGCATCAGCAATGGGAAACCAAAACCCAGGAACTACGCCAAGCGATTGAGAAACAATCGGCACAAAAAGATACCCTGCGCCAATCCCTGCTCGATGATGAAAATAAACTCAAAGTCACCAAAGATGAACTAAACCGCATTGAACAACGATTGCATCGTCTGACCCAATCCCAAAAAGCCCTGGCAACCGAGTTGGAAAGTTTGAACCAAAACCTGGAAAAAGGCAGCCAGGAAGAAGAAAGCCGCGTTCAAAAACTGGCGGAACTGGAAAAAACCAAAGAAGAACTCCAAGCCGAGTTGGAAAATTGGACCAATCAAATCAATCAAACCCGCGACCGCCGACGCTCCATGCAGGAACAACATTCCGAACAACGCATGACCCAACTCGAGAAACAAAAAGACAGAGAACGATGGATCGCCGATAAGGAAACGGTTTCCCGACATCTTTCAGAGCTGCAAAAAGGGATCGTGGAAAAACGTGAACTGGCCGCTCAGCAGGAAAAACGCAACGCCGAAACCATCGAAGCCATCGAAAGCATAAAAACCAGTATCAATAGCCTGCGAGAGGAACGGGATGCCGTATGGAAAGAAGTCTGTTCCCTCGAAGAAACCACTCAGGGGCTTCGTTCTGAATTACGCAAAGTCGAAGAAGAGGAATCCAGCATCGCCGAACAATACGAAAAGGTTCGTAAAGAGCAATCCTCCCTGGATCAGGAACGCATGCGGCTGCAAGTGGAGGATGAATACTGGCGTAAGAAACTGGATGACTCCTACTCCCTGTTGGAAGATAAAACCGAATGCGAACAAGACCAGCGCTCCGATGAGGAACTCAACGAAAAAGTGGAATTCTACCGCCGCCGCTTGTCTCAACTTGGTGTGGTGAATGAATTGGCCATTGAAGAATTCGAAGAGGTGAAAGAACGCTGCGACTTTTTGGAAACTCAGCAAAAAGACCTGGAAAAATCCCGCTCCGATTTAGTTACCACCGCCAAGGAATTGCATGGCACAACGGTCGATCTCTTTCTTGAAACATTTCAGCAGGTGCGCGATAACTTCCACCGCACCTTCCGGCGAATGTTTAATGGCGGTAAAGCGGAACTCATTCTGCTTGAAGGCGATCCCATGGAATCGGGCATCGAGATCGAAGTCCAGCCCCCCGGCAAGAAATTGCAATCCCTTTCGCTCCTCTCAGGTGGTGAAAAAGCCCTGGTGGCGATTGCCCTGCTGTTTGCCATCTATGAGATCAAGCCATGCCCCTTCTGTTTCCTCGACGAAATCGATGCACCATTGGACGACCGCAACATCGGACGCTTTACCACCATGCTGCGCAGTTTTCTAGACCGGTCGCAATTTATCATGATCACCCACAACAAAAAGACCATGGAAATCTGCGATGCGCTTTACGGCGTCACCATGGCTCACGAAGGCATCTCTTCGCTATATTCCATGCAGTTTAAAGAGAGCAATGTAAAGTCAATGGCCCCCACCTATGAAGAGGAAGGCCAGGACAACACCCCCGTTTCCATGATGAACAAAGAGGAGGTTGCGGTATAAACAACCAATTATGGCTACCCCCATGTTAATACCATACACATAATCCAGCACTGCTTTATCTCAACCTGGCGCGAAAGCGCCCGTGCATCTAATTTCCCCGGAGACCACCCTCTCCGGGATTTTTTTGATATCAGCATAATATTTGTAGTAAAAAAAGAATTGATTTGTTGGATTGAGATGCAAAACGGCTTGGTGATGATATTCATCCTTTTATCGGTATTTGAACATGGATAATATCCCGTTCAGATTCGATTATAGTATCAGGGAAACAATCATCGAATTGATTAATTTTTTCGAAATATTTTTCATAGGCTGTATTGTAAAAATTATTTAGCATGAAATGTATAAAATGATAAGGTGTTAAAGGTGCTGTTACTGGAATACGGCAATTCTTGTATTGTCCAAGAGTAAGATGTGATTTGGGATGATTAAAATTTGTGTTGGATATGTCTTTTGAATCAAAATCAAATCTGAATGGGAAAGGTACTATATTCTTAGCAATGATATCTGCATAGATTTCATCCAGTTCATAGATATCTGGATCGTTTTGAAATTTATAAAGATAGGGTGATGGGAAAAAAGCCAATCGGTGTTTTTTTAGGTTGTATTCATCAAAAATATACATTAACTGAATTAAAGCACCATCCAACATTTTAAGATTGAAAGCATTCAATCGGTTTAATTCATCGTAAATTTCCTTATAATCTTGATTTTTCAAAACTACATTCAAATTACATTCGTTACTATAAGTAACTTCAGTTAATCTTCCAGGAATATTACGAATGATTGGGAAATTTTGGGCATTACATAAACTGAGTGTGATCAAATCAGATGTCAGTTTTTTAATTTGCGTGAAAGTTTTGTTGAGGTCTGTCATGGTTATGAATTCATTGCGAATAATTTCTGTAATCTTCCAATAAGATCCTGTCCTAAATCTTCTGGTTGAACCTTACCAGATTCTAAGTCTTTTAGTAATGATAAAAGATCTCCCTTGCCCTTTTTAACACGTTGTCTTTCTTCCTCGGTCATGTCGCGGTGAATAACATTCATGTGTTCCTTTTGTCGTTCTGTCGGATAGATGAATTTTAATTTAAAATTGTTTGCTTTTACTCGCTCAAATTCCTCCTTCAGTTTTTTTATATTTGGCCCTATTCCAACAATACGAACCCACGCTTTACTTCGAGTGATTGCAGTGAAAAGTTGATTTCGCAAAGTGGCCAAATTTCCGACAGATTCATAACAATCATTCGCATTAATAATATAAACCATCCCTGCTTCATTACCTTTAGCACGATAGACTCCCGTAAATGTTATTGAATCTCCTTTTGAATCGAAAAAAATATCGGGTGATGTATCAATACCAGCAAGGTGTGAATTAATCTCATTTTCATAAAGAAACTTACGAATTATTCCAACCTCTTTTCTAGTGGTCCTAGGATCAGGATTAATTACGACAATATCATCTGGTCTGAGTTCATCTTCTTTTAAATTTTTTTTGATTTCTTCTGTTACCCATCGGGCTTGCTCTTCTCTCGTTTTGAAGCAATGAATCATTATAAGATCATCCAAATCGGAATGATCTTCCAGAAATTTTGGACTGGAATCTTCTGTTCTGCTCAAAACGACATATGAACCATCTTTTAATTCACCACTTTCAACTTTGTACCCAACATCAAGCCATAGTTTATTGTGATCGAATATTTGGACCAATCCCGTTCCTGTCTGTTTGTCTGGATTACGATAAATACCAAATCCCAAAGCATGAGCAGTGGTCAAAACCGGTCGAGAATTACGATAACATATTTCAAGAATAATATCTTGTTGTGAAGATTCAAATAGGACGAGTGGTGACCCATCTGGTTTTATACCAAATATCTGCTCAGGAGATGGTAAGGATTTAGTACTTAAGTTTTGGAGTTCGTCATATGCATAGACGAGTCTTTTAGGTTGCTTTACAAATTCATAGCAGAGTTTCAAAAAAGAGGGTGGAAAATCTTGTGCTTCATCCACAAGAATAACATCGTATTCCGGCATAAACTGAGTTCCTTCCTCAAGAACCTTATCACATACTCCTTCGAATTCATTCCCTCTTTCAAAACTTGACTGAGCAGATTTGAAATCGAAATATTCCAATCCATGTATCAGGCAAAACTGATAGTATAATCCGTTACGCTCTCCACCTCCCGGAGCCCCCCATGCATTAATAACTTGTATATTGTCCCAATTGGGTTCTTCTTTGGTTTGTTCTATTGTAAATGTATTTATAAATTGTCTAAATTGGCCTTTTAGAGAACGAGTATTGAATGTAACGGCAATTTTCCAATCAGGATGCTGAGCATGGAGATAAGCCGCTTTCAATGCAAGTACAATTGTTTTTCCCGAACCAGCAAGGCCTCGAATTCTTTGAACACCATCGACGGTTTCAATAACAGCTCTTCCTTGTATGTTGTCTAAATTTGCGATTGAATCTTCAAGTCTTTTGAGTTTAGCGCCTCTAGAATCCTCTTTTTGTACAACTCTTTTTTTACGCCCTTTACGAATCGTTGAAATTGCTTGTATTACAGAAATTAATTCTTCATAAATAACAGGAGAATCCCAGCTTAATTTTTCCAAGCATTCTTGTAAATTATCTTCGTTGCAAAGAGGATAATCTTCATCCTTCTTATCCTCTACATGTCCTTCAAGAGGAATAAAAGTGATCACATGGATTGGAACTTTTAATTCCCTTCCTTCCATTAAAGATCGATGAGTTCGAAGTTTCGCTTCTAATTTGTTCGCACTATCATCCTGGTTTTCTTGGTAATTACTCAAATCTTTCCCTTCAACAAGGTTAAAAATGATAAGTCCTTTTTCTTTTGATATCCAAAGTGCATCTATAGGGAACGGTCCTTCAGGAGTTCCAATTACCGGATATCCGATAAATAAAAATCCTCCATAATTAACATGTTTGGAAAAAAAATAAGATAATCGCTTGCTTGAAATGGGTTTTTTAGTCGTCCCGTGAATGATATTTACCATTATTTCTCTCCCATTAAAATAGAACGATCAGACCATAATTTAAATCAAAAAGCATTTTTCTGTCGTTTTTTCATTTTTACTTCTACCCCACCTCCAGCGCCGCAATCGCCTCCCTTAGGGTAAACTTCTTCTCATAAAG
>CAZFER010000109.1:0-14488 GCA_964517495.1 uncultured bacterium | reverse complement strand
TCTGATGCGATTCAGTATAAGTGATTTGGAATCAGGCTACCGTGGATGTTAAGGAAAGGCAAGAAAGGTTTTGAAATGAGGTGGGTGCCAATGTTTATATTCGCAGAAACATTTCGTGCAACAAAAAAAGGGGCAGGTTCAATCTAAACTGCCCCTTTTTATAATATTACATTATTCTAACTATTCACTTCCACTTCTTCTGCCTTCTCCGAACGGAAGTTGCTTGCCTGCTGATCCATCCGTTCAATAATCTGATTAATCTCTTCCTGAGAAATCTTCTCGTTAGAAACAATCTCATATTGCCCCGTATGCATGGGGAGTTCGATTCCCACCGTCTCGCCAACCGTTTTGCCCATAAATCCTCGGGCAAAAGGTGCTTGATAGGATAAGATTCCATTATCCGGATCAGATTCCCACGGCCCTAACATAACATATTCCTCAATCCGGTCTGAACCGGTGGGCGAAAGGCGAAACCGGGTGCCAAACCCAATCCTGTCCGTCGCGATCTGTTCCAAATCAACCGTCCGCGCCATTTGAACTTGCTCTTGCAATTCACCCGTTTGCGAAGCAAGCAATTTTTGCTTATCCTTGGCGGCATGATATTCAGCGTTTTCCTTTAAATCACCATGCCCACGAGCGGTTTCGATCTCTTGAACCACGGCCGGGAGCTCCTGCTCGATCAATCGTTTCAACAAGGCTTGTTTCCGCTCCAACGAAGCCTTCAAACAAAGCAAACCTTCTGGAATGGCGGATTCCTCCTCTGTTGCTTGCTGGAAAAGGTTAGGGAACCGCGCCCGGACAATGGTGGTCAAATCCATCGCGGTGGTTTTATCGATTCCTTCGTTGGTTTGGGCACGCCGGTAAATCGACTGAGCCAAACTTTCACCCGCCTCTTGAATGTGTTCCTTAAAGAGCGAGTAACGATTTTTGCGTATGATATCCCGCGCATCCGAAGCCACTTTTCGCAACCACGCCGCTTCATCCTTTTCACGTCGTTTGGCCTGGCTGGTCAAAAAGTCAACCAAGAGCAACAACCGATCGATAATCACCGCGTTTTGAATCTTTCCATCCAGCCATGTAATGGAATCCGACAACGACCTGCTCGATAACCATATAAACGTGGATGGTAACTTTCGAAAGTCACTCAGAGTAATATCTACCACATCAGATAACAGATCATGATGACCTTCTTTTTCCAGAGTTTTTGCCAATTCATCCCGAATTTGGATGTTAGGTCCCAGCAATAGAGTCTTGAAGTGCTGAGGCCACTTTTCAGGGTAAATCTCCTTAAACCGTTGGGCATAGCGCCATTGATGAGATTTAAACCGAAGATGCTCAAGATGTTTAAGCGCATGCTCAATGTTCTCCAGGGTTTTATCCAAAATCTCATTCGAAATCGATTCAACATCCTCGCCATAATCTTTTAAATCTTCATTGGTAAAATACAGCTCAGCCCGTTCCGCATGGCTGGGCCGGCGAGGTGCAATTGCATGCAGCTTCTTTGAAAAGTGGCGAATCACATGCGCATGAATATCGTTCTTTTTGGTGGTTCGCAAATAGTCATAGATGATGTCAACTTTTGAGTGAGCCGCTTTGGTCTCATCAAATCGCTTCAGCAATTCATCTTCATCACTGGCGGCTTGTTCACGAAGGGTGTAACGTTTGTTTGACCCCCCAGAAACAGCAATATAAGAGTCACGCCGAATCGCCGAACTGGTGTTTGACCACCACGAAGTCCAATTTCGCGCTGCTATACAACTGGGGACCATGTATTCCTTGATTTCTTTCGCTGTAATGGTTCCCCCAAAACTTCTTAGCATAATCTTAACAAGTTCAACCGGATCCTCTTTGATCAAATTGGTTATCCGCTCCGAATCCACGATTCGAAGTACACGAAAATCATCCCGCGCCAACGATTCCACCGCAGTACTGGCCATTTGCAAATCCATCTTGTGGTTACGTTTTCGCTGAAAATTGATTATCACCCGGTTGGCGCTCATATCCAAATCCTTCACACGCCCAATACCCCAATCCGGATGCCGTACATATGAATCAGGAAGAAAGCGAACCAACAGTTCCACTTCCTCCAACGCCTCAGGAAGAGGCCGATCCGAGCGAATGTTGGAATGATCCAATACACGTTCTATTTGGAGATTATCTTCATGAAGTTTTCGAAGGGTGTCAACAATTGGTTCCCGCAATGATTCATCTTTGGGGGTGTATTTCAAGATTTGCCGCAGGATGTTTAATCGATTTTTCCAATCCTGGTTGTCTTCACATATGGGTAACAACATCTGCAAAAGGGTGGCGGCTCGTTGGTACTGTTTGTATCCCTCTAACTGCTGGGTAATTTGCATGAAGAACGGAATGTTAAAAGGCGCCAAATCCGCCAGTTCCAACCATATCTCTTCGAGTTCATCATACTGCCGTTCATCAGCGGCAGATTGGAGGGCAATCTCCAAATGGCGAATGGCTTCTTCGTTTTCGTTGATATCCCTGTAATAACGGCCAAGTTTAAGGGCTATTTCAGTTTGCCGGTCTTTCAACTCCAACAACCGAACCAAAACGCCTTCATATTCGTTGTTCTTTTCCTCTAATTTCTCCAGGGATTGAGCCAAGGCTCTTAGGGCAAAGGTGGTATTAGGCTGAGATTTAAGATGTTCCTGGCATTTCTCTTTCAATTCTTTCCACTGCGCCCGCTGGCGCAAGTCATTCAACTCTTCCACTGTTACCATAATTTCTATACCTTATTTTGTGGGGTAGGCGTAAGAGAAACATTATAGCGTTTTAATCAAATTTATTAACTCACAGGGAAACAATTATATTGGGAAATCAAATTCATGCAAATTCCCCCTACCTTAATGCACCTTAAATAAAGACTAAGCCTGTTGCCAAACATGTTTCAATTCTTGTCTGGAATTGAAAAAATGGGGATCAGGAACTCTTTTTAGTCGAAAACGGGGATTGATATATCCCAAGAAATTCCAATAGGTTTGGCCAAAAACAGAATAAATATCCAATATGGATTATCCCTAACCACTATTAAATCGTTTCGTAATTAAATTATATTAGTTGAAATTTCACAAAATCTTTCATGCGATTTGTTGCTGGAACGCTGGTAAAAATAAAGGGGGGATTTATACTTTAGATGAGTGGGAGAGGTGATTTTTCCTGGAAAAATCTTCGGTTTGAGATATTCTATAATCGAGACTAATATTTGATTGTTATTACCTTGCTAGAGGGAACGGGGAAAGGTTAACCAATGCTAACACGATTGATCGAAATGGTGAGTTTCATTTTGGCGAAATCAATTGATATCGAAGATGATGAATGGGGGGACCTGAGGCACGAACTAACCGAACAGCTTGAAGGAAAAGGCTTTAACGATCAGGAGATCGATATTGCGTTCGAAGTGGCCAATCGGATCCGTAGCCGGTTGGAAGAAGGCACATCGATCACCATCCCTTATAAAACCAATCTTGTCTATCAACAGCTGGAAAAGATGAAGTTAACCAAAACTGCCCGCGGTTACTTGTTAATGTTGCTCAACAAAGGCATCATTTCGCCCGAACAGCGCGAAGAAATCGTCGAGCGGGCCTATTTTATGGATATCCCTGAAGTGGATACCCATGAAATTCAATTTCTGGTCAATTATGTCATTGGCGGGGATTCCTGGCCGGGTGAAGATTCACCTTCGATGTCTTATTCGATCAATTAGATCTATTATTCCCGTCTAATCCAGAATGGTTCTCCAGGCAATTCATGGTTCATCCTTCTTATTGATCATCATCCTTTGTCTTTATCAATCTTTGTCTTTATCAATCCTTTATTTATAGGTATCATGGTAAAGTTACCCCCTGGCAACCTGGCTATAAGTCTGTATAACGATCTGTATTTTTTTTGGGCGAGGTGTAAACCATTGGATGAAAAGAACATAGGACGAGAAACAATCGAAGCGAAATTGGATGAATTTCGAGAAACGATTGATACGATTGATGAGCGTATTCTTCACTTATTGAATGAGCGGGCAAAAGTCGCGCAAGCAGTTGGCAAGCTGAAAAACAGCCATAAGTCTGAGTACTATATTCCATCGCGTGAGAAAGCGATCCTAAAACGGCTGGTTGAGATCAATCCCGGCCCTTTGCCTCCTGAATCGGTCACCGAAGTGTTTCGTGAGGTTATCAGTGGTTGCCGTTCGTTGGAAACGGTGATTGCCGTTGGATATTTGGGGCAGGAGGGATCGTATCACCATTGTGCGGCTCAGGCCCATTTTGGCCGTTCGGTCCATTTTGTTCCCTGTGACACCATCAATGCCATCTATGATGAGGTTGAACGGCAGCGGGTGGATTATGGGATTGTCGCCATTGAGAATTCCATTGAGGGCAGTGTTACCGAATCGTTAGACCGCCTTGCCCATTCGAAAGTCCATGTTGTGGGTGAACGTTTTTTCCCCATTACCCATAATTTAATCAGTTATGCAGAATTGCATGATATCAAGAAGGTTTATTCCCATCCACAGGCGTTGCGCCAATGCCGGAGGTGGCTGGAATCCAATCTTCCCAAGGCGGGATGGGTTGAGGCGCCCAGCACCACACAAGCGGTAATCAATTGCCAAAGTGAACCGAACTCGGCAGCGGTTGGCAGCCTGTTGGCAGCTGAAATTTATAACGTGCCGGTTCAGGTACGTGGGATTGAAGATATTACCGGAAACACCACCCGCTTTTTTGTGGTGGGACGGAAAAGTCATCCTCCCAGCGGCGATGACAAAACCTCACTGGTGGTCTTTATTCGCGACCGTGTGGGAGCTTTGTATTCCATGCTGGAACCCTTCAAGAATAACTCAATCAACTTGACCAATATTGTCTCCAGGCCAACCAAGCAGGAAGCCTGGCAGTATATGTTTTTCATCGAATGCCAGGGTCATAAGGAAGAGGATGTCATTAAGCGTACAATTGATGAAATTGAAGCAAATAGCCTGTATGTGAAGATTTTGGGATCATACCCACGATCACAAACATCTTGATATTTAACATAACATTTCAGCCATTTGAAGTGGAAAGGGAGTGAATCGGTCCCACGATTCCTCCCCCAATGAAATGGGGGAGGATAGGAGGGGGTTAAAGGATTTTACTGTAGGTTTACTTATCAACCCTCCCCTAGCCCTTCCCAGTCTTGGAAGGGGAATGGTACTTCAAACCGCTGACTTTTTAATATTTAACTATTCAGGACTTACTAAGTGAAAAAGGTTGAATAGCCATGTTAAAGGGAATCTTTCCTGCGTTGCCCACTCCATTCAATCAGGATGGAACACTGGATTTGTCACGCATTCCACCCATGATTGAGAAGTTGTTCGCCGAGGGGATTGATGGCTTCTTCGTATGCGGAACCACAGGTGAAGGGATCTCATTGACAGCGGAAGAAAAGATCCTTGTTATTCGTGAAACACTTGGTGCTGTAAATAGGCGAGCCAATATCATTGCTCAAGTGGCCTGTTGTAATTATTCAGACACTCTGCGGGTGGCTCAAGAAGCGATTACATTGGGGGTGGATGCGCTTTCAATCTTGCAGCCCTGGTTTTATCATTTGGATGATGAAGCTCAGTTCAATTATATCAAATCCATAGCGAACGCCATTCGGGGCTTTCCTCTATATCTTTATAACATCCCTGGTCATTCGGGAAATAACCTTTCTGAGGGCACCATTGCCCGCTTAATAGACTCATGTGGCAACATCCGGGGTATTAAAGAGAGCGGCAGTTTGGATGCATTAACCAACTGGTTTGAGTATCAATCCGAACGCTTTCAAGTGATATGCGGGATGGACAACCTGGTGTGTGAATCGCTTCGGATGGGGGGAAAGGCAATTGTAGCCGCAACTGCCAATGTTCAACCCCGGATTTTCAAGCGTTTATATGATACGGTAATGGCGGGTTTATGGGATGAGGCGGATAATGCTCAAGCCCAAATTGACCGTTATCTGCCCATTATTGATAATCCTAACCTGATTGCGACAGTAAAAGAAAGCTTGAAATTAAAAGGCTTTGATACCGGTTATGTTCGGTTTCCCTTGCGCAACCTGGAGCCTCATGAAATCGAGCATATTAAACAGCAACTGCTTGATGGAGGAATCCTCAAGGCAGATCACGCAGAATAACCCGGCAGGGGCTTCCATCTCCATCCTTTAACTTGAGCGGCAGAGCGATCAATTCATACCACCCCGGTTTGATATTTCGTAAGTCTAATCCTTCCAGCAAGATAACTCCATTTCCGCATAATGTGTGGTGCACGGGATGGCCTGGGCTGTGAAAGGCTTCGATGGAGAAATAATCGATCCCCAGCAGTTTGATTCCCGCTTCAACCATTGCCTTGGCGGCGTCGTTGGAGACGGCGGTGTAGTCCTGGTGAAATTGAGTGTCATCGATGAATTCGCCATTAGGGGTTTTGCATAGCAGGCGTTCCACTCCCTCAAGGTTGGGTAGATGCCCGGGTTGGATCAAATCATGGCTGTCGATTTCGCAGACCAATGCTTTGCCTATAAGCGTTTCAAGGGCCAGTTGGTCAACTTTGATGCCATCGTTTTCAAAGTGGAATGGTGCATCGAGGTGAGTTCCGAAATGGGAACTCATCACAATGCGGGACACATTGCATTCGTCTCCACTCGCGATGGATGATGCACGTTCCATCTCAAAAGGGGTATCACCCGGCCAGGGCGGATGGTTTTGATGTAAGGGTAGGGTAATATCGTATAGTGCCATAATTGATTGATATGTTATTGCAATCCCTAACTGCGTACAATGGGAATTGGGTTTGCAAGGATGGGAACGAAGAAAAAGGCCCGGACGAAGCCGGGCCTTAAAATCATTCTATTCAAACGAACTGATATCGCTTAGTGTAACATCCAATTCGATACGGAAACGACGTCTCCAGTGAATTGGGCATTCTTAAAGATACCTTGCGATAATGAACCCGTTTCGTGTGAGGTCACGGCGATACCCACATAAATGGGATCGGTCATTTCAACCGTGTGAACATTGTTGATGAATTCCTCACCTTCCCAGATGATAGCGCTAAGGAAATCATTCCCTTCTCGGATGAGTTTAAGTGTTCCACCATGGGATATTTCATCAAAGGTAGGATTGGAAATTCCCTCACTTGCAGGATCCCAATTGGGATTCCAATCAGCAGCGGGCATTAATGTACCATCGCCATCCCATGAGGCACCAGCGCCTGCAGATTCACGCCACTGGAGCATGAAGGCTTGATCTGAAGAACGCAGGCAGGCATAGGCATAGGCTGATTCCGGAGTGAGTTCGTCGCGGGCCATGAGTCCCATTTTTTGCCATGTGTTGCCACTGGGTAGAATTGAGAATGCCCCAATATACGGCTCATCAATGGTGATTTCAAAGTCGCCTTCCGCCTTGAAATAGAGGAAGTGGAAATCATCAGCGGCATCCCAAATATCATGGCCACTGCCGATAACTTTCCAGGTTTCGCCTTCGCGAATTACACCACCATCCGCACCGGGTGCGCCAATATCCATATGGCCCTGGAAGAGTTCACCAAGGTCTGGATCCAGGTCAGCTAACAAGAGAGTTATATCACCGAGATTGCCGGAAAATTCATCGCTCTCAAAGGTTCCCGAAAGGGTGCCTTCACCTGACGCATCGGCATCGGCGGTAATGGTGTAATTCAATGTAACCGTTCCACTCGCACCGGTGAGGGTCCAGGTGAGTGTGCCGCTACCATCATCAGAAACGTCACCGGCTGAGGCAGAAACGTTACTCAGGCTGGTTCCATCAGGATAATTTTCAGTGACGGTGATGTCATGGGATTGCCCTTCACGAACGGTGATCGTGATAGAGCCATCGGCAGACGAACCAGGAGCCAGTGCGGTAATACCCAAAACACGGGAGATTTCAAATGGGAACTCAGTTAGTTGTTGATCTTTGATGTCACCAAACGCGATATCGTTGTTATCGTGTGAGGTAACCGCAAAACCAAAGAGAACGGGATCGGTCATGGGGATTGATTCCGAGCCGTATGCTACCCATTCACTATTGGCGTTGTTCCAATAGAAGGATTCAAAGTTATTGCCTGAGCGAACAATTTTCACCCGGGTAAATCCTTCATCATCCAATACTTCGTCGTTTGTCAGATCAGCACCCAGTAGACCTGTGGTTCCCACTGAGGCTGCGCCTTGAGTAAGACGTGCTTGAGTGCGGAAACGAAGGTCGGAACCGCGAATCAATCCAATAAAGTTTGGTGAACCGGGGGATAGGTCTTGGCGAACCATGAGACCTATCTTGGACCAATCATGAGCACCCGCTCCGGTGATTTTTGCTTCAAATTCGAATGCTCCTGAAGCCCGGCCAAACAGGAAGTGGAATTGATCGGCTCCACCCCAGATGTCAGCACCACTACCCTGGACCGTAATGACATCGCCTAAATCATCGGAGAAACCAGCAAATCCTACACCACCGATGTCTGTGGAACCGACGTCAAAGATTCCAATTCCAGGTTGTAACAAAGCCACGATGTTTGTTCCAGCAATACTCAGGCCATCCACGTTACCCGTAATCCAACGTGTCATGGCGTCATCAGCATTAGCACCAGTCGCTGTCGCTGTGTAAGTTACTGTATCGCCATCAGCAACAGAAAGGCCTGACCAAGTAATCACATTACCATCGGCAGAACCACCATTGGAAATATCCGCAGCGGTCCAACCATCAGGCAATGTTTCGGTCACGTCAACCGTTCCACTTCCGTGGAAGGTCAGGGTAACATCCAATGTGCCACCATCTGTCACACCGGCAAGACCGAAACTGCGTTCGGCGATAACGACGTCGCCCACTTCAGTTAATTCGACATCGCTCATGGTACCACTGGCAAGAAAATCATTGTCATCGTGGTTGGTGATCGCGAAACCATAAGCGACCTCATCCGCGAATTCATTTTGATGCAAATGGCCGTAGAACCAGTTTTCGCCATCACGTGACCATTCAGTAAGAAACATGTCACTGGCAAGGCGAGTTAAACGTAAATACATTCCACCATCAGTGGAAATGGCGCTGCCCGCTTCGGTATGGCGTGTACTCGAAGAAGAAGCTCCTTCACTATTACGCCATTGAACAGTAACCAGGTCATTGGCGCCACGAATGGCAGTATAGTAGTTCTTTGCGGCAACGTTATCGCCACCTTCGCGGACCATAATACCTAGTTTCGCCCAAGCATTCGCGCCGGGATCGATCCATTCGGCTTTACCCGAAAGTTGCCAGTTTCCGGATTTGTTGGTATAAACGAAAAATGCTTCGTCCTGCTCGTTCCAGATGTCGTCCCCGTTTCCTTCGAGCGTATATTCACCGCCTGAGAAGTCCACGGAGCCATCGGCTTTGACATCTCCTCGTCCACTCCAATCGGCTGTGCTATCGAACACGCCCTGCGCAAAGGCAGGAGTGCTTAAAAGGCACAGTGCTGCGACCCAAATAATACTTTTGGCTTTACACCTTGTCATACAATATTACCTCCCAAAATTAAAATAGATTTTGCGGATCGTTAAAATATAAACGATTTTCCGCAATTTAGGGCTATTTATTAATAACATAGATCAAATGACATGTCAACACAATCAATTCTTTTTTTCAAATTAAATTCAATTTAATCAACGTCTTTTAAGATATAGAACAGAACTTATTGAATTCTACCTATAATCACACGCTAAAGAAATGCTATATTTAATAGATAATTATTTAGCCATAAATTGGGTGTAATTACAATCTGGAACAATCGAATATATGAATAAAATTTGCGTAAGTCATTATGTTCATTGATTTTACGAATGAATTCATTTAATGATACATCTTATACACCAAGTAATAATTAGACAAAAATTTACTTAATTTTCGTTGGGTTTGGTTTATAAGATTTTTTTCTGCCAACCAGTGATGGTTGTTTAGATGCGTTGAAAAGATAGAGGGGGAAAAAAAGGCCCGGACGATGCCCGGGCCTTGAATTCATTTTAATCTTATTAAAACGGGGTGGCTCGCTTAGTGCAGCATCCAATTCGAAACGGAAACCACGTTTCCGGTGAATTGCGGATTCTTGAATACACCTTGCGATAATGAACCCGTTTCGTGTGAGGTCACGGCGATACCCACATAAATGGGATCGGTCATTTCAACCGTATGAACATTGTTGATGAATTCCTCACCCTCGAAAACAAAGGCGCTCAAGAAATCATCGCCTTCGCGGATGAGTTTAATTGTACCACCATGGGAAACTTCATCAAACGCCGGATTATTAATGCTTTCAGTTGCTGAATCCCAGTTCGGATTCCAATCGACGCCTGGCACTAATGTACCATCACCATCCCATGCGGCCTCAGCTCCATCTGATTCACGCCATTGGAGCATGAAGTCTTGATCCGACGAACGCAGATTGGCATAGGCGTAGGCTGAACTTGGTGTGAGTTCATCACGCGCCATAATTCCCATCTTCTGCCAGTCATTGGAACTGGGTAAAACTGAGAAAGCGCCGATGTAAGGTTCATCGATGGTCATTTCAAAGTCGCCTTCCGCTTTGAAATAGAGGAAGTGGAAGTTATCAGCAGTACCCCAAATATCATTACCGCTACCGAGTACTTTCCAAGTATCATCTTCACGAATAACCCCACCATCTGCGCCAGGTGAACCAATATCCATATGTCCTTGGAAGAAATCACCTACATCAGGATTCGTATCACGGAACAGAACCGTTTTTGAACCAGAACTTCCAGAGAATCCAGGACTTTCATAGGTCCCTGAAAGGGTTCCTGTTTCGGGTGCATCTTCTTCAACATTGAGAGAATAAGTCAATGTTTGTACACCACTTGCTCCGGTTAAAGTCCAGGTAAGCGCCCCGCTGCCATCATCCGAGGTTTCACCACTACTGGCGGAGATACCACTCACATTGGTTCCCTCAGGATAATTTTCAACAATAGTGACATCCAATGTTTCACCTTCACGTATATTCAAGGTGACAGTCACCACCTCAGAAGAACCAGGGGGCATGGCAGTAACATCAAAATCACGAACAATTCCAAACGGATATTCAGTGATGGTAATATCACTGAATTCCCCTATAGAAGGACCTGAATTACCGCTGTGGGATCCAACGGCTAAACCAAAGAGGAAGGGATCTTCGATTTCAATGGTTGAAGCGCCAAGTGACACCCAATCTCCATCAAGGTTTTTATAGAAACCTTCTATGGTATTGCCAACTTTCACGATTTTGAATTCTTCCTGGTGTTCTTCGAAGGGAATTTGTACACTACCATTGGAAACACTCCCTTCAAAGGTTTCTCGAGTATTCAATCGGGTCAATTGTACTGAATTGGATGTAACCATGACATGAGGAGAGCTCCAACTAAGGTTTTGACGAACCATAAATCCAGCCCGTGACCAATCAGTTCCCACGCCGATAACGAAATACGAACCTTCGGCTTCAAAGCTTCCGGTCATTTCGTTGTAAACATAATGGAAGTCATCATCATTACCCCAGATATCTGCTCCACCTGCTTCGATAACGTAGGTTCCATCACTATAATCCACTATACTATCCCAGCGGAAATCACCGACATCGGCATGATGTTCAAAATCACCGACGGGTCCACCGATGACATCTTCGGGAACTTCTGTCACTTCTTCGATGACAACATCTTCCGCCGTTCCTTCGACCAACAGGTCATCCCCTGTGTGGCTGGTGATGGCAACTCCAACAGAGATGGGATCTTCAAAATCAAGCACGTTCGTATGAACATGCCGCCATTCGTTACCATCAAAAGAAACTTCGGTCCAAAACAGGTCCATAGGCTCATAGCGAGAAACGCGTACATAGATTCCCCCCGCACTTGGGGCTATAGCACCATCAATATAGGCATCCAACCCACGGGAGGCCTGACCTTCTTGCTGGCGCATTTGAACATATGTTCCATCCTGAGCTCCATCGGGGCCACCGCGGGCAAGTACGGAATAGTGACGGGATTCAGGCAGTTCACCATTATCTCGAATCATCACGCCAATTTTTGACCAATCATTCGTTCCAGTGTCATTCCAATCGATTTTGGCAGAAATGCTCCAACTTCCGGATTTTTCGGTATAGGCATAAAATCCCTCATCCGCATTTCCCCAAATATCGTTTCCATTCCCTTGAAGGGTATACACTCCGTCAGCGAACTCCACATTTCCTTCCGCTTTGACATTATCAGCACCTTCAAGAGTCCAATCAGCTGTTTTGTCAAAAACACTTTGCGCAAAAACAGGCGCACTTATGACACACAGTACTGCGATCCAAATGATACGCTTGACTTCAAATTTTTTCATATACGATTACCTCCCAAAAATAATTTTTTTGCGGATCGTTAAATAATTAACTATTTTCCGCATTTCAATACTCATCATTAATAACATAGATCAAATGACATGTCAACCCAAAAATAATTTTTTCCACCATTAAATTCAGATAAATCAGGGTCTTTTAAAATAAAAATCGAAATTTTAAAATTTTATCGATCTTATTTTCTTAATATATAGCACCCCAAAAAGATATTTATTAATCTATCACATTATGGGTAAACACCTCATACACATAATCGATTTTATAAATGATTATCGCATAAGTTATTGGATTAATTTGTTTTGCGAACGAATTAATAGCCGAGATTATTTAGTTATAAAAGTTATACATAGCGAAAAATTTATTTATCCAAAAAGGTGATTTTAGAGATAATATTTATCCTATTTATAGTCATTATTTTTTTTATGGGTTCGCCAGGTGGGGTGGTGAAGTCCGAATTTTTTTATACGGGTTTGCATGCGATCGGGGGAAATTTTTAGGAGGCGGGCGGCTTCGCTCTGTACCCAGTTGGTTTTTTCCAAGGCGGCAATGATGGTTTTGCGTTCTACTTCTTCAAGGGAGGGGATAGTATCTTCAGCGGTAGCTGTTTGATTTGTATGAGCATCGCCATTTTGGGGATTTAATCCTTCACGCATGAGGAGGGATTCATCGATTATCTCGCAATTACGGTTGCGAATGATGATACGTTCCATCAAATTCTTGAGTTCACGTACATTGCCGGGCCAGGAACAGGATTTGAGGATTTGAATTGCCCCATCAGAAATCTGTGGATCAACACGGCTGTACTTTTGGGCGTATTCCTTTAAAAAATGATTGGCAATGGGGGTGATATCTTCGGGCCGATTTCGCAGGGGAGGGATTTCAATTCGAATAATATCAAGGCGATAGAGCAGATCCTGTCGAAAGCGGCCAGCGTCGACCTCGGCTTTCAAGTCTTTGTTGGTGGCGGCGATAACCACCACATCCACCTTGATCTTTTGGTTCCCACCCAGCCGCTCAAATTCCTGGGTTTCAATGGCACGCAGGATTTTACCCTGGCTTTCGAGGGGCATATCGCCGATTTCATCGAGGAAAAGGGTTCCGCGGTCGGCTAATTCAAGGCGTCCACGCTTTCGGGAGGTTGCCCCGGTAAAGGCTCCTTTTTCATGGCCGAATACTTCTGATTGAAAAAGGTTATCAGAGGGTAGGGCGGCACAATTGATGTCAATAAATGCCTCTTTAATCCTGGGGCTTTTATTATGAATGTAACGGGCGATGAGTTCCTTTCCAACCCCGGTTTCGCCGACAATCAGGAATCCCGCGCCAGTATCAGCGGTCTGTTCGATTTCGGTTAAAATGGCTTGCATCGAATTGCTTTCCGCAATGAGACGGCCAAAACCACCGCCTTCTTCGATTTTTTTACGCAGACTGCGGTTTTCCTCGCGCATTTTGGCGCTGGAAAGAACCTTTTGGATGCGCAAAATGATTTCATCCCGGTCGGAATCTTTAGTGATATAATCGGCGGCTCCGTTTTTCATGGCATCGACCGCGACTCGAACGGAATCAACAGAAGTGAGAAGCATAACCGGGATTTCCCGGTCCTCGCCTGATTGCTGTTCGTAAATGCGCTTCATAAGTTCGATGCCGCTGATGCCGGGCATTTTTATGTCGGAAATAATTAAATCGATCGATTCCTGATTGTAACGCACCAAAGCTTCTTCGCCACTATTGGCCACAATAATCTCATAACCCTCGATGGAGAGATTTTTTTGCAGCCGGGTGGCATAGCGTTGGTCGTCTTCAACTAAAAGAATACATGCTGTCATATGTTCACCAATTCAGGGAAATAGATACACCTATATTGTTAACGATTCGGGGGAATCATGAATTACCCTCACAAACCTATTTTAATCGATGTGGATTAAGCGACAATCTTAACACACCGAGCAGGTACGTAGGTCTGCTCTTATGTTGATTTTATGTTCTCCTCGATGGGTCGAATGGCGTGATCCATTCGGAGTGACACGCACTGGGCAGACACATAGGTCTGCCCTCACACATATCATTTAACATCGGTTATTACTTTTTTTTCGGGGCGCCCCGGTTTTTAATTCGGGGGG
>CAZFER010000108.1:0-14661 GCA_964517495.1 uncultured bacterium | reverse complement strand
TGGATCGTTGAATAGGGAGGGCGAGGCTCCCGCCGAGCCGTTATACGTGAAAACGGCTCCTCCTGAGAAACCAACATTCGCATATACTCTCGATGGGTGAAACAACGCAACTCATCCTACGATTTCAGCTTGATGAATGAACCTCCATACGCCTGCACTTACCGGCAGAAAAACTATAGAATAGGGATTTTATATATCCTGAAATTTGGAATAAAACTTCATGTCATTCAAAAAGAGAATTCTGTTTTATATGTTGCTCATTGGGATCGTTTATGTAACAGTGGAACTGCTTTCTTTCGCTGGCGTGTATTTTCTTACCCATGATCTATTTTCCTTTCATTCGTTTCATGATTTGAAAAAGCAGATCGCTGAGCAACCCTCGCTGTTTTACAATGAATATAACGCATTTGATGCCAGTAAAAATCCCGCGAATGAAAGGATCATGCTTCATCCTTATTTTGGGTATGTGTTCGATCCCGATTACATCAATCGTAACCTTCCTGACCGGGTAAAGAATATCGATAGTGACTTTGGATTTTGGAATGACTATCCCATTATACAAAAAAATGATCCTCAAAAGTTGGTTGTGCTTTTTACTGGAGGTTCGGTCGCTGGGCAAATCGTGCGGCACGAGCATGATCATTCACAAATAGCCGATCGGCTTAAATCGATTCCTCCATTCGCGGATCAGGAAATCCTATTTTTAAACACATGCATTGGCGGTTATAAACAACCTCAGCAGTTAATGGTTTTGAATTTTTTGATGGGGATGGGGGCTTATTATGATATCGTGGTAAACATTGATGGGTTTAATGAGATTGTTTTGCCGGCTGCCGTAAATATTCCCCAAAAGGTGAATCCCTTTTTCCCGCGAGGTGGAAGTTGGTTGGATGGGATAAAATCCAGTCCGGATGAAGACACCTTGCGAACGGTGGGGAAAATAGCGCTTTACGAAGAAAATCGGGCTGGTTGGGCACAATTCATGAATTACCCCATTCTTCGCCACAGCGTTACGCTCAATTTATTGTGGAAACTGTATGACCGCTCGGCGTTGAATCATCTTCAACAAATTCGAGCCGAACTGCAATCCACACAGCGGCGTGATATGGATATCAAATTAAATGGTCCGGAATTCCAATACGAAACAGAAAATGATATGTACAAACAACTAGCCGATTTTTGGAAAAACTGCTCGATACAAATGCACGATTTGTGTAAGGGTAAAAAAAGCCGATATTTTCATATTCTGCAGCCCAATCAATATGTTGAAAATTCCAAACCCTTCTCACCCGAAGAACAATCTCGCTACCTTAACAATCAACGTTACCAGGAGCCTGCAAACCAGGGATACCATTACTTGATCAACGCAGGCGAAGAATTGATCGACCGTGGAGTGTATTTTTGTGACTTGACCATGCTGTTCAAGGATGAACCAGAAACGGTATATAGCGATAATTGCTGCCACTTCAATTCACGGGGATTGGAAGCCATTGGTAAAGCCATCGGTGATTTCATTGTGAACGCCTATCAGTCCGATTAACCATGGAAGAGATTACTCGGGAGAAAGCCGTTTGGTCATATTCAGCAGATTCATCCAAAAATCATCGAAATCCAATGTCTTTTTCGAATCAGGAAAGCGTACACCCACGGTATCAGAAAAGTATATATCAAATCCAAACAAACTCATTTTATTTTTTGTGTGCCCAATGAGGTACTCGTTTTTCAAGGTTCCCCTTAGTTGCATCTCGTCGTCCTGCAGGATAGCCCGTAATCCCAGGCCGGAATAATTGTAATTCTTACGCTTGACAAACCCTTCAGCAGGAACATCATTTTGCCCCAGTTTCATAATTAGCATCAGGGTGTCATAACTGATGGTTTCTTCTTCAAGTGAATCACTTTTGACTTCGATATCAAATCGAACAGGTTTGATTAATTCTCCGGAATCCGCAGGGGGAATCTCGATTTGCACCTCTTTCATTTTACCCGACAATCTTCCCGTGATGACGCCCAAATTAAAATAGGAAGAGAAAGGCTTTAGATCGAGATGTTCCAACTCAACATCCACTCCAATACGCTTGTAATCAGCAAATGGATCTTTGATGTAAATATCATGCAGGATCATCCGGCCATCGAATATATGGATTTCCAATTCTCCTTTTAATTGAAACAGGTCCTTTGAAAAGGTGATACTATCAAGTTGACCATCCAATGTACCCCGTTGGGGAAGAAGGGGGAGGCTTTGGCTTAGTTTCTTCACGTCAAGTTGATTGAAATGGATGCGGCTCTTGAGGCTGGGTGTTGGGGTATCCCAGTCTGTTAATTCCAATGATTGAAACTGAATCTCTCCACCAAAAACAGGTATTGAAAATTCAGTTGGTGCTGCAATCTGTTTTGCTGCTATAGGGATCGTGAAATCAATATCGTTTAGAGTATTTTCATCCACCGTAAGGGTATCGGCGCAAAACTCTAACGAATATCTGGGCAAAGCCCTGTAATTTATCGGAAAACTGAATGGTGTATTTAATGAAGCATTTTTGAATTTAATCTGCGGTGTGGCGGAATATGTAATATCGCTTTGCATAAGTTCTGCTGAACCGTTTACCATAAAACTATCCTTTGATATGGAGTAATCTAACTGACTGCTTAGCAAACCACTGGCCGTGATTCCCCAAAGTTTATCTTTGTTTTCCAAGCCAAGCCCAAAGCGTGAAACAACTGGAAGCACAAACGATTCCATGTCGATGTTTGTCATATCAACCTGAATTGAACTATCGTTGTTTAACTTGCCATCGATTGCACCACCTCCAGGTGGAATTATATTGAATTGATAGGATGAATGATTTGTCGTTGGAGACTGGATTGACAATGACATCTCCTGCCCCGGCCATTCACAATCATTGCCTTTATAGGAGATATAGGGTGTTGCGGCGGATAGGGTGGAGGTGTAAGTTATTTTGGGAAATATGTTTAACTTGCCCTGCCAATTGAGTTTTCTCAACTGCATTCCAAAGGCTGGATCATGGCTAAAGGAATACACCGTCATATCCGGACTGTCCACCTTGAATTGTATCGTGGATAAATCCCCATCCAACCGAATATCCAACGATCCCATAGCATACATCTCACGCTCTGAATCTGGGAAAATCACTTCCCAAATTCGTTGAATTTGAGTATCCAGCGACAGTGCTCCAGCTAAATCCCATTCCCCGTTTGATGTATATCTCGCATTGATGGATTGAATGATATCCGACTCCGCTTGATCGACGGTGATGGTAAAATTCATCGGATTAAGGCGGTAGTTTATATTCCCTTGAATCGATTCGATTGATGTTTCCAACCGGCGTTGTTCTGTTGCTGTGATTTGCATATCCGTGGATGCATCACAAAACATGATCCCCTCATTTAAACTGCCTTTTGCATTTCCACTGATTTTAAGATTCTCCAAAGTAAGTTGTTCAGACTTATATGTCCCTTGTGTTATGGAAAAATCCGCCGTGACGTGGCTAACATCTTTTGCATGACATTGAAATCCTCCTTGAAACGAAATAAGACCGTCGAGGCGTTCCAATTCAGTTTGTAAGGATTGCGGTAAATGATCCAATATCTCAGAGAATGGTACAGATTTAAGATGGAAGCTTATGTCAAAAGGTATATCCTTTGACCATCTGGAGGTGGATGACTGAATATGGATGTCAGCAAGGTCAACAAGTTCCCAATGCGATTCCACTCGTCCTTCAGCATGATCCATGGTTAAGTGCATTGTGCCATCGGGAATTATAAACTCTCCCAAATTGGAATGTTGATATGTTCCTTGAGCATGAACCAGCCTTGAAGCAAACTGCACTGGTTGATAATCCTGATTGAGTTGGCCATACAGTTTGAGAGATGCGGTTGGTAAATGAATGTTATGTAAAGCGATTGGTGTATATGACAAGTCATACGTGGTCAGATGGGCTGCAAATGAATACCCTTCATTTGCCTGCTGGATTGACGCTGTGCCGTCAAGGATGCCTGAAATAGCGATGGGCGATTGATACAAAATCGGTAATTTTGTAATGTGGGTGTCAGCTTGTTCAATCGCCTGTTTTTCGATATTGAATGTTGTGTTGAGTTTAATCAGGCCTTGCCCTCTCTGAAATTGAAAGCGGACGGTTGCGGTGGTGCCTTTGCCATCCGTTTCAATTGATCCACTCAATGTATTGTCGTCTAACACATCCGGCCAAAACAAATGTATACGATCCAATTCAATCGATGAGTTATGAGGGATGTTCAAAGGTGTTGATTTATCTTTATCCCCGTTTAGGGGAAGATTAAACAAGGCTGGTATATTGATTCGTGCCTGCGAAATTTTAGATTGGATATGATTGATATTCCAACCGTTTTGCCAAAGGAATGAAGCATGTGATGCAGAGAAAACCTGTTGGCCACTATACTTTGTGTCAATGTTTGACAGTTGAGTGAAGGGCTTGGAAGATAAAGGGCTGTTAAGAGAGACCTCTCCAACATCAGCATAAAACGAACTATTTTCATCAACGAGTGAGAGTGAAGAAACAGTGGTATCCCCTAACAATCCCAATCCCATTGAGTTAATGGTTATATTGTAACCAGAGGTATCGGATAAATAGGATTCAATCCATGTTTTGACCGCGGGAATTTGACTGATCCACGGGATCGATAACCATAAAAGTATTGTGAATGCAAACACATATAGAAGTATGCGAATGAAAAGCTTTTTCAACCGATTTGGAATTATGCGTTTCATCCTTCATGGCCAATGGATTAATGCATCCCCAATTTTAAATCCACTTTCTCTTTTTTATCATCCCGAAGGACGGTTAATACGATTTCATCACCGGGTTTATGTTCTTCCAGCAGGCGAAAGAGATCGTCATTTGTTTCAATCGGCTTGTCATTCAGGGCAACGATCGCATCACCCAAAAAGATATTACCCGCTTGTGTTTCTCGAATCCCTTTAAGACCAGCCTTGTCAGCAGGGCTATTGGGAACCACATCACGAATAATCACACCATCGACATCCCACCGCTTGGCGAATGAATCACTCACCATATATATACCAATATGAGGCCGGGGTACTTTTCCCTTGGAAATCAACTGGGGAACTATACGGTTGACAGTATCAATAGGCACGGCAAACCCAATTCCCGAATTTGAACCGGTTGGGCTGTAAATCGCGGTGTTTACTCCTATCACCCGTCCAAATGAATCCAACAGGGGTCCTCCGGAATTGCCGGGATTAATAGCCGCATCGGTTTGGATGACATCAAAGATGGTTTTTTCATTTACGGATGTGATGGTGCGCCCTAACGCACTGATGATTCCAGTGGTTAGTGTTGAATCAAGGCCGAACGGATTGCCAATCGCCAGCACTTTTTGGCCAACTTGCAAGTCCTTCGAGGTGCCTATAATTACAGGCTGAAGTTTATTGGGCATGGCTTGGATGCGTAATACCGCCAGGTCATGATCCGGATCTTCACCTACTTTGAAACCAGTCACCACAGTCTGATCGGGAAGAGCCACCTGGATGATATCCGCTTTGTATACAACATGGTAATTGGTAACCACATGGCCCTCATGATCCCAAATAAAACCGGAGCCACTGCCTTGCGGAATTTCAAAGATATTAAATGAAAAATCCCGCCGGATGCGTTTTGAGGTGGTGATAAACACCACTGATGGTGAAACGCGTTTAAACACTTCGATGGTGGCTTTTTCGTCTGCGCCTAATTCCCCTGGCGGTTGTGCCACAGGCCGCGGAGTGGCGGCTGGCCGTATAAACGGCCGAATTAAGGGATTGGGAATGGTGAAAAGATTGAGAAGGGTTACAACAAACGCGATCGCAATGAATATAAAAACAAGTCTTAGCGTTCTTCGATTTGTGGGGTCCATTCTATTCCTCTGCAAGGAGTATGCGATATATCTAACAAAATATTACCGTCTGCCGGCTTTATTGGAGATAAGCACCCGATGGGCCAAGGCTGGTTTATTGGTGATAATGCCGTCCACTCCGATTTTGGCCAACTCTAACATTTTACTCTCATCATCCACAGTCCAAACCCACACTTTAAATCCTTTTGATTGCGCCGCTCTAATCCATTTCGATTCAGATTTAATGCCCGCACCAATAATATCCGCTTTAACATCAACAGAACGCCACAAACTGGTGTTGGTTAAATCGCCAGTGAGATAAAGGGTTTTTAACGTGGGTTCGATTTTTTTAGCCCGATAGATGGTCAATTCATCAAAAGAGGCTAACACATGCTTGTCAATTTCCTCCCGCTGTTTAAGCAAATCGATGACGGCATCCTCAAGCAATAACTGTTTGCATTCAATCATAACCCCTGTAGATTCAGCCGGGACGGCATTAAGCACTTCGGTTAGAGTGGGGATTTTCTCACCCTTGTATTGGTCTTTAAACACCTTTTTGTAACCGGCATCCAACTTTCTTAAATCAGTGAACAGCATTTCCCGAATCATGCCCGCCACACCAGTGGTTCTTAAGGTCGTGTCATCATGGCAAACCATCAGTTTGCCGTCTTTTGAGCGGTGTAAATCAATTTCTATAAACGCGGGCCGAGGGCTCAAATTCACAGCACTTTTGACCGCCGCGGTGGTATTTTCCGGAGCGACGCTGCTATTGCCCCGATGAGCAATGATTAATGGATCACTTAAAACTATTGGAGATGAAACCATAATAATAATCAAGCAACTAATGATGGATTTGAACGAAAAAAAATACTTCACGATAAGCCCCCAATCTAAATTAATTTATGATTGAATATCAATTAATTCTATTGGTAAAACAGGAAGATGACAAAGGTGTATTTCAAGGCTAAATCAATTATTAATCCTTCACAATTCGATCTAACCCATCCATTTTGAATGATTACTAGCGAATAATCTATCCAAGAATGCTTGTATCCATTGACAGCTTTGGGAAGGGAAATACAATTTTCAGCGATATGTTTTGATGATTCTATTAACCTCCTGAATCGGAGGGTTTTCTTATTAAAAAATGTTTCGGACGGTCCAATTGTCATCGCCTAAACTTAATAAAGATAAGGTGTTAGTCGCAAGGATCGTAGGACAGTGTTTTTTTATTCCGGTCTTTTTGGCCTTGTATCCAACCGCCTTCTATTTAATTGGATATTGGTTGGATTCCAAGTTTGAAACAAATTGGTTAAAGATTTTATTTTTGTTCTTGGGGCTGATTTCTGCCGGTAGACAAGTTTATTTTCTAATAAAAAGAATTATAGAAACCTTGGAGCGCAATGGTGGGAACTGAGCGTCTGCCGAAATTATTCTTGATTTCCGTTGTTTTGTCGCTCGTTCTCGCTATTCCTCTTGCTTTTCTTGCTGGTTATTCCAGTGCGTTTGGATTACTTTTCGGTGGTGTTTGGTCGAGCTTAAACTTGCTGGTTTGGAAAATCTTGATCGGTGAATTTTTTGGTTCAAAACGCCACTTGCTATTGCCATTAATTATTATAGTTAAAATCCCGCTTCTCTATGGATTGGGATTATTCGTAATTCAAACGGTTTCAATTTCTTTATTTTGGGGAATAATTGGTTTTCATATACCCTTTATCGTGGTGTGGTGGGCTTTGACCTATCAAAACCCGGACCATGCCATTGCAAAAACACATTCAATTTGACTTTTATTTTAGGGATAAACTAAGCGTATGGCCGCTGACACGCTACAACATTCCGCCGATACGATTCAAAATGCCGCTGAACATGGGGAAGAAGCCGCAACTCATACCGCCCCTGAACTTCCCAATATCATCCATGCTTTGGAAGTATGGTTTCCCGGAAACCCCTATATCGAATGGATGCGGCTTTATGAAAACCAGATATTCGCGTTTGTGGTGGTGGCTTTGATTGGCTGGTTCTTTTGGGCCGCCTCACGCAAAGGCTCGAGAATACCCGGACGCTTGCAAGCGACCGCGGAAATGTTGGTTGAAGGGTTGCTATCTCTGTTTAGCAGTATCTTGGGTGAGAAAGAAGGAAAAAAACACTTCCCGTTTTTAGGCTCACTCTTTATCTTCATTTTGGGAATGAACTGGTTTGGATTGGTTCCCCTGATGAAATCACCCACAGCCCATATTATTGTCACCGGCTCCCTTGCCTTTTGCGTGTTTTTATATGTTCAAGTTTGCGCCGTAGGCTATCTGGGATTAAAAGGCTTTTTCTTCCACTTAATGGGTGAACCACAGGATTTTGTGGGATGGGTCATGGTTCCCCTCTTTCTGCCGCTCCATATTTTAGAAGAGTTCATTAAGCCACTCAGCCTGGCCTGTCGTCTTTATGGCAATATTTTTGGTGAAGATACCCTGCTTGGCGTGCTTATGTTGATGGGCGCCGGCGTGGTTGTCGCCTTTTGGGGATGGGCAGAACAGTTCGTTGAACTTGGAGTGCCCTTTTTTGGCATTCCCTTTCACTTCCCATTCATTTTCCTGGCAATATTGGTGAGTGTGATTCAGGCATTGGTGTTTACCTTGCTTTCCACTGTTTATATCTCTATGGTATTGCCTCATCACGAGCATGAAGAAGCATAATTTAAAATGAATATAATATCCCAGCTTGATGCAAGGGAAAAACGATAAGGGTCAAGAAGATCAGGAGGAAACAATGGAACAATTAACATCGTTGCTCTTAACCACACAGGGCGCGTATCACGTGGGAATCGGCCTGGCGGCTATCGGAGCCGGTTTGGGATTGGGTATGGCAGTCAGCAAAGCCATGGACGCCATCGCCCGTCAACCGGAAGCAGCGGCCAAAATTCAGGGCGCCATGATTATCGGCTGTGCTTTGATCGAAGCGTTAGCCATTTACGCTTTGATTTCCGCTGGTTTCTCGTTCTTGTTTTAATCGACAATCGCAGATATGAATTATTAGGTATTTTTCGTTCAAGGAGACGTTATCGTGAGCCTTGTTGATCTCTATGGAGTTAGTGAGCTTGTCATTGTCGCCTCTGAAAGTGGCGGTCATGGCGGCTCTAATCTGATTGCCCAAATTGGGAACGTTATTTTGGGCTTTCTGATCGTATTCTTTATCCTCAAACGCTACGCATGGGGGCGAATTTTAGCCATCATCGACGAGCGCAGGGAAAAAATCGAATCCGATCTCGAACGGGCAGAAAAATTACAGCAGCAAGCCCAATCAGATAAAAAAGAGTTGGATGACCGCTTGGCCAACATTGAAGAGGAATCACGCGCCAAAATGCAGGAACTCATCGGTGAAGGGCAGCGAATTGCCCAGAAAATTCAGGATGAGGCGCGTGACCAAGCCACTCAAATGATTGAAAAAGCACAGCAAAATATCCAACTTGAGACCGAGAAAGCCCGAGTTGCCTTAAAAGAAGAGATCATCAACCTCACCATTTCTGCTACCGAACAACTCATCAAAGAACGGCTCGATGATGATAAGCACAAACAACTGATCGGGGATTTCTTGAACCGAATTGAAAGGAATTAACGTGGCTGTCAATCAATCGGTTGCACAAAATTACGCAAAAGCCCTGTTGGGCGTCGTTGAAAAGGAAAATATCCCACTTGATGCCGCCATCAAGGAAGGTTCTTCCTTGCGTGATTTTATGAGCGGCCAGGACAATGTACGGGTATTCCTGGAAGGTCCCCAATTTCGCGAGACGGATAAACACCAGTTTGTCTCCAATGTGTTTCGTGAGCAACTTTCAAATGTGTTTTTTGAGTTTGTTCACCTGCTGTTGAAGCATGATCGCATCGATCACCTTTCTGCGATTCTTGATGAATTTGAAGAATTGGTGGAAGAAAAACAGGGACTCACCATGGGGGTTGTCACCACAGCGGTCTCTTTGTCCGAAGAAGAACAGGAAAACATGAAGCAAAAATTAGAAGCGTTCTGCGAGAAGAAATTCGACCTTCGCTTTAAAGTCGATCCAGCATTAATCGGCGGAGTGAAGGTAAAATATGGCGATACCTTGATTGATACATCGATTTCTTCTTATCTAAACGATATTCGATATCGTTTGCATAACCTTCGGATTGTTTCGTAATGGATTAAAGACACATAAAAGATTGAGGTTAATAGCTATGGCTCTGCGGCCTGATGAAATCGCATCCGTTCTTGAAAAAGAACTCGCGTCATTTGAAACCGGTTTAAAAATGGATTCCGTCGGTACGATCCTCCGCATTGGGGATGGGATCGCCACCATTTATGGTTTGGAAGACGCCATGGCAGGCGAACTGCTCGAATTCTCCGGCGGTCTGATGGGGATGGTGCTGAACCTGGAAGAAAACAGTGTGGGCGCCGCCCTTTTGGGCTCGGATCGTGATATTAAAGAAGGGGATTTGGTTAAACGTACCGAGCGCATCGCTTCTGTCCCCGTCGGTGAAGCCCTGCTTGGCCGGGTGGTCAACCCACTCGGCGAACCCCTGGATGGCAAAGGCCCGATCGCGACGGAGAAATTTCGAAACATTGAAGCCAAAGCACCCGGCGTTATCGAACGCCAACCGGTTAAAGAGCCGCTAATGACCGGATTGAAAGCGATCGATTCCATGATCCCCATTGGCCGGGGTCAGCGCGAGTTGATTATTGGTGACCGCCAAACCGGAAAAACCGCCATCGCTATCGATACCATCATCAATCAGAAAGATACAGACGTTTATTGTATTTATGTCGCTATCGGCCAAAAAGCCTCCAGTGTGGCGGCCGTGGTCAACGTTTTAGAGCGTCACGGCGCCATGGATTATACCACCGTGGTTTCCGCTACCGCTGAACAACCAGCTACACTCCAGTATATTGCACCCTACGGCGGGGTGGCGATGGGTGAAGAGTTTCTTTATAACGGTAAGCACGTGCTGTGTATTTACGATGACCTTTCCAAACACGCCGCCTCTTATCGCCAATTGTCACTTTTGCTTCGCCGTCCTCCAGGCCGTGAAGCCTATCCGGGTGATGTCTTTTATCTTCACAGCCGCCTATTGGAACGTGCAGCCAAACTGAGTGACGAAAATGGCGGCGGATCGTTAACCGCTTTGCCCATCATTGAAACCCAGGCCGGTGACGTCTCGGCGTATATTCCCACTAACGTGATCTCCATTACCGATGGTCAGATCTACCTTGAACCCGACTTATTCTACGCAGGGGTTAAACCAGCGGTTAATGTGGGTCTATCCGTTTCACGTGTGGGTGGTAATGCACAAACCAAAGCCATGAAAGCAGTGGCTGGCCGTTTGCGCCTTGATTTGGCTCAATATCGCGAATTGGCCGCCTTTGCTCAGTTTGGTTCCGACTTGGATAAAACCACCCAGGCCCAGTTAACCCGCGGCGAACGAATGACCGAAATCCTGAAGCAGGATCAATACCAGCCGTTGTCCCTTATAGAACAGGTTGTCATCATTTTCGCGGCTGGTAATGGCTTTTTGGATGATCTCCCCTTGCATAAAGTAAAACCTTTTGAAGAACAATTATTCTCGTTCCTGGAAGAAAATATTCCGGAAGTTATTTATAATATTCGCGATACCAAAGTTCTTTCCGATGAGGACAAAGAGAAACTGAAAAAAGCGATTGCAAACTATAAAGAAAAACATTTTGGCTAAATTCGTAGGATGGGTCACGTTTTTCGACCCATCAACACACTAAAAGGGTAATAAACCTAAAAGGGAGGTGCAAGGCTCCTGTCCGGGCCGAATGGCTCATCAGGCGATTGCCCTCAAATTGATCGATTAGAATTTGGGAGACCAGGAATGCCGTCTCTAAAACAATTGCGAAGACGGATTCGCACTGTCAACAACACCAAAATGATCACCCGCGCCATGCGTTCAGTGGCGGCGTCCAAGATGCGGCGCACCCAGGAACGGCGGGATAAGGCCCGGCCCTATACCGAACGTCTTCAGGAATTGATTGCGCGCGTGGTGGGCAGTGTTGGAAGCGAAGGCCAGCCTTTGATGGAACAGCGTGAAGGCAACAAGACACTGGTCGTGCTTTTTTCATCCGACCGGGGTTTGTGCGGAGCCTTCAATTCTGTCATCAACCGCTTTGCTGAAGAACATCTGGACTCCATGCCTGCCAATACGGATTTATATTGCGTGGGTAAAAAATCGGCGGACTATTTTCAAAAACGTAATAAAAACATCATAGCGCGCCATACTGAATTTCGGGGGAATATTGATATCCCCAAAATCCTGGAAGTGGGCCGCGAATTGCGTGATCGGTTTCTTCAAAAAGAATATGATGAGGTTCAGTTGCTTTATAATCATGCCATTACCGCTATGTCTTATAAACCAAAAGCTGAAACCTTGCTCCCGTTAAAAGAAGATGAACTTTTCGCTTCATTAGGCAAAAAACCAGAAGATATTAAACCGCTGGATTATATATTTGAACCGGATGCAAAATCCGTTTTAGCGGACTTATTACCCAAGTATGTGGAAACCAAGGTGCTATTTACCTTCGTGGATGAGTTTGCCGCTGAACATCAAGCGCGTATGCTGGCAATGAGTACCGCCAATGAAAACTGTAATGAATTGCTTGATTCACTCACCTTGGAATTAAACAAAGCACGCCAAACCATGATCACCAAAGAAATTTTGGAAATCGTGGGAGGCGCGGAAGCGTTACAAGAATAAACTGCATTGCTGAAGGGGGCGGGCTATTTCCCGCCTACATCAATATACAAGAAGAGGTTTTGTCATGTCGAACATTGGACACGTCCGACAGGTCATCGGGCCAACGGTGGATATCGAGTTTGATTCCGATCATCTGCCCAATATGCTCAACGCCATTGTGATTAAAAACGATGAAAAGGATATCGACTTGATCGTCGAAGTCGCCCAACATATCGGGAACAACCTGGTTCGTTGTGTAGCGATGGCTTCCACCGATGGATTGGTACGCGGGATGGAAGCAGTCAACACAGGTCAACCGATTTCCGTCCCCGTGGGTGAGCAATGCCTGGGGCGTATGTTCAATTTGCTTGGTGATCCTATTGATCATAAAGGAGATATTGAAAACTCCGATCAGCGTTATCCCATACACCGCCCCGCTCCTTCGCTGGAAGAACTGGTCCCTGTTGCGGAACAATTTGAAACAGGAATTAAGGTGATTGACTTGTTAGCCCCCTACGCCCGCGGCGGAAAAGTTGGGCTTTTCGGTGGCGCTGGCGTGGGCAAAACCGTTGTTATTATGGAACTGATTCGCAATATCGCCTCTGAGCATGGTGGTGTTTCGGTGTTCGGTGGTGTGGGTGAACGAACCCGTGAGGGTAACGACCTTTGGCTGGAAATGAATGAATCCGGCGTTATTGACCGAACCGCTCTGGTATTCGGCCAGATGAACGAACCGCCGGGAGCACGACTCCGGGTTGGGCTTTCCGCCTTGACAATGGCTGAATATTTCCGGGATGATAAAGGCCAGGATGTGCTGCTCTTTATCGATAACATCTTCCGCTTCACCCAGGCCGGTTCAGAAGTGTCCGCTTTGTTGGGCCGCATGCCCTCCGCTGTGGGTTATCAGCCCACCTTGAGTACGGAGATGGGCGCGTTGCAGGAACGGATTACCTCGACCAAAAAAGGATCAGTCACATCTGTTCAGGCGATTTACGTGCCTGCTGATGACTTGACTGACCCGGCGCCCGCGACCGCATTCTCTCACTTGGATGCGACCACGGTGCTTTCACGTCCTATCGCTGAATTGGGTATTTACCCGGCGGTGGATCCGCTTGATTCAACCTCACGTATTATGGATCCGCGTATCCTGGGAGATGACCATTACAACACCGCCCGTGAAGTGCAGCAGATTCTGCAGCGCTATAAAGACCTGCAGGATATCATCGCCATTCTTGGAATGGATGAATTGAGTGATGAAGACAAAATTACGGTTCAGCGAGCACGTAAAATTCAACGTTTCTTATCCCAGCCTTTCTTTGTGGCCGAACAATTTACCGGACGCGAAGGACGCTATGTGAAAACATCTGATACCATTGAAGGCTTTAAAAAAGTGGCTTCGGGTGAATTGGATGATCTGCCTGAGCAGGCTTTTTATATGTGCGGGGTTATCGATGAAGCCGTGGATAATGCCAAACGAATGAACGAGTAAATAAATATGGCGACAACGTATCCCTTAAGAATTGTAACGCATGAGGAGATAGTCATCGATCAAGAAGTTGAGTCGCTGGTGGTTCCCGCCGCCCGTGGCTACCTTGGTGTGTTGGCTCATCATGCCCCATTATTGACAACGCTGAGTCAGGGCAAAATCACCCTTCGCGATGCAAAAGGTGATGAGCAACATTATCAGGTCAATGGAGGAATCCTCGAGGTCGCCAACGGCACCGCCACCATCCTCACAGAAGATCTAAAATAACTAGAACGGAGTGCGGGCATCCTGCCCGCACGTCATCCTCTCAATCCTCAAAATTCTCTCCCTCCCAACGGCAACGCACCAACCATTCCCCTCCCAAGCCTGACACAAACCCGGGGAGCATCGGCTTCCAGCCGGTGCGTCTCAATCGGGCTGGGTGCCAAGGGTAAAACGCCGTTCTTTACCCTTGATAACCACCTTCAATATATCACCGGGGTGGCAAGGGCAAGGCGACCAAGGAGCCAGCCCTTTGATTCATTTATATTTTTACTCTGCATATCACTAAACCTCCTACAATACTCGACCACG
>CAZFER010000107.1:0-15076 GCA_964517495.1 uncultured bacterium | reverse complement strand
GGATAATTCCTTTGTATCAGTATGAATGGTTATGATCTCATCTATCTGGTTCGGCATGTGCCTTGAAAGGAACATAAGGGAATGAAATCATCTCAGAGATGCCGCATTTCATTGCTTTTCGCACTAATTGTTATTTCTGCTGTTACATGTACTTCTGCTCAGGATATCATTATTTATGATGATCAACTAAACCCCTCCTGGGAAAACTGGTCATGGGATGTCACCCTTGATTTTTCCCACTCCAACATCGTCAATAATGGCGCCCATGCCCTTTCCGTCACGTTTGACAAAGCCTGGGCCGCCTTGTCCCTGCATACCTCACAACCCTATCTGATTCAGAATTACTCCGAATTACGATTCTGGATTCACAGTGGATCACAAAGTGGCCAAATGGTCGATATTCTCTTGATTGACGAAAATGGAAACGAAGCCCCACAACGTTACAAAATACCATCCCTGCCTGGAGAAGGATGGCACGAATACCATATCTCCCTTACGTCCTTCGGCACGGCAAACGCCATAACCGGCTTCTATTGGCATGATAACTCCGGACAACCCCAACCCACCTTTTATCTTGACGACATAACCTTGGTTTCCCAGCCGAGTGTTGTGCCAACCCCTACTCCCATACCCCCTGAACCGGCTTATGATGTTATTATCTATGATGATCAATTAGATGCCTCATGGGAAAACTGGTCGTGGGATGTCACCTTCAATGCCTCTAATACCCAGAATGTAAAAAATGGTATATATGCTATCTCAGCCCGTTACGATAAGGCTTGGGCTGGTTTATACCTTCATTCAAAGCAACCTTACAATCCCCTGAATTTCTCCGAACTGCGTTTTTGGATTCATGGTGGAGCGCAGGGGGGCCAAATCATAGATGTCATCATGCTCGATCAAAATGAACAAGGCGCACCGAAGCGTTTTAGTATACCCACCTTACCCAGCGGTGTCTGGCAGGAATACCGTATTCCAATCTCTTCCTTCGGTACAATAAATAGTCTGGCAGGTTTCTATTGGCACGACAATTCCGGACAACCTCAAACCACTTTTTATCTCGACGACATAACCTTGGTTTCCTCTTCAGACCTTAAGCCGACGCCGACACCAGTACCAACGCTGATTCCACATGATCCATCAATTCAAACCAAATGGGATTTATGGAACAGTCAAACTCACCTGCGTGGAGCCAATATCTATCAACGCCATGTTCATCCCAATGTGGATGGCCCCACTTTCTTTGGCCCCGGGCCGATCGGCCCACCTTTTACTCAATCAGATTTTGACCGCCTCGCAGGGATGGGCGCTAACTATGTCAATATTTCTTGTTCAGGAATCTACACCGAAAAACCACCCTATCAAGTTGATTTGGATGTCCAACAAGAACTCGATGACCTGCTGGCCATGATCGAAAAAGCCGATATGTTCGCTGTTATTTGCTTTCGAAGTGGACCAGGACGCAGTGAATTTGCCCTCTATTATGGCGATTGGCTACCCAATTCTTTCCGTAATGATAGCGTTTGGAACGATTCCGCCGCTCAGGATGCATGGGTGGATATGTGGCGCTACACCACTGAACGATATGCGAATAATCCAATTGTAGTGGGATTTGACTTAATGGTCGAACCCAATTCCAACGAAATGGGCTATGATTCGTTTAATCCCCTGGATATCTGGGATCCGAACACGTTCTTTAATAAATACGGTGGCTCGCTTCTTGATTTTGGACCATTATCTACACGTATTGCCAGCGAGATTCGCAGAGGGAACACCCAAATCCCCATCCTTATCGCTGGGAATGGTTACAGCGCCGTTAATTGGCTCCCCTATGTTCAATTAGTCAATGAACCTCATATTGTATACACTTGTCATCAATATGCTCCCCATATGTATACGGGTGCGGATTGGAGCCAATCCAATTTCAATGATTACACTTATCCCGGCCTATTTGATTTGGATTACGATAACCAAAAAGAACAATTCAATAAAACATGGCTGGAAAAAGAATTAAAACCCATTAGCACCTTCAAACAACAACATCGCGTCCCCGTCGCCATCAACGAATACGGCGTCAAACGCTGGGTGCAAAACGGCCATACCTTTATGGATGATCAAATGGAAATGTTTGAAAACCTTCAAGTCAATTATGCTTTATGGGAATGGGTACCCGATTGGCCTAATTTTAATTCAATCGATGACTACAATTTCCGCCACGGCCCTGATCCAGGCAAACACGCCGACCTGAAATCCAGCGATCGTATTGACACCATCAAAAAATACTGGAGCAAAAACGTCCACCGCCCCTCAACTGTCCAATTCAAATCATCAACCATACAATGGTATAAATACGAATAATTTAAATATGGGTGGGCTCAAAAGTGCGCAGTGTGCATTTTGGGCCCACCTATTTTCTCACAGCTTTCCCTAGCCCGCCTCAACACGTCTGATTCACTCAACGGTGTACTGGGGTGAAAACTCAAACACAACGGGGCTTTCATTTTAACCGGCGCTTTTACCGCTTCATCATTCAATGTCTCTGAGTACACATAAAACACACCCGTACCTAATCTTGATACATCATGCCCTGATCCCCCGCGCTGCCTTATTTGATCCGCAATTGTTTCGATGGCGGTTGGTGAATTCGCATGGCCATAAAAATGATTGGAACAATTGGCAACAATGTTATGATCAATTGACTTGGGCGTTTGAGTCGCAAAAATCAAACCCAACCCATATTTTCGCGCCTGAGCCACTAAACGGTTCATACTCGCTTTACAGGGCGTTGACTTGCCCGACGGCACAAAATCCTTGGCTTCATCGATAACCAAAAGTCCACGCAACAGCCTATTTCCAGGTGCAGGATGTTTCTTGACCCAGGTAAATAGCGTCATCGCCAGCTGATTGATAAACACTTGCTGGCTTTCCAATCCTGGCAAACCGATAAAGTTCAAAACCGATATACGAGTTTTTTCCGTTGATGATGCATCTCCAAACAAAATGGATGGATCAAACAGTGTTCCCGTCTCTTTCAACAAGGGATTGCCATGAATCGCCGCCCGCATTTGATCTGCCATTTCCAGTGACAATTTTTCCGCATTCGAAATATCACTGGCCTCCGCCGGCAAATCAGCAAGCAACTCTATGAATCCTTTTAGCCCTTGCCCACCACGACGGGCATAATACTCCAAGGCAGCCGATAAAATCCCCAGTTTCTTCTGAGCCTTCGGCGTTGCTCCAGGAGCCAACGTATCCTTCAACGCCTCCTTGGCCAATTCCACCGCCAAATACATTTCATCCTGATTGTCTTGCACCGCCGCAAAATCCGGCAAGGGGGATAATGTCATTGGATTCCCCGTCTCTCGCGCGGGTGTCCAAATTACCGTTTCCACCTTTTTAAAATAATATTCAGCCTTCTCCGCATCATCATCACTCCACGATTGCGGCCGGTTCGGCCAAGGCTCACCCAACCTCGCCAAATCATTGGCTGCATCAATCACGATCGATGGAATCCCCGCCAACGCCGCTTCTTCAATCAACCGCTTAATCAACACCGTTTTCCCCGAACCACTTCCCGCAAGCAACACCGTATGCTTGGTAAGGGCTGCCAGCTTTAACCTCAATTCATCCTGAATCTCACCCCCAATATACCGATGCCCAATTGGAATATCATGAATCACTTCCAATGATTGCTCAGAAACCTCTGCCTCAACAAAAGATTCACCTGCAGTCTCTTTCACTTCTTGCTCACTCACAGATTCCTTAACCACGTGTGATTCTCCAGCCGTTTCCTCCAAATCCGCTTGTGTTCCAGCATATGTTTCTTTTTTAACAGATGATTCATCTTCTACCGCTGCTGGTTGAGTGAATCCCAGTTTCTCCTTTAACCACTTAACGGTATCCTCCATGATCGATAATTTGGTAACCGGTCTTTCCTTGCGCAACCAAATTCGAAAGTCAGACTCATTGCATTCCTTGATATAGCTAATAGCCACAATCGCTCGCAAATCATCAATTGAAGGATTAATAAACCGGCCATTATGTTGCTTGAATGCTTCTGTTAATTTCTGTGATGCATAACCATTCGGTGTGGGTTTGTCTCGAATCAATCTTAAATAACGAAACGACAAATCCTGATCAATACCAGACGCCGCCATTGCCGCCTTTAAACGGGCAAGATAAGAATTCGCATGATTATGCAGCAAAGCACGAATACAATAATGCTCTTCGCGATCATCCTGATCCATGAACACCAGCCGAAGGCGCGTATGCAGCGGCGCATAGTTTTTATCCGTTGGGAAATCCCGATCCAAATGCACATCCACATTTGCCGGGAATTCTGTTTCCAAAAGTAAATATTCATAGGCCGATTGGATGGCCTTCGCCATCTCCTCATCATTCTTTTCATTTAACAAATGCTCAACCGATACATTACGTTTGTACTCTCTGTATTGTTGATTTAATTTGATGATGGGAGCCGGATTATCCGGGACGATAAGATCAATGGTTTCAGCCTTCTCTCCAAAAGTAGTGATTTCCTCCACTCTTCCTCGCCGAAGAAGGCGGTTGCGTTCCTTATCACATTTTTTTAGTATCTCCCGAGGGGTGATATCAACCAATGCCTGAATGGCCGTGGGATGAAAAGGCCAGGTTGTGTATCGGGGTTTGAATTGATGTCTCTCAAAAGCTTCGCTTAACCGGTTTGCAATGATCTGCTCTGCAATGGTGCTATGATTCACTTCCTTCAAATACTTTGGTTCACCATACCGGTCAATACTGGGGCTGAGCACGTTATTCTTTAATATCTCCCATGTCAGTTCCAAACAACTGACCACAATCACCGTTCGTCTGGTTTTACCATATAAAGTCGAAAGGCCGCCCCCAATTCCATTGATGATCGCCAATGACCGTTTTTGTTCATCATTCATATGAGCTTGATCCCCACTCCCGCTGGCTAAATGATGCTGAGTGACAATCGCGTCAAGCTGATCCAGAGCCAAAACCGTTACCCCACCCGCACTCATTATCCAGGAAAGAGCCTCATATAGTGTGATATAGTTCTCCTGCTTTTTTGAAAATCCATAATGCCGTTTTTCTTCATCGTCCATCTCCAGCCCGATTAAAAAATTATAACCAATATCTGACAGCGATAGTTCATAGGAATGAAAGTAAATTAAAGCACGAAAGACATCTTGATATTTTCGCAATTCAGGGTGATATACATGCCTCAAACGGCGAATGATATCAGTCACTTTTGCGATCAAATCCTCTTTTTCACATCCTCCCAGGTCCTCCAATGATATGTTATCAATCCCTCCTTTCTCTAAAAAACGCTCTAACACAACCTCATATTGCAATTTTGTATCCGTATATTTGGTTTGCAGCGAATCAATATAACCTAAAAGCACAGTCTCCTCAAAATCACGCACATCAATCATATCAACCAGCACAAACCATTGCCCCATCTCAAAAATGGCTTTTCGAATCGAACTTAATAAATGGGTTTTACCTGTCCCACCAATGCCCACAATCACTTCCCCGATGGGAGTCAGTTGCCTGGAAGATTGCGAAAGTTGCTTTGCTTTATCTATAATTTCATCCCTCACCGGCCGGTGAAGTCGGGGAACATCATAAATCTCATCACTCCAAATGCTTTTCAAATGCAAGGTCCACTCAAAATTAACGGATCGTAAAATATCCAGCTCAGACATAAAGTTATCTCTCCAAAATCATGATGTGACGGTCACGGCCGGATAGGTTCAGCGCAGCCTGTCTATCGCTTGAGGTTATTTGCTGGGGATCATCCAACGGATACAGGATAATCTCATCCCTGCGCTTCAGTCCCCGTAACGCATCATCCAGTTGTTCCCGCGGAATATCCGGCAGCAAATTCCTCAACTCAGCCAACCTCACCCGAACATGCGTCTGCCCCCCCGAGGCCTGTAGATACGCCTCCCGAATCCGCCCTCCAATATTCTCCACCTCCTCTGTATCCTGTTTCATCCCCCGTATAAATTCATACAGCGAAACATTATTCGTTTCCATATAGGCTTTCAATAAGGATAACACCCGCTCCAACACCGGCCCCGATTCCGGTGATTTATCCGATAGTTTCGCATCCAAATTCTTTACCGCCCAGTCCCACGCCCTCTCTTTCAATATAACATACTTTGCCATCCTGCCATTGGGTTTTCGGCGGGGAACATAATCAATCAGCTCAGCCTCTCTAAGTTGATCCCGCCGTCTAACCGGCTTGAGGCTCGGTTTTAATTCAGATAGCGCCGGCTCATAATTCAAAAAGATCATCTTCCACAGCAGCAGCGTCTGCAGCGGATCAGGGGTAAAACTCATGAGTTTATCCTTTCCTGCATCATTATTCTATATATACACTATTGCACCACATCCCGAACCTGACGAGTGGTTTTGCTCTATATCCTATCGAAAATCACAATAACCCCAACCACCTGGAACAAATCACATCACTATTACATAATTAAAAGAGATTGAAGCATTTGTAAAGAGGGAATGCCGGGTGTAAAAAATAGGTGAAATGTAACGGTTGTCATCTGTTCGCATAAATACGGGCCAAAGATATTCAATTCCAACCATAGAGGGCAATTTCCGTGTGAGGATTTCACATGCCGTTAATCTAACTCCTTACCTCCCCCATTTCATTAGGGAAGAATAGTGGGGTTATTTATACGTTTTCTCTCCCTTTCCACTTCATATGGCTGACATGTTAAGGAGGAACAAAAAAATCCGTTTTCCCATTGTGGGTTACGCCCTCCTTCCGTTACAATGGGAAAACCTGATAAAATGAACTCGAGTGCATCATTCGCAAGAAAAACAACAAGGCAATCCTCTATTTTAATTCACCCCATGTTTTGTCCAAAGAATGGTGAGTACTTTAGAATTAGAAATCAAAAGAAAGATATTTCAATAGTTGAAAAATTGGAGGTAAAATATGAAAAACGGAGATAAATTTGATGACATTCCGTTTGATGAATTGCGCAGAGCAAATCCTCAACAGCCAAATTTCAATATGCCCGAATGGAAATCATCTTACACGTGGTACGCTGTGGTGATTTTGGTCATATTGGTGATATTGGTTTTCAAACCCTGGTATACCGTCCAACCAGGTGAAGTGGGCGTTGTTATGCGCCTCGGTAAATTTAACCGGACGGTAACCCCCGGCTTTCATTTCCGTCTGCCACGGCCAATCGAGATGGTCGAAACACCCAATGTTGAACAAATCCGCCGGGTTGAAGTGGGATTTGAAACTGTCGATCCCGGTCCACCTGCTCGCTATCGCACGATCGAAAAAGAAAGCCGCATGCTAACCGGCGATGAAAATGTGGTGATCGCCGAAATGATTGTGCAATACCGCGTGACCGATCCCAAGCATTATCTATTCAATGTTGCTGATGTTCACGACACCGTAAAGGATATTTCCGAATCCGCTTTACGGCAGGTGATCGGAGATTACGCTATTGACGCAGCATTAACATGGGGACGTGCCGAAATCGAAGGAAAAATCACCAGCACTATCCAGGAGGTGAGCAATCGTTACAAGATGGGAGTTAACATTAACAATGTCCGCTTGCAAAGCACCCATCCACCTGAACAAGTGGAACCTGCTTTCCTGGCTGTGGTTAGTTCCCGGGAGGATCAATCACGCTTTGTCAACGAGGCTGATTCATATCGAAATAGCCAGATACCAAAAGCAGAAGGAGAAGTGAAAACGGTTTTGCAAGAGGCAGAAGCATATCGCGTGGAACGCGTGGCTCGTGCCAAAGGTGAAGTGGAGCGTTTTTCTGCCTTGTTAGGCGAATACCGCCGGGCACCCGAGATAATGCAAACCCGGATGTATATGGAAATGATGGAAAAAGTAATGGCAGGCAAACCAAAGTTAATTAGTGGTTCAAGCCAAAACGTGATGAAATTGCTAAACATCTCCCCCGCTGAAATTGGACTTGTTACGCGTACCCTGGAAGGAGGTGTACGATGATGAAACAAGCCCTTGGAATTATCATTGGACTCGTCATTGTTGTTATATTGTTCTTACTATATTCAGCAACCTTTATCGTTACAGAACGTGAACAGGCCGTGGTCACTCAATTTGGCCGCCCCGTCGGCGTTATCGCGGGTGAATCCCCTCTATTGGATAAGGACAAATTAAGTAAAAGCGTCCAGGATTATGCGGAACGCAATAACAACTCCGTTTATGTTCGATTTGGTGCTGGGCTTTATTTCAAAACCCCATTTATTCAGGAAGTCGTCTTTTTTGACAACCGTCTGTTGGAATATGATTCCAATCCTGAATCCATTACCACCCTGGATAAAAAACGAGTTGTCGTGGATAACTTTGCCCGATGGCGTATATCCGATCCCCTCAAATACCTCCAGCGTGTGCAAACCGAACCTCAAGCCCAATCACGATTGGATGATATCATATACTCCATTTTACGTAGTGAATTGGGTGAATACGATTTTATCGAAATTATTCGCAGTACCAACAATCTGCTGAAAGATAAAGAAAGTGAAGTCCCAAATGCAAAATTGGTTTCGATCGAACAAGGGCGCACCGAGATCATGCAGAAAGTCGCTGAAATGTGCAATAAAGAATCAGAGCAGGAATATGGTATCCAAATTTTGGATGTGCGTGTAAAACGCGCCGATCTTCCTGAACAAAACATGCAATCCGTCTTCGAAAATATGGCTTCCGAACGGCAACGTATCGCAGCGAAATACCGCGAAGAGGGTAAGCGTGATGCCGCTATTATTCGTGCCCAAACAGATCGTGAAGTCAGATCGATGATTGCTGAGGCTGAACAAAAAGCCAAAGTGATTTACGGTGAAGCCGATGCCGAAGCCGCTCAAATCTATGCGGATGGCTTTGTTAACGAGGACGAAAACGGCAATAAAGAAACCGTTGAAGGTTTCAAAGATCATCCCGCTTTCTTCCGTTATATCCGCTCTCTCGAAGCGTTGGAAATGAGTATGGATTCTGAAACCTCCTTTATCCTCGATACCAATAATGAACTCATGAAAATGCTTGAACGTCCCTATGAAGAATTGGATCAATAACCAATTCACCCTTTCAACCGAGGCAGGTGCTTCCTCACCTGCCTCGGCCTTAATCTACCTGAATTCGTAATATGGGTCACGGTTTTCGACCCATCACAAGAAAACGTTAAATATGCACCAATCGCAGGGGCCAACCTGCGTGTCTGCCTCCGTGTAACACAATCGTTAAAGATTCCATTCAATTTTGATTAATTGTAAATCTCCCCTATTCAATCCTAACCAATTTACTGTAAAGTAAAAAAGGAAACTTTGTGGTGAAGGAGGGGATATATGTACCCTATTCCCAAACGAGGCTTTACGCTTATCGAACTGTTAATTGTGGTGGCCATTATCGGAATACTGGCTGCCATTGCGGTACCAAATTTTTTGAATGCCCAGGTTCGTGCGAAGATCGCGAAATGTGAATCTGAAATGCAAGCCCTAAGCACCGCCATCGAAATGTATCATATGGACTACAGCCGTTATCCCCTCTTCGTTGGCCCCGATGGCGTAAATATCAATCCGGTTAACCGGCGTCTTATCCCCTTAACGACCCCCATTGCATATATCGGAGCAGTTCCACAAGATCCGTTTCTGGAAACACGATACGGACAGCGCATTGTGGAAAATCAACACGAAGCGTATGTGACTTATGATTATGTGGATGCATGGTCGATTATCAATCACGCCAATCGCGCAGTTGTTGGAAGAAGCCTTCGCTGCTCGGAATGGCAAATTTCAGGAGCGGGACCGGATTGCAACGCTGATACTTATGGTACAGCACCTCTTTATCACGCATCCAATGGCTTGCGTAGTTGGGGCGACATGTACCGGTTAGGCCCCAAAACCAATCTCCCCTGTGATCCCAGCCTGATTGGAATATGATTGGCTGAAAATTGATCAATACTCCTGATTTATCCAGCGTAACTCACCTCAGATGCTTATTAAAATGCTCAATCGTACGCTTCCAAGCCAGTTCAGCCATCTCCTCATTGTACCGTCCAGTCGAATCATTATGGAATCCATGATTGCAATCTTCATACATGTGCATGGTATACTCGACATTTTTCGCTTTCAAATCTTTTTCATATTCCGGCCACGATCCGTTTATTCTTCTATCCAATTCAGCCAGTTGAATCAACATGGCAGCGGTTATGTTCTTACGAATCTCCTCGGCGGCAGGTGTACCATAAAATGGAACACCTGCATCCAATTCATCGCCCAAGGTTGCTGCCAGCATATTCACAATATAACCACCAAAACAAAAACCGACAGCCCCCAATTTTCCATTACCTGACTCATGGGCTTTGATAAATTTGGCCGCCGCTATAAAATCCTGTTCGATCTTTCCCCGGTCCATCGAACGTTGCATACTTCGGCCTTCATCATCATTACCGGGATATCCACCCAATGGATGTAGCGCATCCGGAGCAAAGGCAATGAAACCAGCTTTGGCTAAACGGCGGGCGACATCTTTGATATAGGGATTCAGCCCACGGTTTTCATGCACCACCAAAACGGTTGGAGCCTTGCCTTCAAGCGAACTGGGAACAACTAAATATCCACGCCCCTCACCATGCCCTTTTGGTGAGTCAAACTTTTCATAGGTGGCTTTGATGTCCGGATCATTAAATGACACCTGCTCCGCTTTGGCATAATCTGGAGTTAATGCAGACAAAAGCACACTCATGCTGAATCCCGCTGCTGAAAGCAAAGCCAGGCGATCCAAAAACGTCCGGCGGTCTATAATGCCATGCGCGTATTCGTCATACCAATCAAATGCTTCTTGCGGTATGGGATGATGAGTTATGGTATTTTGATCTAAATTCTCTGACATAGTATACCTCCTGAAAGTACTAACATCACTGCAACTTCGAAAAGTATATGTTGATCCTTCATGCTTCTTCTTAAGGCAAGTTGTCGAGCAATGGTGTAATGAAGTTTTAATACCTATATTTTCATATAAAATGGGGCAAAGACTAGGGGAGATGAGTAAATTGATAAAATTTATAATGTTTGCATCAGTGTGATTCGATCAGGGTAAGTGCGGATCATCGCTTTCATCCCCTCAGGTTGTCAGCAGTTTTTTTGCACGACATCATGTAACATCTCTGGATGAAGCTCCGCTATTTTCAGGAGTGTCTGCGCCGCACCGGAAGCCCTGCGCCGGCCTTGTTCCCACTGCTCCACGGTACGTTTCGAGACACCAAGAACTGTCGCAAATTCTGCTTGAGAAAGACCACTCTTACGGCGGGCACGAACCGCTTGGGACTCCAATTCCACCTTCTTCCGCTTTCCTCCACCAGATTTGATCTCTTGTACACCCTCGAGTACTTCCTGCCATACATCCCGCTCAGCTTCAAACTTGGCTAACTCTTTTCCAGTAAACTTTTTATCCATTTCGAAAAGCCTCCAGTAACTGTTTCAGTATATGTCCAGGAGCATTGTCGTATATGGCAAGGACGTTTTTTTAAACTTAAAGATGAAATGTGACAATTTGAAAATCCTGGAAATAAAATCCAAGATCAACATCAAGTTCTTAACTAATTTTATCATAAACAAAAGTCTTCTGTCTTAAAACCTATTTGTGATAAACAACGGCTGGAAATTTCTTGAATTTGTACGATTTTTCTTGACAATCAAAATAATATGCCATAAAATACGAAAATCATTGAATAAATTGTTGGGCGTAATAAAGTGAGGAATGCAGTGGCAATAGAAAACCACATAGAGCAAGTTCGAGATCGGCTACGCCGAGGGGAATACACCTCAGAGGCGGTTGTATCGCAAGGCATTCTTCTTCAGCATTACATGAGCTTGGTTGGCCGGTTTTTGATACAAGCGTTGTTGTGCCTGAGTATTCGCTTGAAGGGCGCCGTGTTGACTATGCATTGTGTCACCCTGCTAACCGACCATCAGTTTTTGTGGAAGTAAAGAAAGTTGGCCTTTCGGATGGCGCAGACCGGCAGCTATTCGAATATGCTTTCCATCTTGGTGTTCCAATGGCCATTCTAACTGATGGCCAAGAATGGAGTTTTTATCTTCCTGGCGAGCAGGGGCGTTATGAAGAAAGGAGGGTTTATAAGCTCGATCTTCTTGAACGAGAAATTGAAGAAGCTGTAAAGCGGTTAGAAAAGTATTTGAGTTATGAAAGAGTGTGCTCCGGTGAGGCGCTGAAATCGGCACGCGCAGATTACCAGAATGTAGCGCGTGATAGAGAAATAGAGACCGTACTACCAAAGGCGTGGAGCGCCTTGCTTGAAGAACCTGATTCTTTACTTCTGGAGCTTCTTGCGGAGAAGGCAGAAGACCTATGCGGGTATAAACCTGACCTAGATGTCTGTAGTAGATTCTTGGCGCGCAGCTTGAAAAATGGCCCAGTTATTCATCCAGCATCTGTGGCACTGACAAAAGCGCCATCCAATGTCGCTACACCGAAAACACCTTCAAAAGCACCAAGAACTAGAACAGTAGATAGTTTTTCTTTTGTGTTTGAGGGGAAAACGTACCAGGCAGGATCTGCCCGTGATGTAATGGTAAAAGTGTTTCAACTCATAGCGAATGATGACTCAGGATTTCTTGAGCGTTTCGCGTCGAGAAAACATGGAAAAAAGCGTCGATATATTGCCAAAGATAAAATGGAACTATATCCGGGCCGCTCAGATTTGGCCGAAGAACATTCTGTGGAAGTTGTGCCGGGGTGGTGGATGGGGACAAATTACAGTCGCAGCAATATTCAACAAATACTGGACTTGGCTCTTGAGGTCGTGCAACCACGGCTTCGTGCTTCATTAAAGGTAAACGTGCAGTGAGCGCCCAACAAGGCGCTCCAGCCGACCGCTCACCGCTGCGCGGTTTCGCGTCGGCTGAGCTTGGACGTTAGCTGGACGCCTTCGCCGGGAAGGAAGGATGGTTGAACCTGGCTGTCTTAAGGTGTACACTATGAAGTGTATACTAATGGAAGGAGTGATCCTGTGGAAGTAACCACGAAAGAACTTCGGATACAGCCTGGCAAGATAATCGACCAAGTCACCGTCGGACTGGAGGTTACGGTGACCTATCGAGGAAAGCCTCTGGCGAGGATCATCCCCTACAATTCTTCGCCCTCAGAGGCTTCCAATGAGTCCATATTTGGTATGTGGAAAGACCGAGCAGACAGTAGAACAGTAGAAGAGGAAGTGAGAGACATCAGAAAAGGGCGGCAGTTTTGATCATCGATACGGACGTGCTGATCTGGTACTTGAGAGGAAACGAAGGAGCACGGAAGGCGGTCGAGGAAGCAATCCCGTTCTCGGTATCCGTGATCTCGTATATGGAACTCGTACAAGGAATGAGGAACAAGGAAGAGATCCGAGCGTTCCAGAAACAGATACAGAAATGGAACGTAGAAATCCTGCAAATCAGCAGAGAAGCATCGTCACGAGCGATGTTCTACGTGCAGGAATACGCGCTGAGCCACTCAATGAAACTGGCTGATGCCTTGATTGCCGCGACGGTTGTGCAAAATGGCGAAGTGCTGCTGACGGCGAACGATAAACACTACAAGTTCATCCCGACGATGGAATGCAAGAAGTTCAAACCGGCCAAGCCAAAATAGAGAACTCCAGCTAACAAGCACTTCGAGCCGATTCGGAGTACCTCACGGCTCAAGCGCACGTTAAACCTCTGACTGCAGGAATGATTCAAGGGAATAAGCAACGTGCGGGAAATTACGAAGGATTTTTTTATCCTGAGTGACTAAACTTATATCTAACTGCTCAGCTAAAGCAACAAATTCGCAGTCATAGGCGGAGCAATAGGATTCAGAAACTAATCTTAAAACCTGCAATGAGGAAATTTGATATTCCTGATTTGCTAATATATCTTCAGTTTCTTGCATTATGGCAATAGCTGAATCGAAATCCAAGAGTCCTTTTCGGATACAGCCTGATAAGACATTCCTAAATTCACTTTTCCATAGAACAGGAGCAGCCCATTTTGGTTCTATATCCAATAGCTGCTCAACTAAATTTGAATAGTCTGTGGGGAGATATAAATAACTGATAATATTTGTATCAACAACAATCATGGCCGCCCTTCGTTTATCAGAGATTCAATATCATTAGCATGGATGGATTCCCGCTTAAATTTAGTCCTCAGGTGACGGGCATTTTCGATTCTTTGCTTGGTTGAAACCTTCTCAATCATGAGTTCTTTTTCAAGGCAGGCAATGATTTCAGAATTGATACTTCTATGATTTACTTGAGCAGCAAACTTTAAATTTTCATATAGAGCATCAGGAATGTTCTTTACTGTAATTGCAGGCATTGAGACCTCCATGTGATTGGTTGCGAATTGATACCATTATGGTTCATGAATATGGACTTGTCAATATCCCGGTTTAACAATAACTTCCAGTTGACGGCTAATCGCGAAGGTCTGACTCTTTGATTGTAGTTTCTTCATAAACTCCTGCGCGGGTGCCAAGGATAAAACGCCGTTCTTTACCCTTGAGTCATACCCTAATACGCTATTAAGCCCGGTAGGGTGGATCACGCCTTTCCGACCCACCATTAAAAACCCATATCATAATCCCAGTGGATCGATACAACCGCCCCACCACACGCCTTGGGTACCCTGGGAGGTCAAACAGCGCGACCCACCACGGGGAGCGGGCATCCCTGCCCGCTCGTCACACCCGCCACCCCAACTTCTCCTTCTAACCAATCGTCAACGCACCAAAAAAAATCCTGTTCATCCTTAACATCCTGGCCATCCTGATTCAGAAAAAAACAAAAAAATTTTAATCCCTTCATATCAATACACTTACGCACTACCACAATAAAACAATGCGCTTTTAATCCCCCAAATTTTCTGATCCCTCTCTATTAGTAGAGAAGTACACCGTGCCTCCGCGATCGAAAGATCGCCCGTGCTTCTCGAAATGATTAACGTTAATCAGATTACCGGGTGCATTACGTTTAAAAAGGATTATACCCTCCTCAATGTGAGAGCATTGAGGACCATTTAG
>CAZFER010000106.1:0-15120 GCA_964517495.1 uncultured bacterium | reverse complement strand
ATGCGATTGAAGCGTGGTCAATACACGGTGTTCTTTTTTTCGGAGTTCAAGAATTAAAAAAGGGATATTTTCTAAATATGCCGATAAGCTGATATTTTGTATGGCAGTCGTTTTTCCTGTTCCGGATGCTCCTGGACTTATTCCGTGTTTTGGCAACAATTTCAGTGGCAACTCTATTTTGTACGGTATCTTATGAGATTTTTTAAAGAAATCTTTGGTCGAAGAAGATACGTTATCTCTTATATGATCCTCGGATAGTCTTGTTTCCCAGCCAATTAGAATAGATTTTTGATCATTTGGCACTGTTGGTGGATCGATTGTTGTGCGCAGAGTATATAGAGAGGAATTTTTAGATATGGGAAGTTGAAAAAAAGGTAGAATCTCTTCCACTGTTGCTAAATTGCTTATTTGTTTTATGAAAGTATAACTATCAGGTTTTTCATTACTGTTGATATCGTCGATTTTGCTGTAACTATTCTTAATTTCATAATTGATAAATGAGTTTTCATTATTTTCATTTGGTTCCATCTTAATATGATAGGTCCCATCCTTTGTACATTGCTGGGCATAATATGATGCAATGAACCGGGCCGTATATTCCGTCTCAGCCCATACGTTTATGGAAATTAAGAGCTGCGGCTTAAGCAATACTTGGTGAGTATTCTTGTATAAACGGATAAAATCTTCTGCCATTAAATCTGGTTTGTGGTTTGGTAGAAATACATTTTGAAGTGGTTTTGAAAAACCGTTTTTTTCTTTTGATTCTCCATCCCATAAATGATCGGGAAAGGCATCCTGTTGGCGGAAACGATTAGAACATTGTTTTAACTGATTTAAATATTTGACACTTTCTTTTAGAATATTTGAATGATCGAAGGGTTGAGCCGTCACTTCTATTTTGATTTTCTCATTAATTCCATGCAATATACGGTCAAAATCAGAGAACGTATTATCGTTGTTTGGAGTATAAGGGTAGGCATTATAAAAATATGGCGGTGTAAAAGGATTTTCTTCGTCCGAACAGATTGCCAGAATCTCGATTTCATTCTTTTGTATTGAATAACAATAACCTTTTTCTGATGCTTCCTGAGGGATTTCTGTTTCTTGTATTGAGTGTTGATGCAGTTTGTATAGACGATTAATTGGTCCATGCAAAAGAAGAGTTGAAACGGTGTCTACCAGCTTTGAATTATTGCTTGCTATTTGTATTTGAATGGATAATCGATCTCGTAAATTGGATGTACATGAATGAGGATCAAAACAATATAAATTCGAAAAACGGAGACTTTGCGATTCAAAATCTGTCAATGAACGGAGAATGCATTCAATTCCCCGTACCGAAATTGAACTTAAATCTTCCGATGGATCGTTTTTCAATCGTGAGTCTATACAACATGGAATCCTCTGGATGAGGAAACATTGCTGATAGATATCTCTCTTTATGAGATTATTCTTTCCTACTTTCATGAATAAATATCCCAAACGAGGTTTTAGTTAACTTCGATGAATTGATTAATCTCTATGATTTAACAGTGTATTTGTTCTTCCACTTCTGTTTCATTCATCCGAACATAATGCTCTAAACCAGTTCCTGAACCACAGGCAGGACAGAGAGGATTACGCTCATACCCTACTCCATACCAGCGCATGATACGCATACCATTCACTTCGGTTTGAAGCGGTCCGAGATTCTCATAATCGGTACCTTTTTCGCGGCGGTTTAACCAGAGATACCAGTGAGCTGTTAAATCCTCATTCAGAGACATCAACGTGGAATTTTTCCCTTGAATTAATTCTTGAATAGCAAGCTTTGTCACCATCTGAGTAATAGGGTAAATATCGTTGTACAGGCCTGGTTCAGGTACAGATGGTCGGTCGCTATAAGCAACTTGGTTTTCTAACTCTTCAACATGAAGATTGCTGTTTTTGGATTGTTGATAGGAAACATTCATAGCAGGGCGTTTCTTTTGGACGAGTCCGTAAGACTTGTCCCCCACATGCTCTATTTAAAGCCAGCTCGAATACAGGTTTTATTGATTTCAAAAAATATCTTGTTACTCACGATACGTGCTTCTTGATTGTCCACGAGGTCAATAATCAGGTCAGCATTCTCACAGATATTTTTGATCGAATCATAATTTTCCCAATTCACCGCAAACTCATACGTTTCAACATTCGCATAGGGATTTATCGAAAGAATACGATCACGAACAGCTTTGGTCTTGTATCTTCCTGTGTCTCGGAGATCACATGCATGACGAATAACATTTCCTGGTTCCATGCGGTCATGATCAATAAGTATGAAATTAAAGATTCCTGCTTGGGCTAGTTGAATCGCTACGATTGAACCGAACGAGCCAATTCCAGCAATAGCCACTGTTTTGTTTGCAAGTGTATCGGTTTCAAGAATGCCGCGATTTCTTGTATAGATATTCTCCCAAGCTGGAATAACGTGTATGTCGCACTCCACAAAGGTGGATTCCCTTTTTAAAAATGCTCTTATCGTGATCCAACCAGTACCTTCAAGGAAAAATGAAGAAGATTTAGATTTTGGATTCTGGACGTTGATAGAATAAAAAATTTGAATTAGTTCACCTGAACTTGGCACTTCAACACTTTGAACATCGATGACTCTCTTGAACTGTCCTTTCCGAGTCTTATGTGTTAAAAAAGTGCTTAACACGGTATTATCATCATGAGATCCGAATAAAATTACGTCACTACAATCAGACGAATTTGTTAAAGATTTAAAATCATATTCTTGTAAAACTACTTGAGTTTGGATGTCTTTATGTTGTTGAGCTAAGCCAATATCTTCTTGCGTTACATTGACCAGATTATCATGGTATATGTATGGAGATTTGGGCATCAACTTTCCTGTTTCTGGATCAATCGACAGTTTATGACTGATTTCTTCGCCTTCATTCACATTGTTAATGATTCGGCGAATTCCATCTGTGTCTTCGAACATGATCAACTCTCCTTTTAATAATATTATTACTTGTTTACAAAGCGATTTTTCCTTTGGCTATTTCTTGCAGTGAATAAGTATCCATACAGTCACATAAATCTCGGCCTGTTCTGCGGTGAAGGCCGTATGCATTGATCCAAATGATTCCCCTGAAAAGGACGGATACGAGCGTCATCGATGGATTCCAACCCGAAGTATGACAAATTGAAACCAATCCATTTGGCCCATTCTCGTGGGTATGAAATGCATGAGAACACCCTCATCGTTCACATATCCTGAGCCATATTTGGGTAGCCTTCTTGGACTCATAATGTAAAGTTGTGGTTCTTGATGAGGAAAATGTGTTCCTATTTCAATCCTAAGAACAAATGGATCTCCGTATTTATTGGAAACAGAACCTTCAACTAAGGGATACTGATTTCCGTTATACCACCTTGCCCACTTGGCGTATCTGTGTAATAACCTAGTTTCGTCTTGATATCGATTTATTAGGATTATCTTATTTTTATTTATCAAAATTTGACGATGCTCTGAAATCATTTAATGCCGCTTATTCTCTGCAACCAAATAATATTGAAATATTAAGGTTGAAAGGATTGCTACTTTCATATTTTGAAAGCCATAACGAAGCATTAAATTGTTTTGAATTAATACTAAAGATTGATCCCAATAATAGTGAAGCCTTGTTAAACAAAAGTACAGAATTAACCTTTATGAGAAAACATGATGAGGCAAAACTATTTTATAACAAAGCATTAGATATTGATCCCTCTTTAAGAAATATATGGTTTGTAAGAGCTATGGTATATTATTCTCATGGCCTATACGAGCAAGCAATTCCCATTTTAAACAAATCAATTCAAACCTATCCTATAGATGAAAATGCATGGATATGCAAAGGTGATTGTTTAGATCAATTAGGTAATTTCAAGGGGGCAATTGAGAGCTATGACAAAGCCTTAAATATTGATTCCTATTCTACACATGCTTTGAATAATAAGGGATGTTGTTTAGTGGCATTATCTAATATAAATGATACAATAAAATGTTTTGAAAAAGTATTAACAATTGATCCACATCATCAGTATTCCGCTAAATATCTTGATTACTGTAAATCATTACAATAATATGTGGGCATAATAACAATAACATTACATAAGATTGAATCACAAAGTATTATATTATACGTTAAAGATTCATATGAAGTATTAGATTGTTCAAATATCGTTATATATCCAAATAACAGTTATAATATAAATAATATATTTAATATAAAATCAAATACTTTTGAGATATATTCCACAAATATTAAATTAAGACTAATAAAAGGAACATTACAAATAAGGGCAACCAGATTTAGATTGCTTTACATTAATGATATTGAGATTAAACAATGGACGGATTTGAAATATGGTGAACTGTATAGAATTAAAGATTTATCATTTGTTATTGTGCCTCAATCTTGGTATCACGATTATACTTCAGAATTATTCCTCTTTGGTGAATACTTATCAATATTTAACTATGCAGTAATTACCTCAAACTTTCAAATAATAAGTTATATAAAGGTATTAAACATTGGAAAAAATAAATCAAAAGAATTCAATATTTATCTGTACATTAATAAAATACTTGATCAAACAATCATAAATGTACCAGAGATAATGGCACATTCAGAATATAAAGTATTATTGAATGATCTAAAAATAAAGAGAGAATATCTTGAATCTAAACTAATTGCAGAAAAATCATACCTTATAATATGTCATAATATTAATGGAACAATTAATGAAAAAAGAATCCCTATAAATATACTCGGTTTTTGGGATTACCCTTTTGATAAAAAGTTGAAAAAGATTATTTCCTTGTACTCTTTACCTAATGATTCAATAGTCGAACAAATTATTCATGAATCCCGTTTATATTTATCATTATTATCCAATAAATATGATTCATATTACGATATCAACACTTCATATTATCCAAATGCTGAAAAGATTATACTTAAATCAATTTACAATTACATAAAAGACAAATTGTCTATGCATTATGATTTCCCAGTTATTGCTGATGATAAATATCAGACAATACGTTCACCTCAGATAATTTTTCATTTACAACGTGCTACATGCCTAGATATATCACTACTTTTTTGTGGATTGTTTGAAAACATTCATTTATCTCCATTGCTTATTTTCGATCTTGATCATAATCAGTTGCCCAAGCATTCGCTCGTTGCTTGTTGGAAGAGTACGAAATCAGGAACTTTGCCCATTATATCAAATACAGAATATATTAAAAAATGTATAAATGAAAAGCAAATGCTTGCCCTTGATTGTATTGGTTGCACAAAAATGAATAACAGAAATATATCTTACGATCAGGCTTTGATGAAAGCAATAAGAATTATTAACAAAGGAAAGCAGATTTATGCAATTGATATATCCGCATGTCGCTCAAAACCAGATAATCTATATCCCTTAGAATCTCCTTGTAGTGATATAGTCAAACGAATATTTACTGAAGCTCATAAATTTGCAAAAAACAAAAAAAGGAAATTAGTTGAAGTCAGTCATATATTCTATGGCGTTGTCTACACACAAGGACCTATAATTAAAAAAGTATTATGTGAAATAGATAAAAAGGTTGAAGATATTCAAAAGCAAATATTTGATTATGTGGAGCCAAAAGATAATAATAAAGCATTAAAACTATCTATGAAATATAACAGGTGTAAATGGATATCTGAAAAATATGCCAGAGAAAGAATGTCATCCTCAATACAGGAAAATGACTTAATACGAGCATTAATGGATTTATCAACAAAAAGTATACCATTTAAGAGTTTACTGAATTATATTAATATTGATGCATTCGATATTCTTGGAATATTAAATGAAGATAGCAAAAGTCAGATTTCTGAAATATAGATTGATTCATTATATTTTAATAAAATATATGCCTCTTCTCTTTCTTTCCAAATACAATTGAGCTTTTAATTATTGTGTTAAAGTGCGAAACGTTATAAACTCTAATTACTATTGATTTCATTATGAAACCGACTGAAATCAATTTGGAATATCTGTTCAGCCCCATCCAATCCCTTAACATTGCGAAACTTTATGATTCATACGCGACATTTATAGATCTCTTGATTTACCTGTTTTTGTTTCACGGAGTTGCACGAGTTGCATTGGAAAAGCGGTTTCCAGGCAAAAGTGGGCAATTCATGATTAATGGAATTGGAGTGGTGTTGGCACTCGCTTTAACAATAGCTGAATCCCAATTGGGATTTAATTTGAAGTCTTTTGGTCCGGTTGCGGGAGCACTGCTCCTAATTGTTGTAGGCATGACCTTGTTTGGATTTCTTCACCGTATCGGAGCCAGTCATGGTTTGGCATCTTCACTCACAGTTTTGGTGATTTATTTTTCTCTTGGAGCATTGGCTCCTGATATGCTGTTTGCTGTGCTTCAGCGTATTCCATGGTTGAGCATCGTTCCTGTCATCGCGTTTGTGTATTCTTTGTGGCATACAGGACATCTCCTGTTTAAAGGATCAGCATCCAAAGCGATGGATGCTGTGGAAAATTTAAAAGAAACAGCCTCAGTTAAGAAAATGCAAAAAAAACTGTCGGATCGTTCCAATGATAAACAAGCCTTGCAGGCAACCAAATCGGTTTTGAATGAATTGTCGTCGAAGGAATGCAAACAAAGCAGCGAAATTATTCAAGATTTAGAACAAGTTGAAGATGTCTTGAAGCACTATGGTGATCATCCTCAAGTGCGTCTATTTGTGGCAAAAAAGATGCAAAGTATTCTTCCCAAAACCCATGTTCTCAAATTAGAAATGTCACGATTGAAGGAATTGGATAAAAACCTCATTAAAGGTGATTATTCGATGTATCGAAAACTTCAGTCCCTGTATAACGGCTTAAACGGTGATGAAAAAACTAGCTTGCAAAACCGTATTCGTGATGAGACGAAGAGAATTCGTAGTGAATGGCAATCAGAAAGATCTGAAGAACAAATTAAGAGTCATCTGGATACGCTGGAGTATTATCTCAAGCGTTGTGCGCAGAGTTTAAACTTGGGGCGTGTGAAAGATGCAATTCGGTGGGTACATAAATCTTTGGATCACGAACGGGCAACAGAATCCTTGCTTAAAAGCATGCGTACAGCCAAAAGTAAACTCATGGAAATGATTACCCGAGATTACAAAGAAGATATTATATTACCCCGGCCAGTTAATGGGTGACACTGTTTGTGCAAAATTCCCTGTTTTTCAAGAGAATCCGTAATCTGCTTGTCACTTTCAGGGTAGCCGGATTAGTAACTTCTTAAGGATTGCCATATGGGAGAAAGAGTTGACGTTCAACATCTCGAAGTTCGGCTTCGATGCGTTCGGATAAAAACGTATCGTGTGGTCCATCTTTTGATAGATTTCTTTTTAAGGTAAGCAAATCGTTACGTTTTCTCATCAAGGTATGCCAATCCAATTTTGGTCCCGGTAATTGTCGTGGAATCATTTCTTGTATATCAACAATTTATTGTTTATAAAGCTTTCGTGGCAACGTATTTGTTATTGAATAACGGCGAATTGCATCATTGTTGAATCAATTACAAATACCTTGTATATACCAATGGTAGAAATCGTCAAAATCAAAAAGAAAAACCATGAATCCATTAACAAATCGCTTTAGCATGACTGAACTTTACCTATGTTCTTTCACTCCAGGGTGAATACAATGCCTCCTCACATAAATAAAAAAAGATGTGGAGACTGATCGATCCAACATCTAGGAGGATTTTCTCCACTATGGGAACTAATGAACGGTCTCATATTCTACGTTACTTTGATCATACTGCATGGAAGTGGATTGTTGTCCCCCATTCGTGCCCATATTGTACGCTGTGTTGTTTCCAGTATTTGCATGGCTACGTGTTAAGTGCATATATGCGCTGGTCAACGCCATGATCATCTTGGGAATATCATTGACATCCAAGGATGTAAAATTCTTCCATTGACCATCACGGTCTTTGTAACGCTTTGACATGTTTACTTTTCGAATGGGCACTTCTTTTCCGTTCATACGCACGTTGTTCACAAATACTGCAGCACGGCACGTGCCGTGCTGATAACTGATTTCGGGTTGGTTCATTTCTGGTACCTCCATAGGTTTTAAATTTTTGATTTAAGTTTCATAACAACTTTAAACACCTTCGAGATTATTGTTTACTTCATGAGTAAGAGACAAACTGTTGGTATCGGTATTGGGCATCTTGTTGAGTAAGGATGAAAGAGGGAGAAATTACTTCTCCCTCCGGCTAAGCATTGGATGCCTTAGCATCCCTTGTTGTTTCCCGACGTGATCCACTTATACAACGCAACTGCGATGAATAACGCCAGTATGGGGTGTTCTGCTGCAAAGATTTGCAGGTTCAGCAAAGCTTGTTCAAGGTAGGAACAATCCATATGCATCCCCCCCTTTCCGTCACGGAATGGTCAGGAAACACCAAGCCCAGCCAATTTGATTTGTGACTGGAAAGAGGTAAATGAGGTGGAATTTATAAATTTTTTGGTCGATAAAAATATTTGAAAGGATTTATTCCAATTGATTCATCTTTGATTTGTTTGAAAGGATTTATGATTAAAGTTCTTTCATTGTATATACTCCTCTCTTTTTTCTGTTCAAAAATCCATTCTTTTCCAATTTCCTCAAATGTTCAGTTGCTGTATTTTCAGCGATTTTAAGTTGCTTAGCAATCTGCTTTGCAGTAATCAGCTTGCTGCCCTGAGCGATTTCATAGATTTCAGCTTGGCGGAGGCTGAGTTTGGCGGCTTTGAGGTTTTCTCTGAGATCTTTGCTGATAGTTTTGGGAAGATTGGCTTGTTTGAGATGCTGCTCGGCTTTCTCGATGAACTGACCGAGTTGTTCCCGGTGCTCACCAAGGAGGCCGATCAGTTCGTTGTGTTTTTTATCGGTTTGACCGAGTATGATGGAGTGGTTCTCGGATAAATCAGTATGGATGCTGCCGAGTTTATTTTTGATGGCATCGAAGTCAGTTTTAAAAGAGCCGAAAAGGAGACCGTAAAGAAAGTCACGATTCTGTTGGAATTGTTGTATGGATTTATTTTGCAGTTGCATCATAAATGAAACGGGAGCAGTTTGGGAGATAGTTGCGTTAAGATTATTGGTTTCTTCTGATTCTCGGAATTTTCGTATCAACCAATCAAAAATGCCCATACGAGGAATCCGAGTATATCCAGTATAATAATGTTTTGTTTTTGATTGCTTTGCTTTGAAGCCTCTCCACATGAAACTTTCTGACTGATGCTCGACAGGAAGTGTATCGAACTGAGAGTACGTTTCCTGTCGAGATGGATTTTTGCAATTCGTGTTTGTTTTAGAAATCAATTCTGTTGTTACTTCAAAGTTGAAACGGTTTTAAATGCTCCTTTATTATTATTTATTTTCAATATTGATAATATATATAGAAAGGAAAAAGAGAACACATCCACAACACATTTTAGAGTTCGACAGGAAATCTCCTCACAGTTTACCGGCTCTACTCCACAGTGAATACAAAACCATAAATAGTTCCTATGCATCCAGTGCTTCATGTCCAAAATCTATCCGGAGGAAATACACGCTTCTGGAACCAATGCATTATTACAAAGGATGTACGACAAGACCTCTAAAAAGAAGATCATTACCAATTACGAGCTGTTGAACGATGAAAATCTCATGGGTACAGACCGGCTTCCCATCATCGATAAGGTCTACCATGAGAAAATCCGTATCAAACAAATCGAACGGATCGCGAAAATGCTCTCCTGCTTGTTGGGGGGCAATTGTCCTTCCAATCTCCTGATCTATGGCCCATCCGGTGCAGGCAAATCAGTGACGTGCCTGCATGTGCTTTCAGCCTTAGCTTCCATGTGTAATCAGAAAAAAATCCCGTTCAGGTATTCCTATGTGGATTTAACTTCCAGGCATACCGGATTCAGCGCGTTGAATTTGATCGGGTGTTCTTTGAATGAATCCATGCGCCGGTACCGCAAAGGCATTGCCTTAAATCACATGCAGAATTTGGTGATTGAAGCGCTGTACAAATACGAAGGAGTGGTAGGTATTATTCTGGATGAAGTGGACAACATCAAAGCGGATGCAGATGCGTTTTACGCCTTTCTTGCCAAGACCCTGCCTCTCCAGGTGAAAGCACAGATTTTTTATGTATTTCTCACCAACCGGATTGAATGGGACCGCTCTATTGATCCGAGAATACTCTCAGTTTTGAAGAAAAATGATGTGATCTTTGAGCCCTACGATGCAATGGATCTAGTGGAAATCCTCCATTTGAGAGTGCAAAAAGCTCTAAAAACCGAGAAGGTCCAGGAGGCCGCCATCAAGAAGATCGCTGCCTATGCCTCCCGGGAAAATGGGGATGCCAGAAAAGCAGTGGAACTGCTGGCCAAAGCGGCAAAAATAGCAGAGGAAACAACCGGAATACTGGGCGTACAAGAAGTAGATGATGCTGAATTCTCACTAGAGACTGACAAAACCACTGAATTGATCAAGTCTTTAGCAGAGCACCAGAAAATCACACTGGAAGCTTGTTATAAAGCGTTGAGCAAGGAAGGCAAACGGCTTACCACTGGCCAGGTCTATGAGTATTACCGGTCGTTATGCGATCAATACTCCAACCGACAGCTCACGCAGCGCAGGTTTTCCCATATGGTGAGTTTTCTTGATGTATACGGGCTCATCAACGCCCGTGTGGTTACCATGGGGCGCTATGGTATGAGCAGGCAAATCTCGGGATCGTTATCGGAAAACATTGTTCAAGAATTACTGAATGGAGAATATTGGTGATCAGAATGGACACTCAAACTCTCCATGACACGTTTCAGGGTTCTCTGCGATGTGCTGCAAACCAAATACAGAATAAGGTCGGCTCCTATAAGGAATTAGCCAAAGCGTTTTACTTCGAAGTGCTCTACAGCATTTATAAATGCCTAAAGTGTACTGGGAAACTCGTATCCTCGGCTCCCGGTCATGCTGTATGTTCATGTGGAGCCGAGTTTGATCCCACGATTGTGTTTCAAAAGAGCTCATGCTGCGGGGCAAATCTAAAGAGGAAAGTGCTGCATTACGTGTGCCGGGAATGCGGTAAGCCGGTTCGTTCCCGGTTTTTGTTTGATGAGCGCTTGTTTGATCTGGATTATTTTAAAACCAAGATGCAGGAATCGAGGGAACGCAAACAAAAGAATCAGGAAGAACTCAAACGTTTGCTGGCCGGTACTCGCTCGGATTCTCTGATGTTGGAATCTGAGTATTCCAATCATGTAATGACCGAGTTAGACAGAGTTTTGAATGAGTTTATCGGATCTGTACCAAGGGTTGAACCGATTTTCCAACCCGAGGATGATCCTTTCATAATGGAATCGTACCGCATTACTATGCTGGAACTGCTTGAAAGCAGTGCTGTCTGGTTTTCGGCTTTTCAGCCCCTTCACAAGAATATACGCAAGGACCGCACACGGCGCTTTATCACCCTGATCTTTATGGAGCACGAACGTGAAGTGGATTTACTCCAGCAAGGGGATGACATTCTGGTGAGGCAGCATGAAGCTTACGCAGAAGGATAAAGAATTCCTGGAGCGGTTGCGTACGCTCATGGATGAGAAAGCATTGTGGATCGAGTTAGCCGAGGATGGGATCAAGCATCTTGTACTCAGGCAGAATTATGGGGACCGCATAGAGTCAGCCTTTCGGTTATCCAGGCAGGGCGTTAGATGGAGATTTCAGCGCATTTTCAGCCAAATCTATGTGGAATCATATCTCGCTATCCTTTGGATAGAATCTAATTTTGGGACTGAATTGCGCTCTAAAGCCTTGGCTATTGCCAGGCAACGATATGAACTAAGTCAAAAAGTTGAAAATCTCGTTAAAACCGAGTTTCCCCGACGACAACTCGGCCATGAACCGGCGAAATCAGAGCCAAATACATTGACAAGGGATTTACCCTCCGCCAAAGATTTATAAAGGAGCTCAATTTTCCAACTCATTGCCATAGACCGTACACGGATCGGGCCAAGAATGCAGCTTCATGAGCACCAAGCGCACGGAATCGCATGGTTTTTGGTGGTATACAATTTCGGATATATTAGGCACCAGGAAATGCATAAATTTTAACATTGGGAAATTCATGTTTTGCTCAAGAGATGGCCTGTTTTGATTCAATAAGCAGGGGTGAAAAAGACGCCGAGCACAAAAGTCGAACTGAATTATAACCGGATTGCCCGTATCGAAGGATTGGACGAGTTTGCCGAGATCCTATTCCCTAGGAACAAGAATCACCAGCGTGTATTCCTGGCCATATTTATTGAGCTCAAATACTCCAAAGAGGGATTTCTTCCAGTTCTTGCACCTATAACCGAGAAATACGAGTTCTCTGAGCGCACTTTGGAAACAGTTCGCTCGAAACTCCGTCGTCTGGGATTCATCGATCATGTATCTCGTTTTAATAAGCGCTATGGCTACCGGGAGGGCTGGATATTCTCGAATCGCTTCAGAAGGTCTCTGCTTCGATTAGCAGAGATATCACAGCAATTCATTGAACGCAAAGATGCGCCAAAAGAGCAAAAGGATCGGGATATATTCTTTAACTCCTAACGAAAAGCTCAGCCGCCGAGTTTACGAGGTCGGCTAAAGCGACATGTTCGCCGAAGAATCTTGTTTATTGTCCATCCAATCAGGTAGAGGGGAATTCGTTGCTTCGGCATAAAGTGTTTCCGGGGCAATATCGACTTCGTCTCTCCATGTAATAACCCCAAGTTCCACATTAATTTTGAAGTCTTTGAAAAACTCTATGTCCTTGAATTTTTCGAATACGCCGCCTTTGGACAAATATTTTGAGAAATCCATGACTCCCGTCGCACCATCCTCGAATGTCAATTCAATTTTATATCCACCCTTATAATTTGCTGATACTACATCCTTCAGCATGACTTCACCTCCCTTATTTCAATGGCTCAATTTTAATAGGGGTTCGATTGTTTTTCGCTAACTCCCAATTATTCATAAGTTCGTTTCTATGCTGAGCCGCCCACTCAATTACAAGACCCAGCGCTCGTGGAGAAATGTGGCCTTCTATAATCCGGAGTGATTCTATTTCTATTGCAACTTTCTCCCCAGCATATCGTGCATGAAAATGCGGCGGGTTATGATCATCGAAAAACATAGCTATAATTATACCATAAAACCGGCTTATTTCAGGCATTTTTCGTTTCCCTTTTATTACGGCGAAACGGCTGCGGTAACCGGGCCGCCGCCAAGAAACTATGATTTCAAAACCCGCGTGATCAGCGGCTCCGGTTCACCGCTTTGTTATGCCGTTCCTGTCGTTTGCAATTCGATTACTTTGCGTTCTTGTTTCGTCTATTTATCATTTTTGTGAATATTAGTGCCAAAGCCATCCCCCACAGGCAACTGTTCGCAATCAAGAACGGCGGAGAGAAGCAAGCGAGCGGTGGCAGCTGAGACATTCTGCAGATTATCAATGTGGGGAAATTGAGAACAATTGCCAACGTTACAGCAACAGATTCTATCAACGTTCTCTCTCCCCCCTCCATTATCCAATCGCCCTTCGAGATGTTCGTGACACTCCACCATACGAGCAGTCCGTGGACGATCGAGCAAAGTACTGCCCACCCCAACCATTGCAGAGCCGTCGAACGCGAGCTATCGCCAGCGGAAGACTGTTGCGAAGGGCTGGAGTAAGGGTTGGGCTCATTCATGTGGCAGAATGCTCAGCATCAGCGGCGGCACGCAACGCCATCCGCTGCATGCTGTTGTTAGACATGATTTTTATACTTTTCGCGTGCCTTCAGCGAAAAACCTCTGGCAATAATGATATGGATGCAGTTTTTGAAAACGACCCAAGTTGTCCATTACGGTCACGATCCGGCATCTCGTTTTCCCACCGTTCTTCTCGCCACGCATGCCACGCCCGACCATTTGCATGAAGCGGACTGGACTGAAGATTGCACGGGAAATGAGAATCATGTCGGTCTTTGGCGCATCGAAGCCGGTGCTCAGAACCGTATGGTTGCAGAGAACTCGGATTTCGCCACTCTTAAACTTATCCAGAAAGTATCGCCGGGATGCAGTAGAACTTTGTCCGCTAACGCAAGCAGCAGGGATGTTTTGCAGATTCAACCGCACCGCCATCTCTTCGGCATGAAGAACCGAGTTGGCGAAAAGCAGAATGGCGTGCTCTTCCGCTTTGCGTATGAGTTCTACGATCTTCTCGTTTCGCGGTTTACTACCCGCAAGCCGTTTGTTGATGGCCTCAAGCAAGTTCTCGAAATCAAGACCTTCCCACGGTTTAGGAATTTTAGATAATCTCTCAATTTCTTCTGGCGTCAGGTCGATACCGCTGTCCAGCGATTCGCTGTCCACTTTGGCAAGCACACCATCTTCACGCAGACGTATGTGAAGGTTTTCCTGATCGGAGGGCAGCCATCGACTGTCGAAGCGCCGGGCCAGCCTTCCACTTTCTTTATCGTCTGTCCGAAATGGAGTAGCGCTGAGTCCGAGAATGGGTGGTTCATCTTTAGGAGGCGCACCCGGTTTTGGAGTTTCAGCGTCGAGGAAGCGCAAAAGGTTAGTGTAACTTTGTGTGATGGCGTGGTGACACTCATCCACTACAACCAACCCCGGGGTTCGCAGCCCAGCTAGCCCATCGACACCCATGCGACTGTTGAGCGTTTGAATCGATGCAACCATCACGACCGGTTTGTCCGGCTCTTGAATCGCCGGATTGGGATTACCACCCCACAAACGAACTATGCGCAGATCGGTTCCTTTTGCGCCAAGATTGAGCCAGACCTGACGGAATGCCTGAACGGCCTGCTCGCAGAGTTCGTCAGTTTGCGCCACCCATATGACGCTGCGTTGTGTGCCTTCCGGTTTGAGGACATACAGGACTGCAGCCTCAACCGTCACAAGAGTCTTGCCGCCACCAGTAGGAAGGCTGACGACTGCGCGGCGACGAGTTGTTTCGCTGGTAATCAGCGTTCGTATGCCATCTGATTCAAGAAATCTTGCACCATCGGCCTTATCCCGCTCAGGGATTTCGGTCTT
>CAZFER010000105.1:0-15198 GCA_964517495.1 uncultured bacterium | reverse complement strand
AGAATAGGATAAATCGACGGCACCCCCCGAATTAAAAACCGGGGCGCCCCGAAATGAATTGAAATTCTGAGAGTAAAGAATATGGAGATAAAACCAATTATACATTTAATTCTGTAATTTATTGACGAACATGAGGATCTGATAAAATTCGCTGAAAGCAAACAGGGAAAGTGCGTCTATGCCTAAATTTATGTATTTCTATCCCCAACACCGAAAAACCTTTCATAAAATATCACTTTTTTTAATCTCAATGGCTTTCACTCCTTGAAATCAAAAAATGAATATCAGAAAATTGTTAATCTGAAAATAAATCGATAAAATATTTTTATCGCTTTATTATCCCTGGGGAGGTATCCAATGAAAAAGAAAGGCTTTACCCTCATCGAATTACTGATCGTTGTCGCCATAATCGGGATCCTGGCTGCTATCGCGGTACCAAACTTTTTGAACGCACAAATTCGTGCCAAATTGGCACGGGTTGAATCCGACCTTAAGAGCCTGGCAACTGCGCTATCCATGTATCGTCTTGACAATAACCGGCCCCCGGATGATATGCATACCCCAAATCACGGTTGGGCATTATCTTATGTGAGGTTAACTACACCTACGGCTTATATGTCTTCTTTATTGGCAGATGTATTTCAAGCGGATGATGTAAATTTAGGTGAGCATCACCGTGTGGGTGGACCCAACAGCCCTTTGACATATGACTATGGAACAGATGAATTTCATGGATATAACGGAAGCTCAAATCATGCGTGGTATAAGGCATGGCGTAATTCCACCTGGAAAATAGGCAGCAGTGGACCCGATGAGAAATACCTCAACGTCGACTTCATCGTCCCCGGCGCTGGCTGGCTAGCGGGCGCTTACTATGATCCCAGCAACGGTTTGGTTTCGCCTGGTGACATATTCCGCGGTGAAGAATTCTTCACCAAAGATACCAAACAGCGTCGCTAAGTCTGAAGATTACCTGTAACAATTGATACAATCATCCCCCCTTATCGGATGATGAGGGGGGATATATATTGGTGTTACCAACTTCTCATTGACTTCTCGTTTATTAATAATTAAATCCCGGAAAGCCTATCTGTTAAGACTCACCGCAAAATCCCTAACCAATACCCAACATCAATTTAATATGAAAAAGATAAATATGTAATTCAAGATTAATATTTATGAGATATATTTTGATCAACCTTAATTTACAAATATAACGGGCTATTACCACAATATATTCAACTTTCGATTTTATAAGAGCTTAGCTCAATGCAGTCATATTCCCAACGCTTTTTCGATGAAAAAAATCCAGTCAGCAGCCTGCTAACCTATCCGTCTCTAATAACAAAAAAGATTCCACATAAACCCGGGGGGTATGGATCACGTATTGTTATCCGCTCTTTTTTATTCCTGTTTAAACATTTGCTTAGAGACTTCAAAGGTTTGGATCGGCTAGTCAATGCCAAAGATCCCTTCGTGGTGGTAATGAATCACAACAATTATTTGGAATCATTACTGATCCCTATCGTATTGGTTTGGTACCGTGAGGGAAGGCCGATTCGCTTTTTGGCTGATTGGAATTTTCTGATGGTTCCCGGTGTTTCATTTATCTTCCGTTGTGGCCAAATTATTCCAGTAACTCAAAAAGATGCCCGGCCCAGGTTTTTGAATGGTCTTAAAAAGATTTTGGTGAAGGGAGAACGAGGATTTCCACTAGCCAAACGCACTTTACAACAAGGTGGTTCCATTGGCCTGTTTCCGGAAGGCACCCGCAATTCAAATCCTAAGCAACTTCTAACTGGATTTAAAGGTGCTGCGCGATTATCACTGGAGACAGGGTGCCCCATCCTACCCGCAGGAATTCGCTTTCCACACCATCAAAGTGAAAAGCCAATTTCCACATGGGCGCCCATGGAATTGCATTTTGGCGAAATGATGTCTCCACCACATGATTTTAATTCAAATCCATCAGAGATTATTCATTTATGGCATGCAGAAATCATGAACCAGATTTCAATATTAAGTGGGAAACATTGGAAAACGAAATGAGGGAAATTCAATATTTAACATCATGCTTGAAAGCATATCATCCTAAACACAACAGCATAAATGCGAAAACCATAAATGAGGGAGATGAAATCGTGTTAAAAAAAGATCGTATTCGTATTCAACGTGTTACGCGGGAAATGGATAGGCGGGCGGCATTATCAGTGTTAAAAGCCATTTACTGCACAGAGAAAAACTGGGTGCAAGACGAAAATACCATTTTCCCACCCGAGGATTTGAACAACGATAACGTCTCATGGTTTCTGGTTCACTATGAAAACGATCCAGCAGGTGTGTTGCGTATCTTGTATGATCCCCCTCTCGATCTTTACGCTGAATATGGTTTCGAAACGTTGAGAGATGAGCTCGATTTGGATGCCTTTATTCGTAACCACAAAATTGCTGAAATCGGGCGCTTTGCCATATTGCCAAAATATCGCACAAAAATCCGCGTGGCTTCAGCACTTATGCGAGCGGCTTCTGAAGATACCATCCGCAGGGGGTATTCACACTACATCACCGATGTATTCGAAGGGGAAGTGCATAGCCCCTATCAATTCCACACTCAGGTGATCGGCTTCCAACCCGTCGCCACCCACACCATTGGTGAAATGAACTGCAAATACCGGCGCATCACCATGATTCTCAATTTGTTGGAAACCTTACACCGCTTGCGCCAAAACAACAAACGCTTCTACCACTTCCTGACCAAAGACTGGGATAAACAAGTGCTGAAATTAATTACTGCCAAACCATTGCATGGTTGATCGCTACCTGAACAACCAATTTATTGCATCTCTATCATCCCTGAATTTGCAAATGGTCCATAAATTCGGGGAGAATCACTCTTCGTCAAAACATAAACACGAAAAGTGTATTTATTTCCAAAATGTGGACCTCCCTTAAATGCCTTAGCCAAACAGGGGTTCCCCGCTTTCCAAAGCAGGTGGTTTTGAGTAAGATCATCCTGGAATCCTAAAAATTTGAAATCACCGGTATTGTTTTGGCGCACATAAACATGAATTGCACCGATTCGATTAAAATCAATGTTAAAATCCTGAAAATTCCATCGGATACATAATTCCCGGGAATGGGAAGGATCTTGATCCGTCCCACCGCTTAAATCCATAATAGCGGTTTCATGATCGCATACCGTGATATAAGGAAGATATTCAACCGGTCCATTGGATTCAATTACCTCTGGCTTCTTTTTGCCTTTAAGCTGGATCACGGCTCGGAATCGATAGATATGTCTGAACTGGGGACCATCCCTAAATTTATGATGAAGATTTTTACCACCCCTTATCCAATTCAACAAAAGATTGTCAAATGACTCTATTAAACCCAAATATTCAAATCGCCCACTGCTGTTTTGTTGAATGTAAAAAACACAGGATTCGATCTGATTTGAATCAACCTGCAAGACCTCAGGATCCAATCGAAGCGATAAGGTTTTGGCGGTTTCAGGATCATAATCACGCTGCCAACTTAAATCGACATGCGAATTATGATGATCCGTTATGATCAAAGGAGATGCTTTTTGAGTATTCTGAATTTCAATGGCAGCATCTTTATGGTCTGCCATATAAAGGCGATGCTCTCCATCGTGAATGGCTGGTGATTGGCCTAATATCCATTTACTTATTTCATATGGTGGGTTCTGATGATGATTGAATAAAAGCACATCACATGTTTCTCCATTGGGCGCGATCAGCTTGTCATCTGACACATGAATGGATGACAGCGAAACGCAACGTTTGATTTGGGGAAGGGCAAAGATTCTGGAAAAGGGAGGATAGTATTCAGCTACAACAGTTTGATCCAATTCAACATAGCGGTTGGCTTCGCGAACAAAAAGCGCACGTTCCAAATTTGTTCTGGATGAAGGGGATAGGTGTTTTTGAACAACGTGAGGCGAAAGCAAGATAATGCATAATAACAAAATGCCTGTCGAAAGCCACTGAACTCGTTTCAGGCCACTTAGAGGCCAGATTATAAATATCAAGATAAATAAAATATCAGCAAGATAATGAAAACAAACCACAATCAACAAGGTCAAAAACAATTTGATTACAACTGGTAATAACAATAGAAGGTAAACAAGATTCCATGTTCGAATCATACGATAAAAGAGGAAAAGAAATCCAATTCCATATACTAATACAAAAAGATAGGAAACCAATACATTCCCCGGAACAACCCAGCCATCTATCACCAGCGTGAAATTAAACAAGATATAGTTGAACATTTCAGAATAATTTCTATAAAAAAGTTCTATTAACGTACACGACAAAGCCTCTTCACCAAATTTATCCTCGAAAACCCTTGCCTTAATTTCCGGACCCTCTTCATCAACGACAGTCTCGGGTTGAGTTTTTAAGAGATACGTAAAGTAATGTTGAGCGATGGCAATGTTCAACCGGTTGTTTGGGCGTTTTTGGGGCAAGAACAAAATCGTTACAAAGAGCGTGATGATGAGAAATGCGGCAAGATAGCTTTTGTACGAAAGTGAATGAATGACATGAAGCCGGTTTTGTTTTCTTCGAAGCATACCTACAAACCATAAAGGCAACAACAAAACGATTGTTTCATTTCGGGTTAAATAAGCCAATAGAAGAAATAAAAGCGAGAAAGGAATCGAAACGGGTTTATTCCTTAAAAAATAAGCACCCACCAGCATGGGAATGCCAAAGTGAAACAAATGAAGCACAGGTATGGGATACACATCCATAATAGATTGATAGACAATCACCCATATTATCGTATTCAGGGTGGCATAGGTGTAACTTAGATTCACTGATAGCATCATACATAGCGAACCAACAGCAAGGATTACATGCCCAATACCTTGAAATACAAAAAAACCCACAATCGGTTTGGTCATAAATGCTGATTGCAGTACAGCAGTCAAAAACACAAGCAAAGGGGACCATTCGAAATCAATGACACCTAGTTCACCCTTCAGCAATTGCAGACCGTAATCATAGATGTTGGCATCATCCCAAACCGGTAAATCGATATGAGGAAGCCGAATGAAATAATAGACAAGGCTAACCAAGGATACGACCAGATAAGAAGTCACAGCGGATTTATTAAATTGAATACAATTCTGATCATTCATTACACTCTATAACCACATATGAAAATGTTTTTAAGCCTCCTATTTTGGAGTCAATATAGGAGGATTTCAATGTATATCCACCTCACAAACAAAAAGGCCGGTCGAAACGAGCGGCAGGGATCATTAATCAGCAAAGGGGGAATCACGAAACTGTGATCGCTCAGCTTGATCCAAACGTCTCTTTTGATACGAACCAGAAAAGAAACCCTAATGGGTATACAAATATTTAGGAGACTTTGTTTGGAATTGATAAACATTCTTCATAGCATTAATGTTTTCATCTATTTTTTCAGAATTTATATAAGATTTTTGAACGCTTTCATATATACTTATATAGGAGAAGATGAAGATTCAAAAAACAAAATCTATTTTGTCAATCTTGTGGAGAATAGATGATGAATTCCAGGGCTCAAGCATATATCATGCTCAATCTCAGTTATGAAGAGTGGGAAAAATTTTGTCAGAAAAATCATATACAAAAAATCTCTTTATATGGTTCTATGTTACGGGGTGATTTTAAAGAAAAAAGTGATATCGATTTATTAGTTGAATTTGAACCGGATCAAGAACCAAATTTGATAACCCTATCAGGCATGGAATTAGAACTGGAAGATCGCCTTGGCCGTCCGGTGGATATTCGTACACCAGAGGATTTAAGCCGATATTTTCGTAACGAGGTATTAGATTCAGCTGAGATTCTTTATGAAAAAAAGTGATCTTATCCGTATAAAGCACATGGTAGATGCAGCAGAAGAAGCCATTGCATTATCACAGAAATATGAGGAACAGGTTGATTCACGAGTATTTTGATATAAACGTTAAAATAGTATGGAAAACAGTTACAGAATATCTTCCAATGATGTTGGATATACTAAAGCCCCTCGTCGTCAAAAATTCTCTATGATAACAAATATTAGTGATTTTTTGATCTATCCACTAAACAAAAAGGCCGGTCGAATCGACCGGCCTAGATCAGTAATCAGCAACGGAAAAGGGGGAATCAAGGCTACTCCTCCTCAGGATTTGTTAACATGCCAATAGGCTCACCAGTGGATGCCTGACTGACTGATTCAGGGGTTTCATCTGTTTTGAATTTAGTGGTTAAACCAGTCAGTTGCTTTCTGATTGTATCAACCTGGCCCTGCGTGGATTGAATGGATTGATTGAGATTATCCAGGGCTTTTTGGAAGGCATCCTTTGCATCGGTGGATTTTGGATTGGAAGTCAATTCTGTGGCTTTGGTTTTTACAGTATCAACATAACCCGCCACTGAATCTCGCACCGATACCATGTTTTCCATCAAACCTTTGAGGTCTTGCACCAGCTGAAGCATTTCCGACTGAGTATGCTTGGTTAATGACTCAGGAGATGCGTTGGCAGACTGTTGAGCAAATTCATCAAGACGTTTCGCTAATGAAGCGATGTCTTGATTGACATCCACAATGTTGCTTAAGGCATCTTTGGAAAACGTCTTTAACTGATCGTTCAAGTTGACGGAGGTGGTTTGCGTTTCTTTCAGCAAACCATTGGCGGTGGCAAGCAGGGATTTATTTTCGTTAATCCCTTCTTTAACAACGTTTACGCTTGTTTCGACATTCTTGATTCGTTCTTCCAGATTACTGGAAAGTTCTTCTGTTTTTGCTGAGCGGCGTTTTCCGGTATCCGCGATTTCAAGCAGAAGGTCTTCAGTTCGTCCTGTCAGATTATAGTTCATTTCGGCGATATCGGAGCGAATGGTTTCCGCTGAGTCAGTAGACGCAGCAAATCCGATATCCACTTTTGATCCAACATTATCCACACGACCATTCAGATCCGTGAGGGTTTGGCTTACGTTCTTGGTTTGTTTAACCAGGTCACCTTTAACAGTTTCAAGCGATCCAGTCAGGGTTTCCGTTTGGTTATCGATTGATTTATGCAATTTGCTTTGATTTTCATTCGCCAGAGCAATCATCTTATCCCGCACCGAAATCAAACTTTGATTTGAGGCTTCCTGCAGTGCGGTGATTTGATTGGCCAGGCTCTTGGATTGTTGATCAAAGCGTTGGTTTAATGTGACATTGATCTGTTTGGACAGATCGGTCAGCGTGGTAAATCCACTTGAGAGGGTGGTATTCATGCTTTGCAACTGGTCATACATGGCAACCAGTTGCTCGGAATTGCTTTGACTTTGTGATTTCGCATCAAGCGCCGCTTGCTGGGTGGTTTTGATGGCATCCGCCAGAGCATTAACGGCGATCAGCACTTCGTTCGATTGGGCATTGGCTTCTTTTGAATATTGTTCCAGTGCTTTCTTGATATATTCTACACTGGATTCTTCTTTCTGTTCTATGGCAAGCGCCAATTTTGAGGTCTGTTCAGAGAATGATGCCACCGTCGATGAAAGCAGCGTTGAAAGTTCGTGCAAAGTGGTGGAAAATTGCTTGGCAAACTCAGCGGATTCCGCCCGATTAGCCAAAATATCCTGACGCGCCTCTTTCAGTTTATCGAGGGTTACTTCGGTTTGCCCGGATACTTTAACCGTTTGAGTGAGTACTTTCTGTTCAAGTGAATTCAAACGGGTATCAAGGTAATACCCGGTACCTGCAAATCCAATGACCATTATGATAATGAGCCATGCGATAAACCAACCCGTTGATCCCCTATTATGGGGATGGTTGGTTGGCGGTCCCGTCTTTGTCGGGGAATTATTCTTTTCCATCCTTCTTTCCTCCTATACGTTAGTGTTTAGTGTGGTGTACTTTTCAAGTTTTATGTTTTCTTCTACCGGCCATGGTGCATCCAAATTGAGTACCAAGCGGGCCGGGCCTTCGTTCAACAGCACCCCAACCCTGGAGGTGCAGCCCTAAAGGTTTGAAATGAAAGGATTTGTGAGGGAAAAAAGAAAGATCAATGAAGAAAGTATATGCCAATTTAAAGTGTGAGGTAAATCCAGCATGAAATAAACTCCCTCAGCCCTTTACACTTAATTGAATATATATTGCATTACTTTTAATTTAATGTCAAGCGGTTTTTTAACTTTTTTTCAACAATCGATTGCAATTGAAAATAAACCCGATTTCCAAAAAAGAAAAGTGCAAATCAGTAAGAAAAAAGACGCCATTATTTCATGAGTAAACGCACATTTAGTGGTTTAGTTTTTTGCATACCCTATATACAGGTTAAGGTGCGAAGTCCACATAGATATCCGAGCTCTATAAACCGGGCACATGGTTTACACACGCTCTATACAATTACGCTATATAATTGATACACTCCTTGATGTTAAGATGTTGTTAAGAGGGGGTGTTTGTAATGGGAAAGGTATTGTCACCGCCTATGGTTAAACCCATATTCGGCTTGCTTTATCGTGATGAAAGCCTGTATGAAGAAGTGTTGAGGATGATCGAATTCCGGTTTGGCTCAATTGATTATTTAAGCGATCCATTTCCATTTACTGAGACCAATTATTATGAAAACGAAATGGGAGCCGATTTAACTAAGCGGTTTTTATCGGTATCGGAACTAATCTACCCTGACCGAATTATCCATTTCAAGCAGATGTCAAATCAATGGGAAGAACAATTTGCAAAACAAGGCCACCGGCTATTCAATCTTGATCCGGGATACCTCTCAGGAGCGAATTTGGTTTTGGCCAGCACAAAGAATTTCAGCCATCGAATTTATCTTGGCAGAGGGATATATGCCGAGGTAACCATGCGGTATGAAAAAGGAAATTTTACCCAGCTCCCATGGACTTATCCGGACTATTTTAATCACCGGGAGGTTTTCCAGGATATTCGGCAGATTTACAAAAAACAGGTTCATTGTTGACAATATAGAATCAATTCGAATATAATAGATTAGATAAAAATCAGCCAGCTCGCTGGGGGTGGGCCTAACCCGGCCCTGAGAATTCGAGACTATCGGATACCCCTCGAACCTGATCCGGTTAATCCCGGCGGAGGAAAGCGACGATGGGGTGTAAAAAACAGTAGGGTGGTATTCCCTCCTTTCTTAACTTTTCAGCCTTCCCATACGCCGTGTTACCTTCGAAATCAAATCATGCGAAGGAGTCATAGCAATGATTGATTTCAAACGAAAAGCCGCAACCAACGGCGAAAATGTAACTCAATTGCACAAAGCCCGCCAGGGCCAGATTACCGAAGAAATGCGCTATGTGGCACAGCGGGAGAACTTGCCAGCGGAATTGATCCGGGACGAAGTCGCGCGTGGACGCTTGATTATTCCCGCCAATGTCAATCACAAACGCCTGGAACCGATGGGAATTGGTATCGAAACCAAGTGCAAGATCAACGCCAATATCGGGAACTCAGCAGTAACATCTAATATCGATTCTGAAGTGGAAAAACTGAACTGGGCGATTAAATATGGGGCGGACACGGTCATGGATCTGAGCACCGGTGGTGATATCCCAGAAATTCGCCAGGCAATCATCGACAACAGCCCTGTGCCCATTGGCACCGTACCAACCTATGAAGCGTTAACTAAAGTTCGGCGGATTGAAGATCTCACAGCGGATATCCTGTTGGAAACGGTTGAAGCGCAGGCCAAACAAGGTGTGGATTATATGACTATTCATGCCGGTGTTTTGTTACGCTACATTCCACTCACCGCCAAACGGGTTACGGGAATTGTCAGCCGCGGCGGTTCAATTATGGCCCGCTGGATGATGTACCATCACCATGAGAATTTATGGTACACCATTTTCGATGAATTGTGTGAAATCTTCAAGAAATACGATGTATCCTTCAGCCTGGGCGATGGCCTGCGGCCTGGTTCGATCGCCGATGCCAGTGATGAAGCCCAATTTGCTGAATTGGATACCCTGGGTGAACTTACCCAACGCGCCTGGGAGCACGATGTTCAGGTGATGATCGAAGGGCCGGGGCATATTCCCATCCATCAAATTGAGATGAATGTAAAGAAAGAGATGGAAGTATGCCATGAGGCGCCATTTTATCTCTTGGGACCGCTTGTAACAGATATTGCGCCGGGGTATGACCATATCACATCAGCTATCGGAGCAGCGTTGGCCGGTACGGCAGGTGCCTCGATGTTGTGTTATGTCACTCCCAAGGAACACTTGGGATTACCCAATCTTGAGGATGTCAAGCAGGGATGCATTGCCTATAAAATCGCCGCCCATTCAGCCGATGTGGCACGTGGCCGGACCGGTGCCCAGGATCGGGACGATGCACTTTCAAAAGCACGCTATGCATTTGAGTGGGAAAAACAGTTTGAACTCTCGCTGGATCCTGAAACCGCTCGGGCTTATCACGATGAAACTCTGCCGGATAAAGATTACAAAGAAGCGGCCTTTTGCTCGATGTGCGGACCAAAATTCTGTGCTTATAATATCTCTCAGCATACCTTGCAGGATGAAGTGCATAAACTAAAAGAAGAACTGGGAGCTGAAGGCAAACTGGATGATACAATGGTTTTGCCTAAGTGATCAGGCGAATTAAGTAAATGGATAAGATACCTTCTGTTCCGGAAACACTTAAACTTACGCCAATCGTGGATGTTAACGTGACGGATGATACGCTATCTGTTGATTTGCAAGACGGGCGAACGATTTCTGTTCCTATAGGATGGTATCCCCGTCTTGCAAATGGTTCTTCAGCGGAACGTACTCATTACCAAATCAGCGGTGCGGGTTATGGAATCCATTTATTCCTCTTCCACTACGACTTTCTTGACTTGTTTCTTCTTCTGTTTTTGTTGAAACAAAAACCCGATAAAGCAAAGGGGCAGGAAGATAATAGGAATGTTGATAGTGTCGGCGATCAAGTAGCTTCCAGCACAGGCGGTTAGAATGATAACAACCTGCTTTTGTACAACAAGAACCAGCAGTGAAATAAGAAACGCTAGCAGGGCTGGCCAGGCATTGCCTAGGGTTTGGTTGAGCGATTCCAAAATCCCGAGTTGTGTAAATAGTTTATCCACCAATTCCCGTTGTTGGTCATCTGCATACAATATATATAGCAATCCCGCCAAAGTGGCCAGGAACACCAATACCATAAACAGGCGTTTGGATAACAATACCCCCAACACCCCGGTCACACACCCCACGATATAGGGTGTGATGGGATGAGTGGGGAAGAAACGCAGCCATTCAGGATCGATCTGTGGAATAATGGAGAGAAGGATTTCATAAACGGATGAACCAAAGAGAAAACCTACGCCGAAGCCAATGGCGTTCAAACCGATTTTGAAGAATATCCAGCCAAAACCAAACAAGGCCAGACCCAGCGCTAAACGAATTAATGTCTCAGATTCAAAATTCATCATAAGATAAAGACAATAATATTCCTTATTATTCCTCCCCCAATGCAATGGGGGGAGGTTAAGAGGGAATTTAAGAATAATACTGTATGTTTTCTTATCAACCCTCCCCTGACCCCTCCCAATCTTGTGAGGGGAATGGATTTGAAAGGATTACATTTTAAATTCAATGGTTAAGATAATATTTGTGCACATTCCGGATCTGCTGGATTCAAGGTTGCGGCCGATTGATAATACTCCCTGGCTGCCCGCTGGTCCCCCATTTCAGATTTCATCCGTCCCATCAGTTTAAGCGCTTCGAAATGATCAGGGGATTGCTTCAAGCATTTTTCAAGATGGGTGCTTGCTTTGTCATAATTCTCTTCGGCCACGCTGATATAGCCCATAACAAACGCCATTTCAGCCGCGCTGGGATCAGCCGCTTTCGCACGTTTTAAAAACTCAGCGACCTTCTGTTTGTCTTCCCGCAAGTATGCCAAAAAGGCGAGGTATGCATAAGGCTTTGGATTTTCTTTATTTAGCTTTAAGGCCCGAACAAAATAGTCACGGGCATCGGCGTAATTTTCCATCATAAAACTGGCGATTCCCATCTCGACGAGAGCTTCTTCGAATTCATCGTCTTCCATCAACGCTTGCTGCAAATACTCAACTGCTTCTTCATAACGTCCCATTCGGTTGGATGAAAGCCCCAGGTTGTAATACACCAGGATATCGGGGGTGTGGTCCATCATAAATCCCAGAAAAACATCCCGGGCTCGTTTATAAAGCCCCTTGCGGGCAAATGCTTTTCCTAAAAGCATGGTGGCATCGCGTTCAACACCGGCTTTATCCTTTAGTTCCAGCAACCGGATAATTGCCATATCAAGTTGGTTTTGTCGAAACAGGGTAGCCGCTTCAACTAATTCCTCCCGCGCTTCACTTTTAGGACTTTTTGGAGCGGGTGCCGAGGAATGATTCTCCATCGCATGCATGACGGCATTGATGCCGCGTTTGGCAGGTTCGTATTCAGGATCCAGTTCCAGGCTGAGTTCATAATATTCCTGAGCTTTGCCCAGTTTATTCATTCTTTTCAGGATATCGCCAGCCATCGCGTAAAAGGGGGCATGATCAGGAAGGTGTTTGATGCCGGTTTCAATAATAGCCAGTGCTTTTTTAGGTTTTTGCTTTTGTTGATAATATCTTGCTAATTCAGTACGAATGCGGGGATCTTTCGGGTTTAACTTAAGGGCTTTATTCAGAATTTTCAGGCCCTTCTTTTCTTCCCCACTTTTCATCAATAACTTTCCATATGCCCAGTGGACTTCTTGATCATTGGGCAAAAGGCGGACGACTTTTTCGTACATGGAAAGGGCATCGGCATGGCGGTTGAGTTCATCATAAATACGGGCGATAAGGTAATATATATCTGGGAAATCAGGCTGATAAACGAGTGCTTTTTTAAGAGGAATCAGTGCTTGTTCGTAGTGGCCGCCAGTATAGAGCTCCATCCCTTGCTTGAAATGATTAACATATGCGTTCGATGTGGCCATGAAGATGCCTGATTGGACACAACCAACCGTAAGTCCGGGGCCTAAAATTTGCCGCCAAATGCAGCGCTTCGGATTGGATTAGCTAAATTTAATAAAATATGGGCGATACTGGATTCGAACCAGTGGCCTCCAGTTTGTGATACTGGCGCTCTAACCAACTGAGCTAATCGCCCTTCTATTCAAATATTATTATCGTCACCCTCTTGTAGAAGTCAAGGCAGTCTTCATATTTTCCATTACAAGAGTGTAAAGTTGTAGAAAGTGAGTTAAATCTTTCTCAAAAACCTTCATCCATTGCATCAAATGTTCATGGAGATGGTCAAATTCTTCATGACCAGCCAATTCTACTGGGATTTCATAGCGCTGAAACTCGATTCTCAAGCGGCCCAATCCAATATCCAAGGCTTCTTCTAATGAAGGGGAGAATAAAAGCTCTTTAAATCGCTGGTAAAAATCATCGAGTTGGCTGCGTGGTGGATTTGATGAACTTTCATCCATTTGTGACTGATTTTTCAAAATTTGCAGTTGATTTATCCCAGATTGAATCTGTTGACGGGCTAATCCAACGTTCTGACGAAGTTGGTTGAACCTTTTTAGAAGGGAATGAACATCCTGGTGTAAGTTGGGTTTGAGTTGTGGAGGAAAAGATTCAGTAACTTGGGGTTTTGGCGGTAGAGAGCGTAGAGTTTCATTAAGTGTCATCTGCCTGGTCCCATTCTTTTTAGCGCCCCCTTCAGTGGCATCGATGACAGGTGTTTGCATGGATTCAATTTCCTGTTCCAATTTATGCAGCATGTGAGAAAAATAAGGGAAAGTAAGACAAGGCTTTCCATCATACCCCTCGACTTGAACCACCGTGCTTTGATAGTTTCCCTCTTGCCTGTGGAATTTCATTACAACCTGGTTCTCTTCAAATGATTCAATGGATGCCACATTACCAGTATCTTCAGCATGGCTTTCACCTGATGATGAAAGGCATAAATCCATACCAGTCAAAATGATGGGAGAACATCCTAATTGGCGAGCTAGTGCAAAAGCGCAATAGCCGGCATTCATTCGCCGTTCAAATTTGAGTTTGGTTGGAATCCATCGGCTTAATGATTGCAAAGTCTTTGATTGAAAATCATGTAAGCATAGAAAATAAGGGTGGTTGGGGTATTTTCCCAGAATCTGATAATTCACTTCCGGCAAATAGGCCAACACCATCTGATTAAGTGATGGGATTTTTTCAAAATGGCGGCTGTTGAGTTTTAGCGGATCACATGAAACCACAAAATGGGGGATAATATCCCGCTTAAGCAACGCACTTAGAGCGGAATCGGTTGCAATCAACAAAGCTTTTTGAGAAGCATTGCGAAGCTGATCAATATTCTTATCCAATGATGGTCCGGCACCTATGACAATCCCATGTGAGGCCTGAAACAAGTGAACAAAGTGATCCAATGTGTATGAACGAAGAATGATGGGGAGATTGCGAATAATATTATGCTGAATAATCAATCCTTTTTGGGCTTGAATGTCGGTATTTTGTTTGGCATTTTCTGCGATAAATTGAACTTGCCGACAGAATGATTCATATACTTCCCTATGATTTTGTGCACATTGTGGATTGACATAAAAGTGAAGGCCCCATATGCCAACGGCGGAAAAATCCTGATTCATACGTTTACCGGCGGATTGTAAGTCTGGATTTATGAACCATGTGATTCTGGAATCCTGTAATAACATCTCGAGTGAGGTTGTTTGCAGAATGGAATGAAACTGAGTGGGATTGGGTTCAAGAATATACATGCGATGAAGGGTAGAATGAATTTGTTTATAAGAATCTAGTAACCATTGACCAGTTCCCATACCAAAAACAACTACATTGCGTTTGGATTGGACAAGCGGATTTGGTGGGGTAATATGCTTAAATTCATTATTGACTGTGGTTTTAATCTCGAAGCGATCGTTCGAGTTTAATACACTCATGAGATGGGGGTGGTTAGTTTGTATCGCACGAATATTGATGTCGTAAATTGATTTATCCATGATACTGCGTATGATACCTCAATTTTCATCACCTGAATCCATCTTGAACTTCCAGGCAATCCCCATATAGTAGACTGATTTGTGACGATCTGGTAATAAGTCTTTATAGTGTTGGGATTGTCTCAAAACTCATCCTGATGTCTGCTTTACCACGACATCGGGCGAACACATAGGTTTGCTCCCAGT
>CAZFER010000104.1:0-15228 GCA_964517495.1 uncultured bacterium | reverse complement strand
AGTTTAGTGGCCCCTGAGGGTAAATCTGGCAAGTCAATAGTAATGGCAAAAGGACCTGCATCATCCGCGGTAATGGCGAAGCGGTAACGTTTTCCATAGACTCCGGGAGAATCGGCCAAGGCATCCCAAACAATATGTTTTCCTGCACCGACTTCAACAACGCCAACATCCCCTTCCAGCGTGATGGGAATAATATCCTCGCTATCGGGGTCATCATCCTCTAACACGAGAGATATCTTCACCCGATCACTATCGGGATCGGCCAGGTCATAATATATATCCACCTTCATAGACCCGTCCTGCCGCTGCGAGGCCTGCATATTGGTGATTGAAGGCGGCTCGGCAAGAGCGATTAACACATTTAGCATTAACATGGTAAATACCAACAATAGGGGAAGCATCATTCTGTGTTTGTACATTGTGTTCATTCTCCGTTTCAAATTATGGTTTATACTTTTTGTCAGAATCTGGATGCTCTGGATGAAAGGCTGGCCAGACGGTCAAACCGTTCAAAAACAGGTTGCAAGCGAGAAATATATTCTGGATGTTTCTCGACAAAATAGATAAGTGGAGCGGTATCAAGAAAAATGTTTTGTATCTTCAAAGTTGACATTTCACTCATGAGTGGTCACACCGAATTTGATTATTTCTCTCTCGATCCGCTTCTTGTCGTAATTTTGAGATATACGTTTGAGCATCCTCGCCGTAAGCGGGATAAGGCAGCCGCCCCGCTATATCCATCCATTTTCGTTGTGGTCTATCTGTCAACGTTTTCTCATTCTCAACTTTCCTTGCCAAAGAGTCGATCACCTGCCTTTGTTCTTCCGGGCTGAGTTGTTCCGCTTTTGCGAGGATTTCCTGTAGTAATTGTGAACTCATTGTTCTTATTCCTTTTGTGTGACTTTTGTCTGAACCAGTTCGTTTCGGATGAAATGCTCCCAAAAGCGACGCTGCCAAACCCATTGTGCTTTTTTCTTTATCCTGGACAAGGACAAAGGGAAACTTTTCCCATTGTTCCTCGAGTATTTTCTTGTAAATTGATTTTTAATAGCGAATCGCAGTAAAGTTCATCCCGCAGTTCCGGCTCATCGATAATCTCACGCCGCAAAAAATAGCCAAAGGCGCTCAACCATAGGGGAGCCTCTCCGCCGGTTTGATGGCGAATCAATGCTTCCAGGTGGCTCATCCCCCGCCGTTGTAGTTCATCGGCAAACCGGTGGGCCGCGTCCCACCCCGCATCATCCACGCTCTCACCAAACACCTGCCGCAATCCAAAAAAGACCAAATGATTCGTAAATCCCATATTCACACCTATTTATGTAAACTGTAGGGTGGGTTAAAAGCGAAGCGTAACCCACCAGGCACCCGCACCATCCATAAAATCCGCCGTAACGCTATCGGCTACTTTACAAACGGAATCTCCAAGTCTTTGCAAATTCTGCGGGCTAACTGGTCGAATATTTCGTTATGGCGTGGTATAGTTGAAGTTTTTCCCGCTTTACGATTAACGTATACGGTATGGTTGCCGCCTTCACGAAAAAATTCACACCCGTGTTTCACCAGATGGCGAATGAGTTCACGCCGTTTCATGACTTGGAAACGATGAAAGATTCTCGAATGACGTCTTGATTGGCAAGAGATTCTTCCACCAGTTGCCGATTGGATTCGAGAATTAAATCAACCGCTTCTTTCAAATTCTCACGGGCCTCCTCGAGCGTTGTCCCTTGAGTATTCGCGCCCGGTAATTCCTCGATAAAAGCAATATAACCTTCAGGTACTTTTTGAAAAACCGCAGTTAATTCCATTTTTTTTACCTTTTGTTATGAATCACAAAAAATTCACCTAAATAATAACATTTTATCCCAAGGCAATTTTTCTAAATTGTATCTCTTTTCATTAAAACATTCTGCCCACTATATTATTACCAACGTAGGTGGGTTAAAAGCGAAGCGTAACCCACCAGGCACTTCACCGGGGGGCGGGCATCCCTGCCCGCACGTCATACCCACAAACCAACGCCTTCCCACGCACCCGCTTGCGAGCAAGATACCCGCGCTCCGTAAATCTCCAAATCCATGTTAACGGTGGGCTAAAAATGCAAACAACGTATTTTTGAGCTTGCCCTACTTATTTTTATCCTTATCTCCAGAAATAATATTAACCGCCCACTTATAGACATTTTTAGCTAAAGCCAATTCTTCGTTATATTGCTCTAAAGTCATTGGTTCTAAATCATGAGGGTAACGTCCTTCCGCTACGTGGTGGGTTAACGTTATAACGGATTCAAAATCATCCGGGAATTGTAATCCCGACTTTTTAACCAATTCAACCAAAATACCAATATTATGTGTTTGTGGGAATTTAATTCCCCGAAAAAGCAAGATGGCTTTGAGGCTTTTTACAACACATTGTTGTACGTGAAAACAGAGAGTTCCTATAAGAATATCCGGATGTCTTTCAATATTGGCCATAGCCAAATCACTTTTTGCATAGAGAAGCCAATGTTTGGGACTTCCAAATTCAGGCGGCATAAATTTCTTGCCCCTCTCGTAATGCTGGATAATAAACCAGACTCCAATTGTTAGCATATTCATGTAAATCAGATTCAGTTACCACGACGATATCAACAGGAATTTGAATATCCGATAACCTCATATATAATTCACATTCTGTTTTTCGTTTATTTTTCCCATCCTGGATGACCACCATTAGATCCAAATCACTGTTTTCTTCCCATTCTCCTCGAGCAGCCGAACCAAAGAGAATGATACGCAAAGGATTAACCGCTTGCACAATTCGTTGAACGATTCGATCCATTATTTTTTTATCGATTTTCATCATTCATCACCATTTTTTTACCTTTTGTTGTGTATCACAAAAAATTCACCCAAATAATAACATTTTATCCCAAGGCAATTTTTCAAGTTGTATCTCTTTTCATTAAAACATTCTGCCCACTATATTATTACCAACGTAGGTGGGTTAAAAGCGAAGCGTAACCCACCAGGCACTTCACCGGGGTGCGGGCATCCCTGCCCGCACGTCATACCCACAAACCAACGTCTTCCCACGCATCCAAAGGCTATGCTCTAACCCACTTATCTTCACGCACCCGCTTGCGGGCAGGATGCCCGCGCTCCGTAAATCCCCACATCCATATAAACGGTAGGCTCAAAAATGCAACCAGCGTATTTTTGAGCCTACCCTACATAATGTGCTCATACTACTCCTTAAATATCCGCAGCCCCATCTGTCGTTGGACTCTCTTGTTCAAATTCCGATCCGTCACCGCCTGCTGTACAAGTTCATCCAAAAGTTCGGTAAAGGTCAGCTTCGGCTCTGTCTTTTCCCATAAATAATACGAAAATGAGCCAGGCAGTGGATTAATCTCGTTTAAATACACCATCTCTTCCTTTTGATCCACCAGAAAATCAATCCGAATCACCCCTCGGCAATCCAGGGCTTTATAAGTTTGTTGGGCGTATTCCTGAACATCATCCTTGATGGCTTTTGGCACATCGGCGGGATCAATATCACGCTGCAGGGACGCCATGCCCTCACTGGGTGTGGATGAAGTCAGCTTTTTGTTTCCTTTCATATATTTCTGCTCAAAGGTCAACAGGGGCGCATCCCGCTTGGGTCGTTCAATTACCGAAAGCCGGGGCGGCGTGCCATCCAACACCGCAATGTTCAATTCATACATGTGTTCCAGAAAAGGCTCAACAATCACCTGGTTGTCAAATGCAAACGCGCCCGCCAGCGAAACCATTAACTGCTCTTCTGTCCTGGCCGATGAAAGGCCCACGCTTGAACCCAAATTACAGGGTTTGATAATAACCGGCAGCGATAATTTTTTGGTGATTTCTTTCACCGTTTTATCCGCCTTGTCTGGATCCCACTCACGCTGGCTCAACAAAACACCAGGCAGCACCGGTACATCCAACACCGATGCAATTTGTTTTGTCGTATGTTTGTTCATGGCGATCGCCGAAGCCCGTGGCCCACAACCGGTATAAGCCACCCCTTTGAGTTCCAATAAGCCCTGAATGCATCCATCTTCCCCATAGGTACCATGAAAAGCGGGGAAGAAGACATCAACAGGAAAATGCAGCGGGTTTTTTCTGGAAAACAAACCCTTGGGTGGATTCATCTCGATTAATTCTGATTCCTGCCCCGGCGAAAGAGAAACGTGGGTGAGTTGTGATTTTAATTCTTCACGGGGAAGGTAATTGTCACGTTTACGCAAAGCTTCACCTGTATACCACTGCCCCTCCCGGTCAACATACACAGGAAAGGTGTCATATCGGGTTGAATCGAAGGCCTCCAAAACCTGCAGGCCGGTGATAATGCTGATTTCATGCTCGGTGGAACGCCCACCAAACAATACGGCAACGGTGGTTTTACCTTGATTGCTCATGGTTGATACTCCTGGAGTGAGTTGCGACATACCAGCTTAGAATAAAGTATAAGCGGTTTGAAGTTCAAGTAAGTCGGGAAGATCGTTCTCAAACAAAACAACATCGCCATTTCGTAAAAAATGGCTTAACCAATTACGTGCCTCTTTTAATGTTTTAAACTCATATACATTATCTTCAGAAAAACCGCTTTCTATAAGACCACGCCGCATGGCAGTAATGCGGTGAGGAGCGACCAGGCACACCATGTCGCATATGGAAGCGGCGATCGAGGCAATCTGATAATGCTCTTCTTCATGCCGCTCACCCAGTTCCACCATGCCGGGTGTAACCAGGATCTTGCGCTCACCCTCCAGCATCCTCAACAAATTCAGCGCATTCTTAAATCCGACCGGATTGGAATTATAGGCGTCATCGATGATGGTAACCCCATTGGAATCCCGTTCCACCACCATCCGATGAGCAATGGGAGGCACACTTTGCAAAGCCGCAACCGCCGTGATCGGCGGAACGCCAAGCTTAACAGCGGCTAAAAAAGCCCCAGCCGCGTTATGAGCCTGATGAAGGCCATGAATGGGCAGCAGAATATCGTAGGTTTTATCATTATAAACAAGTGTACATTGCGTACCATTCGCATGTATCTCGGTTTGCTTTAACCAGCAATCCAAAGGGCCAATCTCCTGTTTTTCGCCATAAAAAAAGGCGTGGGCCTCAATCTCATCGGCCATCTTTCGGCACTGCTTGTCATCACCGTTCAATATGGCAATGCCATTCGGATTGAGCGCTTTAGGTAGTTCAGATTTGGCTTGCGCCACCGTTTCGATGGTTTTAAAACGCTCATAATGAGCAACCCCCACCGCGGTCACCAACGCCATATCCGGCGGGGTTAAATCACACAATTTCTGAATGGAACCTATCCCATACGCCCCCATCTCAACAATAAAAAACCGGTGATCGCGTCTCAGTTTCTCACGAATGATCCGGGTGATCCCCATTTGAGTATTCACACTCCCCGGTGTATACAAGGTTTGATCATGCGCGGAAAGAATATGGGCCAATATATGTTTGACGGAGGTTTTCCCATAACTGCCGGTTATCCCGATTATCGTGGGTTTATACTCATCCAATCGCTGAAGCGCCTCATTCAAAAAGCGTTTTTGATTTCGATTCTCCCAGGGGGATAAAATGATATTCCCTAAAACCATTAATCCCGGGCTTAGCTGCAATAAAAAGATGAGGGCCGTAAAGTAACAACAAAGATGATAAATCATCATCTGATCCAAATCCGGAATAGCTTGATATCTCGGCCAAAAGTTCAATATACCTGGAGTTAATAGATAGAATCCAACTAAAACAAGCAGCATGGATACACCAAAAATGCGCTTAGCCCGAGCCGTCATCACCAATGGCTTTTTCGATTTTCGAAGTAAATTGCTCCAGGCCAATGCAGCGGTTAACAGCAAACAAATGATTATCAATGCCGGATTATGATATAAACCCGGCTCAAACCACCATGACTCTTTGGGGATAAACAGAAAAAAAATCCAGAACAACAGCATTAATATAGACAATAAAGTAGTTCGTTTTTCAAAGGACAATGTTTTAGCACACCATTTTAAAAATCGCCTGCCATCATATTCCTCTTGCTGAAAAAACTGCAGATAGCGCCGCATCACCGGCCAGACTGTTAACAAAACAGCGAGATAATATATGATAGGTATATATATATGTTTACTCATAAAGAGAGTCCCTTTATAAACTGCCGCACTTGATATCCAACCTGATGACGTCCTAAATCAAGTATGCTTAAATGATTAAAGCCTTTCAACTCAACGTATAAAGCGTTGGGTAGTAATGAATGAATTTTCTTTCCCACTGCGGGCGGCGTTTCAGTATCCTCATCACCATATAATAAAAGAGCGGGGATCGTTATATTAGGTAAACGATCCGATAAATCTTCATTCACCACTTTAATCAATATCTTCTTCAACTCCCCGGCGTTTTGATAATCCTTGGAAGCAATCATGTTGTATAATCGTTCTTTCATTTGTTTTCCAAGCCCTCCTGGAATCATTCGCTCAGCAAGCCGGGTGGCTGTGCGAATCAACTTTACCTTCATCCATCGTTTCCAAGGCATTTTGCGCTTTAACCCAGCGGAGGAGATTAAAATCATACCTGCAATCAGCGCCGGGTATTTCTCCGCAAGCTGAATAGCCACCCGGCCACCGAAAGAATGGCAAATCAAAACCACCCGCTCTAATTTCATTTTCATTATAAATTGGTGGGTAAATTCACTATATTCCGCACTCCCCCATACTCCTTTGGGAAGGGGTGTTTCCCCAAATCCAGGGAAATCCAATGCGATCTGCCGCCCAACATCATCCAAACTCTCCATCATGGGATAAAAAATCGAATGGTCACACCCCCACCCATGGAGATAAAGCAGTGGCGTCCCCTCCCCTTTGTCTATATAAAAGGTTGGAATGACTTGATTATCAGTGGAAATTTCCACATCAACCCTCCCCTAGCCCCTCCCAATCGTTGGAGGGGAATGGTGCTTCAATTTGGCTGATTACTTACATCCATTTTAGCTTGGATGGAGTGTATCAAAGCTGAAATTTAGGTCAAGAAGGCAATTAAATTACAGAAAATACAATTTTTACTTGCTTAAGTAAAGACAAATCGAAATAAATCATCTAAAATGGGACATTATAATATTACAATCTCTAATGATAAATATAGTTGAATGAGGGTCTTGAATACAGCTACCAGGGAAGCAATGACAACCAAGCGATTTCTCCGTGACGGTGTTCTTGATTTATTAGTTGCAGATTTACGCGAATGGGATAATAAGGCATGGACAATTAAAGAGCCTTTTTTTCCATCCTTTTCTATTATCATCACCATGTTCGAATTTAACCGAGTCATTTTGCAGAAGATAGAGAATCAAATTGAAAGGATTAGGAATCAAGATAAAATGAATGATGATGAAATGATTCGTACTGCCTATTTTCTGCAAACAGGGCTCAAAAATGCCTATGAAGCAGTCAAAGAAGAATGGTTGAATGCAATTCAGGATAAAATTTAAATTTTCTTAACATTAAACACCATTTTTTGTATGAATTATTACAATTTCAATGATTATGGATTCTATTCATATGATAGATAGTTATCTCTTATCTTTTTGAATTGAATCAAACCCCTTGCTGTGGTTTTCAGGATTAATGTGTAGTCATCCCCGTTTGTCAGCATGGCTCGTAGATCTTCATTCCCCCATAATTGATCCAGAAACCGCCGGGTCTTGAATTGATCAGGGAACTCATTTCGAGCAGAACATAATAGGGCCAAGGCAAAGGGAATGGGCTTAAATAGATCTCGATCAATCACCTTGATTTCTATGCCATAACACAATTGATCTTTGTATTTAGGGTTAATGGCAACCCCTTTGATTGATCGAGGGGTAAAATCGATCGATTCAATTTTCACACCCTCTAAAACCTCGTTTGGAATGTTGGCAATCCATGCTTTTGAGTTAATGTAAGGTGCTCCAACCTTCAAAAAAGGTTTATCGGTGCCCCGCCCTTCAGATAAATTTGTTCCCTCAATAAGGCACATTCCCGGGTAAACCAATGCGGTTTCCAAATCCGGCATGTTGGGTGAAGGTTTGATCCAAGGTCGTCCTGTTTCATCAAACCACATCGACCGGCGGTAACCTTCCATTTCGATCACATGTAAATCAGCCTGGAGTGAAAAACCGAGGTAAGATTCTTCATTAAACATGCGTGCCAGTTCACCCACCGTCATTCCATAACGGGTAATAAGAGGGGCTGCGCCAACAAAACTGGTATGGACAGGCGAGGTTACCGCACCTTCCACACGGTTGGCATTGATCGGATTGGGCCGATCAAGCACATAAATGGGGATAGCATCCCGCTTTGCCGCTCTCATAGCCAGAAAGAGGGTTGATATATAAGTATAAAACTTCACCCCCACATCCTGGATATCATAAACGAGTAGATCGATATCCTCCAACATCGTCCGGGTTGGCGTACGAAACGAGCCATAAAGGCTAAAAATCTTTAAACTTTCGTTTATTTGATTTCCTACTGTTTCACCGGCCCCCAGGTTGCCTTCAAACCCATGCTCAGGACTGAATACGGCTTTGACATTGGATATCTCTGATAAAAGTTTAACGATTGAATCGCCGTTTTTATCCACAGAAGTGTGATTGGCAACAATACCTATGTCTTTGTTTTTCAAATCATTAGAGTCGTTATCAATCAAGTTCTCCAATCCGATAGTGACTTGGGCTTTGGAATCTCTAGTTTGAATGATTCCCATTTCAATAATGAGGAAAACACAAATTAGAACATACTTAAATAAGGAATCCATATGTCCATTATTTTGAGTCATTAAAACCATGTTTTACTTATCTCTCTTCTTTAGTAATTTAACTCATAAGAAAATGCGATTGTCTTTATATAAAGGATGAAATTCTATTCTGTTTGTGCAATAATCTGCCGTTATCATATCAAAAATCAAACTATAACAAAGAGAACTGATTATGAAGATTATTAATCCAATCATGAAAACATTTAGACAACATCTCGTTTTGATAATCCTTTTTCAAGTTTCAATACTATCATCAACCTTTTCACAAGAAGAATTTCAACCGGCGTTGCTAACCTCCTCTGTAACACCAGCGATAGTTTCTCCTGGACAGGCGCTGAAGTGCCGTTTTGAGTTTATTAACAATGGTCAACAATCGACTCAAAGTCCGGAGCGTATTTTTATCCACTTTGAAACAGAAAAGGATTGTCGAACCATTCAATGGCAAGCTGATCATATCCCTTCTATTTCAACACAGTATTGGATGACTGATCAAACCATCGTGGATGGGCCATATCAATTCACCGTACCCGAAGATACACCGGAGGGAGAGTATTTTGTACATATTGGAATATGGAATCCTGAGTCAGGCACACGAAGTCTTGATACGTATCACCCTCACAAAATTACAGTTAGTAACGATGCACCGCCCTTTACATATGAAAAACCAGAATCAATCGACTTGGATGAAATTAAACGACGTCAGTTTCATTTGTTAAGGCGATTTGACAAAGGGACCTTGGTAACAATTGAAAATTCCAAGATTCTATTTCAGCTTCAAACCGAAAAAGGGATATTCAAACTAATCAATAAAATAAACGAACAAACCTGGCAGAGCCTGCCGAATAAACCACTTGGATATATATATGCACAGCATAAAGATGGACAATATGCTTGTATCCCATTGAATAATATGGATTTATTAACCTTTAACCAATCTAATGCTCAATTGGTGAAGTCCTATCGTGATCAACAACTTATGCTTTTGAATGTTAAGGTGGTTGATAATAAGCCTTTGCTTTCGTTTGACTGGTCCCCTCCCGAAAATATCGAGGAACTTGAATGGCAAATCACCGAAGTACGATTCCCTTCTCTATTATGGACAACAGAGAGTATGGGAGGAGGTGCGGTTATCCCCCGGCTGGAGGGGCAATTATTTGAACCCGATAGTGGGATTCCATTTATTAACACCTTTAAACTTTTTGATGGTTGGAACGGTTTGAATGTACCTATTGCCGGGATCAATCGCCGGTTGGGTTCAGCGGCGATGATGTTTGATCATACCGAGATATCAGTAGCGTGTCGATCAGACATAATAGATGATCCAGCCATTCCGGGCCAACAGGTGTTGTCCTTGGAATTGCAGGCTCCCTATCCCGCCAAACAATTTCAAATTCAACTTGATACCAAAAATTCCTATGTGGGTATAGCCCAAATGGCGCGAACGCATGCAAAGGATCGCGAACATTTTGTGACCTTAAAAGAGAAACTAAAAGGAAATAGAGAACTTAAAAAACTCTTTGGCGCGCCTGAATTTAAACCGTTTGTGTGTGTTCGACACCGGCGTATCGACGAAAATGGAAACGTTAAAGAGTCGGTAAGTAATGCATATACAGAGATGGACTGTATTGCGATTCTCAATCATCTCCAAAAGGAATTAGAAATCGATAAAGCCTTGTTTGTGCTGGCTGGTTGGATTCATAGAGGTTATGACAACCAGCATCCGGATATTCTTCCCGCTGCGCCTGAAATTGGTGGTGATAAAGGCGTTAAGCGAATAGCAGAGGAAGCGAAATCGGCTGGTTATCTTTTTGGGCTGCATGATAATTACCAGGATATGTATGAAGATGCGCCATCATGGGATCCAACTGCCATCATGATGCGCAAAAACGGCGAGCGGATGAAAGGCGGTATGTGGGCAGGTGGACAGGCATGGTTGATCGCTTCCAATCGTGGTTATCAATTTGCTCAGCGGAATCTTCCTGAAGTTGAGAAACGTTATGATCCCAACGCTTACTTTATAGATACCACTTTTGCGGCGCCATTGTATGAATCGCACGATCCGGAGAATCCTTTGACTCGAGCGGACGATCTTCACTATAAACAAAAGTTATTTGAACTGGCAGCCGATCATTTTGAAGTGGTTGGTTCGGAGACAGGGATGGAATTTGGAGTACCGGTTTCCCATTATTTCGAGGGTATTTTGAGTGGAAATCCCATGATTAGTAGTTTTCCCAATCAAGGTGCGATGCCGATACCCTTTTTCCCGCTTGCGTTTCATGATTGTGTGGTGATGTTTACCCACCAGGGTGATCGTTGTGGTCCGGGTGATGCGAGACAGATTTTAGAGCATTTGGTGACGGGAACCATGCCGCTATATCGTATTGGGCCACATCGCTACTGGGAGCGTGAAGCCCCAAATTATGATCTGAGCAAACCAGAATTTTGTTTTGCGCGAAGCAATGCAGGATGGGGTGAAGGCAAACACCCGATGGATTGCTTCATCAAAAACACCTATTCGTTTCTTTCTCCCTTCACTGAAAAAGTGGCGACTCTCCCCATGACCAACCATCGATATGTAAAAAAGGACCGTTCGGTTGAACGGTCCCAATTTGGTGAACATTGGACGGTCATTGTAAACTACGGACCTGAGAACCATTTGGAAGATAAAACGTTGCTTCCACCAATGGGATTCATCATTACCGGTCCTGATTTTCTAGCCCAACATTATTATCCCGATGCCCGCAACAAGAAAAGCATGTTACTGGTTAAAAACGGGAAGGAGACATATATCGGATTTCGATAAGGCATTATTTCACCGGCAATCGGTAAAGGGAGATGCTGATGGGCGGTAAAAGCAATTCATCTTCGACGCCTTCAACATCCGATTTAACGATTTGCACATTGGGCTCTTTTCCAGGCTCATTGTAAGCCATCTCATTTGATGAAGTAATTTGCCAAACGGTTCCTTTTCCAGTCAGGGCGATCCCTTTGAGTTCAAACGGCAGCGTCATGGACTCTTTCATTGGATTGACAATCCCAATGGTTAATGATGAGCGATCTTCGCTCCAAGCTACAGCGACATCGAGGGGGAAAGAATCACCCTCAATCTGTACTGGAATACTGCCGAAATGCTCACGATAAAGTTTTAAGGGTAAACCGGTTGTGGCAAACACGGCATCGGTTTTATTGGTTTTGATACAGCCAATCACGTTTACCGTTTGCGCGTAATTAGCCATGAACATGATGTCGCTGTTACGAACGTATTCATTGAGACCAGCAGCAATACCCAGAGCATCCTTCAAGAAGTAACGAGTTCCCAACTCACCGTATATATGAGGGCCATACCAATAGTTCCACTCATCCAGGGAGATACGAATATCCTTTTCTGCCAGACCATCAATGGTTTCGCGATAGCGGCGATGTGCATCGGCGATACGCTTGATGTTATTAGGAATTTGCCGGACGTGTGAAATAAGACCAGGACGTTCCTGGCAATAAAAGTGTTCACTGATCAGATTCATATGATCTGCACAATGACGCATCATGGTTTCGCTCCAATTGCCAACTGCGCCAACCGCGATCAATTTGATGGTTGGCTCCATTTCCCACATGACATCGGCAAATTGGTTATGCTTTTTAACATAATCTTCCAACGGCATGTGGCCCAATTGCCAATCGCCATACATTTCATTGCCAACTCCCCACCATTTAACGTTGTAGGGCTGGGGATTCCCATTCTCGGCCCGCCATTTTCCCATTGGAGTATCTGCTAAACCGTTGGTGTATTGTAATTCCTCCAACGCCATCTCGACTCCACCAAGGCCTGAGTTGACCACAATGAGTGGTTCTGTATCCAATTCACGGCAAAAGACAATGAATTCATCCAGGCCGAAGTCATTGTGTTCAATCCCTTGCCATGCGGGATTTTTGCGTGGTGGGCGCTTATCCCGTTCTCCGATCCCGTCTTTCCAGTCATAGCCACTGACAAAATTCCCACCGGGCCATCGGTAAATAGGAGCATTAAGTTCTTTTAAAAGTTTAAGGGTATCCGCTCGCATACCTTTTATATTATCAGCGGGCATCAACGATAAGGTACCAATTACCAATTCTCCTTTGCCAGCACTGACTATTTCCAATCGGCCATTGTTGGTTGCTTTTTTGGCCGTGAATTCCAAGGGGTATTTTTTATATTCCTTTTGGATTGATTCAATGATAATGATTTGTCTATCCCAGGGCTCAGGTCCCCAAACGAGTGATACTTTGACAGGAGCAGCATCTTCTTCACCGGCGAGGATTATGCGTCCAACATACTCTTTCCCTTCAACCAAGCCAAGTTCCGATTGCTCGATGCCACATTCAGTGGATGATTCATCCAATTCCATAAGAGGTGTATGTTCACCAACGTAACATTTATAGTCGTCGTGTTGCTTGAACATGCGCACGTTTTTACTGGGGCCAATAATCTCCCAAGGGGAATTGTCACTGCCTACCGATTCATAGAATTTTCGATCTTGCAGCATTTCTGCCCAGATTCCGCCATAAATGCAACGTCCTAAATGTTCAATGAATTGACCATATATATAAGGTGAGACTGGGTGGCCTTCTTTTTCCGCATTGATTACGATTGAAGGTTCCATGCTTGGGGATGAGATTAATTCGAGGGCGATATCGTCATACCACGCAGTACCCGTAGCCAATCCCCAGCCTCCAAACAGGCAGTTGATGTGGATGCTGTCCTGATCCTCGGTCTCGAATTCGGTTTCAACTTTGGTCCAGTCATTTGTGCCGGTTAGTGCATTGGTTCTAACTCCCTGAAGGTTGTGGAGATTTAGAAGCGCTCCTTCACTGTTGTCTGTTTCGAGGTTTTCTGTTTTTATCCATCCGGAAAGTTTATATTTGGAAAATGGTTTTACTTCCACAATGATATACCAGGAAAGATCACCACCTCGAGTTGATTCGATTTTTACAGATTTTTCACCGGTTTTAGATTTTGTGTCGAGGCTTAATGTTCCATTTCCCTGCCATCGGCGGGTATCCCAGGCTTTTGGATTTTCATCCTCCAGAATTTCAAATGAAGGGTTGTTAATTATGTTTTCGGAGAGAGCGGTAACATGAAAAAAACAAATAAGTAATGCGATTGTTCCCATTATCACGGTTTTATTGCGGATTAGCATTCGTTATTCTCCTTAAATGGTATAGATACTGTATCGTTTAATAGATGTTCTATCATAGAGCAAGAGTATGATGGGAGTAAACATTTGAGAACGTTTTATTGGAGAGATTTTTTTAGTGAGTTTGAGGATAAGTCAGGACATGGAGGGCAGATCAATCTTTCCATTTTTTAGCTCCACAGGGACCAGTTATTTGGAACTCGTCACGAATAAGATTAGGAATGAGAAGTGATACTCGTTCATTTGTTATCTACCTCTCTGTTTTTTTAAAATCGGCATTCGCGCGGGCAAGTCTAGCCCGGATCAACGCGCTATAGAAATTCGGGACAGTAATCACCGAGAGAATCCTAAGTATTGGAACAGCGACAATGAATTCGATAAGCAAATTACCTTTTAGTTTTCATCTTATTATAGAACTCATTTTTCCTATAATATTTGCAACATAATTGACCTTCCCAATCATGAGTTCTGATCTTGTAATAGTCATCAAAGTATCATTATCAAGACGGCTTATAGCCAAAAAGTGGATGGCCAGATATATCACATATCAAAACTATAATCACCATTTCTTGGAATCAATACTTTCCCCAATGATGAATACTGGTGTTTGTTTGCAGTAAATTTTCACTTCTCCAAATTTGAATGATAGTTGAATTTTCTGATTTAAAGCATGATAAAAAATACTTACCATTTGGAGAAAATCTGGTATCTACCCTCACATGTCCGGCATGTGGCTACCCCAATAAAGAAAAAATGCCGATCAATCAATGCCGTTACTTATACGAATGCGATAAATGCAAAACAGTTCTAAAACCGAAAGAAGGCGATTGTTGTGTCTTTTGTTCCTATGGAGATATCCCATGCCCATCAATTCAAGAAGCCCAAAATGGTTGCTGCATTACATTTCCATCTAATTGAGTTGATGCTCCCTCATAATTAATAAGGTACATTATTATAATTTTATATTTATAATGGGATTACAAGATTAATTTATCTTGCTTAACAGAGTTAAAATTGATATAAACTGGTCCTCAGCTCGTTAGACGGATGGTTGCTTTCTATAACTGCCTATTTTTATACGAGTTATTTCTGGAAGAACTGTCCGGTGCAACAACTGGTGGAACAGGTTGCTCCACCAAAATGCTTAAAACTCATGGAAAATGGACAGTCAATGCGAAATGAGGGATTCTATAACTTATTGTTTTTGGGTGGTTTAGAAAAAGCGGGAGACGGGGTTCGAACCCGCGACC
>CAZFER010000103.1:1305-15369 GCA_964517495.1 uncultured bacterium | reverse complement strand
GGTATAATCCTTTTTAAACGTATGCACCCGGTAATCTGAATAAGCTTATTCATTTAGAGAAGCACGGGCGATCTTTCGATCGCGGAGGCACGGTGTGCTTCTCTACTAGTAGAGAGGATCCCGACTTTTTTTGGTGATTAAAGAATAATATGATGGTTTATTGGGGTTGTAAGTTGTGTTTCTTCAGAGGGATATGTTTTTTTGTCTTAATCAGGATGTTCAGGATGTTAATGATTCGCAGGATATTGAATATCGGGGGTTGGGTGGTTTTGCATGGAAGTTGAGCCGTTATGCGCGGGAACGGCTCGGCGGGAGCGTTGCCCTTGCGTCAAGATAAATCCGAGACGTTGGGACTGTGTGAAAACACACGAAATTCGTCATTGTTACCCAGTGGGTGAGGATCGGAGATCCAAGTCCCATCTGATCAAAGTGTAGCCGACAGATCAGTAGCTGAACTGCGTGCGTATCAGTAATGATAGGTTCGAAGCCAGGAAAAGCAAGAACGCAGGCCGCGTGATGGAGCCTCGAAATTTCGACATCGTGGTCAGAGGATACCTCTCAAGCCAGACCGGGAGGGAAAGCCGACGCCTTGGGTGATGCGGAAAGCAGCAGTCCCAACACGCAAATGGCGATGTGGAGGGGTAACCACCGGGCCTACCCGGATCCCTATTCAACGATCCAATTTAATTTTAAGTTAATGACATTGGGATTGCTCCTATCACATGTAGGGATTGACTTGTGTGTCAATCCAGTTGCGTTGGAGTGTCTGTTGGATGTAGAATACATGCGGGAGAAGAAATGATGACAGAACAACAACTTCTTGAGCGGATTATTCTTAATCCCAAGGTGATGGCTGGAAAGCCGGTTATCAAGGGAACACGGCTGACTGTAGAATATATTCTTAATCTTCTGGCTCATGGCGCGACAGTCTCGGAGATTTTGGAAGAATACGAAGAGTTAACTTCCGAAGATATTCAAGCATGCTTGCTATTTGCTATGAAATCCCTGGCAAGTGCGACATTCATGCCATTGGTGGTGGAGCCGGCGTAAATGCGTTTCCTTGTGGATGAATGCACAGGCCCGGCAGTAGCACATTGGTTGCGTGAGCAAGAATATGAAGTTTTCTCAGTGTATGAAGAAGTGCGCGGTATGGATGACGATGATGTCATTGCGAAAGCATATGCCGAGAATTGGATCTTAATTACGAATGATAAAGACTTTGGCGAGAAGGTTTATCGAGAACAACGCCCCCATAAGGGTGTTTTGCTGCTACGCCTTGAAGATGAACGGACGGCAAATAAGATTGCCGCTCTTCAGCGATTGCTTGAATGTTTTGAAGGGCAGTTGGCAAACCAATTTGTAGTGGTGACAGAGAGACAGGTTCGGTTTGCACAAATGCCAGAATAAACGCTCCCTAAGATGAATTTTTTTGTATGTATCACCATACGTTTTAGATCCATCTTCGAAGGGTTAAAAGCCGTGTCGTTTATGGCGTGACCCACCTATTTTACTCATGCCTTTCCTTATTAATTTCCCATTTGGTAAGATAAAAACATCATACACGGTATGGTCAACCAGGAGGAGTGATTTTTTACGTATGGTGCGTATGCCTGGTGGGTTACGCTTCGCTTTTAATCCACCCTACATAAGTCGCACAACTTCAAGGGTAAAGAACGGCGTTTTAGCCTTGGCACCCGTGCGAGATTGTGACAGAGGAGTTGGGTTGGCGAGTTTACCGGCCTCCCCTGAGCGGTCGGGCACATCGGCTTATCGGGAGATACGCTCGCCCTTGGATTGGTATGTAGCCTCAAGTGTAATTATTTGAACATTTAAATTTGTTCGTGTATACTTTATTTGATTGTATCATCGCCTTTTTAAAAGGAAATTGAGCATGATTGTTCATGCTGAAGTTGATGAGAATGGACATGTCAAAGTGATTGATCCTGATATGCGGGGTAAAAAAATTGTTTTAGCTACACCAGAAGATATAGATGAAAAACCAAAAGGTAAAACCAATTGGGATGAAACTTGGAACATTTTCAAGGAAGCCGATGCATTGAATTTTCCTCGCCGAAGTCCTGAAGAGATTACACGTGAACTTCGGGCATTTAGGGAATCAGGATCGTGATAGCCTATGTGGATTCATCCATATGGATAAATCGCTTTGAAGGATGGCCAGAATATCAACATAAAGTTGAAGAATCGCTATCCATATTACAAGAAAATGGATGGACGTTATGTGCTTCTGAAGCAGTTCTACTTAACCTTATCGAGACAATCAACACTCATTGGTTGATCTTTATACCCGAGTATTCAATCAAATTGATATCCTCGCAAATTATAATGGTTTATTACGTGATGCGCTTGTTATCGCCCAAAACGTAAATTTACGAGGAATGGATGCCATTCATGTTGCTTTCGCCTCTTATTACAATTGCGATACTTTCATTGCCACTGATGATCATTTTCGAACTCTTAAGATTCTTCCCGTTTATTGGATTGAATTAAGCGTAAATTCCTGAAATTCTTTGCAGGGTGTAGATATTAGAAATGGCGGTTTGACTTTGAGAATTTGGGAAGAATTTGAGTTGGTGGGTGTGACTCAAGGGCTGACTCCTTCGTCGTCTTGCCCTTGCCACCCTGGTGATATATCGAGGGTGGTTTTCAAGGGTAAAAAACGACGTTTTACTCTTGTCACCCGCACACCTGCGCCTTTGCTACTTGACACTGTGTAACATGAGCTGGGGGGAAGGGGTAAAGAATTGAAAACCAATGGTTTAGCCCTGGATGTTGGGGGATATCTTTGTGAAACTATGAAAATACCGCATGATACGATTTAATCATAAATAGGATTTTGCATATAACACAGTATTCAGAAGGAGAGAAACTTATGTCAAGCCATGATAAAAATTCACGTCGAGATTTTCTGCGTAGTTCTGCAGCGGTTGCTGCTGGAGTTGGGATGGCCTCACTTCAGGGAATTGCGCCCCCTAAGGTTTTGGGTGCGAATGAGAGCGTTCGAGTTGGGGTGATCGGCACCGGTGGACGCGGCCAATGGGGTTTGGATGAATGCAAAAAGCGGGGCGCCCGCATTGTCGCGGTTTGTGATGTGTATGAAGAACGCTTAATGCAAGCCAAAGCCAAATCTGAAAGCGAAGACGGAGAGAAAGCGGATACCTATTACGAACATGAACGACTGCTGGAACGCAATGATGTGGACGCCGTTTATATTGGTGTTCCTGATCACTGGCATCATGACGTGCTGATCGACGCTGTCCAAGCGGGGAAAGATGCTTATTGCGAAAAACCCTTTTCGAAAACCATCGAAGAAGGACAGGAAATGGTTCAAGCTGTTCGGTCGACCAAACAAATTGTCCAGGTTGGCAATCATCGCCGTAGTGGCAAACACTGGCTGCGGGCTCGTGAATGGATTCGCTCGGGCAAATTAGGTGAGGTGGCTTTTGTGAAAGTATGGGATACCCGCAACTGGTCGGGTGGGGATCCTTTTACGGCTAATTTGAAAATTAATGGACGCCTGGATTGGAACCGTTTTTTAGGGAACGCGCCTAAACGAGCCTTTGATCCCTACCGCTATTTTGCCTGGCGTTGGTATTGGGATTATGCAGGCGGCTTGATGACGGATATCGGTGCCCACCAGCTGGATGTCAATCAATGGTTGATGGATGTGGATGGCCCGGTATCGGCAGCAGCCAACGGTGGAAACCATTACTTTTCACACTGGGAGACACCGGATGTGGTGCATGGTGTGTTTAACTATGGGAAGTTTACCACGTTATTTACCGTCCAGTTCATTAATGGTGATGATAGCGTGGGTGCAGCATTTTTTGGCTCTGAAGGCACATTGATGGTGGATGACCGCAAAGGATTTCGGGTTTTGGTGCCTCAAGGTTCAAGCGATCCAGTTGAAACCTGGGAACGGCCTTATGAAGGTGGAGACCATGTGGCCAATTTCCTGGAATGTGTCAAATCACGGGAAGAACCGAACTCACCGGTGGAAACCGGGCACAAAGTTATTACCGCTGCACATTTGGGGAATATATCATACCGCACTGGCCGGCGTATTATGTGGGATGCGAAACAGGAAGAGATGCTGGAAATTCGTCGAATTGAACCGACGGATACCAGGCTGAAGAGCATGTTTTAAATGATGAAATATGGGGAATGCCGCTGATGAAAAAAACTCAAGGCGGCATTCCCTGTTTTATCATCGTTTTTGACGGCCCAGGCAGCTGATAAAGAGTTTTATATAATCTTTGCTGATGTGGTTAATGTTTTGTTTTTCTTTGATGAATTGATAGGCGGTATCGCTCATTCTTTTCCACTGGCGATGGTAGGTGATTAAATCACGCACACCCTGCACCAGCTGAAATTCTGATCCATTTGCAAATACGCCGATCCCCGTTTGTTCAATGACTCGGTCAGGATCAACATGAAGGCTGGCGAGCGGGACGCCCGAGGCCAAGGCCAAGCTGAACATATAGGGGAAACCCTCAAACCGTGATGTATTGACCAACACCTTTGCCCGGCCCAAAATGGCGGGTAATTCGTGATAGGGGATGGAATTTTGTACGCCAAGGTTAGGGATATCGCGGGTTTTTTCGATCAGACGCTCGAAATAGGCTGGATCGTTCGGCCGGGAAACGAATGTGAATTGGTATTCCGGTATAGTTAAAGCAAGCCGAAAGAAAAATTCCGGTTGTTTCCAGTTTAGTGCCTCACCAATCCAAACCACTTCGTTTCGCACCGAGTCTCCCGAAGGATATAGGCGTATCGCATTGGGGATCAACGCAGTGTGAATGCCCTGGTGCCGTTTGAGTAGAGCGGTTTGTTCGCCCGTTTGGCAAATTACCCGATACGCTTGTTTGAGTGCCCATACAAATGCCTTTCCCTCAGAATTATCGCTTTTGATAAAAGTCCCATCACAATCACGCTGATGGGTGACTCGATATAAGAATGATCGCCGGTGTTTTTTACAAAATTGCGCAACATCTTTGGTTAAGCCGGAGGCACCTGCCATGATATAGATTTGGGCATCGACTTTTTTTAAAATACGGTGCAGTGAAGATGTTTTTGGCAAAAACTTTTGATAGAAAGATGTTGGCGCTTGAAAATCTGTTTTATAGACCAATACGCCTGAGTAATATTCCACCTCATCCTGGCCATAATCAGCGGTGACGACGCTGACTTCCCAATTTTGGTTTTTACCGAAGTGAACAGCCAATTCGTACAATTGAACCTCGGCGTCATTATACGTTGTCCCAACCTGTGCATTAAACAGAGGATAGAGGGTTGGTGATACGAAACAGATTTTGAAATCCAAGTCGAAGGCCATTTGCTGGATTAAACCTTATTTTTAGATCGCGTTACGATAACTGTAATCGAATAATAATTGCCATTCCTTTAATTGAATTTTAAGACAAAGTTCTTTATCTGTTTCGTTATGCTTTAAGCAATCTTCACATAGATTGATGAAGGCGTAAGGATCCCACTCTGTTTGGTTGGTCAGAAAATTGGCACGTGGGCTGAGTGAGTAATTCGAGGCAATTTCAGCCGCTTCACGGGCAAGGTCAGGAAAGATGGGGTGATTGCCCACCCTGCGGAACCAGTATTTTGAGTTGGAAAAATCAGGCTCACGGCGATGCATAATTCCGTGCCAATAACTCCCCGTACCCGTTGGAATTGATTGGCTGAGTGTGTGGGATTCATCGAGAAAATTATGATATAACCATAATCCGGAAAGGCAGGCTTTTGCCATATCCGGATCTTTGATGGTTTTTTGAGGGAAAAGGCCTTCAATATCCAGTGATTTCAATTGTTGATAAGCAGCCTGGTTGGGCTGCCCTGGTCCAAGATCGTTTAAGCGTTCCTCCTGGATCAATTCAGTAATAGGTGCTCCATATTTTTGAGGATCAAATAATTCAGTCATACAACATTCACTCCTTAATTTCCTTTATTTAAATTGAATGACATGGCATCGATGCTATGATTGGGCGTCGTGATCTCATCCAGGGAATGATATAGCGTTTTAATCTAAATTCTATCGTGTTATCAAGGTAAGCGAAACCTAAACCATGAATTCCAAAAAACGTACTGCCATCCGCCGTGCTCTTTTGAAATGGTTTTACCAGCATGCCCGTGAGTTGCCCTGGCGTAATACGGATGATCCTTATCCCATTTGGTTGTCTGAAATTATGCTTCAGCAAACCCAAGTTAAGACCGTTATACCATATTATGAAGCATTTCTTGCGGCGTTTCCTGATGTCCATGCGTTAGCCAGGGCGGATGACAATGTATTGCTAAAAGTGTGGGAGGGCTTGGGGTATTACCGGCGGGTGCATCATTTGAAGAAAGCCGCTCAAATTATTTCGAATGATCACAAGGGTGAATTTCCCACCACGTTTGATGCATGGTCCAAACTGCCGGGGATCGGGGATTATACCGCAGGTGCTATTGTGAGTATTGCGTTTAAGCAACGCTGTCCGGCGGTGGATGGAAATGCCAAACGGGTATTGGCGCGAATCACTGGTGAACGCGAGTCGATCGATAATAATGCGGTAAAAAGCAGGTTGACGAAGATTGCCACGGATCTGCTTCCCCAGAAAGAGCCGGGAATGTTTAATCAGGCGATTATGGAGTTGGGAGCTGGTGTATGCACACCAAGGCAGCCTCAATGCCAGCGTTGTCCGGTTCAAAAACATTGCGATGCGTTTCAAACAAACCGGCAGCATGTTCTCCCAGTTCGAAAAGCACGGAAAGCGGTTCCCCATGTGGATGTGGTGGCCGCCGCTATCCGAAAGAATGGACGATATCTTTTGGGAAGACGCCCTTCTGGCGGGATGCTGGAAGGGCTTTGGGAGTTTCCGGGTGGGAAAGTCGAAAAGGACGAGACCAAGGAGGATGCCTTGCGCCGGGAACTAAGGGAAGAGTTAGGTGTTGAGGTGCAAATCGGTGAGTTGATCACATCGGTTGATCATGTTTATTCTCACCTGGCGGTTACCATTCACCTTTATTTATGCCATCCCCCGGCTGAGAAGCCGCGGGCACTCTATCATAGTGATCTAAAATGGGTGCCACGGTCGCACTTGCGGCGGTATGCGTTTCCGGCGGCTAATTTGAAGTTTTTGGAGTGGCTTTGAAATTGTTTTTAATTGGGAGTTTACGATTAAAAGAAAAATTAACGCCAATAATTCATATCCCACACTCGCATAAGATCAATACAACCTTGATCAAAATTTCCTGTGAAATCTACAAATTGAAAACAAGATAGTGTCCATGATAGAAGGTTGTAATCGCAAGGCTGATAAAGCAAAGGTATTATTCTATTTTCAAAACGCTTCTGTTGTAATGCATATAATAATTCTCGTTTCACCCATAGGGATTCGGTAGAAATTGGAGAAAGGATGAGTGCAAACCAATCGCAACGTTGAAGTGCGGCACCAATCTCATCATGCCACTGTTGGGCACCAATGATATTTGATTGGCTAAACCAAAAAGGAATTCTATGATGATGCAATACTTTTGCAATCGAATTTGCAAACGATTGGTCCAAGTTTGAATGGGATATGAAAACTTCATTGGGAATCATTGCTTGGTTTTTCAAATAGATTATGTCAAATTTTCACACCTGATCTTTCAACACTTCGGCGATTTGCTGTAATTCTGCTTCGTTATCGCCGTTTTCGGGGAGATGTACAGTTCTCAAATGCTTAAAAATCCATGGAACCTTATATGAGGGGAAATTCCCTTGATTCCCAATAAGGACGGGGATTAAGCGGTTTTTGAATGTAATTTGACTCAACGCATAGTCTATATCCATGCGTACTTTTTCCGATTCGAGTGAATCAGGCGATATTAAAACGACCATTGCATTTGATTCCCGGAGTCCTTTGGCCATTTTTTCCGCCCAATTTTCACCGGGCATTATTTCCCACTTATCATACCATGTATCCATGCCAGCAGCTTTTAACGTGCGTGCAACTTTTTCGGCCAACGTGTTATCTTTATGAGAATGACTAATAAATACCTTCATGATTTAAACTCATTTTAGAGGTTTTTTCTAACTTATATTATATTGATTCTGATAAAGGGCAGCAAGACACGTCTTCTAATTGCTTAAAGCCTGAATAAAAGACGATATCAATTTCACAGATTCCAAAATAATTAAGGGAAGAAAAAAGGTGGGCCATGTATTGTTGAATTGTCCCAACACCTGGTTGACACAGAGGTCAACCCCTACAATTTGTAGGGGCAAACCGTGTGTTTGCCCCCAAGTTGTGGTGTGCAAGCATAAAGATGAGTAGTAAGGCAATCTTATAATACACTCCCCTCTTTTAATAATTACAATACCAACCTCACTCAGTTGCGCACATAAAGCCTGTATTTGTATTCCAGCATGACGTTGTTGTCTTTGCCTGGTTCGACTTCCTTGGTCCAGATGATTTGGGATTCGGGATTGACGCTTCGTAATTGGCGGGCCAGTTTGGTGATGGTGGGATCAGCGTCGGCTTCGAGGACTTCGCCGCTCAGGTTTTTGGTGATTTTGACGGAGATGGATTTGTCTTTGTAGTTGGTGAGTTCCAATTCTCCTTTGACGGTGACCAAGTCATATCGGTAATTGTAGAATGTGGCGGCGTTGCGTTGGCGTTCCACTTCATATTCATTATGTTCGGCTTGTACGGATACCGCCTGGGTGATTTTTAATTCGGAAGATGCTTTGCCCGGGGTGAAAAAGAGGGTATCCTGGCCCAAAATGCGTCCGTTTTTCATCGTGGTGGCTGGGGCTGTGGTCCAGGGATTATCGGATGGATTGGTTAGTTTGATGGAATGCCAAACTTCTTGTGGAGGTTCTTGTTCCTCATTTTGGTGGTTATAGCGGGTGTTTTCGTCGATGGTGTTTTGGATGGTCCAGGTGAAGATATGTTCGTAATCCACTTCTTCTTTGAATAAGGGGAAATAGCCTCGTTCCCCTTTTTTAAGTGTGACATTATCCAGTTCATAGAAGTACAAATCCTCTTCCCCTTCCCCAGCGACCGGATCGAGGGGAGCACTGGGCATGGGAGCTCCTGAGGGCGCTCGCGCAAACGAGACTTGTTGAGTCATAACATTACTAAAGTTTAACCGATTGCGGGATGATTCACGGCGGCTTTGGCTCAGGCGATCAAAGATTTGTTGGAGCGGGGTTAACGAAAAGGTGCTTTGTACTTCGCTGAATTGGATATGGGGAAAACCGGCGATTAAATCAACCGACACGTCTTTTAAAGGGATAAGGTCATTGACGATCACCGCTTTAGCCACCAGGCGGGCTTTATCTTCATCACTGATATCCACCACATAACTGGGTGACCAGGCGATGCCTTTGGCCAGGTAAGTCATGGAAACGTTAGCGGCTTCCTCACGTGATTCCGCGTTAAAGGCTAATCGATTTTGGATAGTGGATTGTTCGATTTCCAGGTTATAATCCTGGCTTAAAAAGCGGATGGATTGGATATCGGAAAGTTTGATTCCATGCACATTCTCTTTGTCGTCCAGCAGAATGATCAACTCGCCTCGTTGTGGTGGATTGGGGGGTGGGATGATATTATCCTGCATGGGTTGAATGGGTTGCTCGCTGCGTTTTGGAATTTGAAGGATTTTAAAGCGCTGCCAGGCATCATCAATTTGTAAATCGACCTGTTTTCCTTCATTGGCTTCAAGTAATTCGAAGAGATTGACAGCCGGTTGAGGATTTTTAACCCGCGCTTGGGTGGCCCTGATATCGCTTAAGTGGATATTTTCCGGCCAACTCAGCCAAAAGCCGCCCAAGGTTGGCTCAGGCAATGGGTAAACGATAAATTTTTCTCCTTGCTTGGGGAGCGATATCTCTGAAACGACCAGACCGACGCCATTTTTAAACATCATAATGGATACCGGTTTGGCTTCCAGTGCGTTTTCTGCGCTAGTGGCACATACTGAGAGGGGCGCAGCAATTAAGGCGAGTGTGATGATCCAGATTGTATTTTTCATTCGTTAGAACCTCCATATGTTTAAATTCGTTTTTGAGATTAAAAACGGGGACATAATATTAAACGTTTCTGATATGATAATGGTTTTATGGGGAAAGGAATAAAGGGGAAAGTTGTTATTCCTCATTCTCCCTGGACGGTTGCTTTATATCATTCTACAATAGTCATTAAATTTAATGTTTTGATTACTGATGGATGAATAAACTGGAAGTTGGTAGCCCATATTTCAAATAGGGGAGAAAGCCGATGCAGAATACCTATGTTATCACCAACCGCCAGAAGAAGGGCCGTTCGTATGGCAATGAACCAACCAGTGATGGTTCGTTGGATTTTTTGGTTGCTCAAGGTGAATATGTGGATGCCGTGACCAAATTTAAATCCAAATCGAAAGATGATTTTCTTAAATCCCTGTTGAGTGATTTGAAACAACTCAAAAAGGAGGGGGAGGCTCAAGCCGCTTTATATATCCACGGTTATAACACCGATTTTAAAGAAGACCTGGAAGAGATGGCGGAGTTAGGCAAAAACCTCAAAAAAGCAGGTTATCCGGGGATCATTATTGGGTTTAACTGGCCCAGTCATGGACGTAAACTCGGTTATTTGGGGGATCGAGATAACGCCCGGGATAGTGTTTCCGCCTTTATTCATTTAATGCATTTACTCAAAGAAATTCGCCAACCGGCCGACCAATGCTGGATTGACCTGTCTCTGATGGCTTTTTCCATGGGGTGTTATCTGCTCCGTGAGGGGCTTCATTATTTTGCCAAGCATGTGGGGTATCCTCTGAATGACATTTATTTTAATCAAACCATCTTATTTAGCGCGGATATCTCTTTCGATTCACTGGAGCGTAACGAGCAAGGGGTGTGGATTTCCAGTTTTTCCCATCGTGTGACAGCTTATTTTTCCATCCATGATTCTGTGCTGGGTATATCACGCAATATCAAACATTTCGGCAAACGACGCCTTGGCCGGCGAGGCCCTGATCCAAACCGGTATGATGCGTTGCCCGAAAACGTGGTGGCCGTGGATGGCAAATATGTGGCGACGAACGAAAACATCAAGAAATATGGCGGTGGCAGTGTTCATGACGCCAATTTTTATATCCCCAATTTGTTAAACGATATGGTGGAAACGCTATCCAGTGTGGATCGGGCCGTTATTACCAATCGTGTCGAAGTTCCAGGCAGCGCCCGGCGTGCATACGTGCTACATCCGGAAGGACATAGCACTATTGCGAAAGCCTCTGGTGGCCATACCGCCAAGCCGCATGTGGAAGTAAGTTAGTCCTGGTTTATTTTCTTATTTCACCGGGCTTTCTGGTGGCCCCATGCTTGGATCTCCGTGTTCAAGGATATCTTTGTTGGTGCTCATCAACCACTTGTCCATTTCAAAGCCATCCTCGCGCATGCTAAACATGATGGTATGCAGCCCAGGTTCCTTGACTTCGAGGAAGATGCGATCTTCAACGCCGGTATGCACCTCTTGAGTCCGTTGTTTGCTATCCCAATGCCATTGTTTGTTTTTGGATATCCACTGCATACGCTTTCCGCTGGCTGGCCATTCTCCATCAATACCAACATGCAAGCCATTATCTTCGCTGCCAGTCGGGCAGGTTCGTGCCCAGACATAATATTTACCGGGATGATTGAAATAGACGGCATAATACAACACCGCCAATCGCCCTGGTTCTTCGGTGAAGTTAACGTTACGGATTAATTTCTCACCATGATTTTTTCGAGTATCGGGAAGGATTTCCAGATACGCTTCGCCACTCGCGCTTTCGGCATGGTTGCCATCCGCATCGGGCTGTACATCCGGTGTTTTTGATGGGGTGGTGAGGTACCACTTACGAACGACATCGTGTGATTGTTTCGCGAAATGTTCGGCTTCCACGACAAGCAATTCGTCTTTTTCCACATAAACATTGTCTGCAGTATTGGGATCAAAATCGAACGAATGAAGTTCGATTGCATCCGGCATCAGGGATGGATCCTTTGGTTCCAGCTTTCCTTTTGGACCCACCAGTAACACCCAATCTCGTGAATCCGGGGCGCTTATTTTGGTATTCTTTTTCCCTTCAACTTCACCGGTATGGATAAGACCGCTCAAACCGGCGCCAGTATGAGGATTAAACCATCCATAGTCAAATGAACCGGACGGCAGATCAAATTCGCATTCTCCTCCATCCTTGGTATAAATAACCGCATAATACGGCTTCTTATCCCACTCGCTGGCCAATACCCAATCACCCGAATGTGAAAGATCATCGTTGGGGCGCATGGTCCAGAATGGGATGGGGTAATTCTTGAAGAAATCCAGCAACAGCCGTGATTGATCCCACATGTCATCGCGGGAACGCCAATCCTGACAGGTTAAATCGGAGTGAGGATGTGCATAGCCAAAATACCACTCAATGCCCCAGCCCCCGGCCATAAACACACCCCATAGCGCATTTTTACGGGCGTTGTCATGTGTGGGATCTTCTTGATCGGTCACCAAGGCATGCTGGGCATCGCCGGGTTCGTCACAGGCAATCGCCCAGGGTTGGCCGGCTTCTTCAGATTGATGATACAGTTTCAAGGTTTGGTCATGAACACGGCTAAAATCAGGTTTGTTGGTTTGCAGCGAAGCGCCAGTGAGTTTTGATTGATCACCAAACAAATCGTCAAACCACTGCCCATTGTGAATAACAATGTGATGATGATAGGGATCGTTGTCATAGAAAAACTGTGCCATTGCCCGGCGTTGTTCTGAGGTTTGGCCTTTATGGTTTCCCCAGCCACCGTTTTCTTCGCCCAGGTTCCAGTTCAGTGCCAAATGATGCCCAAAGCGGGCAATTAATTCGCGATAGTATAGTTTTCGTTCCACACCAACCGCGCCATCATCCAGGAGGTTTTGATTTTCCGCTTCCTGGGTTTTGAAATGGAGAAACATCCCTTTATTTTGGCCATGCTCAAAGACAATTTCCCATTGATCCAAACGTGAAACATCCATGCGGGTTCGTTCATCATAATTGATATAGGGAAATACATTACGATCGTCCCCATTGATGTTCAAAGTCAAAAACGAAAAGGCGTTCATTCCTTTAGACGCCAGGTAATTGAGAGCGCCGATCAGGCCTTTTCCTTTTCCATTCTGCCAGGTGGGATCTCCCTTTTGCCAATCTTTCACATGAGGATCCCAATTTTTGATAAAATTATCTTTATGGTTATCGGTTTTAAAATCGCCATCGAAATCGGCGTATGCCAGCAAATTCTCAGGTGCATCTGCGCCGGCCTTCAGGAAGTATTCACCATTTCCCGCAAAGCGAAGATAATGCTCACCTATATATTCAAGCCGGCCTTTGGCGCGAAAATCGCGGCCGGTTTTATCGCTTTTGGATATAGTAAAGGTTCCTGTTTCACCGTCCATATGGCCAGCTGGATCGCCAGGGTTTTGCTTGTCACTTACTGCCACGTTTTTCCCTTTGCGGAATGAAACCGTATAAGACCACTCGCCGGTTGCATCGGGAGCAAAGTGAACTCGCCATTTGCTGCCCCGATCAGCGCTGGTGTTGGCGGCATTGCCATCCGCGGCGAAATAACCGGGTACCGAATAGCTGGTGCCTGAGGCTGCATGTTTAAATTCGACTTGCAGCCGGTAATCCAAAAATGGATTGGGAACGTCTGTTTCACTGCATTCCGGACCATCAAACGTCAATGTGACCTTATGCCAGGTTTTTAATTCCCCGGTTATGTCTGGAGCGGCAAAAACCATACTGGCAGATAAGAACATTAAAGCGGCTAAAAATCCAAATTGTATCTTCATCCATTAATCCCCTTTGTTGAAAATGAATTGATAAGTATGAAAGCAATATTTTAAAACAAATTGTTTAATATTCCAAGACAGAGCGTATATAGAAAATCCCACATTACTGTTTTATTTTGGGATAATTAAGGCACAAAAGCACCAGGGATAGCATATAAAAGGGAATGCTGGCAATGAAATCCTGGGTTATAACCACCCAACAAATCCCCAAAATGGCACTGACTTCCGATAA
>CAZFER010000103.1:0-1205 GCA_964517495.1 uncultured bacterium | reverse complement strand
ATTTTGTGCGCAATGGTATTCAGTCTTAACCATTTAGCCGCTGCGGAGATAACCAGTATCCAGAAATTCGGTGTTAAACCCGAAAACAGTGCGGCTCAGAATAAAATCAACCTTCAAAAGGCGATTGACTGGGCATCCATTCGTGGGGCCGCATTATTGGTTGAAGCCTCTGACGAACCCTACCATATTGATGGTGGTCTTATTCTGAAAAAGAATGTTTCACTTATTGGCGTTCATGGACCAACTCCACGAGGAACCGTGCATCAAACCAAAAAACAGCCGGTTGGAAGTGTTTTCAAAATTACCGATCAAGAAAATCCGTTTATAACGGTGGAAACAGGTACCCAAATTAAAGGGATTCAATTTTGGTATCCAGAACAAACCATCAAGGATCCTCAAGCGATAATTCCTTATAAAGCAACCATTAAAGTGTCTCAAACAAGTAGGGCGCAAGGAGTTTATCTTTCATGCTTGACGTTTTACGGAGAATATCTGGCATTTGATTTCAATGCAACGCGTCAGTTTGCATGTGAATTAATGACGTTTGAACATTGCTATGGTTATCCACTCAGTGGAGAATTTATACGTATCAATTATTGTTATGATATTCCCCGTATTCTGCACTGCCATGTTAATCCAGCCATTCAAAGGTTTATTGGGGGTCAATATAGTAAAGAGGTTGTGGATGCTGTCATCGCCAAAAAGAGTTTTGCTTTTACAATCAATCATACGGATAATGCTCAGCTAATCGATCTATTCACATTCGGAACTTATGGAGGAATTCTTCTCGGAAGTGAATCCTATGGCCAGTTAACCAACTTTAACCTCGACTGTGTCGCCGTTGGTATTTTGAAACGCGGCAATAATACCAAAAATCGCAATTGGCAAATCGCGCAAGGCTCAATTATCGCCAATACCGGCGACGATATAAAAAATATCCATCCCATCATTATTGAAGGAGAGGGGCATACATCGCTCTCGAATGTTGAAGCGTTTTCAGGTGATAATAGAGCGTTAACAACGGTACCTGAAAAAATGTCCTGGGATTATCTGCTGGTAAGAGGCGATAAAAAACTGACGGTATCCATATGGGGCTGCCGAATGAGAAACTACGTTTCAGATTCCCCAGTTACCATTGAAAACAAGAACGCCATCCTTCACTTCTCGGGGTGTATTGATAAGGAAGAAAATTTGTATAACAAAAC
>CAZFER010000102.1:0-15792 GCA_964517495.1 uncultured bacterium | reverse complement strand
TGCATATCAGAGCGGTTGAGAGGCACCGGCTGGAAGCCGATGCTCCCCAAGGTGACAAATGTTGTAAAGAGAGCATTTCCGTCTTTTTCCCTATAGTCCTTGAATAAATCAGTAGAAAAAGGCATAATATTTATCTCTTTGCATGAATTGCCTTATGTGCGTAAGTCTAATACAAAGAGCATCTTACCGCTAAGCGGTATTTAAGGAGTTTATCCCTTGTCAAACGTAAGCATGAAACAACTCCTGGAATCTGGAGTCCACTTTGGGCATCAAACCCGGCGGTGGAACCCCAAAATGGAAAGGTACATTTTTGGGCAGAGAAACGGCATTTACATCATTGATTTAAAGAAAACCGTTCGCTTGCTCAAAGAAGCCTGCCGTTTCGTCCGTGACATTGCGGCCGAAGGCGGTTCAGTTTTATTTGTGGGTACCAAAAAACAGGCCCAGGATACAGTCAAAGAAGAAGCCAAACGATGTGAGCAGTTTTACGTCAACCAGCGCTGGCTCGGTGGTATGTTGACAAATTACGATACCATCCGCAAAAGTATCAACAAACTCAAAGATTTGGAAGCACAATTAGCGGATGAAGAGGAACTCTCCCACCGCCGTACGAAAAAAGAACGTAACGAAATGATGAAACAGCGCGATAAGCTGCAAAAAAACCTTGGCGGAATAAAGAATATGGATGGATTGCCTTCCGTCATTTTCATTACCGATACCCGAAAGGAACATATCGCTGTTTTAGAGGCCAACCGATTGAAAATCCCGGTTGTTGCCATCGTCGATACCAATTGCGACCCGGATGATATTGATTATGTTATTCCTGGCAATGATGATGCTATTCGTGCGGTTCGGTTAATTTCCGGCCGGATTGCTGAATCTGTAATTGAGGGCCGTATGGCTGCTTCAGAAGGTGAAGAGGAACAAAGTGAAGATCAGGAACGTGCTCCGCAAATAACTCAAACGGAGGCACCTGCAAGTACACCGGAACAAACAGCATCACCTCAACCAGAACCTCAAGCAGCTCCGCAGCCACAAACAACAAGTGCGGCACCACAAACAAATACGGGTGAGAAATCCCCAGAGGGGCAAACAGAACCTCAACCGCAGGCACAACCACAGACCACCGGTCAACCCTCAACCGAAAGTCAATCTTAAGAAAGGTAATTACGGATGTCTACAATTTCAGCATCACAAGTTAAAGAACTACGCGAAAAAACTGGCGCCGGCATGATGGATTGCAAAAAGGCGTTATCGGAATGCGATGGTGATTTTGAAAAAGCCGTTAAATATTTACGCGAAAAGGGTATTGCGGATGCAGCAAAACGAAGTGGACGAGCCACAAGAGAAGGGGCTGTCTTTTCGTATATCCACCCAGGTAATAAGATCGGTGTCCTGGTTGAAATCAACTGCGAAACTGATTTCGTGGCCCGTACGGAAACATTTCTCGATTTCGCCAAAAATATTGCCATGCATGTCGCCGCTTCCAGTCCCGCTTATTTAACTCGGGATGAAGTCCCCGATTCCGAATTGGAGGGTGAGCGTGAAATGTTGCGCAATCAAGCTAAAGAATCCGGTAAACCCGAAAATGTTATCGATAAAATCGTTGAAGGACGAATCGATAAATATTATTCCCAAGTTTGTTTATTGGAACAACCATATATCAAGGATATGAATATCTCCGTTGAAGATTATGTTAAAGAAGTAATCGGGAAATTGGGCGAAAATATCCATGTTCGCCGGTTTACCCGTTATCAACTTGGTGAAGAAATATAAACTCAACCACAGTTAAATCAATCATTACGACTAACGAACAGGAAACGTTTGGCATGCCCAAGCCACGACGGGTTCTTTTAAAGATTAGTGGAGAAGCCCTAGCCGGAAAACAGGGCCATGGCATCCATTTTCCTACCCTCGAAAAAGTATCCCGTGAAATCGCCCATGCATGCGCCAGCGGGGTGGAATTGGCTATTGTGCTTGGTGGAGGCAACATTTGGCGGGGCGGTGAGTCTGTTTCAACCTTCATCGATGAACCCACTGCCCATTATATGGGTATGCTGGCAACGGTTATTAATTCTCTTGCCTTCCAAGGTGCATTGGAACAAGCCGGGGTAGACACTCGGGCCTTAACCGCCATCCATATGGAAGAGTTGGCCGAGCCCTATATCCGCCGGCGCGCATTGCGCCATATTGAAAAGGGCCGGGTGGTTATCTTTGGCGGCGGAACAGGGAATCCCTATTTCACGACCGATACCGCAGCCGCCCTGAGAGCCATTGAAATTGAAGCCGAGGTGGTCTTTAAAGCCACAAAGGTTGATGGCGTTTATTCTGAAGACCCGGTCAAAAACCCTAATGCGAAACGTTATGATGTGTTAACCTATAAAGAGGTTTTACAAAAAGGTCTCCGAGTCATGGATTCCACGGCGATTTCATTATGTATGGAAAATAGTTTGCCTATCGTGGTCTTTGATATGACCAAACCGTACGCCATTCAACAGGCGTTAATGGGCGAACAAGTGGGGACCATCGTACGAGGAGAAGAGAAAGCCATGGTGAAGTCATGATATTAAGCGAATTTTTAGAAGAATGCGAAATGGAAATGGAAGAGGCGCTTGATCACACCCGGCGTGAACTCTCTCAATTACGAACCGGCCGTGCCACTCCCGCTTTGCTGGATAGTGTGATGGTGGAAGCCTATGGGGCAAAAACACCTTTAAAACAGTTAGCCAATATTAGTGTGCCTGAAGCACGTTTAATCGTGGTTCAACCGTGGGATAAGTCCGTGCTAGCGGACGTTGAACGAGCCATTCAAAAATCTGACCTGGGGATCAATCCCAACAGCGACGGCAAACTTATCCGGCTGTCTATACCACCGTTAACCGAAGATCGGAGGCGTGAATTAGTCAAATTAGCCAAAAAGCTTGGCGAAGAAGGAAAAGTGAGTATCCGTCAACGGCGCAGGGAAAGTATTGAATCCCTTAAAAAAGCAGAAAAAGATGGCACCGTACCCGAAGATGATTCCAAATCCATGCAAGAGGATATTCAAAAATTAACTGATAAATATACCAAAATGATTGATGATATTTTGGAGGAAAAAGAAAAGGAAATCATGAATTTTTAATGCCTAGCGTGGAACCTGAATTCCACCCTGGATCCCTTTGGGAGATAAAAGCAATTGCCAAACCTGGTTTTTTCTGGCCCGGAAAGAACCCGCGCAGGTTAACAGATAATATTTCCACATCCGGTAAAAACGCTCATCGTAGGTTGATTTTAGGCTTTCCCAGTGGTTATCGAAGTTTTCAAACCACGCCATGAGTGTTTTGTCATAATCGCTTCCAAAATTATGCCAATCCTCTAAAACAAATCGATTCTCGATGGCGCTTCCAATTTGCTGTGGCGAGGGAAGGATTGAATGGGGGAATATATAGCGATCAATCCAGGGATCACCGCTATGCGATGTCCGGTTTTTTCCAATGGTATGAAGCAAAAAGAGCCCTTCCGGCTTCAAATTCTTTAACACACAATCCATAAATACAGGATAATTCTTGTCACCCACATGCTCAAACATGCCAATGGATAGAATCCGGTCATATTCTTCATGGTGATCGCGATAATCCTCAAGTTTGATCTCCACTGGCAGGTCTTTGCACCATGTTTGTGCCCAGTTTGCCTGTTGTTGAGAAACCGTGAGTCCTACAACTGATACTCCATACTGCTCAGCAGCATATTTAGCGGTCCCGCCCCATCCACAACCGACATCCAATACCCGCATGCCAGGTTCGAGATTCAATTTTCTGCAAACCAGATCCAATTTAGCCTTTTGGGCATCCTCTAACGTTTTTGCATCTTTCCAATAACCACAGCTATAAATCATTAACGGATCGAGCATATTACGATAAAGGTCATTGCCAATATCATAATGCCTTTGGCCAATGATAAACGCACGCGCCGGGGACTGAAGATTAAAAAGGCGCGCTTTAAACGCTTCGATAAACAATGCTTTTGTTGTAAATTTCTGATCCAATTCAGCGCGAAACACTTTGTAGATTAGTTCATCGATGCGGCGGCAATCCCACCAGCCATCCATATAGGCTTCGCCAAAACCCAGAGATCCTTCAGCAAGCAGACGGCTAAAAAGACGCTGATCATGAACTTGAATGTCCCATGCACGTGTGCCATTCAGTTGAATATCCGCCTGGGATAATAGACTCTCAATTTTTGTTCGTGCGCTTGACTTGCTCATATTAATTAGTTTTGGAAGGGAAAATGGATAGAGATCAAGCACCGTTGTTGATGAATAGACAAAAAATTTGAAATTGATCTTAAATCATTTGAATGTTTATATATTACACACTTTTCCCTACTCATTTGTATCTTATTAAAAATAACCTTTTTAAATACTTTAATACCGTCTGCTTATATGTCAATCATTTTTTATGGGGTGGACCTTGGATTATTCATTGGGGGAAGGAGTCTCTTCTTTAGCATACCAGGCTTGAATGGCTTGATTAAAGGCCTCGATGCTTTTGTTGGTCATCACGATACCTTCGATTCCATCCAGACTTGGTTGGTTTTGGCGGATAAAACCAAAAAGCAGACATTCCGTATTCGCTTGAACATACCATTGCAGCCGATTTTTCTCCGGTTCTGAGAGCGATTCCGTACGAATCTTCAATATTTTGGGATTCATATCCACTTTATAATACATGGTTGCATCCAACTCAAATTGATTGTGATCAGGCTGATATCCAGAGAGAGGCAATCCATATGCAATCCAACCTGCCTTTTGAATGCGAGTAGGCATAGGAAAGAGATTCAATCCCACCCATTCGGTGGTATGGACCAAAAGTCGCTCATTGGTACCCCATGATGTGGGATCGGTTTCAAGCATTAAGCGGTAGATTTTTTTCTGTTCTTCTTCAAACCAATGTTCTGGAGCAATAAAATCCACTAATTCCTTCACCATCAACCGGCCAACCCAATTATCCGGTCCTTCCGTGTTGTGGATCGCAACCTGGCGAAAGGTTTCAAGTGCCTTTTCGATTTCACCCAAACTTCGCCAGCCTTGCGCTACCCGGAGCATTAAAGGAAACACATTGGCATCTGATGCAAACCACCATTCCGGCTTGAAAGTATGGTATTGGCTATATGTCGAGAGCGCCTGTTCGAACTGGTAAACTGCCTTTTCACTCTGATCCTCTTCCAGGGCGGCTAATCCTGCTGCCGCGCTGTCAAGAATTGTCCCCCGCTGCTTGCGGTCCCATGTATAAAAATAGAGGATAGCCAACGAAAAAATGAATATAATCAGGAGAAAAAAAATGCCCTGGTAGTGTTTTTTTCTTAGTTTTGATTTGGCACGCCGATAAAGAACATAAGAAAGGGTATCAGAGCGTTCTCTAAGTGGTTTGGGTGCTTTTTTTCGTGTAAATGGTAATTTCCGCTTTGTTTTCGATGGAGTTTTTTTAGACGTGGTTTTAGGGGGCGCTTTTTTCGTTCCGGTTTTGGCCGACGTTCCTGGCTTTTTGGAGGAAGTTCCTTTAGAAGTTGCTTTTTTCTGAGTAGTTTTATTAGTCGCACTTTTTTTCGAGGTTGATTTTGGCGGCTGCTTTGGTTTTGAACCACTGGCGGGAGGGCGTTCAGGTCGTTGGTTTGGGGTTTTATTAACATCTGCCGCCATAATGGGAACTATCAGCCTAGAAAACGTTTTATTTCCTGAATTACATCCTTCGGTTTTACTGGTTTTGCGAGATACGAATTACACCCGGCTTCACGGGCATTGTTTTCATCTTCAGGCCGGGCATGAGCGGTTAAAGCAATAATCGGTATGGATTGAGTAGATTCGTACTCCCGCAGAGACTGGGCAACTTCAAGGCCATTCTTATGGGGTAGTGAAATATCCAGTAAAATCAAGGCGGGGCATTCTTCCTTTGCCAAACGTTCGCCTTCCAGCCCATCATCTGCTGAAATTACTTTATAGCCAGAAAATTCCAACATATCGATCATTAATTCACGGCTATCCCGGTGATCCTCCACCAAAAGAATCGTGTGATCCATTTCATTATCCTTTATACCCAAAAGTTCAAGCGTTTGGGGATGAGGCTTTGTTAATACGCTTTTCCCGAACAGTGACATTCTATCATTTCCTAATCAAAAGAACCATAGGACTACACATTTCCAACAAAAATGCAATTTGGATTGTCTAATTTTCCCTAATATGGTAATTGATTGTACAATCATTCTGGCTTATGATGAAAGGACTAAATAACTCTCATTCCTTTTTAGGGAAAAGAAAGATAAAGATGGGGTAAATGTTATGGAAAAGAAAAATCGTAGAAACTTTTTAAAAACCACGGCAGGCTCCGCCATTGGGCTGAGTGCGATGGTGAAAACATCCGCATGGGGCGCCAACGATACCATCCGGGTTTGCGTGGTTGGAACACGAGGCCGTGGAAGAAGCCACATCGGTGGTTTTGAAGGTTTAAATGGTGTTGAAGTGGTTGCCATGTGCGACGTGGATGAACGTATCCTGAATGACCGTGCCGAGGATTTCAAAGAAGACACAGGACGTGAAGTGAAGAAATACACTGATATCCGGGATGCATTGGCAGATGACAACATCGACGTGATTACCCTTGCGACTCCCAACCACTGGCATTCACTGCAAGGTATTTGGGCATGCCAGGCAGGCAAAGATGTTTATGTCGAAAAACCATTGTCGCACAATGTCTATGAAGGCCGCAAGTTAGTTGAAGCCGCGCGCAAATATAACCGCATGGTTCAACACGGCACCCAGATTCGCAGCAGCAAAGCGGTTCAGGAAGCCATTCAATTGTTGAATGATGGCTATATCGGCGAAGTATATTATGCAAAAGGCACATGTTATAAGTGGCGCGATACCATCGGACACACCGATCCGAAACAAGCACCCGAGGGTGTACATTATAATACCTGGCTTGGACCCGCTCCCGACCGCCGTTTTTCGGAAAACCGCTTTCACTATAATTGGCATTGGCATTGGGACTATGGAAATGGCGATTTTGGAAACCAAGGCGTACACCAGGTGGATGTTGCCCGTTGGGGATTGGGCGTGAAACTGCCTGATTTGGCTCAAGCCATCGGCGGTCATTTCATGTTCGATGACGACCAGGAAACCCCCAACACCATGGTTTGCAGTTACAAATACAAAGACGAAAACAAAATGCTGGTCTTTGAAGTGCGCCATTGGATCACCAACAACGAGTTGGAATCCCATCGCCCCGGCGACAATATTGTCGGGAACCTCTTCCTGGGTTCAGAAGGCATTATGATTATTCCCAGTTATTCGTCTTATAAGACATTTCTTGGGAAAAATAGAAAACCCGGTAAGTCTGGAAGTGAAGGCGGCAATCACTTTGCCAATTTCATTGATGCTGTCCGTAATCGTGATCAGAGCATCCTTAATGCCGATGTGGAAGAAGGCCACTATTCCTCCGCATTATGCCACCTGGCCAATGCGGCCTACCGCGTGGAACGCACCCTCCACATCGATCGCAACACCGAACGCGCCATCGATGACGATGAAGCCAATGAACTGCTGACCCGCAACTACCGCGAACCCTTTGTGGTTCCGAGTGAAGTTTAAGTACGGGATTGTTTGTTCGTGGATTGAATGATGTAATCAGCCCGGAGGATTAAGTTTCTCCGGGCTGATTTTCTCATAGATAAGGAAGCACTTTAGTTATTCTATTAGTTTTAATCGCGCAATATTGCTTCGTTTATGTTTTTGACTGCGAAAAAAGTAAAATCCACTTGACATTTTGTTGATAATGTCGATATAATATAAACAAGAATTTGCCCCACAGTACATAAGAGAATGTGCTGTGAAGATTATTCCCGGCATTAGATTTTAATGCCGAATGATAGTCCCAGGCGATCTAACCGATCGCCTGAATTTATTTTGGGGGGGGGGAATTGCAATATGGATAGGGTGCGCATTTTTATTGATTTTTGGAATTTCCAAATTAATTGGAATGAATATATAGGGAATGATAAAATTGATTGGAAAATTCTGCCAAGGGAGTTGATTAATCAATCAGAAAAAGTGTTAAAAGAAGTAGGAATAAATAATAGTTTACAATTACTTGAAACGTGTGTTTACACCTCTATAAGTAAAGATAAGCCAAACATGCTTAAACAAAAACAATGGTTGAGTAATATACTCGATAGGTTCCCTGGATATAGAGTCTTTATAAGAGAAAGAAGCGCACAAACAAAACCAATACACTGTATTAACTGTAACTACGAATTTAACACATGTCCACAATGCCAAACAAAAATAACCCGCTCTGTTGAAAAAGGGGTGGATACACAAATTGTTACGGATTTAATGTCTCAAGCATGGGAAAAAACATACGATATTGGATTATTATTGTCAAGCGATAGCGATTTTATTCCTGCTGTTGAGAGATTACAAGAAAAGGGTATAAAAATCATTAACGGATGCTGGAAACGTTCAGGAAACCAATTAGCAAAAACCTGTTGGGCTTCCTTTCATTTAGAAGATATTTCTGAGCGAATTATAAGAAAATCGCCTAACCAGTAAATTCTGAACGATAATATCACTAAAATTAGAAATAATAGTCTTTTATAGGAAAATTTCTTTACTCAAGAAAATCTATCCTTCATTCGAATAGCGAATCAAATGTTCCAACACCGCTTCTGCTTTGCCTGAATCAATGCTTTCCGCGGCGGTTTGGATGCCATGCTGAAGCGAATCACATTTGCCTGCGACGTTCAAGGCGGCTGCCGCGTTTAACAGGACGGCGTCACGGCGTGGTCCTTTTTCTTTTCCACTCAGCAAATCTTTTGTGATTCTCACATTATCATTCGGGGTGCCACCACGTAATACGCCCATTTGGGTATTATGCAATCCCAAATCGGCTGGATTGATGTCTTTTTGTTCAATGCTTTTGGGCGTCACTTCAAAGATTGATGTCGGGCCTGCCAGGGTAATTTCATCCATCCCATCTGATGCTGACAGTACCCATGCTTTTTGAATTCCCAAACGCTGCAAGCAGGCCGCATAGGTCTTGAGAAATCGCGCATCACTCACACCGACCAGTTGATGATGAGGACGGATTGGATTGGTCAACGGTCCCAGATAGTTAAAAATGGTACGAAAACCCAGTTCAGAACGAACCGGTGCGGCAAATCGCATGGCGGGATGAACCACCCGAGCGAAGAGCACGGTCATTCCCACTTCATCCAGACAACGGCCAATCTGTTCCGGGGGCATCATGACGTTGACACCCAATTTCTCCAGCAAATCAATACTGCCACATTGGCTGGTGGCGGAACGATTACCATGCTTGGCCACAGGGATACCACATCCAGCGACAATAAGAGCCGTGGTGGTTGATATATTAAACGAACCGCTGCGGTCACCACCGGTACCGCAAGTGTCTATAATGTCAATGGCGTTCGATGAGATGGTTTCTGCATGTTGGATCATGGCACGGGCCGCCCCAACAATTTCATCAATGGTTTCGCCTTTGCTGCGAAACGCCGTTAACAAAGCACTGATTTGAATTGGTGTCCATTCGCCACTCATCACCGATGAGATGGCGTCACCCGCTATTTCTTCTGATAAATCCTGCCCCGAAAGCAAAGTATCCAGAATGAGGGAATACTCCATAATCGTCATATCCTTCATTGATTAAGATGAAATTGATTAAAACGTCAGGAAGGGCATTGTTGCATTATCGGCGTTTAAGGTAAAGCAGAAGACGGCCACAACCATGAACAAAAATGCCGATAAAAAGAAGGCTAAGGGAAAGAAAAACTCTCTGAAGTGAAAATAAGCTAACTAAACCAATTAAGGCAATTACAGCGCCCAGGAGTTGAACCCCTGCACGATGGGCAAGCACAATAAACATGCTGAAAACCCAAATTCCCGCACTCACGAGTACGCTAATGATCCCGGTACCACCGGATTGAGTTAGATTATCAAGTATCATTTTGTTCACTCTGTAGTTTAATTCTTAATAGGAGGGTAACACAAGAATGAAAATATTCCAATCGAAACAAGGTTTTTTAAGAAAATTATGTTTAACTCCACCTATTCTTATCAGTAAGCTCCTTTGCCAAACAATACGACTGGAATGGTTTTCATTAATATGATGATGTCCAATATGATGGATTGGTTTTGAATGTAATAAAAATCATACTCCAGGTTGGAATGCAGAGGTAAATCCTTACGACCACTAATCTGCCATAAACCAGTGATGCCAGGGAGAACAGACAAGCGCCTGCGCTGCCAGGGTTCGTAACTGTCGACAATGAATGGCATTTCAGGCCGCGGCCCAACCATGCTCATTTCACCTTTGAAGACATTCCATAATTGGGGTAATTCATCAAGGCTGGTTCGGCGCAACCAGCGGCCGATAGGAATAATCCGCGGATCATCCTTTTTGATCGGCGCTTCCTGATATTCGTTCACTTCCTCATACATCGTGCGGAACTTATACATAATAAATGGAATACCATCTCTTCCGATGCGTTTATGGCGAAAAATGGCGGGTCCCGGTGAACTGACACGTATGAGAACGGATATGACTGGGAAAATGGGTAAAAAAATGATCATCATTGTGCCTGAGATGATAATATCCATCAAACGTTTAAGAACTCGTTCAATAGTCGACAATTTTCCCTGCCGTAATACTTTAAAGGGAATATCATCTTTATAATTAAAGAAGGCTTGATCGGTAATGACACCAAACATATCTGTTAGCAAGTTATACTGCTTGACAGAGGTTTGTTCACCACACGCCACCACCAGATTGAGAAGATCAGGTTTATTCATATTGGGATTGGTAAAAAAGATTTCATCAGCAGCCAATGTTTTGGCCCACAAGGGCAAATCCTGAATAGGCCCCAAAATAGGCTGGCCGTATATGGTTTCTCCGATGGGCTTTTCATTGTCCAATATCCCCAATATTTCATATTCTCGCTCAGGTTGCTCTTTTAACCTTACAATAAGCTCTTCGGCTTGTTTTGAGGAACCTACAATCAATGCGCGAACCCGGCCAATGCCTTCCTGAAAAAGGGATTTTTCCATATAGCCCCAAAACAACCGTGAACAAACCATGAACACAAAAGCCAGCATCGAGGATAGAATTAAAACCGATCGGCCTGGATCCAAACCTTTCAACAAAAAGGCCACCGCCATCGAAGAAATCAAAAACAAAAACACCATTTTGACAATAGCGGTTAATTCTTCCAGCGCTGTTCGCAAAAATTGCCGCCGATACAGGTCCAACGAAGCGCAAATGGTTATCCAGGTAAAGATGATGACCGGCATGGCAATTAAATATTGAGAGAAGGGGTTCAAAGGTTTTCTTAATGTTTCAGGCAAAAAGGTTAATTGGGGAATCAGATACGCTCGAATGGCATAGGCGGAAAGCCAGGCAACGCCGGCCATAATCGCATCCGCAATAACCAAAAAACCCACTCGGAATGTAAATAGAATATTGCCCAGCAGATAACGTTTCCATAAACGCTTGGGTTCCAGGAATAGCCGCCATAGCCATTCCACCCCCGTTTTTCTCATCCAAACTGGGGCGCGGCGCAATCCTTTGGCTGAATAATCTAGTAATCCCCCCACTCCCCATACAACAGGGATACCAAGCTGGGTTAAATGGGAATGTATCCATAGCTCCTGTTTAGGAGCCCCCATCCCAACAATAAGGATATCCGGCTTGGCTTCTCGAATGGCTTCGATGACGGCTTCTTCTTCCTCACCGCTAAAGAAACCATGATGACACCCCACAATTTGAAGCTGAGGATAACGGGATTTTAAATCCTCTGCCGCTTTTTCAGCGATTCCATCCTCTCCACCAAGTAAAAATATCCGATGATGTTTTTCTTCAGCGCGCTGGCAAAAGGCAGGCAAAAGGTCGTTGGCATTTAACCGTTCCGGCAGAGGATGGCCAAACAGGCGTGATGCCCACACCACTCCCATCCCGTCTGCATAGACCAAATTAGAGGCGATAACAGCTTCCCGATAGGAGCGGTCTGACCAACATTTGTTTAAGCAATCCGCATTCAGGTAGGATATTTGATGAGGTGTTCCCGACTGAACAAATTCATCAATTCGCTGTAAAAACTGATCGCCTGTCAGGGAATCAATATCAATGCCTAACAGCCGGCTACGTTCCATTTTCTGTTTAACCACAAATTGAATTCACTAAAAGCAGCGTGTGATATGATCTTTCAAAAGTTTAGGTATTATACTCTAACTCCTCACTTGCGTGAGGGGAATCGAAACAATATCCTACAAAATCCTTGACAGCTAATAACCGTCGAGTATGATCTAGAGTGCGCAATAATCCTTTCCCCAAGATAAAGGAGCTGGGAAATGTATAACATCGGAATGACTGAATGGATTATCATTTTATGCTTATTGATGCTCGTATTTGGAGCGAAACGACTTCCTGAAATGGGAAAATCACTGGGACTTGGTATAAAAGAATTTAAAAAATCGTTGACCTCTGTCAATGACGAGGAAGAGGAAAGTACAGAGAAAAGCGAAAAAATCGAAACAAAGAAAGAAACGGAATAATGTTCTCATAAACGGAAGTATGAGGGCTTCTTTTTATTCAAATGTATAAGAATTTAAAAGAAGCCTATTTTTTTATCAACACTGCATTGTATATATTGAATTTCCCAATATGTGGGATTGATAATGAAAATAACAACGGAAGTCTTTAGAAACATTGCCATACTTGAATTGATGGGGGAACTCGACAGCCGTGGTAATCAACAACTGAACAAAGCCATCAAGGAAACCCTATCTAGAAATGTGTCCAATATTATTTTGGATGTCCAGGCAATTCGTTTTATTGGCAGCCAAACCATCAGCATGTTGTTGTCAAACCTGAAAGAAATTCGTGCGGCAGGCGGCAATTTAAAAATTGTTAAACCACAACGTGCGGTTCTGCAGTACATGAAACAAAACCGTATTGTTGAAATATTTGATATTTACTCATCGAAAAGCGAAGCGGTCCAAGCCTTTGAAGCATCCCCAAATACCAATCAACCCCATTCCTCTGCCTATTCAAAAAACAATCAAGAGAATGCCCTGGACGATCAATCGACTCCCGAAGATATTTCCAAACGAATTAAAGGCCGTTTTGAAACCGGCGAAATTTTGTATGCTAATAGTTGCATGTTAGCCACATTAATCAAATTGCTCGAAACCAAAGGGATTTTATCATCTGAAGAAGCAGGTGAACTAATGGATTATGAACGGTTATCCATGAAAGGAGTTACCGAATAATGATACCTATCCAGAAGGAAGATCGAGGTGATGTGACCATTCTTCGATTACAAGGGGAACTGGATTTTGAAAATACCGTGTGGTTGCGGGGGGAATTTCATGATTTATTGAAACAATCACGTAAAAAAATCATTCTGGATTTGGCCGAAGTAACCATTATTTCATCCTATACCGTTGGTGTTTTCGTGGCTTTTGCCCGTGAATTGCGTGAACGCGATGGTGATTTGAAGTTTCTTCATCTAAAAGGCCGCGTTCAGGAGACGTTTAGGGCAACACGTATTGACCATATCCTGCAAACATTTGATGATGAAGAAAAAGCGGTTGCCGCTTTTAATCAATAAACCCATTAGTAATCGGTATCAAAACTCATCCTGATGTCTGCGGTACCACAACATAGGGCGAACACATAGGTTCGCCCCTTCAATATATAGGGATTGATCTATGAGTCAATCCAGCAAGTAGGATGGGTTGCGTTGTTTAACCCATCGAGTAATTGATGGGTCGAAAAACGTGACCCATCCTACGATTTCAGCGGAATTCGGATTAATATAACCCCTTATGATTTAACCAGCGAAGTGCCTCCTCATAATGCATAAACTGTTGTTCACGCCTTTTAAATTCCTTTGAATGCACAATACGCTTACCATTTACCCGTTGTGGAGGGACAACGATATGTAACAATTCATGATACATAATGTAATCCACAAGAAAAGATGGTACATGTTTACGGTCAAGCCATCGGCTTACAACAACCAGATTCAAGTGAGCATCGTGATATCCCAATTGATGACGGCTGGGATTTGGACTCCAGGAGAGGTTAGGTTTTTCCAACCCATGCTGGAAATAGGTTTTATTTACATAAGTGAATGACCGGTTTAAATTGTGATACTTTCCGACCGGCCCAATTAATTGCTTGCGCGTTCTTTTTATCCGCGCCAGGGCATGCTTCGCGTCAATATCCACGCTGTCTACATACTCATTATAATGATCAATATGTTCTTTTGGGGGTGACCATTTAAACGCCCGGTAATACAGGATATGAATCAATGCTTCCAATACCTCTTGGGGTGCATCTTGAAGAATATCACTTACCCGGATCCGAATGAAGTCTCTTTCAATTTTGATTGTGCTCTTCAAGCAGGTGTAAGGATAAAACGAGACGTTCATTTGGTAATAACAAAGAGGGTTTTTCTTACGAAAAACTTGCTTGACAGCGGTTTCCAATCTTTGAGCCGGAGGGGGAAGATCAGGGACCTCCCATAAAAAGTAAGAATACGATTCAGGTTGATCGTTTTTCTTCTTTCCCATCTTTTTTATTCCCTATAAATAACCTGAGTTAATTGAGTTTTTTTTAATCCTGCTACACGCAATTAAAAAGTTTTTTTGAATCGACCGTAATTATTTTTCATGGTCAGAATCCTGAATTGGACTGTATACAGAAGTAGTTATACTCTAATTTCAACAAGATGGAAGTCTGTATTGTCTTCGTCTTGTTTGTGACAGATAACCCCACTAAGATTTAGCATTGTTTGCCTTGATGAAGAAAAGGGAGATTTAAATTCAAAAGTGACTTCATCCATTTCCCTTCCAAGGCACATAAATCCATATCTATTCAAATGTATCAAATTTTTGAGTGAAGAGGGGATAACCCCCTCAATTTTGGCTATTTAACGTAAAAATAAACGTATTTCATATCATTGGTTCGTATTTATCAAAATCATGGATAGTTAATTGGAGTATTGATCAATGACAATGGTACCAACACAAATGTTTTTCACAAAAGGCGTTGGATTTCACAAAGAGGAACTCCGATCATTCGAATTGGCTTTACGGGATGCTGGAATCCATAAGTGTAATTTGGTCTATGTATCCAGCATTTTCCCACCGGGGTGCAAGATAATTTCAAAAGAAGCAGGGGTTAACAGGTTGGTTCCCGGTCAAATCACATATGCGGTAATGGCCCGTTCAACCAGCAACGAACCACGTAGGCAACTGGTGGCATCAATAGGGCTTGCCCTTCCCGCCGATAAAGACCATTACGGTTACTTAAGCGAATATCATGGCTTTGGCCAAAACAAAAAAGAAGCAGGCGATTATGCAGAAGACTTGGCAGCCGCTATGCTGGCAACCACCTTAGGTGTTGAATTTGATGAAGATAAGTCATGGGATGAAAAAGAAGAAGTCTACCGGCTTAGCGGGAAAATAGTGAAATCCCGAAATATAACCCAATCGGCCATCAATAAACCAGGGGGGTATACAACGGTTATTGCGGCATCAATCTTCCTGTTTGAATAACAAATCCATGCTTTTTATCCTGTTTAACCTGCAAACCAGTGTGGACTGAATTTCATTGTTTAAAGCATACCGGCCATTATAATTTAGATAGAGATTGTCTTAAAACTAGGTTGATACATAGGTCAATCCCCAATGTCATTAAGTTAAGATCAAGTTAGATCGTTGAATAGGGAGGGCGAGGC
>CAZFER010000101.1:0-17007 GCA_964517495.1 uncultured bacterium | reverse complement strand
TGGAGATGACACGGCGTGAGATCAAAGAAAAACTCAAAAATCTCTTGCTTCGCGAGCATCAAAATCCCGAGAGCAATTCCAATTTGACCTTGATTTTAAAATGGTGGATTGTTTTTGGCTTTCAGCGCCTCGATGATTTTTTGACCTCCGTTTTCATATACACGTTGTGCGAGGGTATTCCCTATTTCTTCTGCCTTTTCGGAGATGTCTTCAAGCGATTCGCGAATACAATCACGCCCATCCAATGATGCCACTAATCCGGTTAATTTGATTTTCGAATCTCCAGTTGATTCGGCATAGGCGGCGATAGGAACCTGGCAACCACCTTCCAAACTGGCCAGAAAGGCGCGTTCCGCTTTTACCCCGGCTGCGGTTTCTTTATCGTGTATGGAATTCAACAAGGCATACGTTGCCTCGTCATCATTGCGTGCTTCAACGGCTAATGCACCTTGAGCCGGTGCGGGTAACATTTCGTCTGGATTCAGTAGGCCAGCGATTTGATCTTCCCATCCCATCCGACGGATACCTGCCATCGCCATGATCAGGCCATCCCACTCGGATTCCCGATATTTACGCAAGCGGGTATTCACATTCCCGCGGATATCGACAACTGTGGTATCCGGACGCAGGGCCAGAACTTGTGATTTTCGGCGTAAACTTCCTGTTGCAATGGTTGGATTTTTAGGGAGATTCGCGAGACTGGACGCGGTTTTGGAAAATAGGGCGTCAAATGGATTATCCCGTTCGGGGATAGCTATAATCTCTAATCCATCCGGAAGGACAGTGGGTAAATCCTTAAAACTGTGAACGGCAAAATCGATATCTTCCCGCAATAAGGCGTCTTCGATTTCTTTGGTAAAGATGCCTTTCCCACCGATTTGCACCAGGGGTTTGTCCAGGATTTTATCACCTGAGGTATGAATGATCTCAATTTCAACGGAGACCTCAGGGCGTGTTTTTTTCAACAGCGCCTGTACCCGTTCCGCCTGCCAAAGCGCCAAGGGGCTGCCTCGTGTTCCTAATTTGAAAGTGCGCGTGTTATTCATTTATGCGGCTGTTGCTTTCGCTCCCTCACGCGATTTAAGATCGGTTTTGGCACAGCGAATGATTCGATTCGTCAGAAATTGGATAAAAGCCGGATCATCATTGAGGCAATCGAGGTGATGATAGGATTCAATCCCCAAATCACCCAACACCGCTTTGCCTTCCAATTGGGTTTCCGCATTATCAGCGACAAATCCATAAGGGAAATAGACAAAATGCTGGATTCCCTCTTCCAGCATTCGTTTTGCTGACTGTTCCAAGGTGGGAGATGTCCATTCTCCACCCAATCGGTGATTTAACCACCCTATATTAACAGCTTTAAAATCGTTTGATAAAAGAGTGTTTAAATGATTATAAAGATCAATGGAATCTTTATACCCTGTGTCTTTAATTCCCTTTGGTGGAGTAATCACCGTGCCATGAACCCCCAGTAATAATCCAGTTTCGCTTAATTGATCCGCTATTCCACGTTTGTAGACCTCCGAGCGGATATAATCCGCCATAGTTTGAGCCAATTCTTTTAAACAGGGGCGAAATAGGACATATTTTGCTTTGGGTAAAGCCTGCTGATGCTTATCCTGGAAACGATTGTAATCAAGCAACGAAATCTCACCGGTAAAGGATGAATATGGTACATACATGGGAACCAATATAAGGTGATCGCACTCATTCTTCAATAGATTATTCAGAAACGACTCAAAAGAGGGATCACGAAATTCATACGCCACATGCACCCGCCAATCAAATTCATCTTCCATTTTTCTTAATTCTTTCAAGACGGCTTCCGCCTGACGGTGGGTAATCGGTTCCAATGGGGATTGATAATCATTGGACTTCCAATCCTTCATGCGTAAACAACCCCGGTAGGCACCGAATAGGGGGACTGCAAATTTGGGAATGGGAGCCACCCGGCGTGTTAATTTATATAAAATGCGATTGGAATACTTCCACTGATCAAAAAAGGATGGCCGTTGCGGTTCACCGTAGGTTAGTAAAACCACATCAATTTTCATGTGTCACCTCTTTATTGGACGCTGAAGAGGTAAAAAATGCTGTAACCTCGTCAGCTGTTGATTTGGCATTGCGTATACAATCGTTAACTGAAACACCGTCCAGGTAGTTGCCGGTGAAAAAGAGGCCCGGTATGGTATTTTGTTCTTTTTTAATCTCTTCCGTTTTTTCCACATGGCCAATTGGATATTGTGGAATGGCGCGCTCCCACCGAACGACTCTTTGCTGGGTGGGTTGGCCGTTGATTCCTATGCAGGAACTTAGATCCGTAATCGCTTGTTGGATTAATTCCTCATCCGAGAGGTCAAATGCCTCGGGATCCAGACCTCCACCAATGAATACTGTAAAACTGCGTTCACCCGCCGGTGCCCGGCGAGCGAAAAGGCTCGAACTCCAAATACTGCCCAAAATACGAATTTCCTGTCCACGAGGGACTAAAAATCCAAAGCCATGACAGTCATGTTCGATTTCATCCTTTTTAAAACTTAAACAAACCACGCTTAATCGATTGTAGGGAATGGATGCCCAATAGTCACATGAATTTGGCAACAAATCAGATAACATTGACGGTAAAACATAAGCCGGAACCGCAAAGACAATCCCGTCGAATCTCTCTGTTCCATTGTTTTCACCTTCCAGGGTAATGTCGTATCCAAATTCCTGGCATGGGCGGATTTGCTTGACGGTCGTGTTGAAATGCACTCTATCTGACAGTGTTTCTGCCAAGGCATCCGGCAAGACTTGAAGGCCATCGACGAACGAGCATAGATTTTTCGCACGTGGTTTCTTTTTTTCGGGTTGGCCATCCTTTTTCTTTTTCCGTTTAAACATGCGGGCTAGCATCCCGCGAAAAAGACTGCCGTGATTTCGTTCCAAATCATATAAAAAGGAAAAAGTTCCTCTTAAACTCAGTTTCTCCGGATCACCTGCATAAACACCTGAAACAAAGGGAGTGACAATGTTCTGCAGGATTTCATTCCCCAAGCGGCGGCGTACGAAATCGGCCAGGCTTTCATCCTGGGCATTTCGGTTGCTGCGTCGAAATGGTTCGGTGTATAACTTTCGCCTAACCTTTTTGGGGAACAATTCAGACTTGAACAAACCACCAGGACCAGTAGGAACTTCATTCAGTTTCCCGTTTAAATAAATATAACGGGGATTTCCCCGCATCGATTGCTTTAACAATTCGTTATCCAGGTTAAGCAAGTCACAAAGTTCCAAGGTTTCCGGCGCATTGTCCAAAAAGGAGTTCGGGCCGCATTCAAACATATAACCATTCTCATGGATTGTTTGGATGACGCCGCCCGCCCGCTTTTCTTTTTCCACAAGGGTAACGTTATAACCTTTTTTCTTTAACCAATAAGCTGATACCAACCCGGAAATTCCGGCACCAATGACCAAGATGTTCTTCATATCATATAACCAGTTTTAGAGTGTATTGGAAAACACAGGGGATGTGCTTTTCTTTTTTCGTGCCTGGGAAAGATACCAATCAAAGGTCATGGCCACCGGCCGGATGATGATTTGACCGATATCGGTTACCCGAAGTTCATTCGACAGATCAGGTTTAATCAGACCATCCCGAATAAAAGGCTGAAGCTGATCCAATTCTTCTGAAAAATACGATTCAAAATCTTCTCCCCATTGCTGCTGAAAGTGGGAATACGAAACCCCAAGATTGCACATCAATTCACCAATCACCCAGCGCCGAATTTGATCATCTCGTGATAATTCAATTCCACGCTCGATGGGAAGTTTTCCGCTTTCCACCATATCATTATAGGTTTTTAGTTTTTTAACATTCTGTGTATACAAGGCTGGCAGGTTGCTGATAGCTGATGTCCCAAACGAATACAAGTCAGCGCCCGCGCGCGTTGTAAATCCCATGAAGTTCCGTTGAAGAGTTCCTTCTTTTTGGGCCAGGGTTAATTCATCCATGGGTTTGGCGAAGTGATCCATCCCAATGTATTCATACCCTTCTTCAATAAACCGTTCAACAGCCACTTTAAAAATATCCACCCGTAAACTCGCATCTGGTAGCCAGTCCTCGTCAATTTTGCGTTGATGAGGAACCTTGGCTGGTAGATGAGCATAATTATAGAGGGCGATACGGTCGGGGCTGATACGGAAAATGGTATCCAAGGTTTGATGAAAGGTATTCAGGGTTTGATGCGGTAAACCGTACACCAAATCAATGTTTACGCTTTCAAATCCATGTTCGCGGCATTCCAGTACAAACTGGTATGTTTCTTCTGCATCCTGCATCCGGTTGATGGCGATTTGGGTTTCCTCGTAGAAATCTTCCACCCCGAGTGAAATACGATTGAATCCATACTCACTTAAAACCTTAACGTGATCACTGGTGGTTACCCGTGAATCAACTTCAATCGATTTTTCAGAATTCTGATCAAGATTGAACAGATCGAAGTAGTTATCGAAAAGACGCGCCATGGATGATGGAGTCAACGTTGTTGGAGTGCCACCCCCCAAGTGAAATTGAATTACCTTGCGTTCAGGCATCAATTTGGGAGCGACCAGCGATGCTTCGCGGGAAACAGTGTCTACATATTTATCACAAACATCCTCACGGTTGGTGATGATGACATTGCAGGCGCAGTAGTAACAACGCTGTGCACAAAAAGGAACATGAATATAAACAGAAATTGGACGAGAATCATTTCCCGGTTGGTTGGTTATATCCACATGTTTCCAAAACTGGTCTTCCCCGACGGTTTCTCTCCACATCGGGGCTGTCGGATAGCTGGTATATCGAGGTCCTCGCAGGGTATATTTTTCGATCAGGCTCAAGTCGATCGATTGGACTGCGATTGCCGCTTTATTCGTCATGCTTTTACCGCCTCAACTAATGCTTTAACGTTTTCCACCGGTGTTTCAGGTAATATGCCGTGCCCCAGGTTTACGATGTGGCCTGACGGCCGATCCAAATCCTGCAGCAGGTTATGCACACGCTGTTGAACAACCTCCGGTGAAGCGTATAAGAGTGTGGGATCCAAATTCCCCTGCAGAGTGACATGATTACCGACTCGTTTTTCCACATCGGTTAAGGGTGTGATCCAATCAACGCTAAGCACAGCTGCCCCGCTTTCTTTCATCTCTTCCAAAAATGGGGAGGATCCTTTTACATAAAGTATAACCGGTTTATCTTCGCTTTGGATTGCTTCGACAATTCTCTTTTGATAAGGAAGAGCCAAACGCCGGTATTCACTTAAGGATAAGGTTCCCGCCCATGTATCAAAAATCTGCACGACATCAGCCCCGGCATCAATCTGCACTTTTAAATAAGCAATTACTGTTTCAGTGATTTTATCCAGTAATATCTCTAAAATGTCAGGACGGGCGTAGACCATCTCTTTGATATAGCGAAGGTTGCGGCTCATTTTGCTTTCAACCAAATAGGCTGCCATGGTGAAAGGCGCCCCACCAAACCCAATAATCGGTACATCTTTCCCAACCCGCCGGCGAATCTCTTTGATTGATTCAACCACAGGAGGAGTTTCGTCAAATTTGCACGGGTGAATGGCTTTCAATTCCTCTTCATGGCGAAATGGGGGGATAATTGAAGGTCCTCCTTCGGCATAGATCACTTCATATCCCATATGCTCGAAGGGAATCAAAATATCGTTAAACACGATCACGGCGTCAACACCTAAAATATCAAAGGGTTGCATTGATACATCGGCTGCCACTTTAGGGAGACGGCACATTTCTTGAAAGGAGTATTTTTCTTTAACCGCCTGATATTCAGGCATATAGCGACCTGCCTGGCGCATTAGCCAGACTGGACGGCGATCGATAGGTGAGTGGTTAATTGCACCGATAAAGCGTTCTTTTTGGGTACACGGCGTGGGTGCTGTTTCTGAAACCGTTGTGTTTGCCATTGTTCTTTAATCTTTCATCGGGTTTGTGGATTCCACCAATGGATTGGATCGTGCCCCGGTTTCCAAATCAAATAATTCGGATAGGCATGTATAGGCATTGGGGCAGGAACGCGTGGCTTGTGATTGACGCAGGTTACGCCGTGGCATAAGAATGATTCGATCCGATATCCGTTTCATTTTTGATTCGATTACTTCTTTTTGTCTCGATGTAAGATCAGGAAGGGCTTCAAAAAGCGATTCTAATTCGCTTTTATAAATTTCATCCGCGTAGCGTCCCAACTGAGCCGCCAGCGAATCAATATGCAATGGCATGGGCCAGGGGCCAATTCGGTCTAGTTCTTCATCCACGATTTCTTTTGCACGCTCATATTGTTCGCTGCGTTGTTCCTGATTTTGTTGAGCTTGTTGCCTTAAGGCCTCTAGGTTGATCAAGGTAACACCTTCAACCTCTTTCACGGCCTCATCAACGTCAGGTGGAAGGGCAATGTCGATCAGGATTCGTTGTTTTGCCTGGCTTTGTGTCGCGAATTCCATCATGGCTTTGGTAATTTGTGGCTCCTGCGATGCTGTCGCGCAAATGACAATATCTGATTCCACCAAAATCCGGTCCAATTCATCAAGGCCGTAGGCAATTCCACTGACCTCATTGGCCAAGGCAATGCTTTTTTCAGGGCTGCGGTTAGCAATTCGTAGTTCTTTGACACCCGCTTTCTTTAAATAACGTGCTGCCAGGGCGCCCATTTTGCCCGCACCCAATACCGACACCACCGAGGAATGCAAAGAACCCACTTCCTCAAGTGCTGATTCAACAGCCAGAGCGGATATCGATAGACGGCCTTTACCCAAACCTGTTTCGTTTCGAACCCGTTTTGCAATCGAAAAAGCCTTCTGAAATAGCGTATGCAATGATTTATTGGTAATGCCTAACCGGTTCGATTGGTTATATGCCGCTTTTACTTGCCCCAATATTTGGGCATCTCCCACAACCATGGACTCCAGACCGGACACCAGGTTGAACAAATGCTCAACGGCTTCTGCATCCACAATGACATCCAAAGTGGGGCGTAATTCCTCCAGCGAGATGCCCGTAATCGCTGATAGTTCTTCCGCGATAACATGTGCAGCATCTTTTACGGATTCAACCGTGGCAAAGAATTCGGTCCGGTTACAGGTGCAAAGACTGACAATTTCGGTTATAGATGAATTTCCAGCCAACTTTAGCAATAAGGGTTCAATCGCCTCACATGGTATCGTAAATTGAGGGAGTTGCTGCAAGGATATATTCTTATGGTTTAGAGTTACGATAAGAAAATATTTAGGATCGTTTTTCATTAAGTCACACTTCATTTTTACTCGTCGACCAATCAAAAGAAGATTATAAACTCGACTAAATTACTCGCAATTTTCATGCACAAAATTTGTCGATATTTTTTAGTCAATAAACTATAACTTAAATCATTATATTTATTGATCTTAACAAAAGCAAAGCATATACTTTACAAACCTGCGGAGCGCAAAAATGCCGCATCTCCAAATCACCTCACCTGCGGCATTATTGCTCCGCGCTTTAATTCTATTTAGATGATAAAATTTATAAAATAACTGATCAGGATGGATAAAACGTTGCACACCCGGGTTTCCAAGTTAAAATTGAAACTAACTATCCACAGATGATGAGGATAAGGTGAAAATATGACTGAAGAACATTTTAAACAACTACCGTCTCAACCGAGGCAAAAAAGTGTGAAAGTTCATCTTTCCGTCCAACAGATCAAGTCGTTGGGGTGGAAACGATCTTTACACGTGGCTGGTGCGATAGGAAAGGGGATGTTAATGACCCTTAAGCACCTGTTTCGCAAGCCGGTTACGTTTAACTATCCCAATCAAAAGCGTCATCAATCCCCACGCTTTCGGGGGATTCACAAGCTCCAACGGCACGAGGATGGATTGGAACGTTGTGTGGGATGCGGTCTTTGTGGGGTGGTTTGTCCATCTGACGCCATCTACCTTGAAGCCAAAGAGAACACACCAGACAACTGTGTATCACATGGTGAACGCTATGCTTCTCATTACCAGATCGATATGCTACGCTGCATTTTCTGTGGTTTTTGTGAGGAAGCCTGCCCCGAAGATGCTGTGATTCTCGGCCCCAATTGGGAAGCCGCCAGCACCAATCGCCAGGATTTCATCTACGATAAAGAACGCCTTTTGGTGCCGCTTGAGAAAAAGGACGATTTTCGCAAGGGCATGACTTGGCCGGCTGAAGAAACCAAAACAGCCCCCACCTCTTCCGAATTGCCGGAATATTACGAAAAAATCAACAAAAAGAAACAGCGCATCGGCAAGTTATAATCCAAATCCAACAAACTAACACTTCAGTTCAAAAAGGTGGGTACTCTTACCCACCTTTTTTAATACCCGAAGGGTATCGTTTTAGCATGAAATTTTGTAATGTATTGGCAATCTAATTCTAACCCCTCGGAGGATTAATAATGTTCCACCTTCGATCCATTTTCTTGTCCATACTTATTGCTCTTACATGCCAGCTGATTGCTGTATCACAAAATCAACCTGATTATTCACCCAAGCCAGATGAAGAGCAGCTGCCACATGCCATGCATGCTGAAATGGATGTGTTACCTCACATCACCGTTGGCCAATCGGATGCTGACCTGATTGGAAACGACAACCGTGTCTTACAGGCTGCCGTGGATTACATTGCAAGCCTTGGCGGTGGAACGGTGGAAATCGGTGCTGGTGAATATATTATGCATGATTCACTACACCTGCGTTCAAATGTGACGGTCCGCGGACAGGGGGATACTACCATTTTACGCAAAGCCGATGGTGCTATTTCGCCTCTTGCAATTGATGGTGATTTTGGTGAGGAGCAGATTACTGTCACCAATCCCGAGAGATTCAAAGTAGGGTATGGTGTAGCGATTTGGGATTCTAATGCGGGTGGTTTTCATACTACGGTTGCCCGCATTACCGGTCAACGAGGTAAAAATACATTTGCCATCAATAAGCCCCTGAATGCCGATTGTATGATCCATCGAAAAGCCACCGCCGCCACCGTCTTCCCGGTGGTCAGCGGCTACCATCTCCAAGGTGCTTGTGTGGAAAACCTCACCATCGAAGGCAATAAACAGAACAATACAGAATTGAATGGCTGCCGTGGAGCGGGAATATTTCTTTATCGCGGTTTCGGAACCGTTATCAAAAATTGTACGATCCGCAATTACAATGGTGATGGTATCAGTTTTCAACAATCCAATGACGTCAAAGTGTTGAATTGTGTAAGCGAAGGAAACACGAATTTAGGCCTACATCCGGGCAGCGGTTCTCAACGTCCGGTGATACGTGACTGCATCGCTCGAGAAAACGGAAACGACGGCCTCTTTTTATGCTGGCGCGTACGACGTGGATTGTTTGAAGATAACCTATTGGAAAACAATGGACGCTTTGGCATTTCCATCGGCCATAAGGATTCCGATAACCTGCTGCGCCGTAACACTGTGCGAGAAAATCATCGAAACGGTGTCTTTTTCCGCAACGAAACCCTGGGCATGGCTGGCCACCGCAACCGGCTGGAAGATAACCTTATCGAAAATAACGGTCGTGAAAAAGGCACCGCCGGTATCCGCATTCGCGGTGAAACCAACGATACCGTATTGGTTAATAACATCATTCGAGATACGCGCGACAAAGACCAACGCACCCAAACCGTCGGGATTCTTATCGAAGAAAAAGTAGGCCCGGTCAGGTTGGAGGGTAATACGATCGAAGCGGATGTTAAAATCGATGATCGCCGAAAGCCAAACAACTAGTTTAATCACATCTGGAGGGAATCTCATGCAATCCATCATACGCCTATTCAACATTCTAGTTCTGCTTTTAACGCTTGCCACAACGGGTTACAGTCTGGAGAGCCATTACTCCATTAAAGATTTTGGCGCCACTGGTGACGGTCGCACAATGGAAACCAAAGCCATTCAAAAAGCGATTGATTCAGCCAATAAGCATGGTGGTGGCGTGGTTTATTTTCCAGCCGGACGTTATTTGAGTGGGACCATCTACCTGAAAAATAATGTCACTCTGCATATTTCCGCCGGTGCGGTATTGTTGGGAAGTGAAAATAAAGCCGATTACCCTCAAAACATTCCATCTATACGTTCGTATACCGATAACTATGTCTCTCAAAGTTTGATCGCGGGGGAAAACCTTGAAAACATTGGCATTCGTGGACGCGGCACCATCGACGGCAATGGGGCTGCTTTTGACTGGCGAGGTTATGGCGATCGTCCCTATCTTATTCGTCTGGTGGGATGTAAACGGATTCTCATTGAAGATATCCATCTTAAAAATTCTGCCATGTGGATGCAGCATTACCTCGCTTGTGATTATATCACTATTCGCGGTGTCTCTGTTTTTAATCATGTTACATACAACAATGATGGTTTGGATCTCGATGGTTGCCGGTATGTTACCGTTTCTGATTGTGTTTTTGATTCCGATGATGATGCCTTGTGCTTGAAGAGTACCCTGGACCGCCCTAGCGAAAACATCACCATCACCAACTGCATTTTAAGTAGCCATTGCAACGCCTTTAAAATGGGGACTGAATCAAATGGCGGTTTTAAAAACATCAGCGTATCCAACTGCACCATCCGCCCGCCCGGCGGTTCTAAAAGTATCTATGGCGAACAACGTGGACTGGCGGGGATCGCCCTTGAGATTGTTGATGGGGGTATCATGGATCGTATTGCTATCTCCAACATGACCATGACGGGCATCACCACCCCAATCTTTTTACGGTTAGGTAATCGCGCCCGTCCCTTCAAAAAAGATGGACCTAAACCCGGTGTGGGAACCATGCGCAATATCACCCTGAACAATATTGTGGCCACAGGTGCATCCAACATTGGTTGCTCTATCACCGGTTTGCCAGGACACCCCGTAGAAAATGTGAATCTCAGCAACATCCACTTGCGATTCGATGGAGGGGGAACCAAAGAGAATGCACAAAGAGATATTCCTGAGAAAGAAACAGGTTACCCCGAAAGTACAATGTTCGGTGTGCTGCCTGCCTACGGTTTTTTCTGCCGCCATGTTGACAACCTGACCTTTGATAACATAAGCCTGGCATGGGAAAAAGCCGATGAGCGCCCTGCCATGATGTTTGACGATGTTAAAAATCTTTCTCTCTACAAACTGGCATGTCAGAGCGTCCCTCCATCGCTTCCCGCCATTTTATTCCGGGGCGTAAAGGATGCCTTTATCCAAGGGTGTCGTGCCCATCACGATACAAAAACATTTTTAAAAGTCGAGGGAAAATCCGAACGAATTAGTTTGGTTGGCAATGACCTGAGCCAAGCGAAAACACCGGTTGAATTGGATAGCGGATTAAACGAAGAGATTTTGTATCGGTCTGACAATCGGAACGATTAATAAGATAGAGTTGCATAGGGCGAACACATAGGTTCGCCCCTACCCCATGAAGGGGTTGACCTATGTGTCAACCCCGTTTTGAGACAAACTTCGCCTTATCCCACTCATTCCATTTTTCACCTCTCCCCTCTAAGATTAATTGAACTTTAAACAAGCGAGGATGTGGAGAATGTTTAGTCTCTTGATTTTTGTCATAATGCTTTCTTTGGGAATATCGTTTATCTGTTCACTAATGGAAGCAGCCTTGTTGACCGTGCCGTTGAGTTACGCCCAATCCACCGCGGACCAGCAAATGCGTTCCGGCAAACGGCTGTTGGGATTCAAACTGGACGTGGGTGCGCCGATATCCGCCATTTTGATTCTGAACACGATTTCTCATACTGTAGGAGCAACGATTTCCGGTGCGTTGGTGGACAAGATTTATGGCAACCAGGCTCTGATGTGGTTTTCCATCCTGTTCACGTTTCTGATTCTTTATTTAAGCGAGATTATCCCCAAACAATTGGGCGCCGTTTTTTGCAAGCGGGTATCTCTGTTGATCGCCAACCCCTTATCATGGCTGATCACCATCTTTTACCCTCTGATCTTAACCACCAATTGGTTTGCCAGAATGATTAAAGGCGTCTCCAAGGAACCCAGTATTTCAACCCATGAGATTCTCTCCATGGCCAAGATCGGCAGCCAGGAAGGGGCGTTGGATACCCTCGAACACTCGGTAATCCGCAACATAATCTTGTTGGACCGGCACAGAGTTATCGATGTCCTCACCCCGCGGACGGTTGTCTTTAAACTGGCGGAGGATACCTGTATTGGCGATTTGCGCGACTCGATCTGTGACTGGAATCATACCCGTATCCCCCTCTATTCAAAATCAGATCCCGATATCATTATCGGCTATGTCACCCAACGCGATGTGCTGCGTAAATTGTTGGATGGTGATTCAAGTGTCACCCTAAAAGAACTTCTCCGCCCCATCGAAGTGGTGCCTAATTCCATGCCCCTTGATAAACTCTTCGTCCAATTGGCCGAAACCCGCGAACCCATTCGCGTCGTCGTCGATGAATACGGGATTTTCACCGGTATCGTTACCCTTGAGGATATCATCGAAGAGATCGTTGGAAAAGAAATCGTGGATGAGTATGATATCGTGAGTGATTTACGGCAGTACGCGAAGGCATTGTTTATACGGAGGAAGAAGAGTGGCTGGTAATGATAAGGGGTGGACGGTCCATACCCCTCTGTTTCTCCCCCATTTTATCAAGGAAGAAATAGAGAGACACGTTATCGGTCAGGATATGATACAAAAATTGAGATTGAATTAGGAATGTATATAGACTTAAAACGCATAGCGAGCGCGTTTTACATAAACATACCACTCAAAAATTAAAACCAGTAAGCCCAAAACCGCAAGCCAGCGCCAGATCTCCTGGTTCGATTCAACCGCGGTGATCTCTCCTTCGATCTCCTGGGTTTCCTCTACCTTCAGGCTGCCCTTTGGTTCAATTTGTGATTCTTCGCTGGAAAGCAGGTTGATCGCATATTGTTTGTGGACTTCATCATCGATGGTGAATTGATAAATACCGGTCTTGGTCGTTCCTCCAAAAAAGACAGGCGCATTATCCTGAAAAGTCAGTTTTGTCGGTTTAAGGGGGGGTGGTGGGACTATTTCTATTTTCTTACTGCTTTGTTCAGTCGCTTCCAGAGTAAGAATATCTCCTGTGCGTTTCATTAAAGAGGATGGCCCATGTTCCGTTACAAACCAATCAATCGAATTAGTGAAGAATATGGGAAATGAAACCAGCATCGGCCAGTTGGAATCATAAATATCGAATGCTGTTACCAATCCTTTCACATTTTCCTGCTGAAACGCGGCAAGTAACGGCGTTTGACGTGATTCCACAATCACTTCGATCCAGGGCGGTGTTCCTATATTACGGCATTTGGATATGGATAAATTATCAAGATTTAAGTGCCGTGTAATGGGATGAAAACGATCCCAATCCACCAACATGGGATTTTCGATCTCCTCACCTGCAGACCATTCTGGAAGAGGAGGCAGAGCATTAATAAAAACATAATTGCCCTCGATCAATGCGGGAGGAGCGTGGGAATCGAAAACAATAATATCATATTGATCTTGGGCAACCGCACCTCCCGGAGTGGTTTGAGTTAACTGAACCCGAGGATCAAGGTTGAATACCTGCTGAAGATAGGCATTGCCATTGGTAACCAACAATATGTTGATGGTATCCTCACGTGGAATGATCGCCCAGGCATGATTATCCGTTTCCAATGCATCATCACTGTCCAGAACCACTTCGATTTTTTCAGGGAAATAGCCTTCATCCTTGAAAATAATGGTATTGGCCGTTCGTGGTTCTAAAGTAAATTGCCGGGCATCCATCAATCGCCGTTCAAGATGGGCTTCTTCCTCGTTCGATTCTTCTTCAATGGTTTCTGTTTCTCCATTCTCTTCACCCTCTTCCGGGTGAAGAACATAACCCTCACCATATAATTCCAGGTAAGCGGTCTTTTCTTCGCTAGAAAAATTTTGAATCCCCACCAGCAGTTGATAATTTTGCTCCAAGGCAAAATCTTTACGAATCACAAAATCCGTAATACCAAGATTATCCGAATTTAGACCTATCGGAACGTAACGTGTATTCAAACGGGCTAAAGGGGATTGGGCTGGGATGATGAATTGGCCATCAGAAAAGATTATCAGTTCAGGGTTAGCCGCTTTGTCTGCAGCCGTCTTGGCAATCCGCAACGCTTCTTCAATACCGGTTCGTGTGTCAGTGACTTCAATTGATTGAATCACACTCCTTAATGTTCCCTTATCCTGCTCAAAGGGGCAAAGCACCTGGGCGCCATCAGAAAACGAAACCACCATCATCCGGTCACCCATGCTCATATCATTAACCAAATCAATCGCCTTACGCTTGGCATTTTCCAAGCGGTTTGGTTCAACATCGCTGGCCCCCATACTGGCGGAATTGTCAATCAACACAATAAAACTTTGGCCCTTTAGCCCACCTAATTCCAACACTGGCCGGGCAACCGCCAACGTCAAAAGAGCAATAATGAGGAGTTGCAAAAAAAGCAGAAGATTCCGTTTCAGTTTTTGAAACGGTGTATTCGCTTTCAAATCCTCCACACTTTGCCGCCAAAGCAACGTGCTGGAAATATTAATATCCATCCGCTTCAACTTCAAAAGATACAGAAGGATAACGGCTGGTAGAAACAGTGCAAACAGTAAACCAAGCGGAGCTAAAAAGTTCATGGTATTTTCCTGCTTCTATTCAATTAATCCCATGCGTCGAAATGAATCTGCCAGAAGACGTTCCAGCGGTTCATCCGTTATAATGGGTGAATAATGAATTCCATAACGTATACACGTATTTTTAATCTGAGATTGAAACGCTTTCAAGCGGCGTTCATATACATTCAACAATTCTTCAGTCACCGTAATTTCAACCTGCTCACTGGTTTCCACATCCAACAGCCGCAAGGCACCAATCATATCCGGACGCGCTTCTTCCGGTGCAAGGGTTTGAAACACATAAAGTTCATTATTGCGCTGCAATAGATGTTTGAACGCATCCTCATATCCATTGGGATCAAACAAATCGGATAACAGAATAACCACCCCACCCCGGTTTTGCTGCAACGCAAAGCGGCGGCATCCTTCTGTAAGGGTTGTTTCCCCTGTGGGTCGAATATCCTCCAGAAAACTGACAATGCGCCAGATGTTTCCCTTTCCACGAGTTGGCTGAATCCATTGGTATTGATCCTGGTTAAAACCGACAAGGCAAACACGATCCATCCCCGACAGAGAAATATATGAAAGGGCTGCCGCTGCCCGCTTGGCAAACCATGCTTTGTTTGGATTCCCATAATCCATGGAAGCACTGGTATCAAGCACCACATACAGATAGAGATCTTCCTCTTCATGGAAAAGTTTGGTGAAGAGACGATCCAATCGTCCATATATATTCCAATCAAGAAATCGCAGATCATCGCCTTTGGAATAATCCCGATAGTCCGCGAATTCTATCGAAACACCCCGCTTTTTTGATCGCCGCTCCCCCTTCATACGTCCCATAAATGTTTTTTTGGAAATAAGCCCTAATTGTTCCAAATGGCGCAAAAATGCAGGATCAAGCAGCGATTTTTGTTCTGCTTGTGTTTCCGGGGTGGTTGCAGTGATTGGTTCTGCCATAGCATCCTCGTCAATCAAGTTTCTTTTATAATACTATACGATCCATGTTATGCATAAGTTGCTCTCGATACAACCAAGAAATAGCTTTGGGATCATCGGATGGTATAAATTGATAGCGAAAGTGATAGGGTTGATCAACACTTATACCCGTTTTATCAGGTTCAGTGGATACAGGAGTGGCAACCCGGCCTTGCGAACCATTTGTAATTTCTAATGTCGAAAGTGGATGTTGCATATAACCAATACAACCTGCGGCTTTGGTTCCCTGCCCACGGCGAATCATCACAAAAAACGGTGCTCCTGCCACAAAATGATCTTTATCCTTTTCCGGTTCCCACAATTCATCCGGCTGTTCATTGATGGCATCAACTTTAAGTTCCTGCAATGTTTCGGGAAGTAAAATTTGGTTCCCTTCACGATGGGGAATATTTAATCCCATTGGGAATGAGAGTTTGGAAATATCAGAAAGTTTGGGACCGGCCACATAGCAAAAGCAGTTCAAAACCGGAAATGTGGTGGATAACAAGTACCGAATAGTAACATGGGTATCCGGATCATTTCCCATTGTGCCTTTTAGGGTAATATCATGAAAGTCATCAGTCTCCGTGTTGCGCGTCATATAAAAGTTTTCATTGAAGAAAATCCCATTCTTTCCCGATTGCCCGATTTGATAATTATGCGTTCCTTGTTCCGTAACCGTTTGGATAGAACCAGAATATTTCCCAGGGTGCATGGCCCATAAAACCGCGGATACTTTATCCAACACTTGAATCCGTCCACTGGGCATAAAGACCGTTAGTAGAATGGCCTGATTATCAAGTTGAATGGTTCCTTTTTTATCGTTTTTTTGAACTGTGTTATTCATACATAACTTATATTGATCGCTAAACTTTCTTTGTCAGCCATATGAAATTAAATAAATTTTGATTCGCCATTCCTCCCCCAATGCAATGGGGGAGGCTAGGAGGGGGTTAAGAGGATTTGCACAACATTCATTCAACCCTCCCTTAATCCCTCCCAATCTTGGAAGGGGCATAGATCTTCAAATGACGGTGTTTTCCTCTTTCTACAGTGTAACAGACAATTTGAGATTTGTCCTGCAGAAAATGAAAACGGGTGACCGTAATGGCCACCCGTGCGTTCCTCATACATGGTCAACGTATGATTATTTTGTCTCGCGATGGGGGGTATGTTTCCTGCAAAAACGGCAATACTTCTTTGTTTCCATCCGGTCTGGATGCTCGCGCTTGTTTTTGGTTGTACTATAGTTACGTTGTTTGCATTCCTGGCATGCTAATATAACTTGTTCACGCATGATTCATGGCCTCTACTCAATAATTTTATCGATAACACCCGCGCCCACGGTGCGGCCGCCTTCAC